>JAHDGK010000024.1:36985-73175 GCA_020627685.1 Granulosicoccus sp. | reverse complement strand
GAGCAGGGGACTCATAATCCCTTGGTCGCAGGTTCGAGTCCTGCCGGGCCCACCATTTTCTATGGCGCTACTCAGTTAAGCCAATGTATTGGACTCAACCAAAAGGATGGGGACCTGTCCCACTGCTCGGACCTATACGAACGGTTTGAAACCCGTTGGACCAACGGTGTAACAAACAGCCGTCTTCACAATCGTAAAATCCAACAGAGGCTTCGTCACGCACATCCAATTCGAACCCGCTGCAGGGCGACGGCGATGACACTGCGACATGCCCTGCTATGCTGGCAACAGTCATACTGTGTATATGACCACACAATATCCTAATCTCCTGACACTGTGCTCGTCGTAGTACCTTTACAAATGCGTCTGTGTTTTTTAAACCAATTGCATCCATAAAGGCAATGCCGGTTTTAAATGGCGGATGATGCATTGCGACAATGAGTGGTAGTTGTCGCACAACGTCTAATTGTTGTTCCAGAAAATCCAGTGTCTCAAGCGCCAATTCGCCATGACCATGGCCTTCGACCAGGGTATCCAGCCCTATAACGTTGACGTCCCCTATTCTTCGGAACCAGTTGAGCATGCCTGAGCTTGGTAGATAGCCGTCGTGACTGAACGCGCTGCGCATTTTTTCTCGTTTATCGTGGTTACCCGGAATCACAACGACAGGAAGATTAAGAGGAGCAACCAAAGCCTTGAAACGCGAATAACTTTGCTCGCTGCCATCATCACTGATATCACCCGTAACAATGACTGCGTCTATCTTTCCCCACTGCTCTTGTGCGTCTAACAAACGATCAAGCAGTTTTTTAAAAGAGACATCTGTCTTGAGTCGACCAGAGACCAGAACGCCATCGGCAGCCAGATGGGTATCTGAGATTTGCAGAATGCTTGTCATTTAATGCCAGTGCGCAAAAAGGCCTGCACAAACTGACGCTGAAATACAAGGAACGCTATTAACAGCGGTGCGACCGACATCAGCGTTGCTGCTGAAATAATACTGATGTCCACACCATTTTCCGGTGCCCCAAAAATAGACAGCCCAACAGTTAATGGCCGTGTATCAGGTGAATTAGTTACAATCAAAGGCCAAAGAAAATTATTCCAGTGAGTCGACACAGACACCAACGCATAAGCAAGATAGGTTGGTTTTGCCAGTGGCACATAAACACGCCATAAAATACCGAACAAACTGCAGCCTTCAATACGAGCGGCCTCATGCAACTCTATTGGCACAGACTTGAAAGATTGCCTCATCAGAAAGATACCGAATGCACTGGCCATATACGGCATGCCTACACCGAAAAGCGTATCAAACAGACCAAGGCGCGAAACCATTGCATAGTTCTCGACAATCAGAACCTCTGGCAATATGAAGAGCTGCATCAACACCAGAATAAAAATAAGGTCTTTTCCCGGAAAAGATAACTTAGCAAAGGCAAAACCTGCGAGCGTGGTAAAAAAGAATTGACCGATAAGAACAATGGTCACCAACAAAAAGGTATTCAAAAAGTATTTTAGCCAGGGCGCACCAGCCCACGCTGTACGAAAGTTGTCGAGAGTCCATGCGGAAAACAGATTAAAATTTACCGCATCTGAAGTGCTGTGAAAGGCAGCCCAAAAGGCAAAAACTAGAGGCGATATCCAGATGATGGCCAGCACGATAGCGCCAATACTGTCTAGTGATTTGGTCAACCCATCACGGCTTAGCCTATTCATTGATAGTGCGTCCTTCTATCGAGATAAAGAAACTGCACTGCCGCTACCACACACAGCACCGCCAAAACTAGAATAGTCAGTGCAGCAGCATGTGGTGCATCAAAGAAGGCAAACGCCATCTCCCATATGTAGTAAAGAAGAAGCTTGGAGGCATCTGATGGGCCACCTTTGGTGAGAATAAATAGATGGTCAATAAGCTTGACGGAATTAATCAGAGCATTGACCATTATAAAAATAGTAGTTGGCATCAACAGCGGCAACACAATGCGACGTGTATAAGTGAAGCGACTAGTGCCTTCAATGTCTGCGGCTTCTTTAAGATCTTCTGGAATAGTCTGCAAGGCCGCAAGGTAGAAGATCATAAAAAAACCTGCCTCCTTCCAGATAGTGACTATAACAATGGCCCACAGAGCCGTTTCAGGCTGACCGAGCCAATTGACCGACTCAAACCCAAACAGGCTGCCGATCTTATCCAGAACGCCCAGCCCCGGCGTGTAGAAAAACAACCAAAGATTTGCAGCAGCAATCATCGGAAGCACAGTAGGTGTGAAATAGGCGGTGCGAACAAAACTGCGTGCAGAGATCTTAGAATTTGCCCAAAGCGCCATGGCCAGCGCAATTGCAATTGAAGCGGGAATGGTTACACCGGCATAGAGCAGATTGTTTTTAGCAACCAACCAGAATGTCGGATCGGCAAACAAATCGGTGTAATTCTCAAGACCAATAAATTCACTCGGCCTTCGGCGAGTACCGCGGGAAAAAAGGCTTGACCAGAATGTTGCGATAGTCGGGTAAAACGCAAACACTGACAACATCACTGCCGCAGGCGCAAACATCAACCACCCATAGATGGATTGCCGGCGTTGTTCGAGATTAGATGCTGATTTCATTAAAAGTTGAATTGTCTGAGAGATACCTTGGAGATGGATAGACCGACCTGTTGCCAGGTCGGTCAGCCCGGTCTTCCTATCTGTACGCCTTCAACAATCTATCGGCTGCAGACTGTGCTTCAGACAGTGCATCCTCTGAACTCTTGGAACCTGTCAATGCAGACTGGATTGCGTTGTTCAAACCATCGCGTACACGAGCTGTTTCAAATGTGGAAAACTCTGCTACCGCATTCTCAAGCTGGTTACGTGCAACCAATGCCGGTGGAAATTCCGCTGTATAGGCTTTTAATGCATCCGTTTCATAAGCCGCTGGTGATACACCCATGTAGCCGGTGGCGATTGACCAGGTTGCTGCCTGTTCGGGTGATGTCATGAACTCAATCAACTTGAGTGCTGCGGCCTTTTCTTCATCTGAAGTATCTTTAAAGATGTAGAAGTTGCCGCCACCTGTTGGTGAGCCTTTGCGCACATTGGCGGGTAACTCAGCTACACCAAAATCAAAGCTGGCATTTTTCTTAACCGCAGTGAGGTTACCGGTTGAGTGCCACATCATCGCTGTCTGGCCTTCAAGAAATGCCTGGCGCAACGTGCCCCACTCTACCGTGCCTGTTGGCATGATACCGTGTTCGCTTGACAGCGATTTCCAGAAGTCCAACGTGTCAACAACTGTTTGATCATCAAAGTAAGTGGTCAGTCCATCATTAGACATGACTTCTTTGCCGTTCTGAATCGCCAGTGCTTGGAACATCCAGTACGGGTAGCCCGTTGATGGAATCATCAAACCGTAAGTTCCGTCTTTGGTGAGGGCCTTGCCTGCGCTGATCAGATCATCCCACGATGTAGGAGGCGCTTCGGGGTCGAGGCCGGCAGCGCGAAAAAGGTCTTTATTATAGTAGGCCACAATAGTAGAGCGCTGAAACGGTATGCCCCATGTCTTACCTTCAATTTTACCGTTCGCCATCAGCGCAGGGTAAAAGCTGTCAAGCCATGCCTTGTCTGAAACCAGATCATCAAACGGTACAATGAGATCTTGTTCTATTAGATCGTAGGCATCTATCGAGAACATCACAGCCAACTGAGCGGGTTCCCCAGAGTTGATAGCCGAGAGCGCTCGTACACGAGTATCGTCATAGTTACCGGAATAGATCGCTGTGACGCTGATGTCCGGGTTCGCAGCTTCAAAGTCCGCGACAATACCGTCAACGACTTCAGTCAGTGCACCACCAACCGCAATCGGGTAGTACATTGTTAGTTCCGTTTCAGCGGCTGCGGGCATAGCGATGCTCGCGGCCAATGCTATCGCACTACTTACCTTCTTTAGCGTATTCATGAATGAAGCTCCTCCAATTGATGATGCAATGACTGTAATTTCACAGTCGCTCGCCTGCCTGATTGAACCGATGCAGGTCTCGGTCGTTAAAAGTAATATCAACACGTTCACCGGGCTGAATTAATGACAAGCCCGGTTGTAAAACAGTGACCCCGACAGTACCGCTGTGCGCAAGGCCAATAAGGGTCTCTGCACCAACAAACTCTGACTCGATAACTTCGCAAGATAATCTGCCGGTATCATTTGGCACGATGGAAACATGCTCTGCCCGCAGGCCCAACGTCAGACCGTCTTCAAATTCAGGTAGCACTTCCGACTCAATAAGAGCCATCGGTGGTGCGCCTATAAAACCGGCCACAAACGTATTTGCCGGGCTACTGTAAAGTTCGTTCGGGCTACCGACTTGTTGTAGACGACCATCTTTCATCAGCACCACTTTATCAGCCATACTCATTGCTTCTGTTTGATCATGCGTGACATAAACCACCGTGATGCCAAGATCACGCTGCAGCTTTTTGATGTCTTTACGTACAGAGTTGCGAAGCTTTGCATCGAGGTTTGAAAGCGGCTCATCCATCAAACAAAGCTTTTGCCCGGCAACTATGGCTCTTGCCAATGCAACACGTTGTCGCTGCCCCCCGGAAAGTTCTCCAGGTTTACGTTTTTCTAATCCCTCAAGGCCAGTGATAGTCAGTGCTCGTGCCATCTTCTCCATGCGTTCGCGTTTGGGTACACGGCGCACTTTTAATCCGAATACAACGTTCTCTTCCACAGAAAGATGGGGGAACAACGCATAGGACTGAAACACCATAGAAAGGTTACGGTCAGATGCTGCACTTGTGGTCACGTCTCGACCATTAATGATAATGCTGCCTTCATCAGGCATTTCCAGCCCGGCCAATAAACGCAGGGAGGTCGACTTGCCACAACCGGATGGGCCAAGCAATGCTACAAAAGAACCTTGATCAATTGAAAGGTTAAGTCCTTCGACACCAATGGCATCGTTCCAACGTTTACTTATACCGGTGAGTTCAACATGTGGTTGCATTAGTCGCGCTCTGCTAGCAGCAGTCGACCATTTAGCTGGTCGAGCAATGAATCGAAAGCTGGTGTTGGACGACGATCAACAATCACGTGGTCGATGTCTAACAGCGACTCGCCCACCGCCGGAGCCGCTCGACCGAACTTGGTGCTGTCAACCACCAGCATGGAGAGACGCGAGTTTTCGCGAATCTGTTCACGCGCGCGTACCTCTGCCACATGAAATTCAAGCAGTGCTCCATCTTCGGCAACACCTGCAGCACCAAATATACTGATGTCTGCACGATATCTGCTGAAGAGCTCAAGCACTTCG
Source organism: Granulosicoccus sp. (assembly GCA_020627685.1). GTDB lineage: Bacteria > Pseudomonadota > Gammaproteobacteria > Granulosicoccales > Granulosicoccaceae > Granulosicoccus. The sequence continues at coordinate 67,882 of JAHDGK010000024.1, read as the reverse complement.
TCACCCAAAATATCGCGATCCGGTAAACGTAGCTCACCACCCGGAATGATGATCCGATTCGACACTTCTTCACTGAGAGCCATCGCCGCACTGAGATTGTTAGTGATAACGGTCAGGTCTTTGCGACGTCGCATCGCCCTTGCCACCGCAAGCGGTGTAGAACCTATAGAGATGAACACTGTCGCGCCGTCGGGTACCAGTTCTGCTGCGGCCTCACCAATATCGCGTTTACCCGCGAGGTTAGTGCCGGCGCGTTGATCAAATGGTGTGTTGAGTTTTTTTGGGTCTATCTCAACACGGCCATGTTGGCGCCGTAAGGTGTCGCCATCGCATAGATCATCGATGTCGCGTCGAATGGTTTGAGTTGAAACATCGAGAATTTCCGCCAGTGCCCCGACTGAGATCGCGCCGCGTTCCAGCACAATCTCCTCAATCCTTTCTCGCCGGTTTAGTTTCTTACTCGACATGATCATCTCAACGGGTTTCCAGCTGAGACTACCGTGAATAAAATTTCAAATCAACATTTTATTGTGGTTATCAACTAATCGAACATCTTCATATGAACAATAATCTTCCATTATTTTGTTGTTTTGTTGCTTTTAACTCTGAAAACGATAGAATGCCAGACAGAAGCTAATGGCTATACACGCTCAAATTAAGTAAAAACCTATGCAAACTACTCCTGCAATTTTTGATCGATATCAGCAAGTTAAAGAGCGTACACCGCAAACCAATACCGAGTCGGTGGTTCGCGATATCGATTCATTACGCGACATTGCAGATGAGATTAGTGCGTTCGTTTTTGATGCCTTCGGGGTGCTTAATGTCGGTAACACATTGATAGAAGGCGCGGATGAACGCCTACAGGAACTTCGCGCAAAAGGCGCTCAGATACGCATACTCACAAATGCAGCAAGTTACGATCACTCCGGCTCTGTAGCAAAATTCAAGGCCTTAGGACTTGCACTTAACGATGAAGAAATCATCACCAGTCGACAGGCAGCTATTAGCCAACTGGATGGACGTAACTGGGGTGTGATTACAGCACCTGAAGATTCATTTACAGATATCTCTGTTCCAACTACCCGCTTGAGCAATAACGACGAAGCCTATGATGCAGTTGACGGCTTTTTGTTTCTATCATCCACGGGATGGACTGAAGAAAAGCAAAGATCTTTATTGGCAAGTCTGTTGAGGCAGCCACGCCCTGTTGTCATTGCCAACCCTGATCTTGTCGCACCACGTGACAACGGATTCTCGATTGAACCCGGTTACTATGGTCATTTATTACTAGACCAGGGTATAGACACGGTCCGTTTTTTTGGTAAACCGTTTTCGGAAGTGTATCAATTAGTCGAAAACACATTGCCAGACATCAGACCCGAAAGAATTGCCATGTGTGGTGATACGCTACATACAGACATCGTCGGTGCTGCAGCCAGACACTGGCGAACTGTGCTCGTGACTCAAGACGGTTTGTTTGCAGGTTATGACACCGGAGATTTTTGTGATAAGGCGGGTGTGTATCCAGATTGGAGGCTGCCACGCATATGACTGTCAAGCATCAAGTATGAGTAACGAATATGTTAGCTGAAGTGGCACCGCAAGATTTGTGAATATACTGACTTTTCTTGTTGAGCTTACAGGTGCGACCATGCTGTTGCTCTACGCCGTGCGCATGGTTCGAACCGGTATAGAACGTACTTTCGGTAGTGCGTTCAGACGAGCCGTAACTGGCGCTACCAACCGGCCAACAGCTGCCGCCACCGGGCTGTTCATGGCGGTTGTTTTACAAAGCTCTGCAGCAGTCGCTCTATTGGTAGCAGGTTTTGCAGGTACAGGTGCCTTGGCTTTTGCCATAGGCCTGCCTATGATTCTGGGCGCTGATCTCGGGTCAGCACTGGTGATTCAAGTGTTATCTTTTCAGCTCGAGTGGTTGATACCTACATTACTCGCAGTGGGCGGATTGTGTTCGGTTAAGTCTGATCGTCGCAAGTTAAAACAGTTTGGCAGAATTGTTCTTGGCGTTGCTTTTATCCTGATCTCATTGATGTTTCTGCGGCAAACCATGGAGCCAATCAGGGAAAGTGATTTTCTTCCAGCAGTCTCTACCTATCTCGAAAGTGATTACCTGACCGCCTTTATGATCGGCGCAATCCTAACGGTTTTCATGCACTCATCGGTTGCCACCATTTTAATGGTTGTGACGATTGTATCGATCGGGGCGCTACCGGTGAATGCGGCAATAGCAATGGTACTTGGTGCCAACCTCGGATCGGCGATCATACCGGTTTGGCTTGCCCGTGGAATGAATGTACAGGCATGTCGACTACCCTTGGCAAATTTAATCATCAGGGGGAGCTTTGCGGTATCGGTACTCCTAATGATTTCTTGGTTCACATTACCCGTTTGGTTATTCAACATGGGAAACGCTCAGGCCCTCATTAATTTTCATATCCTCTTCAACTTCGCGTTGCTAGCTGCGTTGCCGTTGTGTCGCTTATTAGAGAAACCCATGACGCTGCTGCTGCCAGATGAAAAAGAAGCAGAGTCGTTTAATCCTGTCTTGCGCCCAGCCCTTGATGATGCACTGCTTAATCAACCGCAGTTGGCAATAACTAGCCTACAGCGCGAGACGCTTCGCATGGCACAGATCGTCGAAGGTATGGTGTTGCCCGTAATGGAGCTCTATCGCGAGTTTGATCTGGATCGAATGAAAGCAATCCGCGCGCAAGACCAGCTGGTTAATCGTGCGTTAGATGACATTAAACGTTACGCAGCATCAATACCCTCACCCGTCATGGATAGCAACCAAACAGAGAAGGTTAGAGAACTGACTGAATATGCGATCGCACTTGAGTCAGCAGGTGACATTGTTGGTAAGCAGCTCCTGGTGCTTGCACAGGAAAAAGCCGAACAAGGCGTTCGACTCTCAAAAGATGGTAGTGAAGAGCTCGGAAGGATGCATGGGCAAATACTGTCGAATTTATCACTGGCAATGAACCTCCTTGTCTCCGGAGACGTTGAACATGCACGCCTGTTGCTTGAAGAAAAAACAGAGATGGTAAGGCATGAACGCGATAGTCGAAAAAAGCACTTGAAACGCCTTAGCAGTGGATCGGCTGTGAGCTTTGATTCGAGTAATATTCATCTTGAAACACTGCGTGCGCTAAATCAGTTTAATAGCCGGGTTGCTTCTTTGGCCTATCCTATTTTGTATCGTGGAGGACAATTGCTGGAGACTCGGCTGATTGAAAATCTTGACGATGTTAACCAGCAACGCTAGGGTTTGTTTAAATCGAAGGACTTGAATTGGCCACTATTGGCGGATTTTTGGCCCCCCAAACACTTTCAGTTTGACCAGTGACATAACTTGCATTGGAAAATGTCGGGGTGCCGTCGTCCCCACTTAGCCCGCCTATGTGTTCTATTTGCCTATGGGTTATAACTACGATAGGAGCGTCTTCAGATGCCACACATGCGACCCATGGGACTTCTGGAAAGTCAGCCTCCGTGGCTATGGAAAAACTGACGTCATCTGAACGAAAATCACGTCAAAGGACTACTAGTGAAAATCTTAATAGTCTCTGCCTGCCCCCTGATGGAAGTTTGACCCACTAGCCGCAAGTTAGCGCTTGGACCCGCAAGTTTTTCAGTATTTTCGGATACGAGCATGCTAGTAGAAAATTCTTTGTTCATACCCTCCAACCGTGCCGCTAAATTCACCGGGTTTCCATATATCGTGTAGCTGAGTCTACCCGCGGCACCCACAGCTCCAGCGACCACCGGGCCGCTGTCGATTCCTATTCGGACGTTTAATGCTTGACCACAGAATTGCTGAGCGTTAACCGTTTCAATCATTTCTGAAGCTGCCATGATGGCATTCTTCGCATGCTCAGTATTCTCTATAGGCACATTAAAAGTGGCAAGAATGGCATCACCATGAAACTGAGTAACAACGCCCTCATATTTTTCTAGTATCTCAACCATCGCTGAAAAATAGGCATTCAATACAGACACCATTTTTGCGGCGCCCAGGTTTTCAGTTAATGATGTAAAACCTTCAATATCCGAATACAGAAGGGTTGCTTGTGCATTCTGAGATTCTAAAGAACCACCTTCAGACAACAAAGTGCGAGCAACCGTCTCCGGAACAAACTGCCCTAACGTCTGGCGTATGAGCGTGCGTTCTCTCAAATCAACTAACATCTGATTAAATGAGCGTGCCGCATCGTCCAATTCCGACATTCGACTTGGCTTCAACGCTTGCACTTCAGTGAGTTTGTTAGCTTCAACTAATCGCGCGGCTTCAGCAATTTCAGTTATAGGACGAGTGATGTATCTACCTAAGGCAATTGCACCTACAATGGCGGCAAGCAGAACGGCGATACTTCCGACTAGCGCCTGCACCAAACGCTTACTTTCTGCACCGCCATAAATATCCGTATTAAGGTGTGCTCCGATAATCCAAGGTACAGATCCATAGTCCTTTATTCTTCGATAGAGATAAATAAAGTAGCGCTCATGTTCTTCGATGAAAACACCGCTGGTTTCTATGTTGTCGTAGTCGTTCAGAAAGAAAAGGTCTTCATCGTCTGGTGACCATATCCGTTTTAAAATTTCATCATCGATGTCCGCCAACAAAGGCAATGGAGTAGCGATGGTGTTCTCACTGTCTGCCACTTTCGTTAGTAGCGGATGGGCAAGGACGTGATCCTCCCCATGTAAAATAAAGGGCGTCATCCCTTCTCGCGGAGATAAATCAACAACATGATTCGACAACTCCTCAATAGGAACTATCTGCGCCAGAATAGCTAGAAACTCTCCATTAGCTGCGTATATCGGCAAATCGTGCAACAGGATTGTTTTGTCAATCGTGTCTGTAAAGAAGGGTTCTACCCACGACGGCCCCCTACGCTGCTTGGCACCTTCTATCCACAATTTTATCTCCTGCCTGTCAGACCAATCTTCCGTTATGACTTCACCGGTAGAACGCGTCCAGCGTCGTATCAAAGCGTCTGGAGAAACGAGCGCGATGCCGGCAACTTGTGTTGTAGCTGCCAAAGCGCCTTGCATAAACGCATCAAACTGTTCAAGGTTTGAGACAGCGCGTGAATTATCAGCCACATGTTCGGCAACCCAGATTGCCTGACTATTGACCGGTTTCATCCACAGTGCGATGTCTCGCTGCATGGATGAAATCAGCCCGTTGGCCTGATCGTTCATTAATTCACGTGTATTTTTCGTGGCGCTGAAAAAGCCCAAGAAAAAGACAATACCCACTGCTAGCGCAATGAGTGCGGAAACACCAAAAACAGTGATGTAACGAAGAGGTACACGCATTCTCATAAAACGGGATCGCTAACCGTCGCGATGACTAAGTGGAATCGAGGCCTTTTTTAAATGGACAGAAACAGCACGGCTAGGATAGGCACTGCTCTGTCGTTGGAACTGCAGGCTAGCCGGCATCGATATCCCGTTGCACTCTTCGAGTACTTGCTCGGATGTCAGTCAATAAAAAACTGAGTTCGTTAATCAAAGCCTCTGCTTTTGATAATTTATCCTCTAGACCATCAGTTTCGTTAAAACTTGGCGCTTCTACGATTGGTGGAGTTTCGGCACCTCCCATAAGCCATACAATCGGAACGCCTAGAACTCCTGCCATCTGATGTAGCTTGTTTGCTCTTGGCGTTTTTTCTCCTGACTCCCATTTTTCAATGGTCTGCTCTTTGAGTCCCAGACGTTGTGCAAGCTGTTTCTCAGAAAATCCCATTGCCATTCTGGCTTCGGAAATTCTGCTTCCAAGCAAGGCTTCTATTTTGTCCAATGTTTTTTCCTAATGGGTTTTAGATTGATATCAGAGCTTAGTACACTACGCTATGGCGAAGGAAACGGGTGGAGATTTCAGAGAATATTCTGACCTCAATCACCCATATGCTATCCCGGTAATGTTCTCTCGCGTAATCACTTCAACTGGAATCAATGCCATCTCATATTCGCGGTTCTCGAGTTTGGCAACTAGCGTTTGCACAGCCAGATCAGCCACCCGCGATAAATTTTGATGTAGCACTATGTCCATTGAGCCATCAAGCAAATATTCCGCGGACCTGTGTGTCAGATTATGACCAATGCACACTATTTCATCCTTGTGATGATCCTTTTTTAGCGCTTGTACGACCCCTGAATTACCCCCGCCAACGTTATAGATTCCGCCTAAATCGGGGTAGCGATGAAGAGCGTCACAAACGATTTGGTAGTTGCTTTCCCGGTCATCTTGTCCGCACTCAGTTTCAACGATTTCAAGATGTCTATAGTCGGTCCGCAGTACTGATCGGAAACCCATCTCTCGATCTGTATGAACACGATACAGTTCACCAGTTGAAATAATAGCAACTTGCGCAGGTTGGGATAACAATCGCCCCATTAGAAAACCGGCGGTTCTTCCTGCGGACATATTGTCGATCCCGATGAAACCGGTGAGCTTGGGACTGACTATGCCTGAAAGAATAGGCACACATGGAATACCAAAATGCCCCAGCTCATCAACCGCTTGAGACACCCTCGGATCATCTAGCGCCTGGAATCCTACAGCATCGATACCTTGCTTGTAGCAAGCCCGGAGACGCCGGGCGAGCGCTCCTGGTTTCAACTTGGCGTAAAAAATACATTCAACGTTCACTCTGCCAGCGATGCTCATACTTTCAAAGCACTTTGCAAGATGTTCCGTTGGAGGGCCCGCCCCCTCCGGCAAAAAAATTCTGATCCTCCAAACGCGTGCCTGATGATCGACTTCAGAGCCCGTTTCTATCGCGTTTTTTGCCCGCAACACTCGCTGACGAGTCGCTTCGCGCACGTGTGCACGATCGTTCAACACGCGGTCAACGGTGGCAGTCCCAACGCCTGCTAATTTGGCTATAGCGGAGATAGTGGCACGATGCGGAACAATGGGAATATTAGAAACCATAGCCGTTAATTACATCAAATTAAATCAATTTACTGACAATATAAACGCATTACCACACCAATAAACATCAATGTGAATCAAAAAGCCTAAAAATCTTGCTCGTCTAAATTTACCTCAGTAATCTTTTAGATTCTTGAAAATATGATCAGGAGAAGAGCATGGAACTTACTCTTGGCGCTGCAGAACTTGCAGGGTTATGAGTAGCCCTCCCCTACGCATAGGCTTGGTGGGATGCGGTCGAATCAGCGATATTTATTTACGAACGCTGCAGAAATTTAGTGAAACTAAGGTCGTCGGTTGTGCCAGCCTGGATCTGGGTGAATCCAAAGCCAAAGCTCAACAATACGGCCTAGATTTGGCCTGTACCCCGGACGAGCTCATTGCTAATGAAGACATCGACTGCATACTAAATCTGACTATCCCCGCGGCGCATTTTGATATTAGCTGGCAGGCGCTAAACGCTGGTAAACATATCTACGCTGAGAAACCATTCGTCACTCACCGTGAACAAGGCGAAAAGTTGCTCAAACTGGCTGCCGAAAAAGACCTCTACCTTGGCAATGCTCCAGACACGTTTCTAGGGGGGCGCTGGCAAACGGTGAAAAAGCTACTCGATAGCGGTGTCATTGGTAAACCCACATCGGTGTCAGCGTTTGTTGGGACACGAGGTGTCGAACGACACCACCCGAATCCGGACTTTTATTATCAAACAGGTGGCGGCCCGTTGCTGGATCTCGGCCCATACTACTTCACTGCCATGGTGTTTCTGCTGGGCCCGATCTGTCGAGTATCAGGCATGGCTCGAAGAGCTTTTGCTGAGAGGCTGATTGAATCACAACCGCGCGCAGGTGAGCGAATTCCGGTTGAAGTTGATACTCACGTGCAATCCATGTTTGAGTTTGCCTCCGGTGTGCAAGGATCGATGACGATCAGTTTCGATATCTGGGAATCGGACACACCGCGTTTTGAAATTTACGGAGAGAACGGCACTATTTGCATAGCCGACCCCGACCCCGTACATGGTGCGAATATCTTTCAAGGAGATGTGTGGTATCGAACAAGGGAGACATCGCGCTGGGTGTATCAGCCCCGAGTACCAGGCAACGAGCACTGGGAGGTTGCCCCCAACACCCATGGCTATAACGAAGACTCCCGCGGTCTCGGCTTAGTAGATATGGCTCTGGCTATTCGCGAAAAACGTGCGGCTCGTTGTAATGGAGAACTTGCTATGCACATATTCGATGTCATGCAAGGTGTTCTCGATTCCGCTGAGTACAAACAGTTTGTGGACATCGACAGTCGCTGCGATGCACCTTTAGCGTTACCAGAAACTTTCCCATAGAAAAAAGTTATTAAAACAGCATTATGAGCATTGATATTCTTGATATCGCAGAACCGTTTTTTTGCGTTAAGCATGTGCGCAACCAACGAGTACTGCCAATCAATTCAAAAACTATCGTCTTAAATTTAGGCGAAACAGCGCTCAGCATTCAACAACAAACACTACCTTCGTTGCAGTCCTGTGTGGTGGTAAGTGGGACCATAGAGAATGTAGAAAGAGCAGTACTTGTCGAACGTTTCGATCAATACCCCGATGAAGAATCATTATTTAATAAAGTAAAAGAACACTGGCCTTCCGCTTATGAAAAACGCGGTGAGGAACGACTTAAAGGCGTTGAGCACTATATGTCGCCAAAAACCTTTATAGACAACGTCGGATTGACTCTGTATCACTCAGGCTCTGTTCCTCTAAATGTCGGGCTCCATAAAGAACACCCTTTTTGCCCCGTACCCGGTTTTCGCGAAGTTCATACGCAAATTGTTGGCTTCGGCAAGATGCAACAATGCCTGCAAAAAGATATCAACACTTTGTATCTTGAAGAACCCATGGCTCCCGGTGCAACACATAAACCTATGTACGATTCACAGGGAAATTATCCTTGGCATCAGTATGAAACCATTACTCCGGCTATTTTCATGGCTGTTGAAATTCTGCCTGAAGGGGTAGATACCAGTCAGCTTATCCAGTAATCAATAGCACTTATGAGCGAAAAACTTTTACCCGAGCAGTTCGACTTTAACGGCCCTTTCCCCAGGCTCAAAAGACGACTGCGATTGGGTGTCGTCGGCGGTGGCCGAATATCACGTACACAAGCCATGGCCGCACGACTCAGCGACTACTGGGAAGTCACTGCTGGCGTGTTCTCCTCTGATTCCAACAAATCCAAAGAGCAGGCAGCATCATGGTTTGTACAACCTGAACGTACCTACGACAACTTTGAATCTTTTGCAGAACGTGAGGCACAACGTAGCGATGGCATCGATGCTGTCATGGTCACAACGCCTAATCATCTGCATTTCGACGCATCACAAACATTTATTAAGGCCGGTATTGCGGTTCTCTGCGATAAACCCTTAACCAATGAAATTGCACAGGCCTTAACGCTTGTAAAACGATCAAATGAATTAGAGGTGCCATTTGCTGTTGGTTATGTGATGTCGTGTTATCCAATGGTTAGGCAAGCCAGAGATCTGATATCTACAAACGCCATCGGAGACATTAACCAAGTACACGTTGAATTCATGCAAGACTGGATGGTACCCGAAGGAGCCTTAGATGCAGCCCATGTACAGTGGCGTATCGATCCTAAAAAATCCGGTAAGAGCAGTTGCACTGCAGATATAGGTACACACGCTGCACATCTTGCAAGTTTTGTAACGGGCATGCCGATAACGCGGCTACGTGCTGACATGCATGTATGTGGCGCCCCGCAAGCATTAGAAGACACTGTTTTCATGACCACAGAATTTGCTCACAGCGTTCCTGGAACATTAATAGCGACACGACTAGCCAGTGGAAATCGAGGTGGGCTTCGCCTGAGAGTCTACGGCTCAGAGGGCGGGCTAGAATGGAACATGGAGCAAGCTGAGCAATTAAAGTTATGTCGCTATGGCAGCCCAGATCAAATCATCACCAGAGGTCATGGCCATGGTGTTACGACGTCTGTTGAACGATTAGTAAGAACCGGCCGCGGATTTTCGGAAGGCATTATCGAAGCTTGGGCAAACCTTTACACCGAATTCGCATTAAAGGTTGCAGCCCACAAGGATGGTATAGAGGTACCCGATAATTGGCTGATGTGCCCCGATGTCGCAGAGGGTGCTACAGGTGTTCAATTCGTGGAGGCTGCTGTTCAGTCTCATGAAAAAGGTGGTGAGTGGGTATCCGTTGAAGCAGTGGACTCTCAGGGGAGTTGAATTGTGTGTGGGATACCTTGTGCAATGAGATTACGCGGATCGAAAACAAAAAAGGGTGTATAGACAGTCGCTTTTACCGCTTTAAACATAACTCCTGTCGGCCATAAGAAGCCTAGCTATTCGCAAATTCAGAGCGAATCCACTCCTTAACAACTTCAATTTCAGCTGAAACGGATTTCTCGTTTCCAGTTTCTGTTTTGACGAGAAAGTGAGATTGTTGCAATGGTATTGGCTCGCCAACGATACGGATGGCCTTCCCTACTTCAATAGATCTTCTAGCAAAACGCTCTATTAATACTGCACATCCGTTACCCGATGCGACTAACTCGCAGGCCAAAACGGATGTGTCTACCTGCAAGCTGATGCTCGAAGCAACATTTGTCTTAGTCCCCTGATCGACGTGATTTAGATAGAGCGACCAATGATCGTCGTACCCCACTATGTGCACTGCTTGCTGCTCACATAGATCATTGGGAGTGAGTATATTTTCGGCTGCCTGTTCTGAACATATCGGCACAATGTACTCATCGGAAAGCTTTTCGGATGACTCGGCCTGCTTGTGGCTTGGCATCAATACGATGTCGATATCAACCTTCTGTGTGTCTATCGGATCAGGCCAAATAGAAGTCACGAACTTAAGCTTGATATTCGGGTGTTGTTGACGGAAGCAATGCAACCCGGGAGTCAGCCAACTCAATACAGCGATAGACGCCCGCACCACAATGGTTTGGTTTGTATCTGAGCCAAACAGGCCGTAGGTGGCATGGGATAATTTCTCCAGCGCCTCGCGTACCGATGGCAGATATGCCTTGCCCGCCTCCGTCAGCTGTACTTTTTTGGGGTGACGAACAAACAAGTCGTGCCCCAATTTGGTTTCAAGCGACTTTATTTGCTGACTAACTGCTACCTGGGTAAGTCCCAGTTCTCGTGCAGCAGCTGAAAATCCAGACAATCGCGCGGCAGCTTCAAAAGTTCTTAACCAGTTTAAATTTAGATTCGAATCCATCAATAATAATAATTAGGTCTTAGGCCAATATCATACTATTTTACTTTGTCTAAGATGGACTATATCGTATCAATACCTATCCAATCACCCGGCGTACGCAGGTAGAACTATGAATACTGAATTACAACGCGAAATAACCGCTGATGAAATCGATGCTTACCATCGCGATGGGGTCGTCCTTGTAAAGGACATGTTCGATTCAGATTGGATAGAAGTGCTGAAGCGAGGGTTAATGATCAACGGTAAAAATCCAACGCATCGTGCACGTACCTGGGATCGTGATGCCGAGGGCCGCACGATGTTTTGGGATAGCCAGGCCTGGCAGGAGGTCGATGAATACCAGCAGTTTATTTTTAACTCTCCTGCTGCCGAGATTGCCGGCAAACTGTTAAAAGCCACAGAGATCAATTTTTTCTTTGACGCAGTTTTCGTTCGCTCACCGGGCACTCAGTTTTCGACACCATGGCATCAAGACGAGCCTTATTGGTCCATAGAAGGTTATGACACTTGTACTATTTGGATGCCCCTCGTACCCGTTAAAAAGAAAAACGCTCTGGCGTTCGTGCCCGGCTCGCATCTGAACAATCAAATTTTTGATCAGCCAAATTTTGGTGAACTAAATCCGGATGGCAAGACCGACGTTGATCAAGTGAATTTTTCTGGCATTGCTGAAGAGTCCATTCCCGACATCGATGCTGACCCCGAACGCTATGGTGTAATAAGTTGGGACATGAACCCCGGGGATTGCGTCGCCTTTAATAGTCGTATTTTGCACGGCGGTTCAGGCAAACTCGATGAAGACAAAGGATTAGAAGTGTTTACCACTAAGTGGCTTGGAGACGATGCTCGTATAAAATTTAGAGAGTGCGGTATGGACCCGGACCACAGCGCCATCATGACTGAATACGGACTGAAGCCAGGAGACCGTCCTGGCACTGATCTCTATCCAAAAATCTGGCAACAAAACCAAGCATAAAGGTCGTTGTTGACGCGCCATTACAGGAACATCAAGTATGAAAATCGGATTTATCGGATTGGGAACCATGGGTTCCGCAGCTTCATTAAACATCCTACGTGCCGGGCACGAACTCATGGTCTGCGATCTCGACAAATCGAGAGCTGCACAACATATTGAAATGGGTGCAACCTGGGTGGACACACCAGCAGAGGCAACACGAGGCGCGGACATTGTTTTTACGATGGTCTTTGGTCCTGACCAAATAGATCAGGTTGTCCGAGGCCCCAACGGTATTCTTGAAACTATTGGTGAAGGTCAAATCTGGATTGATATGACCACCAATTCTCCTGAACTCAGCAAAGCTTTGGTTAGCGCTGTTTCTGAGAAGGGTGCGATGTCCATTGACGCACCGGTTACAGGCGCAGTAGATGGTGCTCGCAATGCCAACATGACGCAGTTCGCCGGAGGCGATGAAGCGACTGTTGAAAAAGCACGGCCAGTCATGGAGCTCATGGGCCCGGTTCACTATATGGGTGCAAACGGGAGCGGAGTCATTACTAAATTAGCCAGCAATCAACTCTGGGCGATTCATGCAACGGCCATGGGTGAAGCACTTGTCATGGGTGTAAAGTCTGGTGTGGACTTGTCCCGTCTATGGCCGGCGTTAAGCCTGGGCGCATCTGATAGCTGGTGTATGCACCACGACGCGCCTTCTGTTTTTGCGGGACACTACGACCCGTCATTTTCACTTGATCTATGCCAAAAGGATTTGAACTTAATCGTTAATGCTTGCGACTCAGCCGAAACACCCTCGCCCGTTACTCGCTTAGTGCATCAACAATTTGAAAAGGCCCGCAACACCTTTGGCGGTGATAAGGGCGAGCTTCATGTGGTGAAACTAGAGGAAGATGGTGCTGGAGTCTCACTGCAAATGGAAGGCGATTGGGTTCCTCACTGGGAAAAATAGGTGCAATTTTTTTGGCCGTTACCCAACGTTGAAATAGCAGCGAGATCTCAACTTTGTCACTGAAAGAATTTGTTACTTTAAAGTCCTACATTGACTGTACGATCGAAGGTAGCCGTTTGCCTTGTAGCATCATGTGATCATGCATTAGTGCTTCAGCCGCATTCCCATCACCCGCTAATATTGCATCCACAATGTCACTGTGCTCACGAGCAGACGCCGCTATTCTGCCGCGCACTTCATACGGCATGAAGCGATAAGGATTCACCTGTATCTGAATCTTTTCGAGATGAGATAGCAGCGCTTCATTCCCGCTGGCAACGTGGATAGATTTGTGAAAGGCCAAGTTCGCGGTTGAGTAGCGTTTAATATCACCCACTTCTGCAGCCGAAAAACATTCAAGCAACGCGGCTTTGATGAGCTCCGCGTGGTTATCAGTTAAAACTGAAGCAGCCAGCCTACAGGCCATACCTTCGAGCTCGGCCGAAACTTCAAACAAATCGATCAACTCCTTGGGCGTCAATATACGTACTGAGGCACCCTTTCGGGGCCTAGTAACAAGCACCCCGCTATTGACCAGCGACCTGACGGCTTCACGAAGTGGCGTGCGAGACACACCAAATTTCTCCGAGAGCGCGGCCTCGTCTATGGGATCACCCGGTCTGAGCGTGCCGTCTTCGATATCTCGCGATATCTGACTCACAACCATATCAGCAGTACTGGCCACATTAACCTCGTTTTTGACGCCCAAATTTTAGCAGAAATCGGATTTACAAATAATTTTGAGGCTTCTATGTATATTTATAATATTTATATGTATACTTATAAACTGTTTATGAATACATAGACATCCGTTCCACAACGAGGAGTGAAAACCATGAAATTACGAACTAGCGCGAGTGTCAGCCTGTTGGCGATGTTTATTTGCACCGGTTGGGCCAATGCCAAGGAGCTTCGTCTCTCCCACCAATGGTCAAGTAAAGACGTTCGCCATCAAGTCGCCCAGATCGTGGCGGATGAGGTACAGAATTCCAATGTCGACCTAGAAATAAAGATTTTCGGCTCAAAATCACTATTCAAGCCCCGCGAGCAATACAAGCCATTAAGCCGTGGACAACTAGATATGACCGTGTTCCCGCTTAGTTATGCAGGTGGTCAGCGCCCCGCTTTTAATCTCACGCTTATGCCGGGACTTGTAAAAAACCATGATCACGCTGCACGACTTAGCCAATCCCCCTTTATGGAAGCACTTGAAGCGCAGATGGCTGAAGATGACGTAATGGTGTTGGTACATGGATATTTAGCGGGTGGTTTTGTCGGTAAAGACAAGTGCATAACCAAACCAGCCGATGTGCAAGGGTTACAAACAAGAGCTGCAGGCAAATCATTTGAGCAAATGTTGGTTGGCGCTGGCGCTTCTATAGCATCAATGGCCTCTTCTGAAATTTACAGCGCAATGCAAACCGGCGTGCTCGACGCAGCAAATACATCATCTGCCTCTTTTGTTTCCTATCGAATTTTTGAGCAGGTTAAATGCTACACACCTGCCGCAGATATCGCGTTGTGGTTTCTCTATCAGCCACTGTTGATGAACAAATCTACGTTTGAAAGCTTAAATGTCGCTCAGCAAGACGCGCTATTGAGAGGCGCAGCGAAGGCACAGGCGTTCTACCAGAGCGAAGCCAAGAAGCAAGACGCAAAATCAGTAGAAATTTTCAAAGAAGCTAACGTTGAGATTGCTGAAATGACACCTGAAGATTTTAAGGCTTGGCAGGAAATCGCTACGGAAACCTCTTATAAGCAGTTCGTTGAGAGCGTACCTAATGGTCAGGCATTACTTGATATGGCTCTCGCTGTTGAATAAATGCGGCAAATGTAGCAAGAGAATCAGCCTTAACCAAGCTGATTCTCAATCAAGCTGAGTAATCCAGAGACATTCTAATGAATACAGAAGCCAACAAACCCGAGAACAGTGCAAGGCCTATTAATCAATTCATACGCGTAGCTGAAGGCCTTTCAACCTTGGCCGGTATTGCTGCAAGTCTAATGATCATGGTAGCGATTGCACTGACCTGCCAGATGATTTTTATTCGATTTATTTTAAATGGCTCGACCGTATGGCAAACCGAGGTAATAGTTTACCTAGTGATCGCAGCAACCCTAATCGGCCTTTCATTCGTGCAAAAAGAACGCGGCCACGTCAATGTTGATCTGGTACCACTTATATTAAAAAAGCGATCTCGCTACATGCTCGCAATTTTCACACTGCTCATCTCAATCACTATCGTCGGCATCATGCTGTGGTACGGCTTCGAGTATTGGCATTTTGCTTGGAGCCGGGGTTGGACATCAGATACTGTTACCGCTGTACCTCTGTGGATACCTTACGCCGCTCTACCTATTGGCTTTTTACTACTTACCTTTCAACTTCTCGCAGATCTTGCTGACATCGTAGTCAACAAAGCATCGCCTTTTGGAATTGAGTAATCGTTATGGACCCGCTAATTTTAGGCACGATCGTTGGGCTACTCACCATCTTAGTTTTGTTTTCTGGTGTATCGGTTGGAATCGGTTTACTCGTCGTAGCCGGTGGGTTTTTACTTACCTTCGACGGTATCCGATCGCTTGAGCTCATGCCGGAAATATTTTTCGGCAAGCTTGATAGCTTCGCGTTGCTATCCATACCCATGTTTATCATCATGGGAGCATCAATTTCTTCAACTCGCGCAGGAGCTGATTTATACGAGGCTTTAGAGCGTTGGCTGACGAGAGTACCCGGTGGGTTGGTTATATCGAACTTGGGTGCCTGTTCCTTGTTTGCAGCGATGTCTGGTTCGAGCCCAGCAACCTGTGCTGCCATCGGTAAGATGGGTATACCTGAGATGCTGAAACGCGGGTATCCAGCGGGTATTGCAACTGGATCAATCGCAGCTGGTGGTACCTTGGGGATACTGATTCCTCCTTCGATCACAATGATCGTATATGGAGTTGCCACTGAGACCTCTATAGGGCGTTTATTTTTAGCCGGCGTGTTCCCAGGATTATTACTGGTGGGCTTATTTATGGCTTGGTCACTCTACGCAACCTGGAGATCAGGTAATCGCGCATTACTGACCAAACAAAACTACACATGGCGACAGCGCTTCGAAATACTGCCTCGAGTAATCCCTTTCATCATTATCATTATCGGGGTTTTGTACTCCATGTACGGGGGTATCGCTACACCATCTGAAACGGCTGCAGTAGGTGCGCTACTTTGCCTACTCGTTGCAATTGTGATCTACAAGCTCACCAACCTCAAAGCACTGTGGAGCATATTTCGCGACAGCACCAAAGAGAGTGTGATGATTCTATTTATCATTGCAGCAGCAGGCGTGTTCTCGTACATGTTGTCTACGCTTTACATTACTCAATCTATTGCTGAGTGG
This sequence comes from Granulosicoccus sp., assembly GCA_020627685.1. GTDB lineage: Bacteria > Pseudomonadota > Gammaproteobacteria > Granulosicoccales > Granulosicoccaceae > Granulosicoccus. The sequence continues at coordinate 51,304 of JAHDGK010000024.1, read as the reverse complement.
ATCGGTGCCTTAGACGTAAACCGTTGGGTGCTAATGGCAGCTATCAATGTATTTTTACTTGTAGCCGGTTTTTTCTTGCCACCAGTGGCAGTGATATTGATGACAGCCCCGATACTGTTACCGGTTATTGTGAACGCCGGGTTTGATCCAATATGGTTTGCTGTTGTTTTAACAATCAATATGGAAATAGGACTGATATCACCTCCGGTAGGTTTAAATCTATACGTCATCAACGGGATCGCGCCGGATATATCATTAAAGACAATTTTACGCGGCTCGATACCGTTTGTCGGTTGCATGGTATTAGCCATTTTATTGCTGTGCTTGTTCCCCTCTATAGCTACCTGGCTACCAGAGGCGGTTATGGGCCGTGCCCTCTAATTCGTCCTATTACTCAAGGTAAATTATCATGCTAGACCAACAATCACGCAGACGCGTTGGCTTAATCGTTCCTAGCTCTAACATCACCATGGAAACCGAAATACCAGCCCTGTTGCGTGCACGAGAGACTATCTTGCCCGATCGCTTTTCATTTCATTCCTCACGTATGCGCATGAAGAGTGTGGTTAAAGCTGAGTTAGAAAACATGGATAACGAGAGCGTGCGCTGCGCAATCGAACTTTCAGATGCAGCGGTTGAAGTACAGGCTTATGCTTGCTTAGTGGCAATAATGAGTATGGGCAAAGGCTACCATCGTACATCGCGCGAAAAACTTCAGAACGCAACGTTACAAGAAAACCAAGCGACGCCTGTACTTAATTCTGCAGGCGCACTCATCGAGGGACTGCATAGTCTAGGGGCAAAGAAAATTTCGTTTATATGCCCTTATATGAAGCCGTTGGCCAAATTAGTTGCAGACTACATTGAAGACGAAGGAATTGAAGTGCACGATTTCATTGCTTTAGAAATCCCAGGAAATCTAGATGTCGCCGCACAAGATCCAAACGCCCCAGCTGAACTATGGAAAAAACTAGACACTCGCGGTGTAGATGCAATCATAGCTTCTGCTTGCGTACAAATGCCTTCACTGCCGTCAATAGGAGCTATCGAAAAAGCATCCGGCATCCCGACACTCTCCGCTGCTGCGGCCACAACAAGAAGCATTCTAAAGGAGCTTGACTTAGAACCCGTTGCACCCGACGGTGGTGCATTGTTAACAGCTGCCTAAGCGACTGCTTATTACGAATACATACCGCTAACAATACAAGGGCTAGTAGCTTAGTCACAGTCGCGCTCGTTTCGTACTCAACATGCGCAATCTTATTAGAGCGGCCCACAACTCATTGATCGAATTCCGATAGTTTTTGATCGCCATCTGAACGAACAAAATCGCAAACGAACGTAAGCTGTTCTCTCACTATTCATCAATTGAGGGCTAAATAATGAAAATCACAATACCTAGTTGGACCCACGGATCTGCCATACCATCAACATATGCGTTCGGGCAGATACCGACAGAAGGACGATTCGAATTGGGAGGCAACGTTAGCCCCCCGATCAGCTGGGAGAATGCCCCACAGGGAACAAAGTCATATGCACTAATTTGTCACGATCCAGATGTGCCTTCGTCAGCTGAGAACGTGAACCAGGAAGGCAAGACTGTACCTGCAGACTTAGCGCGCGTAGATTTTTTTCACTGGGTGCTACTAAACATACCGGCTGATAAAACTGAATTAACAGAGGGGGAGGCATCTGCTGGCGTCACACCTCGAGGCAAAACCTCAGGCCAGAGAACTTATGGCACAGCCGGGCTAAATAACTACACACAGTGGTTTGCCGGAGATGCTGATATGGAGGGTAACTACGCTGACTATGATGGCCCATGCCCTCCATGGAACGATTCCATCATGCATCACTATCACTTCACCGTTTACGCTCTTGATCAAGAGACAATATCGATACCCGAACCCTTCGATGGCCATCAGGCATTAGCTGCCATTCAACCGCATATCTTGGATAAAGCAAGTTATATGGGAACCTACACGATGAACAGAGATTTAACACCTTCCCAATAAGAAAACGATAAACACAACCGGCACAAGTGGTGGCCGGTTGTGCACCGACTTGCACATGCATCCTATGACAGATACCAGCTACGCCGAATAATCTGCAGTGGCAGTACCGATGATAGAACCGCCAAAAAAAAAACGGTAGAGAACAATCGACTCATTTATATTCTTTTGACATGAACCTCAGAGTTGTGTTCGCAGTTGTCTCAGGTGATGTCAACACAAATCCGTTTGGAATTTCACCATAAGCCAGATTACTGGCCTTGAGATATTCGCTGAAAACTGCCGGCTCAGACATCACCAAATCCATTCCAGCGATACAAGGCAACGGTTCTTGTGCAATAGCTTCTGGCACGCGGCCGATGGTTCGTTCAAAGCACGCAGCATCCATCACTCTTAATACCCCATTTGCTGTCTGGTATTGAAATCCACCATCGAACTTGGTGTATCCATCGTACAGTTGGCTGAAGCGTGCTACCAAGTCTGAATGATAAGGCGTGTCTGCAATGATATTCACACCGCAAATGCCGGTGACTTTGTTGGGATGCTCCAACCATTCGGGTACATAGATCAGTTCAGGCCGATGTTGCTGACAAAGAAAAAAAGACAAACGGGGAAACTTAAGATCAGGAAGTAAGGCAAGCGTTGTTTTCGTCCGGTCGGATGTACCATCGGGCAAAGTTACGTCGCGGCCAAATTCAAGATGCCCTGCAACGGTAAAGCCTGCGTCTTCGGCGCGTTGCGCATCATTGCGAGAATCTGTGCTGTGTAATGCTGTCAGGGCAACACCTTCGCGTTCCTGAAGATATTCGTAAACATGCCGGCCGAATCGAAAATGTCCTGCAGGAACCTCATCGATCAAAGCACTGTCATAGATACCCATGATTTCAAGTAAACAACCATCAAACATTGCAAGACTGGTACTCGTGCCCCACGGATGTTTACCTATTGCGGTCATGTTGAACCCAAGGGCAATCAGTAAATCACGAAGTTGATTGATGTCATGGGTTGCGACAAGTGGATGATCCACTCCAAATGACGCATTCATTCTGTCTTCTCCGTATTTAAAAAGCTAATCTTAGCCTCACCACGGGCTGCGGCTTTGTTACCCACTACCAATTGATTATCGGCAACGTCCTCCACAACAATGGCGCCAGCTCCAATGTTCGCATTTGCACCAATTTTAATATTACCTAATAAAATGGCACCTGCCCCGATGACCGCACCTCGCCCAATGTACGGATGGCGGCAAGCCCCACTATTGCTTAACGTGCTCCCAAGCGTAACGTTATGCCATATGGACACGTCTTCGTCGATGACGCAGGTTTCACCCACGACAAAACCCAGTCCATGATCCAGCCACAGCCCTGCTCCAAACTGTGCAGCGGGGTGAATGTCTGTATCCAGCACTCGACCACACGCAGCCTTAAACGCAAGAGCTAGATTAGGGCTTTCGTGAGTCCAAAGGTAATTGGCAATTCGATGTGCCATTACAGCGTGCACACCACGGGAGAATAAAAGCGTTGCGGGCGGTCCGCCGGGTTCAAAATTTCTTCGCGCAGTTTCTGTGATGTCGTAAGTTGTGAGTTCAACAAGGCTTGCATCTGCACCATAGACTCTGGCTACCGTATTACCGATCTCAGTGTTGTTGCAAAGTCCAGTAAACAAGGTGCCAGCCAGTTCGGCAAATGTCTCGAACCTGGTCAAGCCCAAGATGGGAGCAATTGAAGGTGCTTCTGAAACCAAGTCTTGTACATCTTTAACCAATTTCATAGACACCTCCTACGACACATACCCAAAAGCAATCTTGGGTGTTGGCGCACTGTCCAGCCAGACACTCTTGGCAGCCGTATACTCCATCAATGCATCTGTGCCGCTTGACCTGCCAAACCCTGAGTTAAGCGACCCACCGAACGGCGATGAAACATGAATTGCCTTGTAACTATTAATCCAGAAGGTGCCAGCCCTCACAGCTTCTGCAATTCGGTGAGCACGCCCCACGTCTGACGTCCACACAGCACCGGCCAAACCGAAATTAGTATCATTGGCTAACGCAATCGCCTCTGCCTCGTCATCAAAAGGAATAGCGGTGACTACCGGACCAAAAATTTCACTTTGCGCAGCAGTTGCATTATTAGACAAATCATTTAATACAGTTGGCGGCACGAAGTAACCACAACCATCGTTTTTAGTACGTGTATGTATCGTTGCACCCTCGTTAGCAGCCTGTTTGATCATGCCGGTAACGTGTTCAAATTGCCGCGCGTTACTAATGGGACCAATTTCGGTGTTCTCATTCAAGGGGTCACCCAACGTTATGTTGTTCATCCCATTAGCCAACATATCAACAAACTCTTTGTGGACAGAGCGTTGAACCAACAACCGGGAACCCGCGACACAACTTTGTCCGGCGCCAGAAAATATGGCCGCTTGAGCACCCAAGCAGGCATGCTTCAAATTGGCATCATCAAAAACAATATTGGCTGACTTTCCGCCAAGCTCCAGCACCGCAGGTTTTAAATTGGATGCAGCCGCCGTGGCTACCCTACGCCCGGTTTCAGGCGAGCCAACGAACACCACTTTACGCACTGCGTGATGTTCAATAGCGGCTTGTCCTGCAGTAGGCCCAAGACCGCACAACACATTGACAACACCTTTGGGCAGTCCTGCCTCTTCAGCAAGCTTAACCAACGCCACTGTTGTGATTGGCGTCAATTCGCTAGGTTTTATGACAACGCTGTTGCCTGTCGCTATTGCCGGGGCAATTTGCCAACCGCCGGTAAAGATAGGTGCATTCCACGGCGTTATCTGAAAGACAACACCTAAGGGTTCGCGTAAGGTGTAGTTTAAATGTCCAGAAGGTACCGGTATAACTTCGCCGTGCAGCTTGTCGGCCCAACCTGAATAGTAGGCAAACATCTCAGCCACTTTCGCAACCTCAACACGGCAGTCACGAATGGGTTTGCCCGCAACGATGGCTTCAATTTGTGCTAGTGGTTCAGCATGGGACAGGACCGATCGTGAGATGTCTTGCATGACTTGACCACGAGCGGCCGCTGACATGCCTTTAGCCCAACCGGGCTGAGTCGCACTTGCTGCATCGCACGCAAGCTTAGCTAAATCGGTATCGGCGTCCGCGTAAGTAAAAAGCACTTCTTCAGTAAATGGATCAATCAATGAAACGTCTGCACCAGGCCCATCGGTTAGCTCGCCATTAATCAGGCTTTGGGGATGTTCATTCAGCCCGACAGACAACATGGCTTGTTGCAATTTGCATAATCGTTCAGACACTGTCATTCCCTCTATCATCGTATTTAACAATTTCGTTAAAGTCCGCAGAATCTGAAATATGAGTTGATTGGTTCAACCAGAGATCGGCTATTTCAGTAAAGCCCGGCAATTCGACACGGGTTGACTTGGCCAGATCAAGTGCAAGCCCGACATCTTTACGCATCAAACCCATTGTGAAGCCGGAATCAAAGGCGTCATTCAGCACCCACCGCGGGAAGTTGACTTCACTGACGCCGCTACGACCCGACCCTGCATTGATACCTTCCAGTAGATCCTGCGCTTGTACACCCGACGCCTCACCTAGACGAATTGCTTCCGCAACTAAGACGAGATTTGCAGCACATAGCATGTTGTTAGCGATTTTCGCAGCGTGCCCAGCACCAGAGCCACCCACGATGACGGTCTTAGCCGTGATGATGTCAAGCAAGGGTTTAAGTTCCTCGATAGCGCTGAGTTCACCACCAAGGAGCATAGTCATCGTTCCGGCATTGGCAGCAGATGGTCCGCCGCTTACCGGACCATCTATAAATGAAAACCCATGCGCCGCACCAAGTTCAGACATAGCCTGTGATGTAGCGGGCTCTGAAGTAGAAGTATCCAAGACGATCGAACCCTGACGTATGTCTGAGCCAATCTCCTGCATAACCGCTTCGACGACAGCTGCTTTTGGAAGGGACAGAATAATGTACTGTACTGATCTAGCCAACTCACCAGCTGAAGCGGCTGCTTTTACACCATCGGCCTGTAGCTTATCTAGCGTATCAGCGTCTGGGTCGTAGCAAACCATTGTATGCCCGGCAGCCAATAGCTGCCTTGCCATACCGCCCCCCATATTCCCACAACCGATTACGCCAATTTTCACGTGATAGCCTCTTCTTAAAAGCTGAATCCGACCAAGCAGTATAAACAGGCTTTGCCACCAGTGTGCTTGCCTCAGAAAAAGATTTAGACCCGAAAAAAGCTAACGGTTCTTAAACCGTTGGTTCAAGCCTTAACACGCACCGCAGTCAATGCATATTATCAATACCAGGTGATATGATTTTGCCGCGGTTACTTAAACAAGGGACGTCTATAAATGGCAAATTTCGACTGGCATGCAGAACGCAGCGACTTGTCTGACCTTGCGCTTCTGGACCGAGCACCAGAAAGTGAAGGAATTGACCTTCATGCGGTTCGACATTATCGTCTTGCACGCGTGCGTGCCGAGATGGTGCGTTACGGTGTGGATGCGTTGATATTGTCCGACCCAATAAATATAAGGTATGCAACGGGCACACGAAACATGCAGGTGTTCTGCCAGCGCAACGCACCTTCTCGCTACCTGTTACTAACTGCCAGCAAATCTATTTTGTTCGAATTTACAGGCTGTCTACATTTAGCGGATGGATTCGACACCGTTGACGAAGTTCGCCCCGCTAGCACAGCCAGTTTCGTAGCGGCCGGACCTGACATCATGAAACGTGAAACGAAGTGGGCTGCTGAGATGAACGACCTGATAACAGAGCTTGTTGGTGCTGGTGCGACAGTTGGTCTAGAGCGTCTGAACGCGGGTACCGCCCTAGCACTTCAGGCTTGCGGCCTACGAATTGTAGATGCACAACAAGCCGTTGAGATGGCACGTGCTATCAAGTCAGATGAGGAAATGAAATGCATAAAAGCCTCATTAAGAGCAACAGAAATCGGCGTTGAAAAACTGCGCTCGGCGATAAAACCGGGCCTGACTGAGAATCAACTTTGGTCTGTACTACACCAATCGGTCATTGAACAAAATGGAGACTACTGCGAGACACGCTTACTCAGTGCAGGTCAACGCACCAACCCATGGTTCCAAGAAACGTCTAGTAGCCTTATTCGTGAGAACGAATTGATTGCTCTGGATACCGACGTAGTTGGTTGCCATGGGTATTATTCAGATTTTTCACGTACTTTTCACGCTGGCCCGGACAAGCCGAATGAAACACAAAAGACGTTATACAAAGTGGCGCATGAACAAGTGCACCACAACATGGAAATCATCAAGCCGGGCTTGAGTTTTCGTGAATACGCCAATCAAGCATGGAATATACCCGAAGCCTACTACGACAATCGATACTATTTATCAGCACATGGCTGCGGTATGACAGGTGAATACCCGTACCTCTACCATCATGGCGACTTCCCACATGCCGGGTACGACGGTACTATCGAACCCGGCATGACACTCTGCGTTGAAAGCTATATTGGTGCGGCTGGTGGCACAGAAGGCGTCAAGCTTGAACAGCAACTTCTAGTGACTAGAACAGGGACAGAACTGCTCTCTAGATTTCCGTTTGAAGATGAATTATTGACATAGTACGTGGGCTTATGCATGTTCGCGTGGGGTCTACAATGTTTCCCTAATTCTAACTGCAGTTGATTTTCTTCATCAATTCACCTACCGTCGTTCTGCGGCACTCTGGTTTTGTCAGCACTCTTTCGATTGCTGGGCTTTGGGGATACCCCAAGGTAGGGTATTGCTTTCTTAACACTGCAGGAACGGCTGTGCACTTCGTGCACGTGAGTTCATGCGAATTCTCGAGCAGAGTGCCGCTCATCTACACAGAAATGGAAAGTGAACAAACAAGCTTTTTTCACATCGCAGCTTGCGAATTGGTTGTTTGAAGTCGAGTGGCACTACAAAACCTTGCTTGGCGCTTCCATTGTGTGCGTCACCCATTTGCCAGATGATGTTAACGAAGTCATTAACGAGCTATTGGTGGCACACCCTACAAAGCCACCTCTAAGCGATATCACCGAGTTTCTAGCCGCATCTGATCGAATCGACAGCTGGTTTATTCGGAACTCAAGCCAACCAAGGATTACGCGCTTTACTCTCAAACAAGGCGGTATGAGTGCACACATCCGAAAACCACTCCCAGAAATTAATAGCGTCGGTGAACTAGCGAAATGGTTATTAGTTTCAACCACTGAACTTGAATGGTTCGCTAATTGTTGGCGTAACGATGCATCTACACCAAGCCATCTTAAACACTACCACTACGACTTTCTGGAAAAACGTAATGGTGGAATACGATTAATCGAAAAACCAAAGATAGACCTTAAACGAATTCAACGTAAGATAAACGACACCATTCTAAGCACAATAGAAACACATGACGCTGCCCACGGTTTTTGCCAAGGTAGAAATTGCGTTTCACACGCTACCAACCATGTTGGTAAACGTTACTTGATATCGTACGATATTGCAGATTGCTTTCACTCTATAAGCTGGCCAACCATTAAGAATATATTCCGATCCCTTGGCTATTCAGAGCAGGTATCAGTCTATCTCACCGCTTTGTGTTCGCATCGGGTTCAACTGGACCATAAAACCCTACGTCTGTTTACGCATGAGCAGCGGATTCGGTTAAAACAACGGCATCTACCTCAAGGAGCGCCCACCTCCCCTGCACTGGCTAACGCGGCCTTACATCAGCTGGATGTCAGACTGACGGGTTTAGCCAACTCTTTAGACATGGACTACTCCCGTTATGCGGATGACATTGCCTTGTCGAGCAATGTTCATCGCGATTGGCGATTTCTAGAATCAGTCGTAGGCGGAATTTGTATTGATGAAGGCGTATCGTTGAACTACAGAAAAACCCGTATAAAACGCCCTCACCAAAAACAACGTTTAGTCGGTATCGTGGTCAATACACAAACTAATATTGATAGGCAATACTACGATGCACTCAAAGCAACGCTAACTAACTGCAAAAGGCACGGCATTGAAAGTCAAAACCGAGAGGGTCATGAGAATTTACGAGCACAGCTGCTGGGTCGCATACAGTATGTTAAGTCTTTGAACAAAATAAAAGGCGAAAAATTAGAGCGTATTTTTAGCGAGATTGCTTAAGACTGAGATTAGTTTTAAACCAGCCCTAACAACCGTGCAGCATTGCCTTTGGTAATGTCCTCTCGGAGCTCATCTTTTATGGCGATTTTTTCAAAATCTGAAAGCCATCGTTCCGGCGTAATCATTGGCCAGTCCGAACCGAACAACACTTTCTTTTTCAGTATTGAATTGCAGTAACGAAGCAGTATTTCGGGAAAATACTTTGGCGACCAGCCAGAGAGATCAATATAGACATTAGGCTTATGTTGCGCGACGGCCAATGCTTCCTCCTGCCAGGGAAACGAAGGATGCGCCAGAATAATTTTTAAGTCAGGAAAATCTACTGCTACATCATCCATGGTCATTGGGTTGGAATATTTCAATCGCATACCGTTTCCACCCGGCATTCCAGAACCAACACCCGTTTGCCCTGTATGGAACAGTGCAATACAACCTTCCTCCTCTAACACTTCGTAAAAAGGATAAGCCATACGGTCGTTTGCAAAAAATCCTTGCATGGTGGGATGAAACTTGAAGCCTTTAACCTTGTACTCGCGTATCAATCTCCGAGCTTCACGCACAGCCATCTTGCCTTTCCACGGATCGATTGACGCGAACTGAATAAGGACATCGCTGTTTTCAGCCACAACCTCAGCTATCTCGTCATTCGAATACCGCCGATACCCTGTTTCCCTTTCCGCATCAACCGGGAATATCACCGCCGCTATATTTTGCTCGCGATAATAGGCAGCAGTTTCAGCTACTGTCGGTGGATGACTCCAGGGCGCGCGGAAGTATGAGGCCATGGTGGACTGCAATTCATCATAGCCGTCATCAGGGTGACAACCACAAGGCTCCTCAGCATGTGTATGAATGTCGATTGCACGAACCTTTGCAAGATCGATCATTAAGTGAGATCCTCGTTACGATTCTGGAGATGACTACTTAGCACTTCTAAAGTAGACATAAGATTTTTACGGGTCTCTTTGTCAATGCCTGCCAGCAAACGAGCCTCATGTGCTTTATCCGCAGCAACCGCTTTTTTACACAAGCGTTTACCAGCTAGTGTGGCTTTAAGTGCATACATACGCCTGTCGGTTTTCACACGATCGCGCACGATGAGTTCGCGTTGCTCAAGCTCATCAATAATGACAACGAGGTTCGGTCGTTCAATATCCATAGCATCGGCCAATTGAGACTGACTCATACCCGGATTATCGACAATGAATACTAGAGCGGTAAACGTTAGCATTCTTAAATCAAACGGTTTCAGAGTCTTAGCTAAATCGGCCTGGATAACGTTGAAAGAGCGTTTGAGCTGGTAACCCAAAAAATTACGCAGAGTTTCGTCGCTTATCCGGCTAGGAGGAACTACCGCTAGTTTAGTTGTACTCATACGCTTTACCTAAACTTCGGTGGTCGCTTTTCCAAAAATGCTTTGAGACCCTCTATAGCATCAGGTGTTGTTTGCGAAAGCGCGGCTGCAAGAGACTCTGTAAACAGTCCATCGCTTTGCGACATATCATTGATGCGCGGAATTGATTGGATCATCAAATAATTTGACAGAGGTGCATTACGGGAGATTTTCCCAGCTAAGGTTTTTGCAAGTTCCAATGCGCCGCCTTCCTCCACAGAATAATGAGCTAACCCTAAAGAAAGTCCCTCATCCGCAGTGTATTTGCGGCCCGTTAGCATCATTTCAGTCATTCTGTCGGCACCGAGTAGACGTCCCACTCTGGCAGTCGCTCCACCGCCGACAAATATTCCGCGACGCCCTTCGGGCATTTGGAAAATAGTAGATGGTTCTGCTATGCGCACATGGGTAGAAGCCGCTAGCTCTAAACCACCCCCAATAACAGCGCCGAACATGGCGGATACAACGGCCAGCCCACCAAACTGAATTTTGTGCATCACCCCGTGCCAATGGCGAGAATGATGCAAGTTTTCTTCTGCACTACGATGAACGTGTTCTGATAAATCAAGGCCTGAACAGTAGTGGCCTTCTGTCCCGGTCAGGATGACGACTTTGACCTCTTTCGGGGGGGCTGAAAAAAAAGCGTCGATGGCATCAAGCAACTCTTCGCACATGGCGTTACGTTTGCCTGGCCTGTTGATGGTCAGCGTGGCGATAGGGCCATCGACTTCTATTAGAAGCATAGATTCACTCATATGAAATACGACACGAAAATCGTCCAAGTTGCGACATAAAATTTCAACACGATTACGCGCCATTCAACCCTGAGAACACTAAATAGGCTGGAGCGACACGCATTTACTGCTTTGAAAAAGCCTCAAAGCAGCGAATATTAATAGCAAAAACTAATTATGTCGTATAACTATTGATAGTCAACATAAATTTTCAGGAGACGAATACAAATTATTCGTAGACACAAATAGTTATGTTATGTAACTATTTGGGTTCTTAATTTGACCACCTGGCAAGCGCACTCACTTGCCACCCAGCGCCTCGCTGCTGCGCAAGCACGCTTGGAATAACCCGTCATGCAATATCACTTAAATGGATTTCGCAGTGGTGACCCTGCCATTGCCGCTAAGACTAAAGAGACTCCCGACGCATCCGATCAACCTGTTGATGTTCTTATCGTAGGGAGTGGCCCTGCCGGATTAACTCTTGCAGCTCAATTGTGCGCTTTCCCTGATATCACTGTAAAAGTCCTTGAACAAAAATCCGGGCCCCTAGCTGTCGGCCAGGCAGACGGCTTGGCTTGCCGCTCTCTGGAAATGTTTGAAGCCTTTGGTTTTGCGCATAAAGTCATTAATGAGGCCTATGGCGTTAATGAGGTTGCGTTCTGGCGCCCCGCCCCTGACAGCAAAACCCTTCATCGCGCAGAGCTAATTCCTGATGTAGAAGACGACCTGTCAGAGATGCCACACGTCATTCTCAACCAGGCTCGGGTTCACGATTTATATCTCGAACTTATGCAGAACAGTACGCACCACTTAAAGCCCGTGTACAACCAGAAACTCACCGCATTAACGCGCACCCAAGCTAGAGATTACCCACTAGTTGCAGAATTTACTGATCAGGATAGCTCCGACACATGCACTATCAGTGCTCGGTATATTGTTGGTTGCGATGGTGCTCGTAGTGCGGTGCGACAGTTTTTAAATCTCGAACTGAAGGGTGAATCTGCGCGGCAACTATGGGGCGTTATGGATGTGCTTGCAGTTACGAATTTTCCCGATATCAGGAAAAAAGCAGCTATTCAATCGTCTGATAACGGAAGCATGCTGATTATTCCTCGCGAAGGCGGCTATATGGTTCGAATGTACATAGAACTGGGCGAGCTGCATGGAGAGGAGCGAGCAAGTGACAAAGGTGTCACTCCGGAAATGCTCATCGCAAAAGCACGCGCTATTTTGTCACCCTATACCTTGGATGTTAAAGAAACAGTATGGTGGTCAGCTTATGAAATCGGGCAGCGAGTTTGCGATCAATTTGACAATGCTCAAGTAGAGGATGGGCTATCAGATACACCCGACATTTTTATAGCAGGCGATGCATGCCACACCCACAGCCCGAAAGCTGGGCAAGGAATGAATGTGGGTATGGCAGATTCATTTAATTTGGGATGGAAGTTGGCGTCAGTTATACGCAAACAGGCTGTACCTGCCCTGTTAAATACCTACTCGAGGGAGCGACAATCTAAAGCTCAAGAGCTAATAGACTTTGACAAGGACATGGCCAAGCTTTTCAGTCGGAAAACGCAAAATTCGATCGAAGCTTCACAATTTCAAACGTATTTTAAAAAGCATGGCCGCTATACCGCAGGTGTAGAAACACAATACGATTCATCCATTATCACTGGAACGTATAAGCACCAGTTGCTGGCCGACGGCTTAACCGTTGGAAAGCGATTTCACTCTGATGTCGTTGTTCGCCTTAGTGATGGCCTACCAGTACAGCTCGGCCATACAATAAAGGCAGATGGACGATGGCGCCTCATGGTGTTTTCTGACGCTCTCGATGATGGAGGCCCGGGCAAACCAATAAGCAATCTATGTGATTATCTTACTCAAGACCCCGCCTCCCCTATCCTGCGCTACACAGGTAAAGAGTCAGACATTGACAGCTTGATAGATATACGCGCCGTGTTTCAACTCAGTGCACCATCAATGATGATGGAAGTGTTGCCGGATTTACTGCTTCCACGCAAAGGTAAGTACGGTTTGATCGACTATGAAAAAGTATTTTGCCCGCATACGAAACATAGCCGAGACATATTCGACACCCGACGCATAGATAGATCTAAAGGAGCTCTTGTTATTGTAAGACCCGATCAATACGTCGCCGAAATATTACCGCTGAATGACTTCAGCGGGCTGAGCAACTTTTTTGATCAGTTCTTGCTACCACCATCATAGTGATTAGAGATAAACACTAACTCGCAATGTGAGCAAGTACAGACTTAACGCTATCTCTTTCACGCATGCGTTCATTATGTGCAGTACAGCTCTTGAAGCCACTCAGATCGAAACCCTCTGCCAGCGCGCGTGTATAGATCCAAAAGAAGTAGGAGTCGCACACCGTGTAATGGTCGAAAAACCAGGTTCTATCATTTAGCTCAGTTTCTACAACTTCCAACTGCTCCATATAAGCGGCTTTAGCTTTGGCCTTTAAGTCCGCGTGACTACCCTCATCAGCACAGAATTTAGCGGGCTTAAAATGCCGGGTTATGTGGGGATGTATGCCAGCGCCAAACCAACCCATGTAAGAGACGGCTTGCAGTCTCTCCCAACTATCTGATGGCAAAAGATGCGCTTCAGGATAGGTTTCAGCTATCCATGATTGAATGGCGACGTTTTCTGTCAGCCCCCGTCCATCGGCTACTAACAGCGGTACTTTCTTCTTGGGGTTGATTGCAACGTACTCAGGGCTTGACTGTTCATTTTTGCCAAGATTGATGATATTGACGTCAAACTTGGCACCTGCTTCAAGCAACGAAATATAGGTTGCCATCGAACAGGCACCGGGTGAGTGATAGAGAGTGATGTCCAATGAATTCTCCGTACGAGCAATGTTTTTAAGGTGCAACAAGCACCACATCTAGTGTGGTACTTATTGCAGCTTTACAGTGTACATCGGGTAAGTGGTTTTCGCCTATTGATCAAAACGCATATTTGCGAAAGCTTCCATCGACAGGT
>JAHDGK010000024.1:0-36885 GCA_020627685.1 Granulosicoccus sp. | reverse complement strand
GTGGTTTTCGCCTATTGATCAAAACGCATATTTGCGAAAGCTTCCATCGACAGGTATTACAACACCTGTGACATAACGCGCGAGCGGTGAGCTTAAAAAAGCCGCAACTACCGCCATATCTTCAGGTTCTCCTATGTAGCCAATAGGGATTTCTTCCTCAGCGTATTTGCGTCGGCGTTCCTCATCGTAATTTTTTCGGATTTGTTCGCTCATTATTTTTCCGGGCCCTAAACAATTGACTGTCACTCCGTGTTGAGCGACTTCATTAGACAACCCTTTCGCCCACGCATGGATAGCAGCTTTTGCCGACATGGCTACATTGATTTTTCCGGGATGCTTTTCCGGCTCATTCTTGCCGCTAATGGTGATGATTCTCCCCCACGATCGCTCTATCATTTGAGGCAGAAGTGCATGACTTAACCGACGCTGCGTATTGAAGTTCATATTCATACCCTCTTCCCAAGTTTGGGCATCAGCGTATAAATCGACCTTGCGACTACCGCCTGCTGAATTGATGAGAATATCAACAGAACCTAAGGCATTAAGCGCCTTCAAAGCTAAGTCTTCAGGTCCATCTTTAGCCATAATATCGTGCGGTATGACAACAGGCCTGGGATGACCCGCATCGGCAATCTCATCTGCCAATTCGCTCAGTAATTCGCCACGTCTGGCTGCGATGGCGGTCTGTACCCCTTCAGCTGCAAGAGACTTCGCGGTCGCTCTGCCTATGCCTTGACTGGCCCCGGTGACAAGTGCAGTTTTCCCACTTAGCTGTAAATCCATAATCCCCCCTACGTTAGTAACTATTTAAACTGTAACTAGCAGCTTTGATAGAGAACGCAACAAAGCTGGCCAACTATGCGCATAGCGTTTATTCTTAAATGACAGAATTAAGCGCCACGATGACGCAAAGATTCATCCATAAAAACACATAATTTTATTCAGGAACAAAAACGCGTGAGCCAACACCTTTTCTCGTCACTGTATAGTAAAGGCATTCCTTTCGCGCTTATAGATACCAGAGAACGTCGTGACCACGTAAACGCCCATTGGTTTGGAAGCACCAATATCCCACTTTCCGTGCTGTCCAGACAAATCAGACGCTACGTGCCTGAGCTAGATTTTCCAATTCACCTTCTCGACTGGCAAGACGCTGCCAGTGAAGCGGCAGCAAATTTACTACTTGAGCTGGGTTACACACACATAGAGCGCCACGCTACGTCTAAACCAAATGAATTTGGAGGCGGCTTTGTTAAGGGAGAATTTGTTTGGTCTAAAGCTTTTGGCGAAGTGCTGGCACACACCTGTGGTATCCCGGAAATTACACCCGCAGACTATCGGGCTCAGCACCAGGATGCCCGTTTGTTTGATGTCCGGCCGACCGCAGAATACGCTAAATTCACTATACCCGGGTCGCAAAGTTTGCCTAACAGCTTACTGCTAACCAATATGGAAGCCTTGCAAGACACGGGCAAGTGCGCACTACTTCATTGTGCGGGACGTACGCGATCCATCATTGGCGCATGCACATTAAAAGCAGCTGGCTACCAAGGTCCCTTTGTTATTTTCAAAGGCGGTACACAAGCTTGGCAACTTGATGGTTTAGAGCGGGAGTTCAACGCCAATCGATTATTCGCCACTGAATCTGCCAACTCGAAACCGGCCAGACGTTTTCTGGATACTTGGAAAATTGCACACACACAAGTGGACGATGCAAACATCGAATCATTTGTGGCAAAGCACAGATCACATTTGTTGTTTGATGTATCCGATGATGCAGCCTCTGGAGAACTGGGCTGCCACAACATTCTCAAAGTTTCCGGCACAAATCTCATTCAGCAAACAGATCGTTCAATCGCACGATATCACGTGCCCGTTATATTGTTTGACCATGGATCTGGTAGCCGTGCAGCTTTCGCGGCCTATTGGTTACAACTCATGGGCTTTAATGTGAGTGTTGCCTACTTAACAACGGCTTTACCAAGCGCTGAAAATGAAAACAAAAATCACCATGCCTTAGAAACGCCCTGCCCTCAATTTTCGATTGATCAATTAATGTCACATCAACAAGCCTCTGGAAAAATATACGATTTCCGACCATCCAAAGCATTCTCTCAGGCACACCTTGAAGGGTCAGAATGGAAGAACATCAGTAGCGTCATTTCTGATGCTATTAACGAGCGGGAATCTATCGTATTAATTGGTTCTGACAGCACACATGCAATCGCAATCGCACAATTGCTCCGACAACACGGCTGGGATGTAGCAGGCTGGTACTGCTGGGACACAAGTGACATCAATCCTGGTCATATTCAAACCGGTAGTATTGAATCACCTATTGATGAATCTGCTCTATTCGCTGGGCGCCATCACGGCAACATGCAGGACTCACGAGATTATTTAGCGTGGGAAGAAGCACTACCAGAAAATATTGATGAGCTGCTTAGTCGGGAGTGGCTTGAGCGGTTGCAAACACAAAATAATTAACAATAGCCACCCACTAACCGGCAACTTCACTTAACTGTTGGGCAGATGCGCGCAACCAAGCATTCGCAGCCCCAAGACCCTGATAGTTATTTTCGCGTTGTACAAACTCGAAAAACAGTCTGCCCTCAATGGGCATTGTATAAAGTTGATAGAAAACGCCGTTATCATCTTGATCATAAAGAATGTTAAAACGCATAAGCTTTTGACAAAGCGCATCTTCCAGCCCAAATCTCGCTTGTAAATCCGGGTAATAGTTTTGAGGAATACGAATGCAATCTACTCCCCCATTTTGTATGGCTTCAGCACAGCTAAAAATATCAGGAGTAGCCAAGGCAATGTGCTGAACACCAGAGCCTTTTGCACGCTCAATGAATCTAGCGCTATGCGTGTTTTTCGCATCCGTTGCATTAAACGCCAACTGAAAGGAGCGATCACGATTATGCACAACCTGGCTTTGAATCAGACCTTGAGGATCAAACACATCAAATGCAGGCGCTATATCCAAATCGAAGATAACTCTGAACCCTAACAATGAACTTAAAAAATCCGGATAGCTTTGTGATAACGAGATGTGGTCTACCCGATCAATCAGGGGAATGGCTGTTTTTTCATCTTCAACCTTAAGGGATTCAAAAGCACTATCAAATGCATGCTGTGAGGTGGACGCATCGACCCAATACCATACGGTACCGTCTACATTTTCCATTCCCACCATACTATGCAGCGCATTGACTTGGGCAGGCTCTACAACGGGTACACCCATAAAATTTGCCCGCTTGGTAGTGGCATAAGCACTATCTACTTTTAACCCTAAAGCCACAACCCCGGTTCCACGTTTTTCTAAAAATTGGTTTGCAAATTCAGGGTCAGAATTCAAAACGAACTGAACATCACCACATCGCCAATGTTCGGCCTGCATCTCTCGATGCTTACCCTGTTTTACAAAACCCACCGCACCCAACAATGCATGCAAAGGCTTTTGATGCTTAGCTTGAGTGGCAATCTCAACAAAGTCGAAACCACTCAGCGGCACAGGCTCCGGAACTGAGTTTTGTTGCTGTGGCAACATGGATAAAAGATACTGTGAAGAGCGGTAGCCATCGACAGCAGTCTGCATGGGATCACTTCGCCTAAAAATGTCATTAAAGATTTCGTGCGATAAAGGCCCGTCATATCCCGTGCTTGCCAACACGTTCATAAAGGCTTCAATGTTTAATTCACCCTGCCCTGGAAAGCTTCGGTAGTGTCGGCTCCAGGACAGATGATCCATAGACAATTTAGGAGCATCTGCGGTTTGCACCAAAAATATTTGATTTCCTGGAATATTTTGAATGGCATTGAGGTCTGTACCGCGGCTAAAAATATGAAACGAATCCAGCACGAGCCCTACCGCGCGATGATTAGCTTGACGTACTACCTCCCAGCTGTCCCTATAATCATTTATATGCTTACCCCAAGCCAGAGCTTCATACGCAACGCGCATCCCGCAGGACGATGCTAGTTCACCCAATTCATTAAAGTCATCTGCAAGTCGTGTTATGCCCCCAACAGAGTTAGGGTGAGTTGAGCTACAAACCATAAGAAGCTCTGTTCCAAGCTCATGCATCTGCTCAAACTTTAATTTGGCACGATCGAAAGCCAGAACTCTGTCTCTTTGTTGTAGTCCTTCGAAATCTCTAAAAGGTTGCAACGTAACCACTTGCAGCCCATTGTCTTGTATTAGTGCAGACGCCTCCTTAACACTGCCATCAAAGGAGATAAGATCGTTCTCAAATATTTCTATGTGTTTGAAACCAGCAGCAGCAATCGCCGCCACTTTTTCACTGAGTGTTCCACTAAGGCATACGGTCGCAATTGATGCGTACATAACAAAACTCCCAATGAGCTTTCATATTTCAATAAAAAGCAGACCTTAAAAAAGATCTCCGAATTCAATAGTCTTTGGAAGCTCACCCAATTCGCCCCCGTTTCCGACACAGCATTGGCTGGGTGCGATTCGCAGCGCCACTTCAATATTAAATGATATTTATCTTAATATCTGATATTATTTCATATTTTTAGAATTCTAGAAACCCACAAAATCTCTGGTAAAATTGGGCCATTGAGTAGTTCTCGTCTCCTCCTTCCATTAGCGCCAGGGCAATCATCATGTCAAAGTACGTGGGTACAGTCGGTTCTACCGCCTACGAGACAATTAAAAAAGATATTATTTTCGGTGTGTTGGCTCCGCGTACCAAGCTGAAGCTGGACGCAATGAAGAAGCAATATTTAGTCAGCATATCCACACTTCGGGAAACCTTAACCAGACTGGCAAGCGAAGGTTTTGTAGTCGCTGAGGAACAGCGCGGGTTTTTTGTAGCGCCATTATCCAAAGAAGACCTGATTGAAATTACACATCTTCGGGTTCTTTTAGAGTGCACCGCCTTGAAGACTTCAATAGAGCTTGGCGACACTGAATGGGAGGCTAATTTGGTTGCGGCGTATCACAAGCTACAAGTGACTGAAAAGCAAATACTTGAGGGCGATGATTCTGCAAAAGAAAATTGGAAACGCTACGACTGCGAGTTTCATCAAGCACTCATAAGTGCCTGTAACTCAGCGAACTTACTTTCACTACATTCCGTGCTTTACAACAAGTATCTACGCTATCAAATGTCGGTTCTGACAAATCGCGGTGTCGTTGCAGTTAAAGAACATAAAGCCATGTTTGATGCCGCGCTAAATCGCGAAGCCGAGAAAGCTCAATCTATTCTCGAAAAACATATTACGCTTGGGTTAGATCACACACTCAAAGCGTTTGACCCTGATTGAGGGTAAAGAACCACAAGCTTGTCTTTAGGTTTTGTTCACGCTCAACTTCGTTTTTACTACAGCCCGGTATATCAAAACTGACAATACCGGGCTGAAAATACCACTGCATATTACTTAGAAGTTTTACTTACGCCGCGGCGTCCCTAACCTCATTCACAATAGATGTAAATTCTTCATCACTTAAGATATCGCGCTTTTCGATACCTTTTTGCTTCACGCGATTAAGCATCTCGCTGACTAGATCGTCCTCAGCTTCACCTAAGCCAAGCTCACCCAATTTGTAAACGATAGACGCCTTACCACTCTTCTTGCCTAGCACAACTTCACCACTGCGACCTGTCAGCGCCGGATGCGTACCAAACATAACGAGTGGATCTTCCATCACATACTGGATGCCGATACCGGATTCACGGATGAAATTACCGTGACCTAAAACAGGCTTGTTTCGCGCAATAGGAATATTGGATAAAGAAGACAGTAGATCACCCAACTCAGGTAATTTATCTAGCTTGTATCCAGTCTCGTAACCATAAAGCAGTTCTAGACCGAGCATCAACTCTTCAAGTGCAGCATTACCCGTACGCTCACCTAGTCCATTGGCGCAACTATGCACACATACTGCACCAGCAGTAACAGCCGCTAGCTCGGTGGCTACGCCCATTCCAAAATCGTTATGCGTATGAATTTCAATAGGTAAGCCGGTCATATCTCTTACCCAGCGAACCATATACTTAATGGCCTCTGGAGTAGCACAGCCCATCGTGTCTACGATTCCAATGGAATCAGGCATTGCTTCATTTGTAATGGCTTTACACAGGTTAGTTAAATCTTCTTCACGTGCACGGGTTGTGTCATATGGAAAAAACACCGTATACAAGCCCTGCTCTTTCGCGTAGTTGATAACTTCCTTACTCTTCTTAAATACATCTTCCCAAGTCCAACCAAATTGCGTGACCAACTTCGGATAGCCAATCGGTACTTCGATGATGACGCCATCGGCACCACACTCGAGTGCCATGTCAATGTCTTGTTTCATTGCACGGGCGAACGTGAAAATACGGGAGTTCAAACCCAGCTTTGAAATCTCTTTTATCGCCTGTGCATCTTGTGGCGAAACTGCAGGCATGCCTGCTTCGATGCGTTCAACACCGACTTCACTCAACTTTGTAGCAATTTGAATTTTGTCATCTACTGAGAAGACTACGCCTGGAGTTTGCTCACCATCTCGCAAAGTGGCATCGTGGATTTCAACCTTAGGGGGAAGCTCCAGCCCTGAACGGACGTCAGATTTGAAATTGTAGGGGCTTACCCACCATTGACCATCTACCGAATGTGTTTCGCGCATCTTTATATTTCCGATTGATCTAAAAATCTGTATGATTTTTTCATTTAACTATAAAATAACGATATTATCAAGCATCGTCACTCTCATATTCTTGCGTGGAATCGATAGAAATGACTATAAAAAAAGAGGTTTCCCTTGCCTCTACCCAGTCCACAACTCAACGTGCTTACCTAGCCATGCGTGACGCCATTTTGTCCGGTGAGCTGGCTCCTGGTGAGAAACTTAAAGTAGAAACACTCAAAACGACATTCTCCACTGGAGCTTCCCCAGTCAGGGAAGCACTGAGCCTTCTCACATCAGACCAACTGGTCGAAAGGCGTGACCAACGAGGCTTCCGCGTCGCACAAGCTAGCAAAGAGCAGTTTGAAGAGATACTCAATCTGCGTTGCAAGCTTGAAGACTTAGCGCTTCGCACAAGCTTTGAGAAAAGCACAAAAGCTTGGGAAGACAACCTTGTTTTAGCCCATCACCACATGTGTCGGGTACACCACGAACCTCCGCATATATTTGAACAACACCATAAAGACTTCCATATGGCACTTATCGGTGCTTGCGACTCGCCAATACTCCTGCGATTTTGCGACCAACTCTACTCACTGAATGTTCGCTATAGAAATCTTGCTGGCAAATCTCCGGACTATGCCAAGCGCGACGTCGTTGAGGAACATAAAAACATTTTTGAAGCAGCTATCGAACGCGATGTCGATAGCGCTTCCAGCTTACTCACCGCGCACTATCGAACCACCGGCGATTACTTGGTTAACCTATTAACTATCCCTTGATAAGTGGAAATCGAATTCAACACGAAGATACTCCCCCGTCACTTTCCCTGAAAGTTCAAGTCCCTCTGGAAACGTTCCGGCAGCTTTACGCTCGTATGACATCACTAGATCTTCACGGACACCAAATACGGTATCTTGGTCCAAATAAGGATCGTCGTCCGGGAACACCTCGGTTACAACAGATCGACAACCTTCTGCATGCGCAATGAAGTGCAAGTGTGATGGCCTCCAAGGGTGCCGGCCAGCAGCTTTGAGAATTTCACCTACCGGACCATCACTAGGCACTGTGTATTCAACCGGCTTAACCGTTGTAAATGAATACCGCCCATTTTCATCAGTTGTCATCAAGGCATGGAATGAATGAATGTCTTGCTCTTCGTCTTGACTGGAATACAGTCCGTTGGGTGCTGTCTGCCAGATATCGAGTGTTGCACCTGCTAATGGCTTGTTATCCGTATCGTATACAACACCTTCCACCAGTAAGACGTCTCCATCGTAATGACGCTTCATATCAGCGCCAATGGCAAGCGGAGGTGGATTAGACACGTGAAATGGTCCAAGCACCGATGAGCTGGTGGCTTCGGGTACTGAGTGAATCATATCAACCAAGGAGGACAAGCCCATAACATCAGACAACAACACAAATTCATTTCGCTCAGGGCCGGTAATATCACCTGCCCATTTGAGAAGCTCTAAACCCTTACGCCATTCATCGTGCGTGAGCTGGGTTTCCCGCGCGAAGTCATGAAGGTGACGTGCTAAACAGGTCAGCACCTCTTTTAATCTGGGGTCGGTGTCTTCACCAAAATAACCGGCGAAAACATCAGTTATGTTGTCTTTTGTAACGGTACGCATCTGAAAGATCCTTTAACGCAAGATAGCCGTGCTTAGCGATGGGAATATTATTAACAGGATAAGAACTAGCAGCATCACAAAAGCAAACGGCAATGCGCCCAAGAAAACGTCTTTGAGTTTTATACGATCGTCATTCAACGTCGACTTTATAACAAAGCAGCTAATGCCCAACGGCGGCGTTAGCAATCCAATCTCTGCACCGACGACAGTCACGATACCAAACCAAACCGGGCTAAGGCCCAAGGATTCAATAATAGGTAGAAACAGAGGTACAACGATTAAGATAATAGATGCCGTATCGAGCAGTGTTCCGAGGAACAGCATGAGACAAACATACAGAATCATAATCATGGCAAAGCTAAACTGATTGTTAGCGATGATATCGCCAAGCTCATTTGGCAATGCCGCCAACCCAAGCATACGACTGTAAATTGATGCTGCGGTGATTAGAAACAATATCGCTGCTGTTATATGCCCGGTTTCAACTAACGCTTGCCAGAACATTTTAAGCGTCATTCGACGCCTCAGAAAAGCGATGAGCAAACCAACCGTAGCTCCGGCCGCACCCGCCTCAACGGGTGAAAGCCAACCGGTGTATATACCACCAAGCACCACAAATATAAGAAAGACCAATGGCAGTGTCTTACTAGCCACTTCCATTTTGCTCATTGGTTCGTAGTCTTCAGCAGGCTTTCCACCTACAAAATTCGGGAAGAATTTTCCGGCGAACGCTATGGCCCCGATATAAGCAATGGCCAGCATTATTCCTGGCACAACACCAGCCAAAAACATATCGCCGACCGATTGTTCGGCTACAAATGAATAAATGATCAACATGGCGGACGGTGGGATGATCATACCCAGTACAGAAGAACCTGCGACAACACCCACAGCAAAACGAGGGTTGTATTCATGCCGCTGCATTTGAGGTACAGCAACCGTTGAGAAAACCGATGCTGAGGCGATGGAGGAACCGGTCACAGCCGCGAACACAGCGTTGGCGCCAACAGTCGCCATACCGATACCACCTTTTATCTTACGAAAACCGGCATTCATGACATCGTATATGTCACTACCTAAGCCAGCTTTGGACACGACAATACCCATGAAGGTAAACAATGGCACCGTCGCAAAGGTATATTCCATCACGCTGTCACTCAGCGCAATCTTTAGAAGATTCATGGAAAGATCAAAATTGTCCCGCATCAGCCAGATGGAGACAAAAGAGACAACGCCTAGGGCGATTGGAATATAAACACCGAGGTATATCAGTATGACAATAGCTGATACAGACAGCAGCCCTATTTCGATTGGAGTCACACTACGTTACCTCGTGGAGGAATTGCTATCGTCTTCATCCGCATCGGGCAGTAAGACCTTCAACGAAAACAGCAGACTGCACAGTACTGCGCTGATGAATATGACTAACTTTATAGGCCACCACGGTGCTGTAAATACACCGGGCACGCCGAAGTAATCACGGGTTTCAAACATATCCACAAATTCTGGCCAGATAGCCACAGCAATCAACACCATAAAAACGAACGCAATAAGATTAATGAGCTTGTTAAGGTATTTGCACAGTGATGGCCAACGATCACTCGCGATGGATAAGAAACCATCGGATCGTGTGAGCCTGTTTACTCTGACGACGTCTGGGAGTTGCAAAAATACAATCAGCACCATAGAAAACTGGACAAGCTCTACTGCGCCGTGAAAAGGGTTATTAAAAAAACCCCGTGCTACAACATCGTAGTTAACCACCATGACAAGCGCTAAAACGATAAGCGTGCCTATTGCATTCGCGATTGTCGCAACCTGACTGCCAATCGACTCAACTTTTCTGAGTAGGCTGATCATAGGTATCTATTGAGAGGGAATGTGGATGAAGTACGACAAAAAAGGGGTGGCCTAAGCCACCCCTTTAGTTTTCAAACGTTACAGCTCTGAAGCCCAATCACGTACTGGTGTGAAACCGGCATCTGAAAGCTTGCCTAAATAAGCCTTGAGCATGTCTGTACCAGGCTCACCTTTTTCGTCCAGCCCTTTTGCCCACTCAGAAGCAATGTTAGGCATTGCAGCCGCCCAGGCTGCACGGTCTTCATCTGAAACTTCAACGACTGTACCGCCTTGAGCGACATAAGCATCACGGCTGGCTGCTGCGCGGTCCATGGCAACCGATGCAACGTGATCTCTGTACGCTACAGCAACTTCTTGCAATACGCCGCGCACTTCTTCAGGTAGTTTTTTCCAATAATCAGCGTTGACTGTAACTGTCTTAGAATTTACAGCGCCTAAATCTGCCTTAAGCATGTACGGTGCAACTTCAGCAATTTTGAAGGTTTTAGCAGCCTCTGGCCACAACATGGCAGACTCAACCATGCCAGTCTGAAGCATGTTGTAGAAATCTGTCAGACCACCACGGACGCCGGCAGCTCCTTCGATGCCTTCAACATAGCGCATATTCATACCAGCACCGGCGACTTTGTTACCTTCGATGTCTTTCAAAGATGAGACAGCGTTGCTGCTGAACATTTGATAAGTGTCGAGTACAACACCCGTTGCCAGATACACTTGATTCTGCTTTTCGAATTCCTTTTGCATGGTGGGGAATTCTTTTGCAATTTCGTCAACGGCTTTTGCAACTGCTCGTGCATCAGCTGCTACGAATGGCGTTACTGCAGACAGTGCCTGGCTAGGCAGTTTAGAGTTATGGAAAATTGTGGTGACAATTCCAATATCGCCAAGACCGAGCTTGACGCCTTCCAGTACACCTTTGGGCTTAACAATCGAGCCACCGTAGCTTTCTTGCCAATCCATTTCATAATTGCCGCTTTCAGCAAGCCGCCTGTCAACTTCAGGAATAAAAAACTCTGAGAATTCTTTTACCCACATTGCTTTCGCAGGGTAACCATCAATGACAACTGCTTTAATTTTTTCCGCAGAATACGCAGGCGAAATGCTTGCTATACCCAACGCACAAATTGCGGCTATACCTTTAATAGGGTGTTTCATTTTTTCCTCTCCGGTTAATACTATTCTTTACCCGTTGGTTTCAGGTAGTTCTTTTAATCAATAAAATTAATTGTGCTCTTTTTAACGGCACCTTACTCGAGTGTCCAAGATTGCTCAATTTCGGTTCCGGCATTCAGGAACAACTTGGACAGTGGACAGTACTTGCCAGTTTCAGTGGCTATCTGATCAAGCTGCTCTTGCGTTACTTTTCCGCCCGATGATTTCACGTTTAAAATGATTTTCTCAAACGGCACTTCAACTTCCTCTGCTAGTGTCACACCACCACGGTTGAAGTAGCATTTAGCATCAATCGCTAAGTGCCCCACATCAAACCCTAGCGAGCCGGCGCATTTGTGCGCGATGACATTAGTACAACCTACGAGCGCTGCTATTGCCGCATCTGTTGGGGTTGGGCCTGTGTTTGTACCACCACGCTCAACCGGCTCATCTATGTTGAACGATAGATCGCGCACAGAAATATCAGAACGAGAATGAGACGGGCAGACCGCCGCCGCTCTGAGAACTGCTTTAGATTGAGGGCTCAAATTTACTCCTGTGTTTTATCTGGTCTGCTTAGACTTTATAAAAAGCTACACACATCATCAAATGCAAAGCGAGGTAGCTTCTGAAAAAGCGCTGACTCGTCTGCATACCCAAGATTACAAAGAAAATTGGACTTCCAGTTTTTGTCTGCGAAAAATTCTTCATCAACTATCTGGTTAGAGAACCCTGACATCGCACCGACATCCAGGCCCAGAGCACGAGCTGCAATCATGAAATAGCCGCCCTGCAATGTCGAATTACGATAAGCCGTATCTTCTATATATTGGTCCTTGCCTTCAAAAAACGGACGCCGATCTTCATGAGGAAAGAGAAACGGAAGGTTTGTCCAAAAATCGAGGTCATACGCGATGATTGCGGTCACCGGTGCTGACATCATTTTTTCTATATTTTTATCTTTTAAGGACTTTGCTAAACGCGCTTTACCTTCCTGGGACGTTACAAAAACAAATCTCGCCGGACAGGTGTTCATGCTTGTTGGCCCAGACGCGGTGATGTCGTACAAGGTTTGTAATGTTTCTTTAGAAACAGGATCCGAACGCCATGCATAGTGCGATCGGGCACCACGAAGAATTAGATCGATAGAGTCGTCGTCAAGCTGAGCTTTTCTTGCTCGCAGCTCTCGGTAATGGGTTTGCGCCTCTGCACGCGCCCGCTCTAGTTCCTCGCCTGTCAGTGCCATTAGTCCTTTTTGTGAGCCTCAGTGTGCTCAACAATTTATTGAAAATGAGTGAATATTTATGACGATTATTCACTACATTGTCAAGTAATATCGATATTTATGAGTTCAATATGCAATATAAAGCAGCCATGAAAATGACGAAGTTATAGCCGCCGTAGTTTACGCTCCCGGGGCTTGGCGCTACACTGCCAACTGCCCTCAAATAGTCAACACTCTGGGAAAAACCTCAATGCCCGCTTGGTCAGAATATAAAGAAGCAGCTCAGCAACGTGGATCGTTAGCCTGTGAGATGTACGCGATTGTCAGCACCCCCGTTCAACCAGAGAAACTTCAGGAAAACCTCCCCGCTCACCTGGCTTATCAGGGAAAAATGGAACAAGAAGGCAGCCTTGTAATGGCTGGACCATTGTCCGATCTCTCTGGAGAACAGATGGAAGGCGTCGGCATGATTATTTACCGAGCCGAATCACTGGAAGCTGCAAAGGCTATCGCTGACGCAGACCCGATGCACGAGAGCGGTACACGTGAATACACAATTCGCCGCTGGTTGGTGAATGAAGGGAGCTTCCAGATGAATATCAAACTCTCTGCTCAATCAGTCACCATCTAACGGATTGAACAGTACCTCTGTCGGTACTCATAGCGGATAGGCCTTGGCTTGCCTGCACAAATTAGCCTGCGAAGCCTAACCCTACGGGTCAGATGCAAATGACGATCTCATATGCGCGGCCCAATGCCCGTCAATACAAGCAATAACCCAAAGGGACTGGAATCGAACAATTTCGGTTCCGTCCTTACGGTATCTCACGACATCAACATTAATATGAAACTTGTCTGCTGACATACCGACAAGCTGGGCATTTTCAAAAGCAGAATGTGACCATTCCCCACCTGCTCTTTTCTTAAAGTCACTGAAATAATTTTCTGGTGTATCCCAGACTTTGAGCTCGCCTTTACTCAGCCTGCAATGCGGAAAATGCAACGTACGGGCAAGTGCTACCTCATCGCGCGAATTCAAGGCCTTAATATGTTTATCTAGTACGTTCAACGCATGGCTTGCTTGGTCAGTCAACGTGTCGCCCTCGGAAAATCGTATAACTGTTCTGGGTTCTCTACAAATACTTTCAAACGACTTTCTTCGTTTGTCATCCAGCTTACTGCATCATTTAATAACTCAGTATCATCCGGCATACCCTCTGTCAGCCCCGGATGTGGCCAGTCAGTTCCCCAAATGCAACGCTCTATATTCGCTTTTAAGAGTTCAGTAGCGAAAGGGTCTGCGTCGCTATACGGAGCGATTTTATGACTGGAATTGCGGTAAGTTCCGGAAAGCTTAACCCATGATTTTCCCTCACCTACCGATCGCAATAGCTGTTGAAAACCTGCATTTGCAACACCTTTGGTGACATGCACATGCCCCATATGATCGATAACTAACGGAACAGGGATGTTAGCCAGATCATCAAAAATGAAATCGAATTGAGAAACATCGACAAGCAATTGAATATGCCAGCCTAACGGTTGGATCTTATGAGCAAGCTTGATGATCTGGTCTTTTTCATAAGACGCACCATAAGAGACATTGATTCGAATACCTCTAACACCTTGCTGATGAAACAGCTCTAGCTCGTCTTCGCTTACTGTGTTTTCAACCACGGCTATTGCCCTAAACTTGTCAGGATGTCTAGCAACTACAGCAAGCGTACTGCGATTGTCTGTACCGTACACACTAGGCTGGACGACAACACCACGTTGCAAACCCAACGTACTGCTCATTTGGTGATAATCAGCAAATGTACATTGAGGCGGCGTATAAGCACGGTTGGCTATAAGCGTTGATAGCTCATCAAACACATGAAAATGGCAATCACAGGCATTTTCAGGAAGCGACACTACGGGCGTTTGAGAGGCAGGTTTAGGTGGTTCGCAGCTTCGGTTAATCAATGGTGGAATCGCATGTTTGGGTTGACACGACTATCCCATATAAAGCCGAAGAAATGCGAGAACAGAAATATTCCCGAAATCACTGCACTCGCCTTCCACCATCCTTAAACTCGATTGATTTTAAGCTTCGTTTTTAAATCTGTGCGGCAAAAAGCATGTAGAAAACAGGTTTTCTCAGAAATATCCAGCATCTCCTGCGCTGTCTTGTCGGATTCAGAGGTTTCCAGATATACATGCGTCTCCAGCGGATCAGCTTCACCCGGTTTTCCCGTATTACCGGATGCTCCACCTAGGCTGAAATGACTATCCTGTACGATTCGATAGTCCGGTAGGTCTAGTTTTAACATCGACACAAATCGACCGAATTGCGTCATAAAACAAAAGGCGATACCTGCACTTATTAATGTATTTGCATCGGGTGCACGACCGTCCTCAGAACTGAGTAATCGAAAGGATGTGCCATAAGGGGAGTACTGCATTTGTTGGATATCCTTTATGCCATCCTCTCGCATGACAGCGACGGCTCCTATATTCAACCGACGATCCTGCTCATCAGACAGGGAGGAGCTTCCGGTGGCTGTCCCGCCCTTAACTTCCTTCTTAGGCGTCGGACCCACCTTATCCATGAACAAAAGATCACTTGAAAGCGCTTGGAGTGCTGTAAATACATTGCCTGGATCTGGCAGCAGGTCGCTTGAAAGCTCCGTCGCTTCATCACACGCTAATTGAGTTCCATTTTTAGCCAGTTTAAATAGACTATCCAGCTGTCCACGCATCAATCCGTTAAGCGGAGAAGCAAACGTAGCTTCAGTTAAAAATTTGCTTAGCTCATCATCGCCCAAATCACAGTCAATCTCGACCTGCAACTCAATATTCTCCGCACCACCCACCATCGTACGGCGCGGCATTGAGCCTTTCATCGTGTAATAGTTATCTTGAATAAGTTTGAGTTTACGAATCTCAATATTTTTCTGTTCAGCATAAGCTAGAATTTCATTCATGAAACTTGCAACCATGCCAACCGACAAGAACGCAAGCGGGCAACAAGCTGCGTCATGGCCGTTAAGGTAAGGTCCTTCATCACTGACAAAACGCCACGCGTCACCCGTTTTACTGGAACGCACTACGGCCTCTTTTTGAAATCCGGACAACGATCGAACGTAGGTTCTCAGTGCATCGCCTTTTCGGATTGCTGGGGAATCAATTTCATCTGCATTAGCGATCTTGTAGAAAGGCGCTGTGCCACTAGATCCAATGATGTCTTCACCCAAGGTACTCATACCTGCCCCTCCAACGATTCTTCCATTTCTTTGGCTGACAACAAATAGTAGTTACGCCCGGCGGCGTTGATTTCTAAGTCGGCCATTGCGCGCAAGGCCGAAATTTTCAAGCGCTTGGCTGCCACAGCTTGTTCATTGACAGCGATTAAATGATCGCTCAATTCCAATGCCCATTGATGATCATCACTAGCTGCAGCATCTTCAGCTATTTTCAGTAACTGCTCTGCACCGCCTGCCAATTGAATGGTTCTCTCACCCCTTTGTTTTGAAGACAACCGCGCTAAATTGGTGGGATTTCCATCGAACCACCCCAAGGTACCTGCAAAATAAGCTCTGACAGACCACGCAACCTTTCCATAAAATTCTTTCAGATAAGGCTTATTGGCAAGCTCAGGCGGAAGACTAACGCTATGGGCTAAGTCATCCGGGCCCAGCTGTTGATTCATTCCATCGACCGTTTGTGCAACCAGTGATTTTATTGCGTCTCGATAGTCGCTTAAGCGAGCTTTGACTTCTTCAGCACCAACAACAGGCATCGTATGACCTGTCGCTAATATTGACGCGTTGAACTCTAGCAACAAATCGAGTGAGTCCGCCCACGCATTGAAGTCACGATAAGCGGTGCCGCGTATAGCGTAAAGCATCGGGAATGATGAATAGAAGTTGTCCCCGCAAAAAAGCATTTGACGTTCGTCGTACCAAATAACGAGGTGATCGGGCGTTTCTCCCGGTGCTTTGACCAAACTTAACGTAATACCGTCGCGGCTAATACTGGTTTGAGCATCATGCATTAGAACCGTAGGTTCAATGTACCCTGCACCCATACCCTGCATTGGTCGATCACCCGGACCGACGCCGACGCTAACGCGTTCGTCAGGGAAACTAAGCCCCATCCCAAACTGTCGTTTTGTTCTGGCCATCAGTGCCTTATTAGGACTGGGGTGTCTATCGTCAATAGCGACTAAATCAGATTCGAAATTATCACTGGCGATGATTTCAACCTGGTTACCCTCGGCAAAAACGGTTGCACCACTAATATGATCCCTATGTGAATGGGTGTAGATAATCGTGGTTACCGGCTTGCTGGTTATCTTTCTAAATTCAGCGAGAATATTTTCAGCAGCCTTGGTTGTTTCCGTCGTGTCGATGATGATCAGCCCTTCATCACCGATAATCATGTACACATTTGAGGCAGCAAAACCTATTGCCCCGAAGACATCGGGTGCAAGTTCTATTACTTGCCTTTCAAACTGCTTATTTTGAGCAACAAGCTCAACATGCGGGTTCATCTGAATACCTCAATTAAGAATTTTTTGGTTTTCTTACAGGCAATATTTTCGGATCCTTGCCTTCTGCGCTCTTCTCGTCCCAATAACCAATAAGAACGCCTAGCTGTTCTTCCATACCTGTCATTTTAATATTGTGCTCTTCAGACCAGGTTTCGCGTTGCCGGTATTGCAAGGACCATTCAGCCAACAAATTGAACAGCGATTGACGAACGCTTTCATGCTCAGGAGTGCGCCCAAGATCAGTGAGTTCTTCCGGGTCATTTATCAAATCAAACAACACCGGTGGGTAGCCAGGCGCGTGCACTAATTTCCACTCACGGGTTGCCACCATATACGAGCGACAGTCCAATGGCTGCTTGCCGGTTTGAGGGCGAAATACCTGACAAGAATAATCGTATTCACTAATGGCATACTCTCGCCATTCAGTATCTTGGCTGTGAATCTTTGGCAGGAGCGAGCGCCCGTCGACAATATTTTTAGGCGAATCACCACCATAGTAGTCAATAAAAGTTGGCACCAGATCGATGAGCTCAACAAGTGATTCATCTACAGTACCGCGTGTGTTGTCGGCCTCTTGTGAAGGGTCAACAATGATTAATGGCACCTTGACGGAAGGTTCATGGAAATAATCTTTGTCCCCCATCCAATGATCACCAAAGTAGTCACCGTGATCTGATGTGAACACGATCATGGTGTCGTCCAGTAGATTTCGTTCGCGCATAAACTCAAACAAAATACCTAACTGATCATCTATCTGCGTTATAAGCCCCATATAGACGGGAATAACTTTTTCTCGAGCTTCTTCTTCGCTGAATGTCTGCCCTGCTACGCGTTCCATAAACAGCTTCATCAACGGGTTAGTGTCTTTGAGTTCCTCCTCTGATCTTATAACCGGCTGAACATCGGCTGCACTATACATATCGTTGTATGGCGCTGGAGCAACATACGGCCAATGCGGTTTGATATACGACAAATGTAGGAGCCAAGGAGTTTCACCATCATCTTCAGACAGAAACTGCATAGCCTTTCGCGTCATGTAAGGGGTTTCAGATTCCTCGTCTGAGACCCTTGCTGGCTTGTCAACCTCATCGTTGAAAAATCCAGAACGTACACCATCATCGGTTTCGACCGAATTAGCCGCCCAGTGCCAAGGGTTGTCATCTTCTGTGTGCCCTTTTGATTTCAGATACTCGTTATAGGCCAAATTGGGTTTTACCATTGAGTCCGGGTGTATACCGTCGTCGCGCTCATATGCTTCGAAGCCTGCCTGCGCGTGGTGTATTCCGATTTCGCTGTTAGCGTCGACTCCCAATCGGCGCATACCTTCCTGGTCGGCAACCATATGTGTCTTACCTACCAGTACGGTTCGCACGCCCAGAGGATTCAAATGATGGCCGATATTTCGTTCACCAATTCTTAAGGGGGCAAAATTTGAGGCCGATCCATGTGAGGAAACATACCTGCCGGTGTAGGTACTCATCCTTGATGGGCCACATATAGGGGACTGACAATAAGCGTTGCTGTATCTCACGCCTTTTTTTGACAGTTCATCAATGTTGGGGGTTTTTATCGTTGGGTGCCCACAACAACGCAGGTAATCAAACCTGAGTTGGTCGCACATAATGAACAGTACGTTTTTGCGTTTCTGTGCTTTTTCTGTGCTCATACCTAAACCTTAGAAAAATCCGAGCACCATTTTAAGATGCCTTCCTGATAACACTTTTTATCGCTAAAAGAATCAGCCCAGCGGCATATATTCTTGTGTTGCTCAAAAGGATAACCACAACCAATAAGCACAAAATGCAAGGGTATCCACGATATGTCAGCAAGAGTGAATTGCTCACCCATTATCCAACGTCTTCCTTCCAGCGTTTTATCTAGTTTACTAAAGCACTCCTCCAGCTTTGCCTTCGCCGCAGCAACATCACTGTCATCAAACGCATTGGCTCCCGCATGTTTTGAGTGGAATTTTTTCAGCTCTTCATTCGATTGAAGCTCCTGGTATTTCTTTTCCTCCTCTGCCGTCTTTTTCAATTTTTTCTGCATCATGGTGGCATAAACGTAAGGCTTAACAGCCGGCACATGGATTGAGGTTGCCAGCGTCAACCATTCCAACATTTCAGCCTCGTTATCTGGCACTCGCAGAGAGGGCTCTGGAAAAGCCTGGTCCAAGTAATCAATAATTTCGTTGGATTCAACATGAACAACACCGTCATGAATTAGCGTCGGGACGAGCCCTTTAGGATTGATGCCGAAATAATCATCAGAGATGTTTTCCTTTTTCTTTAAATCCAGATGATGGCTTGTCCAATCCAAACCTTTCTCAACCAACGTCATGCGGACTCGCATGGAACAATTGGAAATGCCGCCGTGATACAGATGCAACCCTTCAAACTTCTGCACAGACTTATTGGTTGGTTCAATGATGGCCATGGAGTTTCCCTGAAGATTAGACTGCATTGATTCTCCACCTTTTTGGGATCCAAAATCAAGGAATTTAGCGGCCATATTATCGATTTACATCCTTTTAAGCTCTTTTATGGATCCCAAAATGTCAAATCTGATACATTTGAGAAAAAGGAAGAATCAGATGCAAACACACCCAGAATTACTAAAACACCCGGCTTACTTCAGCAAGGAAATCGTGCAGCTTGCGGACAATGTTTATCAAGCCTTCGGATTCGCGGCCTCAAATGTTTATATGATCATCGGTGATACCGGGGTCATCATTATTGACACCAGCGAGTCCATTGGGGCCGCTGAAAATATACTTGCCGAATTTCGTCAAATAACAGATCTGCCCGTAGATACCATCATCTACACGCACTCTCACCGTGATCATGTGTCCGGCGCGTCTGTATTCGCCGAGGCCGATAACCCAGATATCCTCGCTAGCACTCGATACTCAGATGATTTTCTGGCAGTCGCATCAAAGCACCCCATACCGGCTAAAGCGATGCAGGCAAGAACCAAGCGCCAGTTCGGAATTGGTTTGAACTACCCAGACGAGTTTATCGGGATAGGTGTCGGTCCCGGAGATAGACCTATGAAAGGACTGGGGCAAGGTAACCTGCCACCCACTCGCAAAATTGGTGACGAAGGCGAAGAACTCAGTATCTGCGGTATTGATCTGAAGCTTGTTCGGGCACCTGGTGAGACACCTGATCATATCGTGGTGTGGTACCCGGATAAAAAGATTCTATTTTGCGGCGACAACTTTTACAGATCATTTCCAAATCTGTACGCCATCCGTGGAACTGTTTATCGGGATTTTGATACCTGGGCTGACACCATCGACCTGCTAATCGAATTTAATGCCGAGGTGTTGGCCCCCGGACATACCAAAGCTCTGACAGACGCCGGCGAAATAAAATCCGTATTAAGCGACTACCGAGATGCTATCAGGCACGTGGTGACAGAAACCCGTGAAGGTATGAATGCGGGCTACACCATCGATCAACTTGCACACTCGGTGAAACTTCCCGAGAACCTCGCTTCAAAACCCCACCTACGTGAATACTATGGACGTATAGATTGGTCCGTCCGTGCCTACTGTGTTGGAACTCTAGGCTGGTTTGATGGAAATCCTACGTCGCTTGGCACGCTCTCCCCTAGAGATGAGGCAGAGCGTTTTATCGCGCTGATAGGCGGTGTCGATGCGTTATTCAGAGCCACTGAAGAGGCTCATGACAAAGGGGATCTTCAATGGGCGCTTCAACTAATTGATCGCATAGTGTTTCTTGACGATGACAATAAACAAGAAGAAATTAACAAGGCAAAGGCTGTGAAAGCGAAGCTCCTGAAAGAGCTTGCCGGACAACAAATAAACTGCACTGCCAGACACTACTGCTTGACCTATGCAAAAGAAATGGAAGCTGAAGATTAACTGGATATACGACGATTGAACTCTTCGGTCGTGTTTCCGTTCGGATACGGAGTTTCCGGTGTTGGCACATCTAACCACTGACACAGAGGTTCCCAACCGTCGCCCAAATTATGGACTAGCAAACGTTCTGGCGACACATACGCCAAAACGTCTTTAACATTCTGTTGGTAGACTGAAATGGCGTGCTCCCGATCATGGGGGCGGCCATGAAATACTTGTTGCGCAACCAGACGATGTGAGAACCCGGTTAAATCGTCGCTACCCATTATGTGCTTGAGTATCGTTGCCTCGAAACTCTTCCACCAACTTTCGGCAGGTCGCATGGTCAGCAGTACCTTAGCGTCCGGATAGGCATCAACAATAGCGCGCCAGTAAAACGCCGATGGCCAATCAACACACGAATTGTATCCACGAAAAAGCACATCCCAATCTGGAACACCACCGTTCACAAGCTTTAGCCAATGATCGCGAGCACCAGTGACTTCATTAATCAAAGTCATGTGATGTGTGGGACCTACTCCTAATTGATTCAACGCTACGCGCATTGAATCAGTACCGGTGCGGCCGAAGCCCGTGCCGATTACTTTTAAAGTCATGATTAGCTTGCTATAGATGAACTAATGTCGTCAGCC
Source organism: Granulosicoccus sp. (assembly GCA_020627685.1). Lineage (GTDB taxonomy): Bacteria > Pseudomonadota > Gammaproteobacteria > Granulosicoccales > Granulosicoccaceae > Granulosicoccus. Next base: position 15,316 of record JAHDGK010000024.1, on the reverse strand, counting down.
CGATGCTTTCTATGGGTGCTGAAATGCGTTAACAGTAAGCCAATGGTGGCAATGATGGCAACAATATGTATCGAGGCATCACCACTCATCACAAAAGCCGCCAGCACCAACCTAAGCAAGACTTCCCAAATAGCAAGATGTTTAAGGTCGTACTGCGCTAAGGCACTTGCAATGAGATATAGCGCTAGCGCCAATCGAGCTAATAACCAAAGAAGAGCCCCTAAATAGGTTTCTCCATCATAGCCCGGTAGATAGGCGATGACGCCACCCTGTGAAGAAGGGTCTAGAACTGCAGCCTCAACCAGCAACAGTTCGGGATATAAAGCGAAAACAAACGGAATAATAAACATCACAATGCCGGATCGAACTGCAGAGAAGCCCGTGGACATGGGCTCGGCCTTAGTAATTGAAGCGGCAGCAAAAGCTGCTAAAGCTACTGGCGGCGTTATGGCAGATGCCACGGCGAAGTAAAATATAAACATATTTGCGGCGAACACAGAAATACCCAAGCCAGCCAGCACAGGGCCCATCAACAATGCAACATTGATATAAGCTGGCACAGCAGGCATTCCCATACCTAGCAAAATGGCTAACAGCATAGTGACAAACAGTGCAATGAACTGGAATAGCGCCGACCCACCACTGCCCAGATTCAAACTTTGCAGCCAATTCAGAACGTCCAGGGAAATAAAGAACGGCATACCTGTGAACTTCAAGCAGAAATCAATGATCGATACCGCTAGAAACATCAAATATAACGTTGAGATTAACTTACCCGCGTCAAAGAACGAATCCAAAAGCTTTCTCGGACGGGCACGTAATTCAGGATCCAGAAACAGTGCGAAACATAAAATAATAACCGCCCACCAACCGGCGCTACCCGCATCACCGGAAGCGTTCTGCACCAATTGTAAGAACCAAGATAAGCTCTGAACCTGACAGCCGCCACCATCGGTGAATGTACGTTCGGCACCCAATAGACCCGCTAAAAATCCGCACCCCACGCTCTCCTTACTGGTAAGGAGTAAAACCAATATGGTTAATATCGGCAAGAAGATCATGACAAGATTATAAAAATCTTGCCGATCCAACATCATATCTTCGGTAAGTTCACCAATAGCCGCAATTTTTTGTTTTCGTGCTTGAAACACGACAGACAAAAACAAACAAACGAAATACGCAACAGCAGGTAAAGCTGCCGCAATAATCACTTCACTGTAAGGCACCCCCGTTATGGCTGCCAGGACAAACGCAGCAACCCCCATAACGGGCGGCATGATTGATCCCCCGGAGGAGGCAGCCGCTTCCATCCCGCCAGCAAAAACACGAGAGAAACCACTCCTAATCATCATAGGTATGGTTAAAACCCCTGTGGAGAGCACGTTGACAATGGGACCACCGGATATGGTACCGAACGTTGCTGATGAGACGATAGCTGCGTGCGCAGGTCCACCCCGTAAGTTTCTCGTGATTCGAAAGGCCACTTTGATCATGGACTTTCCGCCGGCTGACGCGCCAAAGAGCGCACCCAAAATAAGATACGGGAATATCTCATTTAAAATGATGTCCATGAAACGTCCGAGTAAACCAGACGCATTGTTAACCAAGATATCGTGTACTCGTGGTCTGCCGTCGGAGAGTAATCTTGGCTCCCCACCTATCTTGGTTACTAAATATTTATTGATATCTTCGGTGCCGTAAAAGTACCAAACGAGCACTGTGACAATGGTGTACGTTGCAACCAGTATGGCCACTAGAACCAATGGCAGCCCCCAAACCTTTACGTTGTAAGCCAAAAACACCACAATAGCCAACCCAACGATAAGTACTAGCCAACCACCTGTCGTATTCAAACACTGTGGATCATCAACTGTTGTCGGCTCGGGTAATCCGAAAAGAGCTGCATTTTCTTTTTCTATCTCAAGGCTTTCTGCAATAAGACGATCACGGTCACCCGTATACTGATCAACAAGACAGACTGATTCTATTTCCGCCAAATAAGTTAAGGAGATAATCAAGGCCATTGACACAAGGGCCACGTCCATACCTAAACCAAAGCGTCGTCGTACCCGACTTTTGTCCTTCCATGAACGCCACATAGAATGCTGTAACGCGACGATGATCATCATCAACGCGAAAGCAAACGGATAGTAATATTCAAAAGGAAATTTTCGGATGATGAAATTTTCATTACCCGTAAAATTTATAAACCACTGATCAAGTCCGGGGATACCCGGCATGGCGTTCACCATGCCAAGTATCACAAAGAATACAGACAGCCAATAGATAAGGCTCTTGACCTTACCACCTGCCATTTCCTTTTTCCCGGACATCGACTTCTCTCGCTAAGTCCTATCTAGTTATTCTGGCTTAGCGCAATCAGGCACCGTAATACCTGCTTCTTCAAATGCAGCCACTGAACCAGGGTGGTACTTGACAGGTACAGCACCGCAGAGACCCGACTTATCAGTTTCCGTTGATCCCATATTGGTAGTTCGCATATACGGAGTTTTACTCAGGAATTTATCTGTATTTCTAATCATGGCAGCTGTTAATTCCTTAGCCAAATCGAAGTCCATATCTTTGTGGACGACCTCTGCGGCAACCGTTGTCGGACTGCGCCATATGCCGTCCTCACTAACAATAGTTAGCCCTTTTTGCTCAGGAAGGTCAGCCAAATCAAACACCAATCCTGATGTACCCGGGCTCTTAATGTACTTCTGCATCCCCTCGCCTTCCCAAATATCTTTTGGCGTGGACCAAAGTGTAATATCGCCAGCAGCTAAAGAACGAGTTATTCGATTGTCAGGGAACGTTACGGGTAGCATCATTCCATCAGCAGAGCCGTCAGAAATGGTTTTTGCCATTTGACCCCAGTTAACTTGTATTCCTTTATAGTCTTTACCGTCGTCAGCACCGCTGACCAGCGTTAAAATCCCGCGGCTGTTTGTCAGTGCAGCACCTCGTGGAGGTCCGTTTAGGATCGTTTTACCTTTTACTGAATCCCAGCCTTTTACACTTGCACTATTGTAGGCAAATAGACCGAAGCCGCCGTAGTTGTACGTATAGAGTACTCGAACGTTGCCGATTAATTCAGCACCAGCTTCTTTCCCTAATTTGGCATAAGGACCTGCGCCTTTCGACATCAGAAAAGTCAAGATAAGCGGTGATCCTGAAATATCTGTCTTTCCCTCTGCAACGTTCTGCAAGGAATTGGTCAGCGTCTGACTATCCGCGACCTGAAAGTCAGCCACACTTTCTGCTGCAGCAATTTCAGCAAGCGTTGTCATGGCCGTAAACGGCACGGTACCCGGAGGTCCGGTTTCAGCCGTAAGAATTGATTGTGCTAGTGCATTACCTACGAAAAGGCTAATCACAGCCCCTGCCGTTACTAATGATAGTTTTTTCATAAGTCCTCCAAGAACTTGTTTATCGTGTGGTGAAACTACTTTAAAGATTAATCTTGCCCCCATCGACATTGATGGTTTGTCCGGTAAGGAAATCGCTGTCCGGAGTGCATAGGAACAACAACGTGCCAAGTAGATCCTCAGGGACCATGTCACGTTTAATAGAACGGCTGGCAACTGTTGGCGCGCGAGCCATGTCAAAACCTTTATTGGCAGACAAGCCTTCACTCTCAGTCAAACCCGGAGCAATAGCATTTACCTGTATGTTCTTATCGCCAAGCTCTCGGCCATGACCACGAGTGAGCCCGAGTACAGCACCTTTCGAGGCTGTGTAATGAGATAACCCCGGCGGGCCGTAATAAAACGTACCAGACGCTATATTGACAACTTTGCCACCGCCAGCTTTTATCATCGTAGGCACGATCGCACGCATGACCTGATGAACCCCGCGCACATTAACCCGCATAACTGCGTCGAATTCGTCATCGTCGATTTCAAAAAACGGCTTGGGCTGGAGAGTGGCGAATATCGCAGCGTTGTTGACCATGATATCCAGTCCGCCGAGTTCACCCGTTGCTGTTTCTACCATTGCCTTTAGATCTTCATTGGAGGTGATATCAACCTTCAAACCTTTTGCGACCCCACCGGCATCAGTAATAGCTTTTACCGATTTAGCCGTATCCTGAACATCGGTAACCAACACTTTTGCACCTTCATCGGCCAAAGCCTTAGCCATCAAGGCACCGATGCCTTGCGCGGCGCCGGTAACTACAGCCACTTTATTGTCTAAACGGCCCATACTCTCCTCCAATGTGTTTCGTTAATTTGATTAAGGCAATTAATTAATTTTCTATTTCAAGAATTTTCGCAACCTCAGGCCAGCTCTTGGCGCCGTTGTCGCGAAGATCGTTTGTTAAATCTTCAGGGACCCAATCGATCAAGCACTGTTTAAAATTTGGCAGCGCTTCAATACGTTTAAACCATGCTTCTACATGCGGCATTCTGCCGTTTTCCCACATCCCCCGCATAGACATCATGGCTAATCGGTTCACATAGGGTGTTAAAGCAATATCAGCGATAGAAAACTTATTGCCAACAAGCCATTCGTGCCCACCGGCAAGCGCAGTCTCCATCTTCTTTAGATAAGTGTCATAGAGCTTTATTTTTTCGGTTGCACCCGGAGCATCAAAACCGTAACGAATGAAACCGTCTTTTTGACTTTTCCAATCTGACGTTACAGACATAGACGGCGTTGATGCCAGGAATTCCTTCGTACCCTCCGGCCCCAGTTTTTTCATTACCGTGTGACGATGTGAGCAAACAAAAGTAACCGCACCACATGCCGGGTGCAGATCCTCATCTATGGCTTTCGTCCAATACCTTGCTTGTGCACGTTCCCAGGGGTCTGTCGGATGAACAGCCGTGTCCGGCATTAGTTGATCAAGGTATTCAATAATGACGGTACTGTCCGGGACGACGATGTCATTGTGAACCAGGGTTGGAACGACCCCTTTAGGGTTTAACTTAAGATACTCGGGTTCAAATTGTTCTCCTTGCAGAATGTCGATATACACGCCATCCCATTCCAAACCTTTTTCCGCCATTGCGAATCGCACTTTGGCGGCACATACCGAAGAACCATGGTGATAGAGAGTGAAAGTCATAACTGCACCGTTACCCATTTCAATTCTGTCATGGCTTCAAGATCCGCATCCGTACCCTCACGCCCAACTCCACTTTCTCCATTACCGCCGAAAGGAATATGGGCTTCGTCGTGTACAGTCGGTCCATTGATGTGGCACATACCTGCACCGATATTTTTAGCAAAGTGCAGTGCTTTGTTTATATCGTTGGTGAAGATGGCAGACGATAATCCGTACACGGTATCGTTCGCTTTCTCCAGACCTTCTTCATAGCTGTCAATAGGATAGATAGACGTCACCGGACCAAACGTTTCATCCTTACACAGGGTCATGTCTTCGTTGACCCCCGTGAGGATGGTTGGCTGACATCTGTTTCCGTCCCATTCGCCTCCAGCTTCGACGGTTGCCCCCTTGCTGACCGCATCCTCTATATGGGATTTCACACGCTGACGCTGGCGATCAGAAATTATCGGTGCAACAACGGTGTTCGGATCACGCAAATCACCCATACCCACTTTAGAAGCTGCCATTGCAAAGCGTTTAACGAACTCATCGTATAGTGGTCGTTCTACATAAAAACGACTGGAACCGATGCACAGCTGCCCTCCAAACATGAATATGGATCGAGCGGCTAGCGGCATTACTTTATCGAGATCGGCATCTTTGAGAATGACCGTCGGGCTTTTACCACCAAGCTCGAGTGTCACCGGCGTTTTACTCTTCGCACATATTTCATTAATGTGCTGACCGATAACAGACGAACCTGTGAAGGTAATAAAATCGACATCAGAGTTGCTTGTAAGGTCGTCGCCAATTTCATGGCCCATGCCGGTGACGACATTGTAAGCGCCCGCAGGTATACCGGCCTGACTGAAAATTTCAGCCATTAACAATGTGACATGAGGTGCCATCTCTGATGGAAGATGCACAACGGTATTACCTAATGCCAGCGCATTGGCAACAAGACGAGTTGTTTTAATTAACGGTACGTTGAACGGGGTAATGATTCCGACAACACCCAAAGGCGCACGAATCGACATTGAAAATTTACCGGGGACATCAGAGGGTATCGTTTCGCCACGAACGTTACGGCACAGGCCAGCAGCGGCACGAACCATAGACAGGCCCTTATCGAATTCAAACATGGCTTTGCCGATAGGCGAGCCAATTTCGTCAATTAAACAATCTAATATTTCCGCTTTGCGTTCTTCCATGATGTCCGCGACACGCATTAACCAGCGCTCCCGCTCTTTAGGCAGAGTCTCTCTGTAAGATTCAAATGACGATCTCGCAGCCGCTATTGCAGACCGCATATCATCACCAGTACCGCGCGCCGCTCGACAATACAGACTATCGTCAAGAGGGTTGAGAACATCAAATTTCTCTCCCCCGCTAGAGCCAACATTCTCTCCACCAATAAAGTGTTGCAACGTTAAAGTGTCAATCTTCGCATCCATAAAATTTCCAATCATTAGTTATAAAGCTACTGGCATCAAAGCCAGCTAATTTCCGACCAACTTTTGCGGCAAATACAAGGCAATCTCGGGAAATATAATAAGTAAACCAATCATCACCACCATCGCTATCCAAAACGGCCAAATACCGGAAAAGATCTTTGCCATCGGTACATCCGGCGCTATGGATTTAACAACGAAAACATTGATACCAACAGGAGGTGAAATCATGCCCATCTCTAAAGCGATAACCACGATAATGCCGAACCAGATAAGGTCCCATTCAAGACCAATGGCAATGGGGATAACAACGGGAATAGTCAGAACCAACATCGCCATTGATTCTAAGAACATACCTAGAAACAAATAGGCTGCAATAATGACCATGAGAATGCCAGTCTCACCGATCGGCAATGAGGTAAGTATTTCAACCAAATTTGCCGGTAGCTCGGTTAGGGACATAAACGGTATAAAGACAAACGCACCGATGATGATCAGAAAAACGGTGGAAGTAGCATTCATCGTTTGCAGCACAACCGTTTTTAGGGCCCCCATGCTGAGTGACCTTCGAAACAATGCCACACAGAAAGTCAGAAACGCACCCACTGATGATGCCTCTACAGGGGTAAAGAATCCGGTGTACATACCGCCTATGGTGATGCCGACAACAGCGAAAATTGGCAGTGCACTGATTAATGCGGATTTGCGTTCTGATCGAGTTGCGCGTTCGCCTCGTGGCCCTGCAGCAGGGTTTCTTGTTACCGTGAAAAGGATGGCGCCGATAAATAGAAGCGTGAGCAAAATACCCGGTATAACACCTGCCATAAACAAACGGCCGATTGATTGCTCAGTCAAGACCGCATAAATGATCATGCCGCCCGAAGGTGGTATTAAAAAGCCAAGGGTGCCACCGGCAGCTACAGATCCTGTAGACAAAGCATCATCGTATTTGTAGCGCTTCATTTCGGGTAGCGCGACTCGCCCCATGGTGACTGCAGATGCCAGCGATGAACCTGAGAGTGCTGCAAATCCGGCACAAGCAGCTATCGTAGCCGAGGCAAGGCCTCCTCGCATGTGCCCCATCCAACGATACGCTGCCTTAAATAAATCATTCGACATACCGGAAACACCGGCAAGGCTTCCCATAAGCACGAACATGGGAATAACCAGAAGGTTGTAGTTAGACGCGGCCTCAAATGTCTCACCCGATAAATTGGAATAGGCAATTCGAAGCCCTCGCGCCCAGGCTTGATCTGAGGACATGCCCACCGTGATGAACTGATTGGCATTTACGACGACAGTCCCGACGAGACCAACACCCAACATCGATAATCCCACCGGCATGCGTAATGCCAACAGGACGAAGAGCGACAGAAGACCCAGGATACCTATTAGCGTCATGCTCATCATAGCTCCTCTCCATAAACTTTGAGAGTGATGACTTTGTCGGAGCGAATAAGCTGCCAGATATCCAGTAATAAAACGAACGCATAAATGCCAATGGACACAGACAAGAGGTAATAAAACGGCCCGTAGGAAATAAGTAACTGCTGCGTTGTTTCACCGAACTTCGCCGCAGTATCACCTGCGTACCATAGACGCCATGACATCAGCACGAGCACGACAAATCCCATAATCTTGACTGCGACTTTCGACCATTTGGCAAAGCCTGCCGACATGTAGCCTTCCATCACTTCGATCTCGATGTGCGCTCCGGTCCGAGCACCCAGGGGTACAGACAAGGCGACGATAACAACGAGTGAGAGCACCAGAAGATCTTCAGCACCGACAATAGGATTGTTTAGCGCCTTACGCATGATGAGGACGTTCGTGACAGAGAACACTGTCATAAAGAGGAGCGTCGCTCCCCCGAGAATAAGCGCAAGCCATGTGAGTATTTTATCCAGCACGCGAATAAGACCCGGGAGCAACTCCTTATCGTCAGTCATATCGTATGCATCTCATCAGGACAGACTGGCTCCACAATCGTAAGCAAAGAGAATTCAGTCCACCAAGAGATTGAAATCTATTGGTTAAGTGCTTCATAAATTTCCCGCGCGTTATCGATTCCACGTGCGGCATAGTCTTCATAGATCTGCGCCATGCCTTCGGCCGCGGCAGTTTCCATCTTTGCTCTTTCTTCGTCAGAAACCGTAATCCACTCAACGTTCAGCTGATCCGAGGCACGCTGCTCTTTGACCCACTCCAGTGCGGCTTGATCGGCTTCATGAAAAGAGCGCGCAAGTTCCATCGAAAACGGCAACCCGGAGATCTGATCTATGATCGCTCGATGTTCTGAACTCAGGCTCTCATAACGCTCTTTATTCATAGCAAAGTAAACTGGATTAAACGTCGCAGGCGAATTGAGCACTGCGTAGTCCGCAACTTCATCAAGATTCCACGGAGGCATGATGTTATTGATTGAGGATACTGCGCCGTCGATCGTACCGGTGCTAAGTCCGGTGTAGTGCTCTGTAGGATCCAGCTGTACCGGAACCGCTCCCATGCCTTTGATAACTGGTGTCGTCATGGCGGCAAAAGGGACAATTTTTGCACCCTTCATCCCATCTATCGTTGAAACATCCCGTGTGGCGATGATCATGCCGCCAGCGGGATTTCCAATGGCCAACACTTTTACATCTGCCCATTCATCGGCCATGTATTTGTCAAACACCGCCCACATGCGTTCGGTGGAGTCCAAGCCATCAATAGATTTGCCCGGTGGAATCGCCAGCATGGTTTTAGGGAAAAGTGTCGGGGTTGATGCTGCAATGCCAAACGTAATGTCAGCCACGCCCTCAATCACACGCTTGTACTGCTGCGATGGACCTGCTCCCAACTGGCCAGCAGCAAACAGCTTCATTGTTAGCGTTCCGCCAGAGCGCTCGGTGATCTCACGTTCAAACCAGGCCAACGCACCCGTCACAGTCTCATGGCTAGGCGGTACAAACGTCGCTACTGAGAGTTCCTCAGCCGATACAGTCTGAGCCGACAACCCGATAACAGCTGAGGCAACGGTAGCTTTCAAAAAAGTGGTGAGTGTCATGATGAAATCCCTCGATTACCGGTTGATTGCGTTATAGATCTCTTGCGCATTCTCGATGCCGCGCTCTGCGTAGTCCGCGAAGATGATCTTCATTCCTTCAGCAACGGCTGCATCCATACGTGCACGTTCTTCGGCAGTGACTTCAACAAGCTCGTATTTCTTATCATCGGTTTCGCTCATCATCTTAAGAGAACGCTCATCAGCACCGTCAAAGCTTTCGGCCAATTTCATTGATGACTCAGTCATGGCCAGCTCGTCTACGATGGCACGGTGCTCGTCGCTAAGACCCATGTATCGCTCCTTATTCATCACCACAAAAATGACAGCGTGCTGCACGGGAACATTGGTGACAAAGTGCGTCGCTACATCCCAGAAATTCCAGGGAGGTGTCATATTGTTATAAGTCGCATAGGTACCGTCTATCGTGCCCGTGCTAAGACCGGTGTACATTTCCGTCACGGGCATTTGAACCGGGGTTGCACCCATTGCTTCAATGATCGGCGAGGTCAGTGCTGCATAAGGAACCACCTTGGCACCTGCCATGCCTTCAAGTGTTGACATATCACGAGTCGCGGCTATTCCAATTCCGGCAGCGGTCGTCAGACCGATAACCTTGACGTCTTTGAATTCATCAGCAAGGTATTGATCAAAGACCGCGAGCATTCGCTCAGTGGCTTCAGTGGAACTCTCCGCCTTTCCAGGTGGAATAGCCAGCATGGTTTTTGGAAATATTGACGGGGTATAAGCAGCGACACCAAAGGTAATGTCAGCAACGCCCTCCACTGCCCGCTTGTATTGCTGTACGGGACCTGCTCCTAATTGACCTGCCGGGTAAAGCTTCATTGTTAATGATCCACCCGAGCGTTTAGCCAACTCTTCGCCAAACCACTTAAACATCACAGTGTTGGTATGGTGTTGAGGGGGAACAAAGGTAGCTACTGTCAGCTCCTCTGCATGGACATTCGCCGCTGATAACGTCAATCCAATGGCTACAACCGTATTTCTGCAAATTTGAATAAGCTTCATAAATTAGTCTCCATGGGGGAATCCCTACACTTGATCCCGATTTGGGATCCCGAATCCGATCATTCTGCCGGTGAAACGCTGAAATTAAGGATTTGATGCTGTAGTAAACACCAGTTTAGGATCCCATTTCAAGCGTTTTTTGGAAACTGGTTGACTAAAATCCATATCCCGCTTGACTTTGGGATCCCAAAACAGCTCAATATGGGGATGGAGCCAATTGATGCAGAACTTGCAGCCCGAATCCGTAACGACATTTTTCTGGGTACCTACGCAGAAGGTGAACGCCTTTCTGAATCCCGGCTGTGCGAAACCCACTCGGTATCGCGCACTCCGATTCGCCTGGCACTCAGAACTCTCGAGAGCGAAGGTTTAATCCATCGGGGTGAAGGACGTGGGTACGTCGTACAAAGTCCGACCGTCGCCGATATCTTGCAGGCAGTTCAGGTGCGCGGCCATCTAGAGAGTTTGGCAGCCCGGCTGATGGCGCAGTCACCAGAGCGTGAAAAGTACTTGCCCAAAATGGCTCAGGCAATCGAATCCATTAATGAGCAACTCGCATTACGCCGTATTGATGAGCCGATGATTCAAAACATGTTGGCGGCAAACAAAGTATTCCACTCAACCATATTAGATGCCTGCGGTAACAACTATGTCAGTCTTACCTGTAAGCAAATTCGACACTTGCCAATGCTTTCGGTAGGCGCGATGGTATTCGACAGAAGTTTGTTTGAGAGTACTGAAAGGATAGAGACGGGACTGCTGCGTTTACAGATCGGAAATTCACAACATCAAGTCATTTATGATGCGATTAAAAGTGGTGATGCTGTTCGTGCAGAGTCCATGATGCGTGAACATTCAAACATTATGATCGAGTACATCCAGAAGATAGAAAGGCGGAACGCAACTATCACAGTGAACGATCTTGTTTCTTATTCTGTGGCTGACTCTGCTGAGTAGTAAACAGGCTCGTCCCTTACGCGATGCTTCAGGACATCGCTCTTTTACTCATGCATTGGCCCCGTTAATTCAGTTTAAATAAACGGCAATTCACACAGGGTGCCCGAAACAGAGATACCTTCTTTGTTCACGGTAACCGTATCACCAGCTTTGTAACGACGTTCAACGAGCGCAAAGCCTATAAACTGCTTTAAGCGAGGTGACCAGATGCCGTTGGTCATACTGCCAATTGATTCACCATCGGCGTAAATGTCATACCAACGGTGATGACCCGGCGTGTTCGCGTGACCCTCTATTTTGATCCCGAGTTGATGCCGGACGGGCCCCCTTTCTTTAACTGCACGAAGAGCCTGAATACCAACGACGTCATTATCCAAATCAATATCGACGTAGTTATCCAAGCGTACTTCAAACGGATTGGATTGATCGTCAGTATCTCCGCCATACGAGAGTAATCCACTTTCTATGCGTTCAGCAGGGTTTGGATTACCCGGACCAATATTCCAAGGAGCGCCCGCCTCACGCACCTTATTCCAAAGATCTGTTCCGCGCGAACCGTCCATCAGATACAACTCAAATCCGCCTTGCTTGGAATAACCGGATCTGGCTATCTTTAACGGTATTCCATCTATCTCGGCGTCGATAAACCAAAAAAACTTTATGTCCCTTATTTGTTCTCCGAACATAGAAACCAGTACATCTTCTGCTTTCGGACCTTGAACAGCGAGAGGGGATACATCGGGTTCGTGTATATCAACGCGAAGGTTACGCTCTTGAGCTATAGCACGTGCCCACAACATCACATTGTTATCGGCAATAGACAGCCAGTAACAGTCGTCAGATATTTTGAGAACAATAGGGTCGTTGATAAGAACACCACGATGATCACACATAGGAACATACTTTCCCTGATTGACCGAGCAAGTGGATATGTCGCGAGCACAGAGAACTTGAGCCAGCCGGGCAGCATCGGGGCCATTTAATTCGACTTGTCTTTCAACACCCACATCCCAAAGACTAACACCGTTGATCAAGCGGTCATATTCAGCACTTGGGTTTCCATAGGACACCGGCATCAACATGCTGTTGTATGGAGAAAACGCTGTTACACCCTCGCTAAGGGTGGCTTCATAAAAGGGTGATACACGTAATCGTGTGTTTGGGCCGATCTCTGCCATGGGTTTATCTCTTAACGATACTCGTATGTTCAAATGCCTATTTTAATGAACGCCCTTCCGCCTCTAACTTTTTGTTCAATACCTGGCGTACTTTTATACCCGCTCCATCAGCACCCAAAGTAACTTCTAAGTAATTCAAACCGCGTGGATCATTACTAATTTGAGTTTGCATTTTTTCCAACAGATCTTTGTCTTCATCAAACGCAGCCACCACATTTTTGCTGGTTTTTTCTATGACTTCATCGCTTAATTCAGGCACATCAAAAGCCGCTCCCCAAAAGTAATGGGTTCGACCACGTTGCGCAGGCGTCACTATATGACACCCTCTCACCACGAAGTCACTCCTCCGACCGGATTCGGGCTGCGGATCATGTACCATCCAGTCGGAAAATGAAACTGCAAGCGTCGGCATGCGCCCCACTTGCTTGCGTTTTATAGGCTTGTCTTCAGGTAAACCCATACCCGCGCAAAACAGCGGTGACAGTGGTGCTAAATCAAACTCCTGCTCATAGCATATAGTGTCGCCATCCATATAAGTCTCGGGAGCTGTCACCCAATCATTTTGTTTAAACGTATTCGCGTGAAGAAACGGAATATGCGTTAAGTCCAAAACATTCTCGCGCACCAGGACCCAATTAACCGCAACATCATAGTACCCGGACATAAAGGTCCAGTTAGGATCAGTTTGATAACTCACGTCTGGCGGCTCACAATCAATGGCAGACTGATCTCCCATCCATATCCATACGTAAGCGCCAGCTTCTCTCGTTTCATAGGAAGGAATCTGTGCAGACTTAGGCGTCATTTGTTGGGTAGGCGCTTTGACACAATTGCCTTTGGTATCGAACTGCATGCCGTGGTACGGACAAATAATTCGAGATCCATCGACATGCCCTTCACTTAGCGGCGCCCATCGGTGCGGACATCGATCATACATCGCTGCAGTATCACCGTTTTCGGTTCGGTACAGAACTACCGGCGTTTCTAATAACCATCGTGCTAGAGGTTTCTCGGTCACTTCCTCTCTTAACGCAGCGACCCACCACATATTGCGCGGGTAGTTATCTTCAAGCATGCCGTTCGGTATGCGCTGTCCAATGGGGTAGATTGGTTGGGTATCCATCGCTAATCTCTTTTTGACTCTTTTTGTGCAAGCATTACTTCAAGCTTGGCTATCTCTTCGGGGCTCATCGTATAACTGTGATCTTCATCGGGAAATGTTCCGTTACGAACATCTGCCGCATAGTCTTGAAAGGCTTTTGTCGCTACCTCCGCAATATTCCCGTAGCGCTTTGCAAACTTTGGTTTGAACGAATCAAAAGCACCAATTAAATCGTATCCATTTAGCAACTGGCAGGTACCTGCTGAGCCTGCACCAATCGAAAACGTGAAGATATCGACCGCATCATCTACCGCCTTGCCTACCTCATAAGGCATTGCCTCGATCTCTAGTCCAATAGCCCCCGCCTCTTCAATAGCTAACGCGTTATCAATGATTTCCATGGCAGCAGTGGCGGTACGGCCTTGCATTTTAAAACCTCCCAATGTGTGTACCCGGTGCGGCAGCAACCCCACGTGACTCATGACCGGAACTCCAGCATCTGCGACAGCTTTTATGATGGAAAACATTTCGCGGCCTCCTTGGAGTTTTACCGCCTCAGCGCCCCCCTCTTTCATAAGGCGTATTGCGTTGAGAACAGCCAAATCGGGAGTTGCGTAGGAACCGTAAGGCATTGATACGAGGCTCAAGGTGTTTGGCGCGCCTCGACGTACCGCCTTACAATGATCGATCATTTGATCGACAGTCATAGCCAAGGTATTTTCATGGCCATGCAAAGTCATCCCCAGACTATCGCCAACACCCACTATATCGACTCCTGCTCTTTCGGCCCACGCGGCTGTTAGAGCCTCTCCGACCGCAACCATGACCAAGCGCTCGCCGGACGCTTTCTTTATGGCCAATTCGGGAATCGTCAGCTTTTTTCTATCACTCATCGATTTAGCCATCGCCTTTATTGTTCCATTTGGAACAATATTCTCATTTCTCAATAAGGTTTACAATGGGTGAATCACTAAAGGGTAGCTACGAACCCTGTAATCATAGAATTCAATGACAGACGGAAAAGCGCAATACGCCGACGTAACAGAATTTCTGGATACCGTGGAATTTCAGGATGCCGCGCTACTGTCCTACGTTACCAGCGCGATAATCGTACCCACTTATGATGATATCAAGCGCGATTTCGGCATTATAAGAGCGGAGTATTTACTACTTTTATGCCTCTCGCACTTCCCGGTACTAACAGCACAAGACGTATCGCGTTTGACTGGACGACCTCGAAACTCCATTTCACGTGCAGTCAACCGTATGCTTGTGGAGGGCTACATCGAGCGTGCCCCAGACCCGGATGACGGGCGCCGCTCGAAACTCACGATAACGTCTAGCGGGCGAAAGCTGCATAAAAAAGTGGCCAAACATATGAGCATTCAACAAGAGAATATACTTGCAGCACTTTCACCAACAGAACGCAAAACCCTAGCAAAGCTATTACGAAAAACCGCTATCCATGCAGCGGAACGGTAGCCCTACTTGGGTGAACTAATA
>JAHDGK010000113.1 GCA_020627685.1 Granulosicoccus sp. | reverse complement strand
GTAGAAGTCATTGAAAACGAAGACTATGAAGTTGACCCGGAGCGGGCCAATAGTTTCTACGCTGAGATACGTCGCTACTGGCCCGAACTACCGGATGATTCCTTAACCCCAGATTACTCCGGTATTCGGCCCAAAATAAATCTGCAAGGATCGCTATACCCGGACTTTATGATCACGTCCGAGCAAGAACACGGCATACCTGGCTTAATCAATTTGTTCGGTATTGAATCGCCGGGTTTAACGTCAAGCCTTGCAATAGCCGACTACGTTCGCGACTTGTTTCAACAAGGCTAGCTTAGGGCGATGTGACGTTCGGTACGTCGTCCAGCTCTCTGTCGAATATCACCAAGTGATCCAGCTGTAGGCGAATGCCGAACTGTTCGCCAACTTCGTGGTTATGGTGTGACGGCGCAAGGCAAAGTAGGCGGGTATTGCCGGGCATGCGCAGCGTGTATAAATGATCTGCCCCGCGGAAGTCTCTGGCAATAACCGTAGCTTTGTTGGGGCTATCGTCGTCGTGCAAGATGTCATCGGGCCGCACAAGCAGTTCAATCAATGTACCTGAGGGTACGTCTGAACTCAGTTCGCCGTGGATAATGCCCAGCTCCGTTTGAATAACGTTGTCTTCCAGCGTGTTGCCGCATAGGAAAACACCTTCACCGACAAAGTCTGCAACAAAGCGATCGGCAGGGGTGTGGTACAGGTTGTAGGCATTGTCCCACTGTCTAAGTTTTCCATTCGCCACCACACCAATGTGATCGGCGATGGCAAAGGCTTCATATTGATCGTGCGTCACGAGCACGGCAGTAATGCCATCTCTTTTCAAGATTTCACGCACTTCGTGAGCGAGTTGTACACGGCGTTCGGTGTCCTGACTGCTGAAGGGTTCGTCTAGTAGTAATACAGGAGGCCTTGGCGCCATTGCCCGTATTAAGGCCACCCGTTGTTGCTGCCCGCCAGAGAGTTGATGTGGGTAGCTATCTGCATAGCGTTGCATGCCGACAAGGTCTAGCAGTTCATCGACGCGTTCATCAACGGCCTTTTTAGATTGCTTGCTAATACCAAAGGCGACGTTCTTCCGCACCGTCATATGAGGGAACAGCGCCAAGTCCTGGAAGACCATGCCCACTCTGCGCTCCTCAGGGCTGCATTGGTGTGCTGCGTTGGCAACGGTTTTACCGGCGATACACAGCTCACCTTCGCACGGGGCTTCAAACCCGCCAATGGTGCGAAGCAGGGTGGTTTTGCCACAGCCACTTGGGCCTAGCAAGCATCCGATGTCGCCGGCAGACAGGCTAAATGACACATCGTCGATGATGCGAGTACCATCAAGGTCTACGCTAATGTGTTCAAGTTCAAGCTGGTTACTCATACGCTGATGATACCCGATGACTACGAGAGTGGGCGCGGGTTTCAACGCATTGGGAATGTTTAGGCGAAAGATCTTTCATGCAATGTGACATTTCTACCGATTTACTGACGCCCGTCTTTCTAGAGCAGATGTCCGAGCTGGAGGAGACGCTTAGCGATGAGGCGCTTAGCTACCCGTTGGTGGCTAAGTGGCTACGCTCTTTGTGTGCGGTAAGTCCCTACTTAATGCGCGTCATTAAGCAGTACCCGGAAGCCTTAGAACATCTGGTGTCGAATCGTTCACTGGAGAGTGCACGCTCTACCGACACCCCCGATGCGTGGGTGGAAGAGCTGAACTCGATTCTACAAGCCGAAGTAGACAAGCTGGGTGCCGGCGTGCCGGATAAGACGGTATTGGAGGGTCTCCGGCAACGGGTGTTGCGACGTTTTAGACACCGCGAGATGTTCAGAATTCTATGGCGCGATTTGACGCGTACCGCATCGCTCTCTGAAACGCTTAACGATTTATCCCAACTGGCAGATGCCTGCGTTATCGCCGCCGACCAATGGGTCTATGACTCTTTGGTGCAGCGCTATGGCACCCCTACAAACAGTGAGGGTAAAGCGCAACGCCTGATTATTTTAGGCATGGGGAAGCTAGGCGGGCACGAGCTGAATGTCTCATCCGATATCGACCTCATATGCTTGTGGCCGGAGGCTGGAAAAACCACCGGCAATACCAGCGGACGTAATGTCACAGACAACTCTGAGTTCTTCCGTCGCTCGGTGCAAATGTTTACACGCCTGTTAAATAGCCACACGGTGGACGGCTTTGCCTACAGAGTAGATACACGGCTTAGACCCTTCGGCGATAGCGGCCCGTTGGTCATGAACTTTGACGGGCTGGAGAACTACTACTTAACGCAAGCGCGTGAATGGGAACGCTACGCGATGATAAAGGCAAGAGCGCTCACAGGAGATAAAGAGGACATACAAACGTTAATGGGTTTAATTACCCCGTTTGTTTACCGACGCTACCTTGATTACAACGCCTTTGATTCACTGCGTGAACTCAAACGAAAAATTGCCGTGTCAGTCAAACAAAAAGGCATGGTCGATAACATTAAGCTGGGTGCAGGCGGCATTCGCGAAGTGGAATTTATTGGTCAGGCTTTTCAGCTTGTACGCGGTGGCCGAGATGAACGGTTACGCATTCGTCCTATCGTGAGTGTGCTTAATCAGCTGGCCAGTGATGGCTTAATGAATCAAGATGAAGTTGCCTCGTTAGTGGATGC
>JAHDGK010000112.1 GCA_020627685.1 Granulosicoccus sp. | reverse complement strand
CCAGTTACCCAATACTGGATGCTTACCATGACTGAATTCCAAGAATATCTTCCCGGAGTTCTGCTCTCACTGTCAGCAGTCACGTTGGCGTTAATGAGCCCTGGGCCCAATATCATGGCGGTCATAGGCACCTCCATGAGCGTGGGGCGCAAACAAGGTATCGCCCTGGCATTGGGTGTAGCGAGTGGCACGTTCCTGTGGGTATCGTTTGCAGTGCTCGGATTCACCGCCGTCATCTCCCAGTACGCCATTGTCATGATCACCCTGAAAATTCTCGGCGGTTTGTACTTGCTGTGGCTAGGCTTCAAGGCCTTTCGATCTGCCGCTTCACACAACGATATGAGCGCAAACGCTATTCGCTTAAATGGAAGTTCAGCCTATTTTAAGAGAGGCCTGACAGTACAAATGACAAACCCCAAAGCTGCACTGGCAACGTTGGCTATTGTCTCTATTGGCGTTCACGCGGGTGCGCCTGTCTGGGTGGGCAGCAGCATCGTCATCGGCGCTACCCTGCTGTCTATCGGTGGTCATATCATGTACGCCATTGCCTTTTCAACGAAACCAATGGTGGCCCTTTATGCGCGAGCAAGACGATTTATAGAAGCGGCTTTAGGCGCTTTCTTTTGCACACCATGGGCATTAAATTGTTATCAGACCGTTCTTAATGCAGCAGCCGCTTTTGGTGTCGCGAATTCTGACTTCCGCCTACGCGCATCAACGCTCACTCGACGCGAGTTTTATACCTAGCCCAATAAGCAAACCACCTAGGCAACGGTCCATCCACAGGCCGAATTTTTTAGATTCTCGGAACTTCCCAACGAGCCGGTCTGCCAACAGGATGATGGGAGGTTCGACCACACCCGCAATAAGCACGACTAAAAATCCATGCAGAAGCAACTGCGCTGAAACCGGGCCAGCGCCAGCGACAACAAACTGAGGAAGAAACGCCATAAAGAATATGGCGACCTTCGGATTTAATAAGGAGACCATAACGCCCTGTCTGAAGACTTTCCAATTGTTAGCCTGCGGCACCGACGATGGGTCGTCACTTGACAGAAACGATGAACCTTTAGACCTGAGTGCTTGTATGCCTAACCATATAAGGTAGGCAGCGCCCACCCACTTTACTATCAGAAACGCACTGGCCGATGTCATTAACACGGCAGAGAGACCGAACGCGGCAACCATGGCGTGGCATATGGCACCGAGCCAAATTCCGCCCATGGCGGAAAATCCCCTCACTTTTCCGCCCTTGAAGGTTTGCCCTAAAATAAAAGCCATATCTGGCCCGGGTGACAGGTGCAAAAGCAACGACACCGTAAAAAATGAAACCCAATGCACTAAGCTGTAGTCGAACACTGTTCAGACATCCCTACTATCAATTGAACAAACTTGCGTATCATTGCAACCACGGCAACTGAGTATTTACGCTTGCCTGCGTGAGTACAGACCCATACTAAGCTTAAAAGACACGTATGAATACGGACGTAGTAGAAAAAAGTCAGTCATTGTTTGACCCCTTAACACTGCCGTGTGGTGTTGTTCTACAAAACCGCATCGTAAAATCAGCCATGTCTGACTCATTGGGAGATGGCAGAGGAAACCCAACAGAGGCGCAAAGCAGGCTTTATGAACTCTGGGCCGAAGGCGGCGTTGCTGCATCCATTATCGGTGAGGTCCAAGGCAATCCTCATTACGCTGAGAAGCCTGGCAATCTTGTTCTTAATTCAGACTCTCACAAGGATCACTACAAAACCCTTGCGATGAGAGGTGCTTCAGCAGGCGCCCACCTTTGGCTTCAACTGGGTCATGCTGGCGCTATGGCGCACCCACCGATAAGCACGCCAAAAGGTCCCAGTGCCATCGATATTCCAGGCTTAACCTGCGCTGCCTTATCAATTGATGAGATAAAAAAGCTGCCCAACGAGTTCGCTGAAACGGCCGCCTTGGCACAACGCTTAGGTTTCGGTGGTGTGCAAATTCACGCAGCTCACGGATTTCTATTAAGTCAGTTTCTATCGCCTTTATTTAATAAGCGCACCGATGATTACGGTGGGTCGGCTGCAGCGCGGATGCGTTTACTTCTCGAAGTGGTGGAAGCCGTTCGCAATGCGGTTGATCCTTCATTTGTTGTCGGTGTGAAATTGAATTCAACCGATCAATTGGAAGGTGGATTTGAAGAACACGCCGCGTTGGAGGTTGTGTCCGCACTGGATAGCACCGGTATCGATTTTATTGATATCAGCGGGGGCACCTATTTTCCCGGAGCAAAGTCTTCGTCGGATAGTTCAGGCTCGGGCCCCTACTTCCTCGACTTCGCATCACTGGCTAGAAAGAAAACATCAAAGCCAATCATGTTGACGGGCGGGTTCAAAACAAAACAGCAGGCAGTCGATGCGATGGCTAGCGGTGACATTGATATTGTGGGAATTGCAAGAGCGTTAGTTCTCGACCCATCTCTGCCCAAAAGCTGGCAGAGTCATCCTGCCATGGATCCCGAGTTTCCACGATTTGTCAGTAGTCCTGAAGGCGGAATAACGGCGTGGTATACGATGCGCTTAACAGAGCTTGCCGGTGGGCAAAGTTTAAACGCAGACTCTAACCTTGAGGAAATACTGAAGACCTACAACGAACGTGACGAATGGCGAGT
>JAHDGK010000023.1:20757-73889 GCA_020627685.1 Granulosicoccus sp. | reverse complement strand
AAAGCTGACACCAAAGGGCGTCAGCTTTTTACAAACGTGGTTTAAATATGCATTAGTGTATTGACTGTTTAAAACGGTGCAAAGTTGTCAGATGGCGTCTGCGGTAATGTCCAACGTGTGCGTGCATCTGCAATCGTTTCTGCTGGAGCATGCTGATGGGGCACCTGACCACGCTCACCGTAAAGCCATAATACGAAGTTATGCCGTTCGCCTTCCGTGATGGGTTCCGAGGCATGTGCAACGTTTCCATGATGAATCAATGCTGTCCCCGGTTCGAAAGTCAGACTTTCAATTTGTCGGTTGTAAGGGTCAATGAACCGCACTGCAGAACCTGAGAACTCTTCACCGGGAAGGTTCAAATTGATGTTTAGCGTTACCGATGATGCGTCGGTATGCGGTCGTAAGTCTGTATCTTTGCCTGCCTGCCAAGCGATAGAGAAGCCAAAGGTCTGTGCGTCATAACCGTAAACATCTGGAAATAACAAACGAGCTATCGGGCGCATATAAAGATTCATCAAATCTTGATAAAACGCCTGAAACGAGGGTGCTGCCAGATACCCTTCAGAGCGAGGGTCGAGCATTGCTCCGCCGCGATTCAAGGATATTCCGTACGGTGGCCGAAGCGGAATACCTGCTTCAGTGACTTGCCCCAAATAATCCCTTAGTACCTGAAGTTTTTCCGGATCAAAAAACTGAGCCTTATAAACGTTGGGAAATACCTCTGTCCAAAGTTCTTTGACTGAGGTTTCCTCAGTTGGGTTTTCCCAGCTGCGTTCAATCGCCTGGCGTAGTTCCGGCGCGTATAAGCTATGGTCCAAAATTAGGTCGCCATGGCCTTCACTGTTGTCCCATTCTGCCCATGCGTCTTCAAACATTTTTTCGTTTTCGTTCCAAAAACGGGAAACAGACGGGTCTCGTTGCAACATGGCTTCTCGCGTTGGGCGAGTTACCGTACGTGCTTTGGTCAGTAATGCTGTTGACATGATGGTTATGCCTATCTTTGTATAAAAAAATGCACCGATGTGCGGCTCTCATGAAAACCGGTATCGGTCTCTCTGATGCACAGTATCTATTAGTTTGTTAAAAGATATAAATATAGGTATCTTAGTATTCTGTATTTAGAAAATAGATATAATATGGACACCGATTCGGTTCGCCTGTTTGTCATTGCGGCTGACCTTCTTAATATCAGTGCGGCGGGTCGACAGCTGGGCTTGGCCCCTGCGGTCGCAGGAGCCCGGTTGGCAAAGTTGGAAAAAGAAGTGGGTGCAGATCTTCTGCATCGCTCTACGCGTAAAGTATCTCTGTCCTTAGAGGGCAAGGAATTTCTTCCTTTTGCAAAAGAGATTATTGCTCAGGAAGATGCAGGCTTGTTTGCCCTGGGTAAAGGCAACCCTGAAGTTTCCGGCACGCTGCGCTTTGCTTGTTCGAGCACATTCGCTCAACTCTATATCGCACCGATACTGCCTGAATTTCTCGACCGCTACCCAGAGATTAGTCTCGACCTGCGCTTCTCCGACACGCAAGCCAAGCTAATAGAGGGTGGATACGATCTCGCACTGCGTAACTTTGCTATTGAAGATAGCGCGATGATGGGACGCAGACTGGCCGAAGATAAACGTGTGCTTTGCGCATCTCCTGCATACCTTGCGCAGTACGGCACACCTGGCACACCAGAAGATCTGGTTAATCATCGCTTGGTAGTGTTCGGGGAATTGAAGCGAGATTTAACTACGCCGGCAGGCAGACACTGTCAGTTTCCACCGCCGGGAGCGTTGACCCGTGTACAAAGCGATGACGGTGCAAGTACTCGTCTAGCCACACTGGCAGGTGTTGGTATCTCTATGAATTCCATTTGGAGTGTCCATCGTGAACTCAAGGCGGGAACATTAGTTCGAGTACTTCCCGACTATGAAGTAGACGACGGTTCTGCAGTTTGGTTGGTGTATCCAAAATCCAACGTATTGACCGCGAAGGTCAGGGTGATGATTGATTTTCTTCTCGAGAAAATCGGCTCTCCACCTATCTGGAAGCAGTAGTCAAAACTTTTTTCGGTAATATTACCCTCGCCAACACGATGATGATTTGTCAATATTCAGTCGTGCCCACGGAGGGGCCATTTTTAAAGCCCAAAAAAAAAGCCACCTCCGATATTGGATACCGAAGATGGCTTTGCAGCCGAGAACGTTTTCTCCGCTCGATTAAGCCGCCATTAGGTGGGTCTTAATCTTCTTCATCGCCGCTTTTTCGATCTGACGAATTCGCTCTGCAGACACCCCGTATTCATCTGCCAGCTCGTGCAGGGTAGATTTTTCTTCCTCTAACCAGCGACGTTGCAGAATCGTACGACTTCTGTCGTCCAGAATTTCGAAACCGGCAGCCAACCCGTCGTGCGAGTTGTTCCGACCGTCTTCACGCTCAAGAATGATGGATGGATCATCTTGATCTTGGAACAATGACTCCGAAGGTGACAGGCTTACACGATCTTCGCTGGCACCCGGCGGTGCGTCGAATGCCGTGTCATGGCCATGCATACGAGATTCCATCTCGACCACTACCTTTGCATCGACTCCCAGATCGGCAGCTACAGCATCGACTTCTTCCTGGCTGAACCAGTTAAGTTGCTTTTTGGCACTACGCAACTTGAAGAAAAGCTTACGCTGAGACTTTGTCGTTGCCACTTTCACGATGCGCCAGTTCTTAATGACGTACTCATGAATCTCTGCGCGAATCCAATGAACCGCGAAAGAGATGAGGCGCACGCCGACGTCCGGGTCAAATCGTTTAACCGCTTTCATCAGGCCAATATTGCCTTCTTGGACCAAGTCGGCCATGGGTAAGCCGTAGCCTTTATAGGTACGAGCAATATGCACGACGAATCTCAGTTGAGACATGACCAATTGACGAGCTGCATCAAGATCTTCTTTATCGCGCAGACGGCGCGCAAGGTCTTGCTCCTGCTCAACAGAGAGTAGGTCGATGTTGGCAATTTTTGCCAGGTAGCTATTCAGGTCATCTGTGATAACAGGAATAGGCATTGAATTAGTGTTTACAGTCAGGGCGTTACTCATAATATTTCTCCAACTACTGTCGGGACAGCCTTATTTTAGCACTCACCACATGAGAGTGCTAATAAGCGGCAAAGTTCCGGCCAGATTGAGTTATTTTTGATGAGTAACTGGTAGCTTGAAAATAGTTAAAAACTATATAAAACAGATAGTTAGTATTATTTTAGCTATTTGATATACGAGATGTTAATTGTTGTGAAGGCCGGTAAAGACTGCTAAGTGCACCGACAATACCTAATAAAAGTGAGACTCCGAGCACAATAAATATCTGATTTGCAGTGGGCATTAGCAGCTGAAATGAGCTTTCGTAGAGTGACGAGAGCTCGTGCGCTGGCTCTCTGATAGCGTAGAAAGACAACAATGCGATGAGGCAAGCGACTAGCCCACCTAAAAAGCCATAGAGTGCCCCCGTATAAAGAATAGGGCGATTCATGAAGCCCCGGCTGGCACCCAGAAGGTTGGCCACTTCCATCTCACTTTTGCGGCGCAAAAGCTCCAGGCGGATGGTATTACCGATGACCAGAAGGGCTGTCAGCGTCAGGAAGCCGGCCAGCAGACCACCGACAAGTTGGATTAACGCGACAACGGCTTGCAATCGCTTAACCCACCGCAGGTCCATTTGAATGCGGTTGACACCGGGCACGGCCTGAAGCTCGGCCAGTAGAGTATCGACGCGACCAGAGCTCAGCGCATTACTATCAGGGAACACCATAATGGCTCCGGGGAGCGGATTATTGCCCAGGATGCTGATGGCCTCGCCGATATCGCTTTTCTCACGGAATAGGCTAAGCGCTTCATCCCTGGAAATATATCGAGTGGAACGAATACCGGGTTTGCCCAGCCAGTTTTCTGCAAGCTCAGCGCCCTGCAAATCGCTGAGATCGGTCTGCAAGTAGGCCGTCAGGCTTTCACCTTCCAGATTACGCATGCCCAGCTGCTGAAGCGCGTTGCCAGCAAACAGCAGTATGACTGGTAGCGCAAGAGTAATACCCAGTACGAGTAATGTTGTTGTGCTGGCAAATTTATACCGTTTGAACTGCTTGAGGCTTTGCTTCAAAGCATAGCCGCGCTGGGTATACATCCATCTTGATCCGGCTGCTGACCGAGTTGATGGGGTAGATTTTTGATCAGAATCAGCCGTTGAATTCATAGGGAGTACCGGTATTGAATCAAGCAGGGTTTCTGACGCGCTTTATGGCAGGTTGACGTCGGTTCGTATGGCCTTCAATCACAGAGTGTCGTGAGTCGCCAGGGTGAATAAGCCTTCCTTGCCTGAGAACCAGCCGCGGGTAATTGAACGTATTCAGAAGCCCCTCATCATGAGTGGCAATTAATACAGTTACCCCGGAGGCGTTGAATTGCATGAGCAACTGCATAATCTCGGCGCTCATCTCAGCATCAAGGTTTCCGGTAGGTTCGTCTGCCAATAAAATTTTGGGACGGGCCACAACCGCGCGCGCAATTCCGACTCGTTGTTGTTCGCCACCTGATAGGCCGCGTGGGTCTTCAGCTCCCCGATCGGCAAGGCCCACTTTTTTCAACGCGGCATTGACGCGTGTCTGGATGTCAGAGAACTTGTAGTTGTGAATAATGAGCGGGAACGCCACATTGTCGAACACGTTGCGATCAGCCAACAGCTGATTATCCTGGAAAATAATGCCCATTTGCTTGCGCAGGTCGGGTTCCTGTCGTCTGTTCAGTTTGCTATACAGAATTTTACCGGCGTGTATTTCACCGCTAGTGGGTTTCTCTAAGCGTGCAATGAGCTTTAGCAACGAGCTTTTTCCGGCACCTGAGTGTCCGGTTAAGTACGTGAACGAGCCGGGTTCGAGCGAAAATGAGACGTCTTGCAATGCAAAACGATCCGCTTGATATTCCAGGCTGACTCGTTCGAATGAAATCATGACGTGGCGACCAATGCATTCACGTAGCGTTCGGCTTCAAAGACTTCCAGATCTGCAACCTGCTCACCAACACCGATGAATCGGATGGGTAGGCCAAGCTTTTCTGCAATAGCGAAGATAACACCCCCTTTGGCAGTGCCGTCTAATTTTGTGACGACCATGCCTGTGAGCTGCATCGCCTCATGGAATTGCTGAGCTTGGTTAAGTGCGTTTTGCCCGGTGCCGCCATCGAGTACGATCAATGTTTCATGCGGTGCCGATGAGTCAACTTTGCCCATCACGCGTTTAACTTTTTGCAGTTCATCCATCAGATTGTTTTGTGTGTGGAGCCTGCCGGCAGTATCGGCTATCAAGACATCAATATTTCTTGCCTTGGCTGACTGTACAGCATCAAAAATGACGGATGCTGAGTCCGATCCAGTCCCCTGAGCAATAACCGGTACATCATTGCGCTCTCCCCATGTCTGAAGTTGCTCGACCGCTGCCGCTCGAAAGGTGTCACCTGCGGCCAGCATTACAGACTTTCCTCCGTCTTGTAGCTGTTTTGCCAGTTTACCGATAGTGGTGGTTTTTCCGGAGCCGTTAACGCCAACAACCAGAATGACGAAAGGGCTATCGCTATCAGGAATTTCCAACGGTTGTTCCACCGGGCGAAGTAGTTCGGTCAACTCCTGCTGAAGCGCTTTGCGAAGCGCATCGGAATCGCCGACTTCAGAGCGACTCACCTGTTGATTCAACGATTTCATGACCCGTGATGTCGCATCGATGCCGACGTCCGCCATGATAAGTTGGCTTTCGAGTTCTTCGAGCAGGTCTGCATCGATGGGCTTGTTGCCCAGCATGAAGTCCAGCAAGTTGTCCCGGAAACGAGATCTTGTCCGAGTCAGCTTCTTTTCAAGCGGTGCATCAGCCTCGGGGGCCGCGTCACGCTCTTTTTTCTGCCGCTTGAGAAAACTAAAAATTCCCATCGATTAATTGAGACTTTCCAATAGATTGAGACTGATGATAGTGGCGACAGAGACTGTCTGCGTGGGTATCATAAATGATTGTCGCTGGACAGCATCCTAACATCGTGTCGCCACCTTCAAACCGTAGTCGAAACCCGCGCCAGAGCAAGTCTACGGGACAAATTCGTATCGTAGCCGGACAGTGGCGCGGCAGAAAATTGCCCGTGCCGGAGGTTGAGGGGCTTCGCCCTACAGGAGATAGGGTGCGTGAGACCTTATTCAACTGGCTGCAGAGTGATATTTCAGGCAGCCGTTGCCTGGATTTATTTGCAGGTACGGGCGCTCTGGGTTTTGAGTCCTTGTCCCGATATGCCAAAAGCGTGGACTTTGTTGAGCCACACCGTGTCGCTAGTGCCCAAATTAAATCCAGCCTTGCCGAGCTGGGGCAGGTGGCCGACGTCCATCAGTGCACCGCGGAAGCATTCTTAGCCTCAAATAACTCCACGTTTGACATCATTTTTATTGATCCTCCATTTGCCATGCAGTGTCAGGAGGATATTCTGCAGCTTCTGTGTCCCCGACATGCTTCGGACGGGGCGTTGGTTTACATGGAAGCGCCAAGCCGGCAGGTATTTTCAGAAAATTGGCCCCCGGGCTTTAATATGCGGCGCGAGAAGCAATTTGGCGATGTCACTGCCCGATTGTTCGAAATCAGCAAAGACGCTGATAGCTAAAGTGATATTGATAACACTTCAGATGTTCGTTGTGCAGCTGTGTTGCACCGCCGCGGCTTTTCCCCCAAACTCCGACTTCAGCTATGAGGGGGCACCTTGATGCGAGTTACTGCCATATATCCAGGAACATTTGATCCCATGACAGTGGGGCATATGGATGTCGCCAAACGTGCAAGCAGCATGTTTGACGATGTCATCGTTGCGGTGGCAGGAAGCACCTCTAAAAACCCTTTTTTCTCGCTTGATGAACGGGTCAGCATGGCGACGGAAATATTGTCTGATTTGGACAACGTCACTGTGCAGTCGTTTGATGGACTGCTGGTGGAATATGCGGCTCAAGCAAACAGTAAAGTAATTGTCAGAGGTTTACGGGCAATTTCAGACTTTGAATACGAAGTTCAAATAGCGGGCGTGAATCGCCACTTGTCTCCGGACATCGAAACCGTGTTTATAGCCGCTTCGCAGCAATACACCTTTCTTTCGTCCAGCATTGTTAGGGAGATCGCTAAGTTGCACGGAGATGTCACAGAGTTTGTGCACCCGCTTGTTATTGACGCTTTTGCGCGTCACCATAAAAAAGACGTTTGAAGGAATAACTCATTGTGGCGTTGTTAATTACCGACGAATGCATCAACTGTGACGTTTGTGAGCCTGAGTGCCCGAACGATGCAATTTATATGGGGGAGGAGATTTATGAAATCCACCCGCATTTATGCACTGAGTGCGTGGGTCACCATGATGAGTCTCAGTGTGTTGTGGTTTGTCCGGTTGAGTGCATCATTATTGATCCGCAAAATACCGAGACCAACGGCCAATTGAGACTCAAATATGAGGCTCTCATGAAAGGCGCTTCGACTCAGTGACAAAACCTTTGGACCTGTTCTCTTTCGGTACTCTCATGGATACCGATCTGCTCCCACTCGTGTGTGAACAAGCAGTTGAAAGTTTAACGTTGGAATCTGCAAAGGTTCCAGACCACTCAAGACGATGGGTGCTCGATGACGCTTATCCAGTGCTTGTCCCGGAAAAAGGGCGGTTCACTGAGGGTTTAATTATTCGCGGTTTAAGTGACGATGCGCTGGAACGTATCGTTTTCTTCGAAGGGGAAGAGTTTGAACTCAAACCTATCGATGTTCAGCATCCAAGTGGCGTGTGGGAGAGAGTTCAGTATTTTGCTGATACGCATCGCAAAGCCATTAGCGAAACAGAATGGTCTTTGGAGAATTGGCAGCATTCAACTAAAGCCGACACTTTGCCACGCGTCGTGCGGTATATGAAGTGCTTTGGCAAAATGTCCAGAGCTGAAGCAGACGCATACTGGTAGTTAAACGGCTATTAGCGCTGGCAAAGCTTGCAATAGAACGTTGATCTCTGGCCAATTGTCTTTTGGCTGATGGGTGTTTCGCATACCCGGCATGGTTCGTCTGTTCTTCCATACACTTGTAGCTGCTGCGCGAAATACCCTGGGTTGCCGTCGCTATTGACGAAGTCTCTGAGGGTTGTACCACCCTGGGTAATAGAGCGCTGAAGAACCTGTTTTATGGTGTCCACTAGTCTGCTGGACTCGTTTTTGGTAACACGCTTGGCAGCGCGCCCCGGTCTGATACCGGCCATAAACAGAGATTCACTAGCGTAGATATTTCCCACACCAACCACCACCTCGCTGTTCATGATTAAATTTTTAATAGCCACCTGGCGGTTGCGGGTAGCTTTAAATAAATGATCTGAATCGAACGCATCTGATAAGGGTTCGGGACCGAGCTTAGCCAGCAAGCTGTGGGTGGGTTCGTCTGCTCCCTGCCAAAGCACGCAGCCGAATCGTCTCGGGTCGTGGTAGCGCAATATTTGTCCGGTTTCTATGACAATTTCTACGTGATCGTGTTTACGCAGCACCTCATTTGGCTGGCTTAGTCGCAGGCTTCCGGACATACCCAGATGAATGATGGCAGTGCCGGCCGCAACATTCACCAGTAAATACTTACCACGACGCCCGACTGATATGACGTTTGCATCATTGAGTTGATTGATAGTGTCGGGTATGGGCCAGCGTAAGCTTGCATTGTGGATACGAATGCATTTTATTTTATATCCGACCAGGTGGGGCTCTATGCCCAGTCGTGTCGTTTCAACTTCCGGTAACTCAGGCATGGACGATTGATGCAGTCATTAAAGTCACTGGTTTAGTCGTTACGTAGAGGGTAATGCTGCGTTACTGACGATGTAGGCGCAATGCTTATCAGATTTTACAACAGCGCTAAAAGCTTCGTATTCGTGGACTACCATCTGCCCACTCTCGGTTGGGCTTTTAAAGTCAATTGAATAGCGTTGAACGAGTTCGGGAACGTTGTCTTTTAAAGGCCAGGCAATGACTTGGTTGGCGGTTAGTGCTTGCCATTGCTGTAACTCAGATGTCGACGCGTTTGTGTTGATACTTCCTGTGCTCATTGATGTCAAAGCATCCGGGAAAACACTCAGATTTGCAAAAGCAGACGTCCCGCCTTGTACCAATGACAAAATCCATTCCGGAGCGAACTCAACGTCTGTGCCGCGTTGGATGTATCTTCTATCACCGGATAAATCAGTTTCGCCGACTTTTAATGCGGATCCATTGATGGTGATGATTGCTAGAGGATCCAATAAGCCTGCCGCTGCCAGGTCAACCTCGCTGGCATCGTAATGGTGTGTTGCCGGAGTTAGAAGCTGTTCAAAGGCCTGGATACGTTGTGGGTTTGCAACAGCCTGGCACGGTGAGGTCAACTGCCACTGTGATTGCTTATACTCCAACGCAATATCGGCATATCCCGGACGCTGTATGGCAACGGTCCGCAAGGCTTTTTTCTCAACGACTATGGGTTTGTTTGATTTCTCAGTCCATAGAATTAGGGCGATGATCCCGAGTAGGGCGATGAACAGTAATCCGGCTACAAAAACAGTACGCTGAAGCTTGCTCTGGTGAGTAGTCATACTTTGCGATTGCGCCAACGAACAACAATGCCTATGAGCAGAAGTAGCAAGGGTATACCTGCCAGGTAAACACCGCTTAGGGTAATAATTGAACGGTTGTCCAGAGTCAGTGCCGTGTCAGGGGCTGATTGAGTGATGAACTCCAAGGAGTCGGACTCACCGGTTAACCACAGCATCAAGCCTTCAGTAAACACTTGATTATCACCGTTGTCGACAAATTGCGAAGAGGCGAAATCAGCATCACCAATCACAGCTATGCGTTGTGTGCCAGCAGGAGTCTGACGTTCAATGCTCACACCCAGGAGTAGTGGTCCAGCGATTTCTCCGCTGTTTTCATTAAACGATACAGCACCTGAAAGTTCCCCCAGTTCTGTCCAGCTGGTCTCTGTTGTTTGTAGCAGCGGTAACATGGTTTGGCCTGCAAGTGGCGTGACTGCAAGAGCCGAGGCTTGTGGCAGTAATACCGGATTATTCAACAAGCTGTTAACAGGGTGGTTGGGAAAACGGGTTAAGAGAACGAAGCCTGGAGAGTCTGCTAGCACTAGGCTGCTATCTTTATCCATGACCTTTCCAGGCAGTGTGTCAACGCCCAGATAATCTCCTAGAAACTGAAGGTTCGGACCGCTTGACGGACCTTCATCGAGTTCGCTTAACCACAATAGGTTGCCACCTTGAGCCAGGTAACTGTTCAGGCTCGCTATCTCGCCGGGGAAGTAGGGACGACGTGGCGCTGCTATTACGACTAAATCAATATCATCGCCTAGTACGGGGTCGCTGACCAGGCTATGCTCGTTGCTAACCAAGCCGATCGCTGCGAGTCTATTTGCCACCGTACTCCAGTCAAAATTGCTGATGTTGGTTGGGCTTCGTTCCTCATGCCCGGTGATAAATGCAATGCGTTGATCCTGATCACGATTCAGTTGGCGCAGCCCGTTACTTAAGCTTCGCTCAGACAAACTTTTTAAACGGCTCTCTCGACCACCGCTTTTCAAAATGAGTGAACCGCCGTTCTCGGCTTGCAGTTCGCGCACAGCTGCCGGGTTGGTTTCCGGGTTGATGAACTCAAGCGTAATATCCGGTTTTTCAGATTGAAGCCTGGATATAAGTTCTGTAATAGCGCTGCGTTGTTGTGCGTCCGGTCCAACGACTGCAATGATTTCAATTGGATCCTTAAGCGCTGCGAGCACACTTTTGCTGCTTTGACTCAAGCTGTGTCTGCCGTTGGCAGTCAGATCCAATGCCGAGCTGTAGCGCTGGCTCAGCCATCCTAAACAGAGCGTTATGCCGACGAGCAATGCCGATAAAATCAGATGAGTGCGCTTTGTACTCATGCTACTGACCCGTATGCCGTAGGGCGTCAATCTTGATAATGCTTAATCCCAGGAAAAGAGCTATAGAAAGTACGAAGAAAGCAATGTCCTTCGTTTGAATGTAGCCCTGGAAAAAGCCGTGTAGATGATTCGCAATAGATAAGTCTTTTAGAAACTGCACCGGTAGGGATGCGAAATTGGCACTGCCGAGGAGCCACGAGAACAGCAACAGCGCCAAGCTTGCGACTATCGCTATGAGGCTGTTATGAGTCAGAGTGGAAAAATAGATGCCGCATGCTGTGCAGGTTGCCGTACATAAAATGAGCCCCAGAGCTGCGCTTAGCATGAGGGGTATGTCGATGGCCACATAAAACTTCATGATAAAAAGCATGCCGCAAGCAAGCGCGATAAGCATTGCCAGGACCGTAAACACACCTAGAAATTTTCCGGTAACCAAAGCACTGGCACTGACTGGGGAGGACTGCCAGAGCGCGAATGTCTGTTGTCGATATTCTTCACTGAAACTTCGCATGGCAAAAAGCGGTGCCACTAAGGTAAATGCCAAACATAAAGGTTCTAGATACCGCACGCTCATAAAACCACTCAAACCAATAGGGTGGTCCTGTGCAGCGAGTGTTTCCTGAACAACCAGGAATGACTCCAGTTGTTTTAAAAATAGGTAACCGAATAATGCGGCCATGATTGCCACCATTACCCAGGTTTGCATGTTTCGAAGAAGCCGCCGGCTCTCAAGGTGCGCGATGGTGGTGATCATTGAATGGCTCCTTGGAAGATACGTTCAAGGTCTTCGCCGGTTGATGCCTGATCTGTTACGAGATGGCCTTCGTGGATGATTGCCACGCGATTGCATATTGCTTGTGCTTCGCTCAGTAGATGAGTGGAAAGAATGACGGCCGAGGTGACTGCTACGTCGGAAATGAGCGTGCGCATGCCCTCTAGTTGTTGTGGGTCCAATCCATTACTCGGTTCGTCAAGAAGCAGCAGCGCTGGTTCATGAATTAATGCCTGCGCCAGCCCCACTCTCTGTTTGTATCCTTTTGACAAGGCGCCGATATGTTTGCCAACGACCGGCCCGAGCATGCATTGCTCAATTACCGTTGATTGGCGTTCTTGCAATTGCTTGCCACGCAATCCGCGAATTTTGCCTGCAAGAATCAAATATTCATTGACTCTTAAATCGTCATAGAGCGGGGGCTGATCTGGCAGATAACCCAAGCGCGAACGCGCCTGCAGTGGTTGGTCTGACAGAGAAAAACCGTCGATGGATACTGTGCCTGAGTCCGGAACCAAAACGCCGCTGAGCATACGCAGTGTTGTCGTTTTGCCGGCGCCGTTTAAACCCAGCAGCCCCAGCACCTCACCGCGCTGAAGGTTTAGAGAAATATTGGACACAGCAGCATTCGCGCTGAGTCGTTTGTTTAACGATGCCGCTTGCAGCGCAAAGTTGGTCGATTCTTTGTTGTTATCGAGCACAGCGGCCATGGCGGGCTAGGTTTAAGAGTTGTTGCACGTAAATTAAGACTCAAGGGAGTATAGAGCAGCTTTGCCAAGGTCTTGATTAAAGCGTGAGGATTCCATCGGGATTGCCACAATGCCCAGCGCATTGTGTATGGTACTCACATTACACAATGGTTAAGAGGTATTGAGTTTGTTCCTTCTAGGTTTTTGGGATGTTTCGGTTTGGACTCTGGTGTTCTGGACTGCCGTTAGCTGTCACATTACGTTGCTATCAGTCACTATATTCCTGCACAGAAGCCAGGCCCACCGATCGGTTGACCTTCATCCGATACTCCAGCACTTCTTTAGATTCTGGTTGTGGCTGACCACAGGTATGATCACCAAAGAGTGGGTGTCCGTTCATCGAAAGCATCATGCCAGGTGCGAAGGCCCGGAAGATCCGCACAGCCCGCAGGTTTACGGCATCCGCAAAGTGTTGCTGGAAGGGGCCGAGCTGTATCGTGAGGCGGCTGCCGACAAGGACATACTCGAGCAGTTTGGCCGAGGTACACCAGATGATTGGATAGAGAGAAATCTCTACTCCCGCTATAACACGCTGGGTGTGGCCATTCTGGCGGTCGTTGAGTTTTTGCTGTTCGGATTGGCCGGCATTGCCGTATTTGCTATCCAGATGCTGTGTATTCCCGTTCTCGCTGCTGGCGTCATTAACGGGTTGGCGCACTTCTGGGGATATCGGAATTTTGAGACAGACGATGCTGCCACTAACATCACGCCCATAGCAGCCATTATCTGTGGTGAGGAGCTGCACAATAATCATCATGCTTATCCATCGTCAGCGAGATTTTCCTTGCGCCGCTGGGAACTTGACTTGGGCTGGGTGTATTTGCGTTTATTCAGCGCACTGAAGCTTGCGCGGATTCGGCGGGTTGCTCCAAGACCGCAGTTTGATGCCAATAAAACGGTGATGGATATCGACACGGTAAAAGCCATTATTTCCAGCCGTCTGCACGTTATGGAAAGCTACGCTCGCAAGGTGGTTAAACCCATTCATGCCACCGAGCTTAAAGCTGCTACTGAACATCGGCAGACGCTAAGAGAGGCGGCTCGTGATGTTCTAAAAGTTGAACATTTGCTGGATGAGACGGGTCGAGCCAGAGTTGCTGCGGCATTGGCCGCCAGTGAGAGTCTGCAAACGGTCTACGAGCTGCAGAACCAGTTGCAGGCGATCTGGCATAAAGCCGGTGCCAGTCAGGATGCGTTGTTGAAATCGCTACAGGACTGGTGCAACCATGCGGAAGCCACAGGAATCGATTGCCTTGAAGAATTCGCGGCACGCCTACGGGGTTATGAGCTCAAGCCCTTCAACGGCTGATTGAGAGTAAAAGTCACCGGGCCGGGTCGCGAAGGCCTGGTCTGCCTGCCTGACCGGGATCAACCTAGCTGGTTCGGCCTAGTGAGACCAACCTGAACGGGCAGGGCATTTACGCCACACACAAAAAAGCCTGGACTAGCCAGGCTTCTTCGCACTAATTGATGAAGAACAAAATTATTTAATTTTGGCTTCCTTGTACATGACGTGCTTGCGTACAACTGGATCGAATTTCTTCATTTCCAGCTTGCCAGTCATGGTGCGCTTGTTCTTGGACGTTGTGTAGAAATGCCCTGTGCCTGCTGAAGACACGAGTTTGATTTTATCTCGCATGATTCAATTTTCCGTTTAAACTTTTTCACCGCGAGCACGAAGCTCGCCGAGGACGACATCAATGCCGCGCTTGTCTATGATGCGCATTCCGTTGGAGGAAACTCGCAAGGATACAAAACGCTTCTCTGCCGCAACCCAAAAACGATGGGTATGAAGATTGGGCAAAAAGCGACGTCTACGCCGATTTTTGGCGTGCGACACATTGTTACCTGACATTGGGGCTTTGCCGGTGACCTGGCACACTCTGGACATGCGAAACTACTCCGAATTAGGACTTGTACAACGTTTAGCCTGCGAAGTGTAGCGAATTCCTAGCCAAGGCTCAAGCCGTTATCGGCACAATTTTCATCTAACCGCAATCTGGAACTCAAAATGGACCGCATTTTCATCACGGGATTATCAATCGAAACCATTATCGGAATATACGATTGGGAGAGAACCACCCGTCAGCGCGTCATCATCGACCTTGAAATGTCTGCCGATATCGCGAAGGCTGCGAAAGCCGAGGATGTGGAAAGCACCCTCAACTACAAGACCTTATCCGACACTCTGACAAACTTCATTGAAAACAGTGAGTTCCAGTTGATCGAGACCATGGCCTCCCGAATTTGCGAGATAGTTACTGAAGATTTTGGTGTCGCCTGGGTGAAGTTGACGCTACATAAACCGGATGCGCTTGCGGGAAATACGGATGTTGGTGTGATCATTGAGCGTGGTACTCGCCCCGGTGAATGAGCGGATTGATAGCGCGTTGCCAGCGCCTTCGGACGATGCTTTAGCCCATAGTCGGTCTTTAGAACGTTTCATTCGGGCTCAATGTGCTGACCGGACAGAGTCTATGTCCTTCGCGGACTATATGAATCTGGCCTTATATCAGCCGGGAATGGGTTATTACATGGCAGGGGCAGCGAAATTCGGGGCTCAAGGCGATTTTGTGACAGCACCGGAGCTGTCGCCACTGTTCGGTGCGACACTGGCTAATCAGGCATTGAGCGCTCTTGCGGTAACCGGTGGCGGTGTTCTGGAATTAGGTGCAGGCAGTGGGGCGCTGGCGGCTGGTTTTTTAGAGGCGCTATCGCAACCCATTGACTACACCATTTTAGAGCCTAGTGCCGAGCTTCAGCAGCGCCAGCGCAGTCTTTTACAACAAAGGTTGAGTGCAGCTCAGTTTGCTGCGATTCACTGGATAGATCAATTACCTGCAAGCTTTACAGGTGTCGTCATTGCTAATGAGGTTATGGATGCGTTGCCGGTGGAGCGGTTTAAAGTCATCGGCGGGCGGCTTCAGCAGCAGTACGTATCGGGCGAACTGAAGTCTCAGTTCGATATGCCAAGTAACGCATTGCAAACAGCCGTTTCGGCCATTGAGCGAGATCTGGGCAGAGAGCTTGCGGAAAACTATTCTTCCGAGGTCTGCTTATTGCTTGAACCCTGGGTTGCAAGCCTTGCTGATGTGTTGCAGACAGGGGTGGTGTTGTTAGCTGACTATGGCTACCCGCGCCAGGAATACTATTCTCCGGAGCGGCAGGAAGGAACCTTGTCCTGTTATTACCGGCATCGGATGCATTCCGATCCCTTTTTGTGGCCAGGCTTACAGGACATAACGGCTCATGTGGATTTCACGGCGGTCGTTGAGGCAGGGGTCGGTAACGGATTGGATCTACTTGGATATGCATCCCAATCCGCCTTTTTATTGGACAATGGGCTTTTGGCACTGATGGAAGAACAGCTCCAGGAATTACCCGGTGAAGCCGACCGTATCGCTTTATCAAAGGTGGTCAAGACACTAACCTTGCCCGGTGAGATGGGTGAGAGGTTTCAGGTGATGGCCTTGGGTAAAAACTTTGATGAGCCGTTACAGGGCTTTCATACACAAGATCTGTCTTACCGGCTTTAGTCACCGAATTTAGTACTTAGGACAACACGCTCTATATTATGGAATTAACTCATATCATCTGGCTGGCGCTAGTACAGGGCTTGACTGAATTCTTACCGGTTTCCAGTTCTGCTCATTTAATTCTGGTGCCCCGGCTGCTTGAATGGCCAGATCAGGGACTCGCCTTTGATGTCGCCGTTCATCTGGGTACATTGCTGGCGGTGGTTGCCTACTTTCGACGAGACATTATTAGTTTGTTTCTGGCGTGGGTTGCATCCATGACAAAGAGAACAATGACGCCTGAAGCCCGGCTAGCCTGGGGCGTTATTCTGGGAACAATTCCGGCAGGATTAGTCGGGCTGGCCTTCAAAGATGTCATAGAAGTTCATTTACGCTCACCTTTGGTAATTGCTGTAACCACCATTTTATTTGGCTTGTTGCTTTGGCTGGCCGATCGTCGCAGTAAGCTTGTGCGCGATGAATATTCATTAAGCTGGCAAGATTTTCTTGTTATTGGCGGTGCTCAGGCCATGGCCTTGATACCCGGTACCTCGCGTTCGGGTATCACCATTACAGCAGCTTTGTTATTGGGCCTGACACGCGAAGCTGCTGCGCGTTATTCATTCCTGTTATCCATTCCAATCATTGTGCTCTCAGGATTGGGCGTAACCAAAGATCTGGTAGAAAGCACGATGCCGGTGGACTGGACAACCCTGACGCTGGGAACTGCGATAGCAGCCGCCAGCGCTTTTGTGTGCATCCATTATTTTCTGGCTTTTATCAATAAGATGGGTATGACCCCGTTTGTTATTTACCGGCTATTGCTGGGTGCTTTGCTACTTTGGGTGTTTCTCTAATATAGGCCTAACGGTTGCTCTCTATTTAGCGTTGTCGGGCACTGCAAGTTCGAATTCAACGCCTCCTAAGCCATGGACAGAGTCATTGGCCCTGATGATTACAGTTGTCATTCCTGCAGGTATTGACAGCGTTAATGAGCGTGTAAAAGGTTGTTCGTTATCATGAGGGTGGGCAAGTACTCGGCTGTCTAATACATTGCCGTCGGTGTCCAACACATCCCAACGATCGGCATAGTGGTCCCAGCCCGCGTCCTCATGTTTTACGGTGGTATCGATACGGTAACGATCACCACCCAAGTGTTTAATCGTGGCGTTCAATACATCTGCCTTGCCCGCGTGAACGTAGTTCATAGTTATAATGCTGACGGCTATCGCCACTACTCTTAGAAACTGGGTAGTCCGCTTGGGTTTGTTAGGCTGTTGACTGCTTTCAAATTGCATCGTGTTCGCTCGGTTGATTGGCTCGGGTAGCAGGGTTTGGCGCAAAAATCACTTCTGTTTAGACATATTATGGGACTATGACAAGAAATCTCCTGGGTGATTCCCGAGTAGTGGGTCCGGTAATGCAATTCTCATTGCTCATCGTGCCGATGGTCATGAATGGCTTCTACATGGTCTACTCGCTCACCGGGTGGATAATTTCCGGCCGCGACAAACTCAACTGGTCTCTTGAGGCAGAAACGGTCGGCTTGTGGGTGCTTGCGGGTATGGTGATTTTTTGTGCGCTCGTGGCTGCCTATACTCGCTTACGAGGTGGAAACCGTTGGCATCCACTGATGATTTCCAGTGCAGGTCACATTATCGTTGCTGTGTTGCTCACAGTATCGATCTTCATTACGGTTCGTTTGTAATTCCCTCTTTAGCCGGCGGGGCTTCTACCCGTTAGTGTTACTTGAGACTTTCCAAGCAGCGCTATCGAGGTAAGACGGACTCACCATGAAATTCGATTTTGGTACAAAAGGCATGCTGAGTATGCAGCATCTGACATACAAGCGTGTGTGGATAGCCTTGGGATTTTTGATGCTGGCGACTGTGGTTTACGCGTCTTTAAACAGCGTGCCGCATGTGTTCCGTACTATTATGTTGCAGGATAAGCTGGCACATAGTGCGGCGTATGCCTCACTTATGGTTTGGTTTGCTCAAATATTCCGGCATGATTTAACCCGGTTGTTGCTGGTCATCGGTTTAACCGTGTTCGGTCTTGCTATGGAATACCTTCAAGGTATGGTGCCGTCCAGACAGTTTGATTACCTGGATATGCTGGCCAATACGGCGGGTGTCATCCTTGCTTGGGGCCTAACTTACACCTGGTTCGGTGATTTAGTGGTCAAAGCCGAACAGCTCTATGATCGACTCAACTCTGTGAACCTATTCTCGGTACAAAGCACTTAGCCTTTCAGGTTTTTAGTCGATACATGGGGGGTAAAACGGCCTAACTACGACCCTATGAAAAGCTCTCCAGATGCTTCTGTAAATTTTGAAGTAACACCGCTAAGATACAGCTGGTTCTGGCTCGGGCTTGGTGTGCTTTTCATTCTTGTAGTGACTATTGCGTCACTAATCGATCTCAAGCCCGTGAAAGACATGCTTTTGCAAGACAAGCTCATGCATGTGCTCACCTATGGGTTTCTCATGGGATGGTTTTCGCAGATCTATAAACCACACTTTGCACGATTTCTTCTGGCGATTTCACTCATTGTTTTGGGTGTGGGCATCGAGTTTATGCAAGGTTTGGTAGCTTTTCGCCAATTTGAGGTGCTTGATATGCTCGCTAACGCGGTAGGGGTCATTATCGCTTGGGCGCTGTCTTACACTTGGATGGGAAACATTCTCTTGTGGTGTGAAAGCTTGCTAGAGGACTAAATTCCTCGTAACGAACCAATTCAATATTTATCAGTCTGATCCTTCACCCTAGGTGTTGGCATGAAGACTAATGAAAATGGATCGAAGGCGGGCTGTTAAGAAGCATCTTTTGGTGGCGGCTGCGATAGTCCTGGGTTGTGTAAGCGGGCTTGTTTCAGCTCAATTCGTTCAATTCCCGCAAGGTGAGTTTCCGCTCACCAACTACCAAAAATCTTCTGTGCCCATTGAGGAGATTTTTACCGGTGGTCCCATGCGCGATGGTATTCCTGCCATCGACTCACCACGTTTTGTTAGTGCCGACTCTGCCAGCGAATGGTTGGGTGAGAAGGAGCCTGTTATAGCTCTGCAGCTTGACGGTGTAGCGCGGGCGTATCCGCTGCAAATTTTGATGTATCACGAGATCGTTAATGACGAGCTTGCCGGGAAACCTGTGTCAGTCACTTTTTGTCCCTTGTGCAATGCATCGATAGTCTTTGAGCGTGAAGTGAGGTTGGAGGGCGACTCTATTGTGTTGGACTTTGGTACAACAGGGCGGCTGCGGAAAAGCGATCTTGTCATGTACGACAGGCAAAGCGAAACGTGGTGGCAGCAGTTTACTGGTAAAGGAATCATTGGTGATTACACTGACGTTTCACTCGTTCGATTGCCTTCACAGATAATTAGTTTTGAAGAGTTTCGAGCGGCCTTTCCAGAGTCGGAGGTTCTATCGAAAGAGACTGGGTTTCTCCGTCCTTACGGTAACAACCCTTACCGGGGTTATGACTCTATAGACAACAATCCCTTTTTATTCCGTGGTGACATTGATCCGCGATTACCGGCAATGGAGCGAGTGCTGAGTATTCGACACGACGCAGCAACGCAGTTGGTTCCATTGAGTGAATTAAAGAAACAACCGGTGGCAAATCTGCTGTCTGGCGGAAACAAAACCGTAGTCATTGCGTCAACAACAGCAACCTCTGCACTTGATGCCGAGAATATCGCGCAATCCAGGCACGTACCTGCAGCGGCAGCCTTTCTTGCGAAGGTTGACGGGCAAGAGCTAGTTTTTGAATTGAAGGATGGCATCGTGCAAGATGTGCAGACTGCCAGTCATTGGAATGCGTTTGGAATGAGTATCAAAGGGAAGCTGGCGGGTACACAGCTAGAGCAAGTTGATGATGGTGTACATTTCGCGTTTGCTTGGTTGGCATTCGATCCTGAGGCAACCGTCATCAAGCTGGGCGAATAACGCATCTGCCCATAGTCGAGTCTGCTATGAAAGGCCTTTATCGCTGCGCCATCTTTTCATGGTGGCTACGCGAACTTGCGTAATTTCGTCGGCAATATGGGCTTTGTTTTCGGTGTTTTTAGCTATGGTGGCTGTATCTATTTCTCGAAACACCGCAGCCGCTTCGCGCAATAAAACGGCCTGAGGGTACATCGTTTTTTCATAACCTAATCTGCCACGGGCGTCGGCTTCACAAACTAATAAAAAGTGTTCGAAGCGCTCGGGTTTCCTGACAACGTCCAGACTCTGCAGAAGCTTTACCAACGTACTTGCGTTTAGGTCCCTGATGCGATGACAGTGCGTGTGATAGCGAGCGCTTAAGACAGCCAGTTCAGTCGTCTTCTTTGGCACTCGCAAGCGGCTGCATAGCGTTTTGCTAATGTCAGCGCCTCGTTTTTCATGACCATGATGAGACGGAAGAATATCTTTTGGAGTCGATGCTTTCCCCAAGTCATGACACAGAGCAGCGAATCGAACATCAACCGAACTACTCATTGTTGCGCTTTGTTCAAGCACCATTAGGGTGTGAATACCTGAATCGATCTCAGGATGCCATTTAGCTTTTTGCGGTACACCAAACAGCGCATCCAGTTCAGGCAGAATGCGAGCTTGCGCGGAGCAGTCCATTAAAGTGGTAAAAAATGCTCGAGGGGTTTTAGCGCCTAGTGCTGCTTGCATCTCTTGCCACACACGTTCTGCAACCAGATTGTCAGCCTCACCATCGCGCACCATCGACTCCATGAGCATCATCGTATCGGAAGCGACCGAAAATCCAAGATGAACCAAGCGCGCCATGAACCTTGCCACGCGAAGTATCCTAACAGGGTCCTCGGTGAATGCGTCAGAGACATGTCTGAGTACTTTTTTGTCTAAATCGTTGCGACCGTTGTACGGGTCGATCAACTCGCCGTCTTTTGTCTTGGCTATCGCGTTGATGGT
Source organism: Granulosicoccus sp. (assembly GCA_020627685.1). Classification (GTDB taxonomy): domain Bacteria; phylum Pseudomonadota; class Gammaproteobacteria; order Granulosicoccales; family Granulosicoccaceae; genus Granulosicoccus. Next base: position 52,979 of record JAHDGK010000023.1, on the reverse strand, counting down.
CAGATCACGCCGGCTCAAGTCTTCTTCAAGCGTGACTGAGGAGTCTGTGTTGAATTCAAAGCCGTGGTAGCCAGGGCCGGTTTTTCGCTCCACGCGTGCTAGGGCGTATTCTTCGTGAGTGTCGGGGTGGAGGAATACCGGGAAGTCCTTTCCCACTGATTTGAACCCTTTAGCCAGCATGGCCTCGGGTGTGCTACCGACAACCACCCAGTCACGATCGAGAACGGGCAGACCTAGTAATTCATCGCGCACCGCGCCGCCCACTAGATAGTGCTTCATGAGACAAACTGAATAAGCGTTGGCATACCCGAATGTTACACTGATGCGATACCGGGCAGGAGTAAAGTCAATCTTGCGAACCGCTAACTACATCTAATTTCATCGCCTCATTCACGGACCATTCGACTCGGCAAAATTATGTCTGCGACTAAGTTAAGGTATTGGGTTTTACTGCTTTGTGTGGTCACGCTGGGTGGCTGCAGCACTGTTGGATATTATTCTCAGGCGGTGGGTGGCCACCTAAAACTCATGAGTAAGCGTCAGTCTATAGAGACGCTGCTAGCCGATGAGACAACAGATCCGGACTTGCGTTACAAGCTTGAGACTCTGATTTCGGCTCGTCAGTTTGCTATTACTGAACTGTCGCTGCCCGCTAATGATAGCTATAGCACCTATGTTGAAACAGGGCGCGCTGCCGTGACATGGAACGTGGTTGCCACGACTGAGTTTTCATTGGCGCCGGTCAGTTGGTGTTTTCCTATTGCCGGCTGTGTGAATTATCGGGGCTACTACGATAGAGAAGACGCGGAACACTACGCCGCAGCTTTAGCCGAGAATAATCATGATGTCACTGTTGGCGGTGCAGCGGCTTATTCAACATTAGGATGGTTTGATGATCCGGTCTACGACACCATGCTACGCGGGCAAGATATCCATTATGTGGGCACTCTATTTCATGAGCTTGCGCATCAGCTTTTGTACATAAAAGACGACAGCAATTTCAACGAAGCTTTTGCCTCTTTCGTCGAGCAGGAGGGCGTGCGTATTTGGTTAAACCATCGTCAGCAGGCTGAGCGCATAAGTGGCTATGAAACTTCTTTGCAAAGAGCTGCAGACTTTGGCGATCTTCTGAAGATAAGTCGTGAATCTTTAGTTAGTGTGTATTCGCAAGATATTTCTGATGAGGAAAAGCGACGAGGCAAGGAAGCGGCTTTTGCCCAAATGCGTGAGGACTATGAAGCGTTGAAAACCAGTCAGTGGGGTGGCTATGCCGGATATGATGGCTGGTTTCGCCGTGGTTTAAACAACGCCCGACTAGTGGCTGTTGCAACTTACCGCCAATACGTACCGGCGTTTGCGGCTATGTATGAAGAGGCTGGGCAGGATCTCATTCGCTTTTATGAGCTTGCAAAAGAGATTGGTGAGCTACCCGCCGACCGACGGCAGGAAGAAATGCAGCGCTACCTTGATACAGAAGCCGCTAGCTGAAGCTGTTTATCGACGAGCTGCCGCTCGTCTTTTCTGCAGCCTGCCGGCCCAGTCGGCCGCACCGATGTAACGAGGCACAACGGCGTCTAACGAGGTTGTTTGCCGCTGTGTGCCTTCGGCGCAGACGCTATCAGTTTGTAAGGATTGATAGTTGTCCCTTGAGAACGGCTTTCCGGGTACGAATTCCATGACTCGGGCTTGCAGCTTTGCCGCCCAGTCCGGTAGGCCAATAATTTTACTGGATATGCCCGCTGTATCGATGGTGTATTGGACAAGTTCGCGAAGCGTGTAGTCCTGTGGTCCGCACAATTCTATGGCAGCACCTACAGCTCCCGGGTCGTCAATTGAGTTGATCATCGCATCGCAGACATCGCCAATGTACACAGGCGCTAGCTTTGCATCGGGCACGGCAAGTGGAAATACAGGCATGGCGCGAAGCAGTGCGGCAAATTTATTAAAAAACGCATCGTGTTTGCCAAAAATGACCGAGGGTCTGAACATCGTCCATTGAAGGGACGCGTCTGCCTGTCGGACTTTTTCTTCGGCCATACCCTTGGTTTTCAAGTATTCACTGGAGCCGCCAGTCGCATCTGCGTTCAATGCACTCATGTGCAAATACCGGGTGATGCCATTAACTTTGCAGGCATTCAATACTTTTTCGGTCAGTTCGCTGTGTGCACTGGCGAAGCTGCTTTCCGATGCGTTTGAGCCCTCATTGAGAATACCCACCAGGTTTATCACCACGGATGAGCCAGCCAATGCGGCCGCAAGCGCTTCTGCATCGTGGACATTGACCTCTTTAACCTGCACATTAATGATGGTTCGCAGAGTCCGTACGCGTTGGGCGCGACGAGTCAGAACCACGACCTCGTCAAAAGTCTCTGCTAGGCGATAGGTCAGTTGTGATCCGACAAAACCGGATCCACCTAAAATTGTTACGCGTCTGGTAGGCATGTCGAGAAGGGAACTCCTAGTAAGCCGGATGTACAGGGGGCCTATTTTGCCCCAAACCGCTGCTGAGATGCAGGTTTCAAGTATTGAGCCACCCGATTAGCGGTCTGGACGCCTGCTTTCTGTCACTAAAAAATTTATGGGCCCGCAAATATTACTGGTTGGCGTCCCGGCGCAATGATCGGCATAGTGTGCGCTCCCGCCATATACCTGCGAATCACGGTCACCGCCTATGTCTGCACTCCCTGAGTTCGAAAATCACGCCGAGCAAACGGTCAAAACGACCACCTGCTATATGTGTGCCTGCCGCTGCGGCATCAAAGTCACGCTAGAGGGCAATGAAATCCGCTTTATTCAAGGCAACCCGAAGCATCCCGTCAATAAGGGTGTTTTGTGTGCCAAGGGTAATGCCGGCATCATGAAGCAGAAGTCACCTGCGAAGCTGACCCAGCCACTGGTGCGCAAAGCGGGAACAGAGCGAGGTGCGGGTGAATTTGAGCCCATTTCCTGGGATAAGGCGCTCACCCTGTTGACAGAACGCCTGCGGAAAATCCGTGAGACTGACCCCAAGCGTTTGGCATTTTTCACGGGACGCGACCAGATGCAGGCGCTGACGGGATTCTGGGCTTCGCAGTTCGGCACTATCAACTGGGCAGCTCATGGCGGGTTCTGCTCAGTAAATATGGCTGCGGGCGGCCTGTACATGACTGGGCAGTCTTTCTGGGAATTTGGTGATCCTGACTGGGACCATGCTAAGTACTTTATGTTGTGGGGAGTGGCAGAAGATCACGCCTCCAACCCGATAAAAATCGGCCTGGAAAAACTCAAACGCCGCGGAGCGAAGTTTGTCGCCATTAATCCTGTGCGAACCGGCTACCAGGCCATCGCTGATGAGTGGATCGGAATTCGGCCGGGCACCGACGGATTGTTAGCGTTGTCGTTTGCACATGTTCTTTTGAAGAACGAACAGTTCGACTGGGACTTTCTAACGCGCTACACGAATTCTACACAGCTAGTCATTCATGCTCCGGGTACATCCGATCACGGCTTGTTGCTTCGAAATGACGAGGGTGAACTGCAAGTATGGAATCAGGCTACCGACAGTGTGGCCTCCTGGAACGATTCCAGTCACGATGATTCTATTCAAGCAGCATTGTTCGGGGAGTTCTTAACACCCGGTGCAAAAGGCGGCAAGACCAACGGTGTAGCCGACTGTACCCAAGTTAAAACAGTAATGACGCATTTAGCGGAGAAGTACCTCAGTGAGGAGTACGCGCCGGAGAATGTGGCGGCAACTGTCGGCATCGATGCTGAAACCATTGAGCGTCTTGCGCTTGAAATGGCGCACGTCGCGTTTAAGGAAACCATCACCATTGAAACTCCGTGGACTGATTGGACAGGGCGCCGACATGAGCGATTTATCGGGCGTCCGGTCGCGATGCATGCAATGCGTGGCATTTCTGCTCATTCCAATGGATTCCAAACGTGTCGTTCCATCCACCTGCTGCAAGTCATGTTAGGTGCGGTCGATTGTCCCGGATCTCATTTGGCCAAGCCACCTTTCCCTAAGCATGTAGCACCGCCTATTAAACCTGCGAAGGCGATGGCACCTAATACTCCACTGGCATCACCGCCATTGGGTTTTCCAATGTCTCCGGAAGACCTTGTTGTTGACGCTAATGGTGAGCCGATGCGCATCGACAAAGCGTATTCATGGGAAGCGCCGATTGCGAACCACGGCATGATGCACATGGTTATCAACAATGCCGTAAAGGGTGATCCGTACCCCATCGATACGCTGATTCTGTTTATGGCGAATATGTCCTGGAATTCCAGTATGAATACCGCTGAAATTCAGGACATGCTGCGTGAGAAAGATGAGCATGGTGACTACAAACTTCCGTTTATTGTTACCAGCGATGCCTTCCATTCTGAAATGGTCAACTTCTCTGACCTGGTACTGCCAGATACCACTTATCTGGAACGCTTCGACACTATCTCCATGTTGGATAGACCTATATCTGAGCCGCATTCTGCCTGTGACTCCATTAGGCAACCGGTCATTGAGTTAGATCGAGATGTGCGCCCTTGGCAGGAAGTGCTGGTAGACATCGGCACGCGATTGAAATTTCCGGCGCTAACAGATGCGGACGGTGGTGCGAAGTTTGCCGATTACAAAGACTTCATTACCAACTGGGAAAAAGCTCCGGGTATCGGCTTTCTGGCAGGTTGGCGTGGCAAAGACGGTGATGAGCATATGGTCGGTGCCCCCAACCCAGATCAATGGCAGGCCTATCAAGACAATGATTGTTTTTTCGAACACAAGCTTCCACCAGAGCAGCGCTACTACCGTTTCGCTAACAAAGACTATTTGGAGTGGGCAAAGTCTGTTGGCTTTAATGGTCATGCAGGACCCATCACGATCGAGCTGTACTCAGAAGTTCTGCAAAAATTCCGCTTAGCGGGGCAGGGTTTATACGACGGGCCGCAACCGAATAACGATACGGATCGCGCAAGACTGGTTGAGTACTTTGATCCGTTGCCGGATTGGTACGTTCCTTTGGAAGAGCAGCGTGTAGACAACGATAAGTATGGTTTTCACGCCGTTAATCAGCGCCCCATGTTTATGTACCATTCCTGGGATTCGCAAAATGCCTGGCTTCGACAGATCATGGCGCAGAACTACCTCTATATGAACCGCGAACGTGGTTTGGGTATGGGTATTGATGACCTTGATTGGGTCTGGGTAGAAAGTCATCACGGTAAAATCCGATGTCAGGTCAAACTTATGGAAGGTTGTAATCCGGATACCGTTTGGACTTGGAATGCGATCGGTAAGCAAAGCGGAGCCTGGGGGTTGTCTGACAAAGCGCCGGAATCGACAAAAGGCTTTTTGATGAACCACTTGATATCTGAGCTACTGCCATCGAAAGATGGAGAGCGCGGACTGACTAACTCAGACCCGGTGACTGGCCAAGCAGCGTGGTACGACCTGAAGGTTAATATCTACAAAGCGGAAAAAGGCGAGACGGGTGTTTACCCGAGTTTTAAAAATATTAAGCGGCTTCCCGACATGGCAGAATCGCCAACGGTGTTGCATTACCACACACATGAAGCGGTGAATCTTGAACGTTCAATGGAAGATGCCTTGTCCCGTGGACACCTACCTACAGGAGAAAAACGATGAAACTCGGACTCGTTATAGATCTTGATACTTGCGTTGGATGTCATGCATGCGCAGTGGCTTGTAAGCAGTGGAATACTTCCGGCACAACGGGGCCGCTCACCGACTATGACCCGTATGGCGAAAATCCCTCGGGCGTTTGGTTCAATCGTATTCGCTCCTTTGAAGTGGATGAGTATCCAAACAACAAAACTGTAAATACCCCAATGTCTTGCATGCATTGTGATGACGCAGCGTGTGTGACAGTTTGTCCGACCGGTGCCTCCTATAAGCGAGAGGAGGACGGTATCGTTCTGGTCGATCAATCTAAGTGCATGGGTTGTAATTTATGTGCGTGGGCTTGTCCTTACGGTGCGCGTGAACTCGACGAAGATGCCGGTGTCATGAAAAAGTGCACGCTGTGTGTTGATCGAATTTACGACGAAGCTTTACCCAAAGAAGAAAGACAACCTGCTTGCGTTATGACCTGCCCGACAAATGCGCGCTTCTTCGGTGATTTCGACGATCCAAATTCTGAAGTCAGTACGATGGTTAGAGAGCGAAGTGGATACTCCATGATGCCGGAAGTCGGCTACAACCCGGTGAACAAGTACCTACCTCCTCGACAGCGCCCTAAAGCGCCTACGGTTGAGAAGAAAGAAGCTGCATCAGGTCAATCGTTAATCGGTAAGTGGATGAAGCGTCAGAAAGATGCTTTTAATGATTTTGGTAAGGGGGCACGCTAATGCATCCGGCTCTATCTGTTATATTTTTTACAGTCACTGCGGGAGCAGGCTATGGTGTGCTGTTTCTGTTAGGCATCAGCCGATTAACGGGCCTTACGCCCGACGCAAGCCCGGATCAGGTTACGCTCATGGGAGTTGTGGGTCTGGTATTGGTGACAGCTGGTCTATTGTCTTCCACTTTTCACCTAGCCAATCCCAAAAACGCCTGGCGATCATTCGTACGTTTCCGTACGTCTTGGTTGTCCCGTGAAGCAGTATTCGCTGTTTTGTTCTACCCGGTTTGTCTCATTTGGCTTGCCTGTGATTTCTTTATGGGGAACACGACAACCACAAACTTTCTCGGGTTACTCACCGCGTTTTTATGCATCGTTATATTGATTTGTACGGGCATGATTTACGCGTCTTTGAAAACCATCCGTCAGTGGCACACAGCACTAACTCCGGTGAATTTCGTTCTACTGGGCCTACTGTTGGGTGCATTGATTCTTGGCTTTATGCTGGCTTCTCAGGGGCTATCCACAGCGACACTGATGAGTGTGGCTCTGGGTGTGGTTGTGTTGGCTGCTCTGGCAAAGATTGTTTATTTTTATTGGATAGGACAGCCTGCCGGGCCTACTATAAACACGGCTCTTGGTTTTACACGCGCCACGGTTCGTCTTCTAGACGTGGGGAACAGCAGCGATACATTCCACAATAAAGAGTTCGGATATCAGGTAGATAAAGTTAAGTTGATCTGGCTACGAACCATCAGCATGATTCTTATGGCGCTGCTTCCATTGCTACTCATCAGTGGAGTTTTTGGTGAAGTAGGCAGCTCAACGTTGCTGCTGGCTGCACTGAGTGCTTATGCCGGCGTTTTTGTTGAGCGCTGGTTGTTCTTTGCGGAAGCGCGACATGTTGTTAATCTGTATCACGGATTCCAACGAACCTAAGAAAAATGGCCACCCAACTTTCTGTCAATCTCAATGCAATAGCTCAGCTGCGAAACCGGCGTGACCTGCCGTGGCCGAGCGTGACAGGAATTGGACGAATAGCGCTGAGCAACGGGGCGCACGGTCTAACCGTGCACCCTCGTCCTGATCAGCGACACACCCGCTTTACCGATGTTGCCGAGCTGCGTGCCTTGATCGACGAGGAGTTCCCGAATTGCGAGTTCAATGTCGAGGGCTATCCCACGGAAGATTTTCTGGCTTTGGTCGAAAAAAACAGACCTGAGCAGGTCACGTTGGTACCGGACGATCCGGCGCAGGCGACATCTGATCATGGTTGGGATTTTCGTTCTCATCACAATATGCTGGCTCCGGTTGTCGATCGCCTGAAACAAGCCGGTATGAGAGTTTCCCTGTTCGCTGATGCAGATGCTGAACAAATCAAATGGGCGAGTGAGACGGGCTGCGATCGTATTGAGCTATACACAGGTCCATACGGTGGTACCTACGACAACCCGACCGCCATGCGCGAAGAAGTGGAATTATTGGGTGCCACTGCTGATGCGGCCTTGGCCATGGGTATGGCAGTAAACGCAGGTCATGACCTAACGGTAGCCAATTTGCCTCCACTGATCGAGCGTATACCTGAATTAGCAGAGGTCTCCATCGGGCATGGCTTGACTGCAGATGCTGTGGAATATGGCATGGCAGCGACCGTGAAGCGTTTTCTGGCCGCCTGCGGGTCCTAGCCACCAAACGCTAAAAGGGAACCTATGGTGCCCGTGGTAATCATAGCGATTATGAAAACGCGGCACCAAGGTTTATGATTGCCTTCTAAGGTGTTGGTTTTAGCAATGTCCACCTAAGGAGCCGTCATGTTAAAAAAATTAATTGCATTGGTTTGTGTCTTAATGCTGGCCTCGCCCGTGTATGCCGCCAGTGAGCGTTTCACACTTGATAAATCGCATACCACCGTCGCTTTTTTAGTGGATCACGTGGGGTTTGCAAAAACCCTAGGGTATTTTTCCAGCGTGTCTGGATCGTTTAACTACGACGCAGAATCCGGTGTGGTCAGTGATGTCTCCATAACGGTTGAGACAAAATCTGTACAGTCAGACAATAAGGCGCGCGATAAACATCTGAGGAAAAGTGACTTTCTGGATGTAAAAAAATATCCTGAAATGGTGTTCACAGCTTCAAGTGCAACGCTGAATGATAAGGGTATGGTCGACATAACCGGGCAACTGACATTGTTGGGCGAAACTCAACCTTTGACTTTACAGGCCACCTTGAACAAGTCTGATAATTACCCGTTCGGGCATAAAAAGCTGACCTTAGGCATATCGGCTCGTGGATCTTTGCTACGAAGTGACTACGGTATGGATTACGGCGTGGCTAATGGATTGGTCGGAGATAAGATTGATCTAATTATTGAGACTGAAGCCAATAAAGCAAAGTAGTTTTAACTATCGGTAAAGGGATATCAACATAGTGCTAAATTCCGCCATATCCGTTGGCGGAATTCTCTCAGCGGGTACTACACCTGCTGACCATATCGTCTCGGGTAGTGGTGTTATCAACTGCGGGTTCTTAGATATCAAGTGTATGGGCACGTCCATAGAATTCCCCAACCCACCAATGATAGCCGCAGGTTGATGGTCCCCTAAAACAATAAACAAGGCATCACGCTCATAGTTATCTATGAATTCACCAACCACCTGCAGTGTGTATTGAATAGATCGTGCGTAGTAGTGTTTCAAGCCGCTGAGGTTAAAAATAGAAGTGCCTCGCTCTTCGCGATTTGTACCGTTGTAAACACTACCGTCTTCGATTTGCGACCACGGTAGCTTCTTTGGTAATACATTCCAGGGTGCGTGAGAGCTCAACAGTGCGATAGTCGCCATTACCGAAACGTCAGAAGGTTGTACTTGCTCGTTGAGATGCGCAAGGGTGAATTGATCTGGCATTGTGATGTAACCAAACCGCTTACCTCCATAGTTAAAATCATCGTGAGTATAGAGTCGGTCGAAACCGTACCATTCACCCTCTGGCCAATGAAATTGAATGCCGGGAACCATGCCCATACTCGACCAGCCTGATCGTTCGAAAATTGTTGCCAGAGACAAATGTTTGGACGCTACCAGTAGTTCGTAGTCCGCTTGTTTTTCGATGGTTAGCCCTGCGTGTAACGTTGCATGTGACAACCAGCTCTGACCGCCGCTTACCGGTGCTTTGAGCCAGGAACTTTTTATGTGTGCCTGGGAATTTTTAAGCGTATCGGCAAAGGTTTGCAGGGTATCCGATGCAACGGAGCTGAATGCTGAGTTGGATAGGAAGCTTCGTCCGTAGGATTCGACGAAGATGATCACAACATCATGGTTCCTGAGGGCGCTAAATTCAGGTTCTGTTTTGCTAGCAAGACTCGTGTGTGTGACAGCTTGATGCACACGCGCACTTCGCTGTTGTGAAATTTTAGACGCTTCGACTTTACTGTTGAGTTGTTCTAAGACCGCCGAATGAAGCACTATCCGTTCTGGGAGTAATTGCTCAGCGACTATTGTGGCGAGTGTCAGTAGCAGCATGGCCACTGTGATAGTAGAACGCGCCTTTGGTTTGAGGCGCCCAAGCATGCTCAATTCATGCAAGCAATAGGAAAGTATCCATGCGACAGCTATGGTAAGCACGATGACGATGATAATGACGAGCATCGCGGTCAATTGACCAAAGCCTGTTTGCAGTAGGTTTATGGCTGACACGATTAAGTGCCCGTCCCGTAGGAAGTTAAACGCCCTATCGAATGCGAGGTAAAAACCGAAATCGAGAAGACGAAGCACTATAAGGCTTGTGATTCCAATCGATATCAGCCACCGTAACGCAGCTTGCTTGGTGTTTGTCCAAAATAGTGTGGTCACCACAATGAGTGGGAACTCAATAGGAAGCCGCCAGGGTGTCGTAATACTCAGATAGGATGGATGGTTTGGAACCGCAACACTCACCAGTACCACACACAGTATTGTGAGAACATGAGTCGATGAAATTGGGTAGTCCCTGTTGAACAATGTGCTGACTCAGTCAAGATACTTACGGTGGTCTTTGGTCATCCTAATTGTATTTCTTATTGTTTGGCTAGTTGATATCCAGCAAACGTGGAAGATACTTAAAGGCACGGACCCGCGCTGGTTGGCTCTGGCCTTTATAGTTGTGCAGGTTCAGGTGTTGTTATCTGCCATCCGGTGGTGCATCACGGCCAATCGACTCGATCAAAGATTGGGGTTACAGCGTGCCATCAGTGAATATTATCTAGCAACCCTGGCCAATCTCAGCTTGCCCGGAGGTGTCGGTGGTGATGCCGCTCGCGTGTATAGAAATCGCGTAGGTGGTAGTTGGCAATCTTCAATGATGAGTGTGACCATAGAGCGTATGTCCGGTCAATTGGTCCTCTTTGTCGTTACTCTTGTGGGTTGGCTGCTATGGCCGCTGGTGTTCGAACAAGCAGTTCCTAAACATTTGCCGCAAGTGCTGGGTATTTTCCTCCTGTTGTGCGTGATGCTTGCCGCGATAGTCGCGTTGTTCGGTCGGCTCTCTTTATCGGTTAGGCGATTTATTCTAGAACTAAGCCCCGCGCTTAAGCGTGTTTGGCTTGTCGACAGGCAGTGGCTATTACAGTCCGTTTTAAGCGTTGCCATAGTGGCAAGTTACGTCGTTGTTTTTGCCATTTGCGCTCTGTCCATTGCTGAACCTTTACCGTTGGCTGCCTTGTTCACAGTTGTCCCGGTGGTGTTGTTGAGTATGGTCATACCACTCTCAGTCGGAGGGTGGGGGATTCGGGAACTAGCAGCTGCCTCGCTTTGGCCTGTGGTCGGCTTAACGGCAGAAGCAGGCATTGCGTCAAGTATTGTGTATGGTCTTGTCTCTATGGTGTCGGTGATACCTGGTGCGCTTCTCTACCTGTTAATGAAAAAGCAAGCTTAGCTGCGCGCCGCTGAATCGATTGATGCCTGCCGGTATAACCAGACGATATCAATGAGAAATGATGCGCTCAGGCACACAAGCGCGCTAACACCTATCAGTAAGATAGCGTTCCCGTGCAGTAGTGGGGAGATCATCAGGCATAGAGCAACCAGTTGAATCACACAGACGACTTTGCGCCTCATTGATGGAAAGAGCGTTGCTTTGAGTGGCTGCGAGAACCAGCTCCAGAATACGAATGCATAGCGCATTAACCCTAGGCCAAGCACCCAGATTCCAGCTCGTTCACTTTCCCAGATTAGTAGGGTGATCATCAATGCCAGAAAAGCATCAGTCTCCATATCAAACCGGGCACCGAAGTTCGAGCTCAATTTTTCCCGTCTGGCAAAAAAACCGTCGACGCCATCAAGGCAAATAAGTCCGGCGATGCACAGGGAAACAATCCATAGAGTTGTGTTTGTTTCGCTGATAGTGCGAGACATGGGAAGTATGCCGGTGAGAATAATAGCCCCGGCAGCTCTGAACGATGTCACAGCGTTCGCTGTACCGAACTTAGAATGTCTGTGATCCGGCAGTCCACGTAAAATAAGTAGAACGGCAATTATCCAACACCCTCCCACCAGTAGTGGAAAAGATCTACCGAGCCCTAAGTACACGTAAATAATATTGCTAAGTGCGAAGCCACAGACCGTGACTATGGTCAGAGTTTTATAAGTCGCCTTGAGTAATTGGGAATAATCCGAGGGGCTGAGTTGTTCTTGTACTAGATCAGTGGATTTTGTCACGGACTATTCCTGAGCCGAAGCAGCGCGAAATTCGAATAGTGCTTTTATGGCGCTAATTCGTTTATTGTTGTTGTGTAAACATTCTTTGTTGGAACTAAATTACCTGAGTTGTGGAATCAGAATCTCAAACCACTGCCCAATCAAGAGGACTAACGGTCAACGAAGCCTGGTCGTTACTATTAGCTGCCCGGGATATCGTCGATTCTACTCAAAAGGTATCTCCTTGCGGGCTCTCCCACGGTCAAGAGGTCGAGGGACAGGTCGCGGTTTGTGACATTACCGATTCTGCCTGTCTGCTGCGAATTGATAACGAGCGAGTTTGGAGCGACTGCACTTCTCTGCCTTCCGATGCCCAAGCCCTGTTGGATCTCTACCTGCCGTTCTTGAACCCGGGTAAGAATAATTCGACGGTAATCGGCCATATTGGTCAGAGCTTGGATGCGCAGATAGCCACGCACACGGGTGATGCTTTTTTTGTCACCGGGCCAGAAAATCGAAAGCACTTACATTGCATGCGGGCATTGGCACACGCTGTCATCGTCGGTGTAGAAACGGTGGTTGCGGATAACCCTCAGTTGACAACGCGTGATGTTGTCGGCGAACACCCGGTTAGGGTTGTGCTGGATCCTTCTTCACGCATGCCAGAGGATGCGGGAATGCTTCGGGATAAGTCTGCACCTACGTGGGTAATCCAAGGCAGCGACGCGGAGCAGGGCGATTCGGTTGACGAAAATATCACGCGTATCTGCCTTCCTTTGAAGAACGGGCGCATGCAAATGCGTGATGTTCTATCAGCATTGGCAGAGAAGGGCGCCAGTAGAATTTTTGTGGAAGGTGGCGGTTTAACCGTGTCTGGAATGTTGACAGAAAACTGTCTCGATTATTTTCAACTAGCGGCTGCCCCTGTATTTGTCGGTACCGGACGGTCGTCGGTGCGCTTTCCTACGGTCATGTCCATGAATGAAGCTCTGAGGCCTCCGTATTCCTTGTACCGTATGGGGGCGGATGTGCTGTGGAACTTTGATTTAAGAGACGTTGATGCATCGGAGTCAGGGATAGCGTCAAGGAAATCCTTTGATGCCTCTTTGGACGATCTACCTGCTATAGAGAGACTGTTCTAAGTCAAAGGTTATCCGCGGGTAGGCTCAAAGTATCTACATGACCTACACGTAGCGTTGATTGTTCTTTCTCTAAGTAGTGGGTCCGTTGTTGTGACCATTCCTTTATGTCGTTAGACCTCAAGGGGTTTTGCTCGGCTGCCGCTGCTGCCCAATCACTGATCAATACTTCTTGTATAGCGTGTGAATCCTGATCGAGAATCCAGTCTGTTGGATCAGACTCTATTGCATGACTCGTCAGTTCACTCATCAAATACTCGTAGGCGCTTGGTCCTAGTGCATTTCCGAAGCCTTTGTCAGTGAGCTGATGAGCATTGAGTAGTTCGGTTATCTGTTTATCGAATTGAAGCTCGGGTTGCCAATGTAGTTTTCCGTTATAGCTCAAGACGAACAGAGAAGCACACTGTTGTGCATTGATAATGTGTGCAAGTCGACTCATCCAGGCGGCGGACGTTAGATCCAATAGCGCAGAGCCTGTCATTAAATGCGTGTTCTCAACATCAATTGTATTGAGTTCTTTTGCAAGATCACATGATTGCCAGGTTAGGTGTGCACTGAAATTAGCGTGCTTTATTGTTGCTGAGTTGGGCGAGATACGATCAAACTGACTATTAGTTTCAACAGCCCATTCCGCTAGACGCTCTGCAATGCAAGACAAAAGCCCGATGTCATTGTCCAGGAGTGTCCATGTTTGATTCATACCCAGCTTGGGGCACAGGTAGCGAAAATTTGAAGCGGTTCCAGAACCGAGATCCACCACGCCGAAATCAGAAAAGCGCTCGCGCCAGAGCACGAGTTTCTCTGTCAGCAATGCACTGCGTGCTTGGTGATCTGCAGGTTCTCGTAAGCGAAGCCAATCGGGGCTAAAGCCTTCCGCTGGTTCGGTACTCTGTTTTTTTTCAGCCATACTGTTTGAGTACTGAGTCGAATTGAAGCGCTGCATCGCTCCAAGAGCGAAGATCTTTTCGCGCATTTGCAGCGCCGGCTCTCAATGATTCGCGGATGGGTTCTTTTTCCATGAATTGCTGTAAAGCGTTGGCAAGCTCCTCGCTGTCACCGGGCGTTGTTAGAATGCCCGCATCGCGTGGGACTGTATCGGCTATAGCACCACCGCTGGTGGCAACAATAGGTAGCGCTCGGGCGATGGCTTCGTCCAGTACCATGCCGTAACCTTCGTAGTATGACGCGAGTACGAATAGGTCAGCGCGCTGATATTCTATTTCAAGCTGCTCGTTGTTAAGCTCGCCGCAATACCGAATGCGGTCGTTTAATCCGAGTTTCTCAGTGAGTTGGACAAGGTCTTTATACGTGTCCGGATCTCGGTCGCAACTTCCTGCACAGCTCAGTTGCCACGGTAGGTGCTCGATGTGTTTAAGCGCTTTAACCAAAACAGCGTGACCCTTGCGCTCGTTGATAGTCGCGACACAGATCAAATTGAAAATATCAGATTGGCTACCCACTGCCACTGCTGCTTGTGCGGTTCCCGGAAATACAACGGTAATTCTGTCATTGGATACATTGAAGTCGGCCAGTGTTTCTGCAGTGTGCTCGCTGGTTGTAATAATATGCGCAGCGTATCGAAGAGCTTCAGTCTCGGACATTTTTAGTGCTGCGCTTTGTTCGTCGGACAACCCGGTTTCTAGAGCAAGCGGGTGATGAATCAATGCAATTGTTCGTAGTCTTGACTCATGCTCCTGAAACAGTTCTGGTAAGACACTAAATGCTAACCCATCAGCAATTACCAAGGAGTCGTTCGGGATTGCAGCTAACTGACGAGCAGCGGATTGTCGCATCGCTTCATCCGGGAACGGGTAGTCCCCTTCGAGGGAGATGAGAGAGATATCCCATCCTGCTTTTTTTAGCTGCTCTATGATGAGCTTGTCATAAAGGTAACCACCCGTTCGCGTATTGATATCTCCTGGGAAAACGAAGAAAACTTTGGTTTGACTCATGTTGCGGGTAGATCTCCCTCAAAGGCTGCCCACGCTACATGAGACTCATGAAGGGTTACCTTCATTTGAGTAAGGCCGTGTGCGCTGGGGCCGAGTTCACCGCGTTCAATAAGCGCCGCAATTCGATGAAAGATCACTGACGCCATGAATTCTGTGGTGGTGTTGTTGCCTGAGAACTCAGGGATGTCATCGAGGTTTTTAAAGTTGAACTCTGAAAGTACGGCGGCCAGAGATTGACTGGCCAAACCGATATCGACCACCAGGCCATCATCGTCAAGTGAGGGTCTGCGCATTTCCAGATCAACAATATAAGTTGCTCCATGTAGCGAACGCGCTGGCCCGAAAATTTCGCCTTTGAAACTATGCGCGATCATGAAATGCTCACGAACATTCAAACTGAACACGGTGAATTCTCCTAATAATGGTTTAGTCGTAAACGATTCGATGGCAGAGCACGTCTGCGTTTTTATCGGTGATTGTTAGTAATGTACTGGGAAGGTCCTCAAACTTACTTTCACCGCTTACAAGATGATCCAGACAATTGTGCTTGAGAAGGCTTAAGGCGAGTTCCAGTCGCCGCTTATAGTCCCATCGAGAGCGCTGTGGGTTTGCGATGTGTCCTACCTGCGAAGATCGTATGTTCAATCGACGGGAATGAAACGCTTCTCCCAATGGAATGGTTACCGGGGTGTTGCCGTACCAACTTACTTCCACGATTGTCGCTTCAAAGCCCGCGCAACGCAGCGCTGTGTTAAGTCCTGCTTCATTGGCTGATGCGTTGATGATTAAATCGCGTTCTGGTGATGCGTCTTCCGGTGCTTTGAAAGTGACGTTCAAATGTGCGGCTAAGGTTTCGCGTCGATGGTTAACATCAACGAGTTCTACGTCAGTTCCGGGTATTTGCGCCGCAAGCCATGCAATAAGACTTCCGACGACGCCAGCGCCTATTACTGAAATTTTGTCGCCGATAGAGGGTTGAGCATCCCACAAGGTGTTAACAGCTGTTTCCATGTTGGCGGCTAGTATCGCGCGACTGGCGGGTACATCCTGTGGTACAGCCGTTACGGCACTGACGGGAATGGCAAAAACCGTTTGGTGTGGAAACAAACTAAAAACAGTTTTCCCAATCCAATTATCGGGTCCGTGGGTGACGAGCCCAACGTTTGTGTACCCGTATTTTACCGGGTATGGGAACGAGCCTTCCTGAAAAGGGGCGCGCATTCGTTCGTGTTCGCTGGGAGGGACATTTGCGTTAAAAACCAATGACTCCGTACCTCTGCTAATTCCTGAGTACAGAGTTTTGACCAGCAAGCCATGACAGCCGTCGTCATCGAGAGGAGATTGGCGGATTTCAGATTGTCTACAACCTGTTATCCACAATGCTGAAGTGGTGGTCGACAAGATGTGTCATAAAAATTGTTGGGTTCGTGTTCACAGTATACAGTCTGTAGAACGATTAAGCCGACGGCGCTGTACTTACCACTTAATCTCTTTGCGAACAAAAATAAATTTTATGCACGCAATAAAAGCGGCCATGTTCAATTGTAAAAACACGACGATTATATTGAACAACTTGTTGCCTGTGCCGGGAAGTTGGAAGTAGCTAGCAGCGGCCACAGCGTAGAACACAATCTGTAGCACCAGCATGGTATTAAGAAACGGCCCTTGACCTATGGCTGCAGATAAAAAAGCCAAAATCATTGCGAAGGGCACTAATTGCCGGAATAAACGGTGTGATAGGAACTGCCACCATACGGGATTCTTCGACGGGCTGAACAGCCAGGGATTGTTGTGAAAAGTCTGCCAGCTGCCAGAGTTTGTTCTGACCTTTCGAGCAAACTCATGTTTTAGATCGCTGGACACCTTGTCATAGGCATAAGCTCCCTGAACGAATAACGTTCGTTTGCCTTGCTTTAGCAGGCTTAACGGTGTTTCAAAGTCGTCGAGTATAGTTCCCAGTTTGTTAGGTATAAAATCTTCCCGGCGGATGGCATACAAAGCACCGGTTGCACCCGTTGTTGAAAAGAGTCGACTTTCATTGTCGCGTATCCATTTTTCATAACGCCAGTACAGGCCGAAGTTTTCAGCTTCAAGCGTGTCATCGTTTGCAAGTACAAGCTCACCACTGACCGCTCCTATTTCAGGGTTCGCAAGGAATGGCACAAGTTTTTTTATCGTGTTGCTCGATATCCTTTGGCGTGTATCCATGAAGACAATAATATCGCCGCTTGCCTTCAATACACCTGCATTCAAGGCGCCACACTTGCCTAGTGCGGTTTCTAAATGATGAACATGGCGGTTAGGGTGATCAGCAAATTCTTTTTCTAAAAGCTCGACGCTTCCATCGGTTGAGCCGTCAGAGACGATGATCCATTCGATTAGCTCTTTCGGGTAATCTAGTTCTGACAGGGTTTTTAGTTTTGCCGGCAGATTATTCGCCTCATTATGAGCGGCGATAAGGACGCTCACGGTCGGCCACTCTTCCGGTTGAGCACACTCGACAGGGTCCTTACGCTTTGCCTTTACGTGTAAGTAGATTGGAAAAAGCGCGTAGGTATAGAGAATGAAAAGAACCGAAATAAGAAAGACGGCGAGCATGGTCGGGTGTACCCAATAATCGTGCTGGTTTGTAGGTTCGTATCGGCGCCACAAGCGATACCTCCCGCCGATTTATGAGTTATCCATGAGAATGAGAATCAGCTCTCATTGTCAGTGTGACAGCTTACCGCAACTTGTGTTGTTACACACTGCTTCGCGCATATGTCGAGTGGGCTAACCAAGTAGGGTTTGGCTCTGCTCCCCAACCTGGTTTATCCGTCACACGGGCTTTGCCATGTTCGATCGTAAAGGGGAAATCTACGAATAGGTTTTCTTGCCAAGGGTAATAATCAGAACCTTCAATGGAGAATTCTAAGTATTTACCAGCGTTGGGAATGGCTCGCAACAGGTGCATTGTGAAAAGCGTAACCATCGATAAATTAGCGCAGTGTGGTGTACATGGCAAGCCGGCAATTTCACCCATTTTTGCAACCTTGAGCGTTCGCGTCATGCCACCCAGGTAGCAAATATCCGGTTGAATTATGTCAACGATTTTCTCATCGACCATGCGTTGCCAAGTGGCCAGTTCGCAATCTTGCTCACCTCCGGTGACGTCAATATCCAAGGCATCAGTCACTTGGCGAGTTTGCTCAAATTCCCAGTAAGGGCAGGGTTCTTCAAAGTGGATGACACCTTCGCTTTGCAGCAGTTGCCCGACCTCTATGGCACGAGTGGGTGAGTAACATGAATTGGCATCAACCAGTAGATCTGTTTCACTGCCTAGTGCTTTTCTAACGGTGGGTACAATTTCTTCGGTGCGTCCGGGCCATTCGTCCTGATCATGTCCACACTCTGATCCGACGCGAAATTTAAATGCGTCGAAACCTAATGATGATTTTAATTTTTCGAGTCTGTTGGCTTCATCTTGCGGGGTGATGTCGCGTTTCATCGATGAGCCGTATGCGCGGATAGTGCCCGGAGTACCGCCGATTAATTCGCAGACTGCTTTACCCTCGAGCCTACCTCGAAGGTCCCACAGGGCTGTTTCTACACCACCTAAAGCCCGGTAGAGATGAGAACCTGGAAACTTGTGTTCGCGCTCCAGTACGTGATTTATGACGTGTGTGATTTCGAGTGCATTTTGATTTAACGCATGGACGGCAACCTGTCTATGTACGATCTGAGCGGTAATATCTGCGTGGTACGGGGCAACCTGTCCCCAACCTATTGCACCGTCATTAGTGGTGACTTTAACGAAACAAACAAACTCATTACTAAAGGTTTCAACGCTACTGATTTTCACGGCTGTAGTTCGTCTTCAAGATACACTTTGATAATTTCATCAAAAGAGGTTTCACTCTGGAAGCCAAGTTGCAATGCTCTTTGCGCATCAAATGCTTCTGGCCAACCCGATACGATTGACTGGATAGTTTCGTCATCCTCTCGATGAATGAGTTTAAGTGCCTCGGATCCTGCCGCTTTTTCCAGTGCAGTAATTTGTTCGGCAACGGAGGCGCATAGTCCGGGAAGGTTTAAATTGCAGCGCAGTCCGATTGCATCTTTGGACAGCGTGGTTGCATGCATCAGAAAGTTGATTGCGGTACGGGGGCTGGCAAACCAATGCTTAACGTTGTCACTAACCGGGAGAGTGGCAGGCTTCCCGTTCAGCGGCTCTCTTAAAATATTTGAAAAGAATCCTGAGGCTGCTTTGTTAGGCAGGCCGGGTCGAATACAGATAGTTGGAAGTCTGAGTCCCATTCCCTGAAGAATTCCCCGACGGTTGTAATCGGCTATCAGCAATTCACAAATAGCCTTTTGTGTGCCGTAGCTGGTTTGTGGCGTTAAATGAAATTCATCCGGGATGGTCTCCGGAAAAGGAGCACCGTAGACGGCGATTGACGAGGCGAAAATTACTTTCGGCGTGTAGCCATTTTTCTCGTGCTCAGCACGTATCGCTTCGAGTAAAAAGCGAGTGCCATCCAGGTTGATCAGGTAGCCCTTATCAAAGTCAGCTTCGGCTTCACCGGATACGACTGCCGCCAAGTGAAAAATAATGGCCGGTTGATCTGATACTAATGATTCAGCTACACCTTTGCGCGTAAGGTCGGCAATTTCACAATCTATTGTTAAGCCGCTATCGCTTGGTGTTGCTGGCGATTTGGGTTGAACAACATCTACAAGCTTTAAGGAGTCGAGATCTTGGCTGTTTATGCGCGTCTGTGTGGATAGTCTTTGGGCTAATTTAGCGCCAATCATGCCCCCGGCACCGATAATTAGAATTTTCATAGGGTGTCACTTGCTCGGTAGAGTGTCTTATCCAAAATCCTGCCTACAAAGATACTATTTCTAGCCATCCTTGTATTCACTTAAGAGGCGTATTTGCGGTGTTACTGATGGGATTGGAGTAGGCTAACGACCGCGTCCAGATCGTCCAGAACCGTATGCCCAAGCGACAGTAGCGCTTCATTGGGTTGGAGTGTGTCAGGGATCTGTATTACGTTCAGGCCGGCACTCAGCGCCGCTTTTACGCCGTTAGGTGAATCTTCCAAGCCCAGACAATGTGATGGTTCGATGCTAAGCGCGTCAGCGGCTTTAAGGTAAATATCGGGAGCCGGTTTGCCGTGAACTATTTGGTCACCGCCGATGATGAATGAGAACCTGTGCGCGATACCTGAGTGTTCGAGCTTGCCGATGGCACGTTCCGTTTGAGTCGATGTCGCGACGGCTTTGGGTATCTTCATGGTTTCCAGATACGTAAGCAGGTTGTCGACTCCCTTCATCAGAGGGACGCCTTGGCTAGTCAAGGCCGAATAGTGCTCTGACCAGTACTCTGTAAATTCCTCAACATTAATGCGTGCAGGAAGTTCCTTGTTCAGTATGGTTCGGGTTGTTTCGTGGTTGGTGCCCAACAGTTGTTGATACAGTGGTTTTTGATGCCCGATACCGTAGTGATCGCAGGTTTGTTGAAATACGCTGAGAGCGATACTTTCGCTATCGATTAACAGGCCGTCCATATCGAATATACACGCCGAAATATTCATGTAAGTCCTTACCCCTGAGAGCAACCGCAAGCCTAAGAGTCCCATGTGTGCGTCTTGAGTGCTACATTGGGGCCGTAGAAAATCGTAGAGAATCCCCAAGGATAGTTGAGATCATGACAGAGCATGTTAATTACGAACCTGCCGCTACGGTCACTGATGCGGTCAATACGCGTCGTTCGTTACGGGCGTTCTTACCCGATGTTGTGCCTAAGGAGACCGTCGCTCAAATACTCGCGACGGCTGCCCGCGCACCCAGTGGGACAAACATGCAACCGTGGAAAAGCTATGTCCTCACCGGAGAGAGTCGTCAGAGGCTGTGCGATACCTGCTGTGAAGCCTTTGATGAGCAATCGAGTGACAACATCAGCGAAGTACGCTACTACCCTGAAAAATGGTTTGAGCCGTATCTGGGAAGGCGTCGAGAAGTGGGTTGGGCGCTTTATAACTTGCTAGGCATCCAAAAAGGAGACAGAGCCAGAACTCATGCGCAGCACCGGAAGAACTTTCAATTCTTCGATGCACCTGTGGGAATGATTTTCACGATACATCGAGACCTGGCAACGGGTAGTTGGCTAGATTACGGAATGTTTATGCAAAACGTCATGTTGTTAGCCCGTGAGCAAGGTCTTCACACGTGTCCACAAGCCGCATGGGCGGATTATCATCAAGCGGTTAGAGACGTTTTGCAATTGACTGATGATGAAATTGTAGTGTGTGGATTAGCATTGGGTTATGCCGACCCTGACGCCATTGAAAATAGCTTGGTGACTACACGAGTAGCACTGGATGATCACGTTACGTTTTTGGGCTAACGTCTATGATTAAATTTTCTAAGGATGAAACTGAGATTTTGACCCGCAAGATTCAGTTGTATTTCAATGAGGAATTGGATCAGGAAATCGGTCAATTTCCGGCGCAGTTTCTTTTGGAGTTTTTTACAGAAGAGGTTGGTCCGTATTTTTATAACCGGGGCTTAACAGATGCACAAGCCGTGCTGGAAGCGCGAATGGAAAGCATCACCGAAGCTCTGTACGAACTGGAAAAGCCCACCGAATTTACGCGTTAATCAAATTGAAGCAACTGCACGACAGCAAACATCCTTGAGTGCAGAGCTAAGAGACTATTGGTGACGCCATAATGTAGGCAGAGAAAGACTGTGAAGATAAAAAAATCCTGGTTAGTTCTGAGTACATCCCAAGTGGTGACGATTGTTGCCGTTTTACTGTCTGTAGTTTTAGCCTTGATTCCGGCCACAGATGAAGTAGGGCAGTCGCATGTTGATACTGCCTTCAAACGTGCTTTGGTGGGTTATGCTCTGGCACGCGGCCTTAACGGGGCTATCTCTGTCGCTCAAGGCACAGAGGTGGCCATCCAGCCGGCAGGCGTTGGCGTGAATTTTACACCCGGCCAGATACTCGACCCGGTCAATGATTTAGTTGAACGGTTTTCCTGGATCATGATGCTTGCCAGTAGTTCGTTGGGCATTCAGAAAGTGCTACTTTCCATGAGTGCATGGAACGGATTGCTAATCGTGGTAGCCCTGTCAGGGCTGTTGTTTCTGCTCTCCATTGTATGGAATCGGCTATCTGGCGTGCGCTGGGTATTACAAAGACTATTTTTGTTTGTCCTGTTATTACGATTTATGATGCCGGCTATCAGTATCGCTAACGACTGGGTGTATCGAACGTTTCTTGAAGGCGATTACCTGGCCGCTTCGGCATCACTCGAACAAGCACAGCTGGCCATTGGGGAAATTAACGATGAAGTGCTTGCAGAGCATAGGACTGAAACGCCAACACTGTTAGAACGAGCCCGTGTTATTTACGATCAAGCCATCGCCAATGTAGATATAGACAGACGGTTGCAGGAATATCGGCAAGCCGCCGAAACCATTAGTGAAAACACGATTCGGTTGGTTGTTGTGTTTTTAATGCAAACACTCGTGTTTCCGCTGCTCTTTATGTTTATTGTCTGGGGAATTATTCGCAGGCTAACCCGTCGATGACGCAACCTGAAATCTATTGTCCCTAGCCTCAAACAATAACGTCCTGCCGTTCCATATTGTCCAATCCAAATATAGAACGGTAGCGCTCAATTTCATCGTCAGGTCCGGTCGCCTTATCAAAATTATCGGAGAGTTTGACCGTCGGCTTTCCGTTCGCATGTGTCACCTTGCACACTAACGATATAGCTTTGAGCTGTTTGTTTTCGACCGTTGCGCAATCACTGAAGTCGTTAGTCAAGTGTGTGCCCCAACCGAAGCTAAGTCTTACGCGGCCATTGAAGCGTTCGTACACCTGTTCAATTTTGTCTACGGTAAGCCCGTCAGAGAAAATAAGTAGCTTAGTTTTCGGGTCCTGACCACGCTCTTCCCACCAGCTAATAAGTTCTTCACCTCCTGCAATCGGCTCTTTTGAGTCAATCCTGAAACCACTCCAGTCGGCTACCCAATCAGGTGCTTTTTGCAAAAATGCGGTTGTTCCATAAGTATCGGGAAGCACGATGAGAAGATTTCCATCATAGGTTCGGCTCCAGTGCTTAAGCACTCGATAAGGAGATCGCAGAAGCTCTTCATCATTCTCTGCTAACGCGGCTTCGACCATTGGCAGCTCGTGAGCATTGGTACCGATGGCGTCTAAGTCTAAATCCATCGCCATTAGTACATTGCTGGTACCGATAAATTTCTCGGCTAAGCCTTCGCTCATCGCAGCAATACACCAGCGTTGCCAAAGAAAGCTGTGGCGTCGGCGTGTACCAAAATCTGCGATTTTTAAGTCAGGAAGTTTTTCAAGCTTAAGCACTTTCTCCCAAAGCTTGGCTTTAGCGCGGGCATAAAGTACATCTAATTCAAATCGGCCGACTCCGTGTAATGCCGCACGGGAACGTAGCTCGCTAATGATAGACAGGACCGGAATTTCCCATAGGGTCACATCTGCCCAATCACCTTTAAAGTCTATTTTATATTGACCATTTTCAACGGTGAGTTCGTATTCAGGTAATTGATAGTGTTTTAGCCATTCCAAAAATTCTTTAGTGAATAATCGTTCGCGGCCATAGAACGTATTACCCGTCAGCCAGATCAATTCTTTTTTAGATATTTTTATGCTGCGCGCATGATCAAGTTGAGCACGTAGTTCTTGCTCATCGATTTCTTCGGCAAGCTTTACAGATTTAGTGCGATTGATTAAGGAGAAGGTGACAGGGACATTAGGGCGTTCCTTCCAGATGGTCTGCAACATCAGTAACTTGTATACATCTGTATCTAGCAAGCTTCTGACGATAGGGTCTGATTTAAAGTTATGGTTATAGACACGAGTAGCGATGTCTGGCATGGGGTTTTGAACCATGATGGTTTTCCTTATTTCGCTAGAAAAGACGTGATTCTGTCTAATGCTCGTTCTATATTTTCAAGAGAGTTTGCGTATGACACTCTGATATATCCCTCTCCGTGTATACCAAAGTCCGGGCCGCCAATGGTTGCAACCCCTGCATCTTCTAATAAAGCTGTGGCGAGAGGTTTTGATTGCCAACCGGTTTTTTCAATATTAGGAAATGCATAGAAAGCGCCTTTGGGTGTGACGCAACTGACGCCGGGAATGTTGTTCAAACGATCTACAACGACTCGACGTCGTTCATCGAATGCACTCATCATCGTTTGTATTGCGTCTTGTGGTCCGGTTAACGCAGCGAGGGCCGCAAATTGGGCTGGTGCATTTACGCAGCTCCAGCAATTCACAGCCAGTTTTCGTACAGCCTCGAAGTAGGCCGGTGGCCATACTGAATAACCAAGCCTCCAACCAGTCATTGCATACGTCTTTGACCAGCCGTTTAACAATATGAGCCTGTCTCGGATTTCAGGATAGTTCAGCAGCGAGACATGCTTTTCGCCGTCGTAGGTCATGTGGTCGTAAATTTCATCCGACATGATTGCGACATGTGGATGATCAGCGAGCCCAGCAACCAGCGCATCTATTTCACTTTTAGGAGTGACTCCACCGCAAGGGTTGGCAGGCGAGTTAATAATGACCAATCTTGTCTTGGGTGTTATCAGCGCGAGAGTCTCGCTAGCTGAAAATGCAAAATTATTGGATTCACGAATTGGAACAGCGACCGGAGTCGCGCCGGTGAATTCAATCATGGATCGGTAGATTGGAAACCCGGGGTCTGGATACAAGATTTCTGCATCTGGCTCGCCAAACATTAAGATAGCGGCAAACATGGTGACCTTACCGCCCGGGACAATCATGACGGTATCGCTGCCTACCTCGGTGCTGTAGCGTTTGGATAAATCAGCGGCAACCGCCTCTCTAAGTTCTGGGATCCCGACTGCCGGTGTATAGCCATGGTGGCCCTCTTTGAGAGCTTTAACAGCCGTGTCCACGATATGGGGAGGTGTTGGAAAATCCGGCTGTCCAATCCCTAAATTGATGATGTCGCGCCCCTGCGCGGCTAATTCCCCGGCCCTGGCTAGAACAGCAAACGCATTCTCTTCACCTATTCGGTCGAAGGCGCTGATGGGGGAAGGGCCACGGCTCAGGGAATCAATCATGGTCAACTATTGACGTTCCGGTGTTTCGATAGTGTGGCCCGCCATTTCGGGTTTGATAATTAACTGGCAACTTAACCGAGAGTTCTCTCTTCTTTCAGAGGCTACACCCTCGAGCATTTCCAGCTCAAAATCATCAGGCTCATCAAAGAGTGCGGCTGATTCGTCACTGAGATAGACATGGCAAGTTGCGCAGATCAAGCTTCCACCGCATTCAGCAACAACATCGTCGATATCGTTCTTAATAGCTGTGTCCATGATGCTGTCGCCCACCCTGGCATCGACTGTATGCACCGTGCCGTCGCTGGTTTTGTAGTGAAGAACAATTTCCTGAGTCATGTTGTTAGTCGTTAAATAGCGTGATAGTGGGCGCTAATGGTATCCAAGTCGGAACCGAGAGTCATCATAATGGGCGCTAGTTCGGGTAATCCGGCAGAACCTCCCTGTTTTGGTAGCGCGTGAGACGCTGTAAATGCGTACCGCTAGACAGTTTGGCTAACGACGCTGTGTCAATACACTGGCATACTGGTTTGGTCCTGAGCGGTGCCATTTGATGACAGAACACGACCGAAAAATCTATCAGGAGCAGATCCGGCTGATATACAACCAGGGACCCGTTTTAGTCGCGGGTGCCACGTTGTGCGCATTTATCATCACTGCATTTTTGTGGCGACAACTGCCGCAGTCCACTTTGCTTATTTGGCTTGCTGCTATTGGGGTGTCCACCGTACTTCGTGTGTGGATGATTTATATCTATCAAACAGCCAAAGAGACGACCCGTGAGTTATCCATCTGGGGACCATTGTTCTGGCTAGGCACGCTTACCGCAGGGCTAATATGGGGTGCTTGGCCGTTAGTCTTCTACCAGCTTTACAGTACTGAATATCTGTTGCTGATCTCTACGATATTCGCGGGCATGGTTGCTGTGAGTGCGGCTTCCGGGAGCATTTATCTACCGTCATTTTTATCGTTTTCTGTGCCGCTAATACTACCGCTGGCGATCACTCATATTAGTTCGGGAAATGACTCCTTAATTCTCACGGGCTTGCTGCTCATTATGTTTCTTGCGGTCAACTTCTTTTTATCCGTAAGAGGAAACAGCCAGTTTCGCGAGTTGCTGCGATCGCAAATAAAAAACGATGAACTCATGAACCGTCTGGCTGAGGAGAAGAGGATTGCAGAGCGTGCCGTTATTGCTAAAAGCCGTTTTCTAGCGGCAGCTAGTCATGATTTGCGGCAACCCTTGCACGCTATGGGACTATTTTTAAGTGCTCTAAGACAACGTGAATTCGACGAGAAGAAACTTGAAATCATTGATGACATGACTAATTCGTCCGAAGCGCTCAACGGTCTGTTTAATAGTTTGCTTGACGTGTCCAGGCTAGATGCCGAGATTATCGACTTCAATCCTTCACACATCACCGCAGCCGATATTTTTGACGGACTGCGTGTTCAATTCATGCATCAGGCTGCCGAAAAAAATATTCGATTGCATGTCAAACCTGACGGCCATGTTTTTTATTCTGATGCCATTTTACTCGAGCGTGTGCTTAGGAATCTGGTTTCTAATGCTGTGCAGTACACGCAAAGCGGTTCCATTGTTTTAAGTTGTGTTGACCATGAAGATGGCTCGAAATTAGTCAGTTTGAAAGACACCGGCATCGGCATTCCAGCAGAGAGCACTGAGGATGTTTTCTCAGAGTATTACCAGCTCAACAATTTGAGCCGGGACCGAAGTAAAGGTCTGGGCTTAGGATTGGCTATTGTTCAGCGTTTGTGCGAACTCATGGATATCGAGCTGAATATGCAGTCTGAAGAAAATGTCGGCACGGAGTTCACGCTGTTAGTACCCGGAGGTGATCCCGCGCAAATAAAACCACGCGTTAAATCAGATAAAACCATGGAGGCAAAAGACAGACGCATACTGGTTATCGATGATGAAGTGCAAGTGCTTCAAGGGATGCGTCATATGTTGGAAGGCTGGGGCTGCAAGGTTATGCTCGCAGAGTCCACGCGTGATGCTTTAAAAATAATTGCGCTAAGTGAAGAACAGCCTGAACTGATTATTTCTGATTTCAGACTTCACGAAAGCGATGGGATGGATGCTGTTGAAGCCATACGGGAAGCGTTAGATACCGTATTGCCGGCTATTATAATTAGCGGAGATACTTCACCTGAACGGTTAAAACAGGTGAAGAAAACCGGGCTGCTGTTTTTGCATAAACCGGTACGAGCTGATGAACTTCATCAGCATATGCAGGCGTTACTTAAGCCATCAACGAGACTCTCGAAATGGAGTCCCACTGATGAAAGTACACGTAGTGAAAAGTTAGCCGAACTCGTTTAGTGGCTGGATTTTTCAGGTACGTCAACAGACGTCGCCTTTACCAGTTTCCCTATGGTTAGTCCTT
This sequence comes from Granulosicoccus sp., assembly GCA_020627685.1. Classification (GTDB taxonomy): domain Bacteria; phylum Pseudomonadota; class Gammaproteobacteria; order Granulosicoccales; family Granulosicoccaceae; genus Granulosicoccus. Next base: position 25,342 of record JAHDGK010000023.1, on the reverse strand, counting down.
GGACAAGTATTGATAGCACGACGATCACGTAAGTGACCGCTACTATAAGGTCGCGCTCCGGACTTGCCGGTATGGATAAAGCGAGTGCAACAGAAATACCGCCGCGCAGTCCTCCCCAGGTTAGTATTTTAATAGCGTGTGGGTGAAACTCACGGTTCATCTTACGAAGTACCGTGACGGGCATTCCAACCGATATCATTCTGCAGCACAGCACTAAGATTGCCATGGCAATGCCTGCGAGCCACATCTCCATGTTCAGGCTTAAAACCATGACTTCCAGACCGATAATCAGGAACAGCACGGCATTGAGAATTTCGTCAATGAGTTCCCAAAAAGTATCCAAATGCTGAACGGTGGTATTGCTCATAGCGTCTCTGCGGCCATGGTTGCCAATCATTAAACCTGCAACAACGACTGCGATCGGAGCAGATAAATGCAGGCCAGCTGCGGCAGTTGCGCCACCGGACACCAGCGCAAGCGTTAACAAGATTTCTACTTGATAGTTGTCAACACGCTTTAGCATTTGCAGCACTACCCAACCGCAAACAAAGCCAAACAGGGCTCCACCAAAGGCTTCCTGAACAAACAACACACCAATATGCTGTGCATCAAAAGTATCGCCATTCACGGCCATGCCGAAAATGGCCAGAAAGACGACGATTGCAACGCCGTCATTAAAGAGTGATTCGCCTGCGATTTTGATTTCAAGCGACTTGCTGGCACCTGCTGTTTTCAGGATACCCATCACAGCGATTGGGTCGGTGGGTGATATAAGAGAGCCAAACAGCAAGCAGAAGATAAAGGGCACTTCAAAACCAAACAAGCGGAACAAGTAGTAGGAGCCGCCAGCCACTAGGAACATACTCGTGACTACACCGACTGATGCCAGCAGTCCTATCGTCCACTTACGCTCAAGTAGATGATCAAGATTAATATGCATAGCACCTGCAAACAGTAAGAATCCGAGCATGCCGTTGAGCAAGGTATTATCGAATTCGATTTGCGAGATTATTTCACTGGCTATGCGTTCGCCATCGCCATAACCCAGGTTGCCTAGTACAACCAGAGCAAGGGAAAACACCAGTGAGCACACCATGATGCCAATCGTGTTTGGCAACTTGAGGGTGCGGTAGTTGACGTAGGCAAACAGTGCGGAAACTGTAATTAAAATGCTGGTGATGCTCAGGAGAGTCATTGGCAGTGAATTTATTTTCTATGGGGAATGTTTACTTTGCTCATTATTGTTCAAAGTAGCGCGATAAGGATTACTATTAATTCGGCAGCGTGACCCTGTTATCTGGGATTGAATACTACATAAAACGCTACACTCAATCATCACTATCGAGGAAGGTTTCAACATTCGTGACTCAACTGTCGCTCGAATTAGAATCATCGCTTGACTATCAGCTTGTGGTCTCGCCCAGAGCGAAACGGCTTTCACTGCGGGTGGAGGCCGGAAGGGGAGTTGTCGTTACCACGCCGAAGCGCTACCCGCGGCGCGATATCCCTGGATTCGTTGAAGCGAACCGTGCCTGGATCGAGCAAGCGCTTGATGACATCGAGCGCAGAACGCCGCCCGAATATAGAGTCTGGCCGCCGCAGAGGTTACATCTCAACGCGATCTCTAAAACGGTCCTCATTTCATTTGGGGCAGAAAATGCGCCAGACGGACATAAAGATGATCGAACTGACACGTTTGAAAATCTTAATCTATCCGCCGATAGTGGGGATAAAATCGCGGTGGCCACGGAGATTGCACACTACTTAAAGGTGGTTGCGCGACAGGTTTTGCCACCGGCTTTAGAAAATCACGCACGTGAAAAAGGTGTTCAATACAAGCGTGTGCAGATCAGAGGTCAACGTTCAGTGTGGGGAAGTTACTCTTCAAGCGGTACTTTAAGTCTCAATTATAAGCTCTTGTTCCTCCCGCCAGAATTAGTCGACTACGTATTACTGCATGAGCTAGCCCACACTTTGTATTTGGATCATTCGTCGAAATTTTGGCGACAGTTGGAGGTGTTTCAACCGGGTGCTCAAGCCTTGGACAAGCGACTATCTGCAGCCGGCAGAGACGTACCTCCATGGTTGGAGTGGGCACTCTAGATACTGATTTCTATTGCATTTTCCGGTGATTGAACTATCGCGCAAGGCGTGACAAATCCGACTTTAACCTTCTGGTTATTCTGCTATTCTTTCACCAAGTTTCACCGATGCACCACAGTTTGGCATGGGTGACAAGCCCTTTTTTAACTGGCGACCTTCATTCATTGTGTCACTGACGACTTCAGACGATTTACTTGTGCGCAAACAAGAGAGCGTAGAAATCTGGCAAGTTATTCCGCTTATATTGGCGGCGGCGTTGCTGACGATTGGACTTTCGATGTTCCTGAGCGGAACCGAAAATCTGGTTGACGTGGTTCAGCCGGTTATCGTGGTATTCGGCGGCGCGTTAGCGGGCTTGTTGTTGACTTTCTCAACCTCACACATCGGTCAGGCTCTTCAGCTGGCCTTGGTCCGCGGCATCCGCGGAGGCACTGCACCGGCTGCAATGGTCAGAGCCATGTTGAAGGTGTGCGAAGTGAGTCGTCGTGACGGCTTGTTAGGGGTCGCCGATATCCGATCTAATTCAGATCAAGTAGAAGAGGTGTGTCATCTTATTGGAGACGCGTCGGACGAATCAGCTATCCGCTTCGCACTCGATCGACGAATAGCCAGTGAAAAGCGGCGTCATCAAATGTCCACTGACGTGTTTATTTTTACAGCGATCTACGCGGTGTTGATTGGCATGCTTGGATCGCTCTTGTTGTATGTCTCACCTGTGCAGGGTATCGCCAGTGGCACTGTTGTTTTACCGTTTGTCTGCGGTATCAGCCTTGCAATACTGATGTGCATCCTTGTTGGTCGCTTACGTTTCTCGCATTTACGTGAATTGGTTATGGTAGAAGTTGCCTACCAGGGTGCCACCATAATTCTGGAAGACAACAATGTGCAGCGCTTAAGAAGTCGTCTGGGTTTACTTGTGACTTCCGGGTTGTAGTCGGGTGGTTACACACCATGAATGACATCACTATTCAAACCACTAATAGTGGTAGGACTGCCTATCAGGTAGTGCCTGATCCAGATGACCCTATCATTCTTCAAATTGAAGGTAAGCTGAGCCGGGTTCTAGATATCAGTGCAAATGGTTTTACCCTGCCGGGCGATGTGGTTGCACCCGGACGCCGATATCCTTTCAGCCTCGACTTGCCCACCGGCCAAGTACCCATTGCCGGTTACGTCGATGTCTTATCCGAAGATGACAGCGGGCAGGCTCAGTGTTTGTTTGTCAATCTGGCGTCGGAAGAAGTCGAGTCGATTCATCGCTATGTTCTGATTCGACAAAAAGAAGCCATTCGATCATTACGGACACAGCGTTAGTACGCTGATGTGCGTTTAACCAAGATCCTTTAATTCCTCCGTGTCTCTTAAGCGTTACGATGAAGAAGTTTCGCAGGGCTTGCTTTCGCCAGACGAAGAGCAGCGCGACATCATGCGAAAGCTCGATTTCATTGGCAGTGAATTAAGGAAGCGCAGCTCCTGGAAGCCTCCTTCACGATCGGTTTTTGCCCGCTGGATGCGCCGGCAAGAGGCACCTGTGGAAGGGGTGCAAGGCTTGTACTTATGGGGTGGTGTCGGCCGGGGTAAGACCCATCTGTGCGACCTCTTTTTTGAAGAGTTGCCGTTTGCTGATAAAACGCGACTGCACTTTCATCGCTTTATGCAACAGATCCATGCTGATTTGCGTCAACTGGAGGGCGTGGAAGATCCGATTGACGTTATTGCCACGGATTGGGCAAAGCGCGCAAGGCTATTGCTGCTGGACGAAATCCACGTTAATGACATTACCGATGCCATGTTGCTGGGTGGGTTGCTTAGTGCTCTGTTCGAACGTGGAGTGACGCTTGTGACTACATCAAATGTGCCGCCGGATGGCTTGTACAAGGATGGGTTGCAGCGTGCGCGATTTCTGCCCGCCATTGCCCAAATTTGCAAGCATACGAAAGTGGTGGAAATGCTCGGCGAGACCGATTATCGGCTTCGATTGCTTCAAACCGAACCCATCTACTGTGTCGGGAAATTTGAGAACGGGAAAGCTGAAGAATCCGTTCAGGCTGCCATGCAATCGCATTTTGAGCGACTGAGTCTTGAGACCGTGGACGAGCGTGAATCCATCGAACTTAATGGGCGATTAATTCCGTTGTTGGGTCGATCCGGAGATCTTGTCTGGTTCTCATTCGACACGCTGTGCAACACACCCAGATCGACTGAAGACTACATCGAAATCGCCAGTGTCTTCAGCACGGTACTGATCAGCGATATTCCGGTCATGGATGCTATGTCCAGTGACGCGGCCAGAAGGTTCGTAAACTTAATCGATGAGTTCTATGACCGTCACGTGAAGGTGGTCGCCTCAGCTGAAGCGCCGGCCGATCAGCTCTATACAGGCACCAAACTGGCCTTCGAATTTGAACGCGCCGCCAGCCGTCTCTTCGAGATGCAAACCACCGCCTACCTCTCCGCGGGTCGGACCAAGAAACTTAGCCAA
>JAHDGK010000023.1:0-20657 GCA_020627685.1 Granulosicoccus sp. | reverse complement strand
TTAGCCAAGGCTAATCTTCATGGTCCGACCCGATGGTTCCTTAAATGGCCCTTTAAGCGGCAGCAAATGCCTGATTAAGAGCGATAAGGCGGTTCGTTAAGAACGTTTTTTATTTAAAAACAATGAGTTGTCGTGGTCCGACCCGGTGTTAGCTGGCTTTGGCTTGGCGGGAGTTGCGCTTGCGGTCGGTTTCAGTGAGAAACTTTTTGCGGACGCGGATGGACTCCGGTGTGACTTCCACGAGTTCGTCGTCGTCGATGAACTCGAGTGCTTGTTCCAGACTCATGTTGATGTGCGGCGTCAGGACGATGTTCTCATCGGTGCCTGATGCACGAACGTTGGTCAGCTGCTTACCTTTGAGGCAGTTGACGGTCAGGTCGTTGTCACGTGAGTGAATACCGATAACCTGTCCTTCGTATACCTGAGAGTTAGCGCCGATGATCAAACGACCACGCTCTTGCAAGTTCCACAGAGCGAAGCCTAAGGCTTTGCCTTGGCCATTGGAGATAAGCACACCGTTGCGACGTGCGCCGATGTTCAGCTTCAACTGAGGACCGTAGTGATCGAACACGGAGTAAATTAGACCGGTACCGGATGTCGCCGTTAAGAACTCAGTACGAAAACCGATCATTCCACGGGCAGGAGCAATGTAGTCGAGACGAACCCGGCCTTTGCCATCGGGAACCATGTCTTTCAATTCAGCACGTCGCTCGCCCATCTTTTCCATAATGGAACCTTGATGCTGCTCTTCGACATCGATGGTGACTTGCTCATACGGTTCTTCAACTGTGCCGTCTTCGTTGGTGCGAGTGATTACAACAGGTCGGCCGACACCGATCTCGTAGCCTTCGCGGCGCATGTTTTCAATCAATACAGACAGGTGTAATTCACCACGGCCTGATACCTTGAACGTTTCACTTTGTTCTGTTCTTTCAACGCGCAGTGCAACGTTATGCAGTAATTCGGTTTGCAGGCGGTCCCAGATATTACGGCTGGTGACGTACTTGCCTTCTTTACCGGCAAACGGCGAACTGTTGGGTTGGAACATCATGCTGATGGTCGGCTCATCGACCGTCAGTGGTGTCATTGCTTCTACCGCAGAAGGATCACACAGCGTGTCTGAGATATTTAGTTTATCGATACCCGTGATACAGACGATATCGCCGGCTTGAGCCAGATCCGTTTCAATGCGCTCCAGGCCGTGGAAGCCAAGCACTTGAAGTACTTTTGCGTTTCGCTCTTTAGCATCAGCGCCTACAACACGAACCTGCTGGTTGGGGCGAAGCTGACCGCGTTGTACACGTGCAATACCAATAACGCCGACATAGCTGTTGTAGTCCAACGAGCTGATTCGCATCTGAAGTGGGCCGTCTGTGTCGACATCCGGCGCTGGGACTTCTTTGATGATCGTTTCAAATAGAGGCGTCATGTCACCTTCAGTGACTGTTGGTTCCATGCCGGCATAGCCGTTCACAGCAGACGCATACACAACTGGGAAATCCAGCTGCTCGTCAGTGGCACCTAAGTTGTCAAAGAGCTCGAAGGTTTGATCCAGAGCCCAATCGGGTCGTGCGCCTTCACGGTCAATTTTATTAATGACGACGATAGGGCGAAAACCCATGGCGAACGCTTTTTGCGTTACGAATCGTGTCTGTGGCATGGGACCTTCAGCAGCGTCAACGAGCAGCAGCACCGAGTCAACCATACTCAGAACGCGTTCAACCTCACCACCGAAATCGGCGTGGCCGGGAGTATCTACGATGTTGATCCGGAAATCGTTCCAGCGGATAGCCGTGTTTTTAGAAAGAATGGTGATTCCGCGTTCTTTCTCAATCGCGTTGGAATCCATTAATCGTTCAGTTTGTTCCTTACGCATGTCCAATGTGCCGGACTGCTGAAGGAGCTTATCAACCAGCGTAGTCTTGCCATGATCGACATGGGCTATGATGGCTATATTGCGGAGTTTCTGGATCACGATGAAGTCCTGTCGACGCTTTAGGCGCGCCTATCATTCACCTCTGAGTGGAGGCGACACTAAAGGGTTGCGGAAGGTGCGCATTGACCAGTCGTATGCGCAAGCAGTAGTAAACGGCCCAGTATAGCGGAGAAACACGGTATTCGGGTGCCATCTGGTCACCATATCGGTGCCTAAAAAGTAAGAGATAGAGCACGAATCTGGCCACTTTTTGACGAGGTGGCGTTAAATGACTATGGGGAGAGCGCTTGTGAGCAATCTACGAAGCTGGAATGAGAGCGCAGCCACACTCGTTGATGTGGCGATGGGCCGAAAAATGGCGGATACCGTTATCCGCAATGCCCGCTGGGTGAACGTGCATTCTGGTGAAATTATCCCGAAGACAGATGTGGCCATCAGCGAAGGCCGATTTGCCTATGTCGGACCGGATGCCTCGCATGCTATCGGACCGGACACGATGATCATCGACGCTGACAATCGGTACATGCTCCCCGGCTTATGCGATGCGCACATGCATGTAGAGAGCGGCATGGTGACGGTGACAGAATTCACGCGAGCGGTGTTACCGCACGGCACAACGTCCATGTTTATTGACCCGCATGAAATTGGCAATGTTCTGGGGCTGGATGGCGTAAAACTAATGCACGATGAAGCCATGGGGTTGCCGGCCAATGTCTATGTACAGATGCCCAGTTGCGTGCCATCCGCTCCGGGACTTGAGAATGCTGGCGCTGAGTTGGGAGTAAAGGACGTTCAAGAGGCTATGCAGTGGCCCAACATTATCGGCCTGGGAGAGGTCATGAATTTCCCTGGCGTTGCCGGCAACGATGAAAAAATGCGCGGAGAGATCGCGGCTACCCGTAGCGCCAATAAGACAGTCGGTGGCCACTATGCATCACCAGACTTAGGCCTTCCTTTTCACGGCTATGTAGCTGGTGGGCCAGCTGATGATCATGAAGGCACACGTGTCGAAGATGCAATCGCAAGAGTCAGGCAAGGAATGCGTTCCATGTTAAGACTGGGCTCGGCTTGGTACGATGTCGCGCCGCAAATAAAAGCGGTTACTGAACACGGCCTGGACCCGCGATATTTTATTTTGTGCACTGACGATAGCCATTCAGGCACCTTGATTCACGAAGGACACATGAATCGCGTTGTTCGACATGCCATATCTCAAGGACTAAAACCGATTACAGCCATTCAAATGGCCACACTCAATACCGCCGAGCATTTTGGTTTAGAGCGCGAATTAGGGTCCATCACACCCGGCCGTCGAGCAGATTTAATATTGACTTCAGATCTCGTGGCATTGCCCATAGAGCAGGTATTCGCTCAGGGACAATTAGTGGCGGAAGCAGGGCAACTATCCTTGGATATCCCCCCATGTGAATACCCTGCATCAGCGAAAAACACCGTGCATTTAGGTAAAGCGCTAACAGCTGAAGACTTTGAAATTGCAGCGCCAGCCGATGTCACGCAAGTCACCGCAAGGGTCATTGGCGTTATAGAAAACCAAGCGCCAACGCGTGCATTGCAGTTTGATTTACCGGTGCAATCAAATATTGTGCAGATGGACCCGGCAAATGATGTATGCCAAATCGCGCTTGTCGAAAGACATCGTGGCACGGGCCTTGTCGTTAACGGTTTTGTTTCAGGCTTCGGCTATAACGTGCCGTGTGCCATGGCTTCAACCGTTGCTCATGACTCTCACCACATGATAGTGGTCGGTACGAATCATGCGGATATGGCACTAGCGGCTAATCGTTTAGGCGAGGTGGGTGGCGGTGTCACGTTGTATTCACAAGGGCGTGAGCTAGCGATGGTTGAGCTGTCCATAGCGGGCCTGATGTCTAACGAGAGGGCAGAGGTTGTTGCCGATAAAGCCAGTCAGTTAGTTGAAGCGATGCGTGAATGCGGATGTATGTTAAATAACGCCTACATGCAGCATTCGCTGTTGGCCCTAGTCGTTATACCGGAGCTTCGGATTTCCGATGTTGGCCTGATAGATGTCACTAAGTTTGCGCAAACTCCCTTATTTGTGGATTGAATGACATGATTCGTTTTCTTCTCGATCAGGAACTCATTGAACTGACGTCGGTATCACCCGATTTGACGGTATTGGATTGGCTGCGTATCCACCGGCAACGAACAGGCACAAAAGAAGGTTGTGGATCCGGTGACTGCGGTGCTTGTACGGTGGTTCTGGCCTCAGTTGATGAAACAAAGGGTGGACAGCCTCAACTCAGCTATCAATCAATAAATAGCTGCATAACCTTTGTCGGTGCCTTGCACGGTAAGCAGCTAATCACGGTGGAATCTCTAGCCACAGACGGTGAGTTGCACCCGGTACAGCAGTGCATGGTGAATGAACACGGGTCCCAGTGCGGTTTTTGCACGCCGGGTTTTGTCATGTCCTTGTATGCGCTTTACCAACAGGATGCAGATACTGAAATATTAAAAACTAAAGTGGAACAGGCATTGGGTGGAAACTTGTGCCGATGCACGGGCTACAGACCCATCATTCAAGCCGCTGAAAATGCGTTGGATATAAAAGAATCGGCCAAGGATCAACCCGAACTCAGCGCCAAGGAATCCACAACGATTAACAAGCTTGTGCAAATCAACGAAGAACCGGCAAGCATTGTCGGTTTTTATCAGCCGGATAATCTGCCTGCCTTTGCAACGTATTTACAGAACAACCCCACCGCACGAATACTTGCAGGTGGAACTGATCTAGCGCTGGAAGTGACGCAGCAGATGCGTGATCTGCCGAGCATCGTTTCGGTGAACGCGGTTCCAGAGCTTAAATCTATACAGCTCAGAGATAATCATATAGAACTTGGAGCTGCGGTCACGCTTAACGAGTGTATGTCCGTCTTACAAGGTAGAATTCCGGGGTCGCGAGAATTGCTTCTGCGTTTCGGTTCTGATCAGGTCAGGAATCAGGGAACGATTGGAGGCAACATTGGCTCAGCATCACCTATCGGTGATCTTCCTCCATTACTCATTGCACTGCACGCAAACATTACTTTACAAAAAGGTGATGACGTAAGAACTCTAGCTTTGGAAGATCATTACCTGGGCTATCGGCAGACAACACTGCAAAGTGGTGAGTTTATCCGCTCAGTGAGCATTCCTCTCCCGGCGGCAGAAAGTCATTTCTCGGTTCATAAAATCAGCAAACGAACAGACGATGATATTTCAAGTGTCTGTCTTGCCGTCCATTTACCCATGCACAACGGCGTGGTCAACAATGCACGCTTAGCATTCGGCGGAATGGCGGCTACACCCGTTAGAGCAAAGGATGCTGAAGATAGGCTTAACGGTACTAAATTCTCCCAAGCCAGCGTATTGCAGGCGCAACAGGCGATCGCGATGGAGTTAAAGCCATTGAGCGACGCACGAGCCAGTGCCGCCTATCGTTTGCAGGTTGCACAGAATTTGTTACAGCGTGTGTTGTTAGAGGTGCAGTCATCATGAGTGTTGCAGGTACTCCTATCAAGCACGACAGTGCAATCGGACACGTTACCGGTAGTGCGCAATACGTTGACGATATAGAGCCGTCGGTCGGCCAGCTGCATGTGGCTATCGGGCAGGCAAGTATTGCTCATGGCCAAATTGTGTCAATGGACCTGTCGGACGTGCATAGTAGTGAGGGTGTGGTAGATGTTTTAACGTTTAGCGATCTTCCACATGCCACCGACATAGGGCCGGTGTTTAAAGGCGATCCATTACTCGTTGATAAGACGGTTGAGTTTATGGGGCAACCGGTCTTCGTGGTAGCAGCAAGCTCACATCGTTTAGCTCGGCAAGCTGTTCTAAAAGCCAAGATCAACTATGAAGAACTATCGCCTCAACTTGATATAGCTGAGTCTATTGAGCAATCGTTTTTCGTCCGACCGCCGCACCGGATGCAAAGAGGTGATTCAGCGCGGGAACTAGAACAATCTCTTCATAGAATTCAGGGTGAATTGCATATTGGAGGGCAGGAGCACTTCTATCTAGAAGGGCAGGTGGCGAAGGCTCGACTGGAAGAGGAGGGTGGTGTCACTGTTTGGTCGAGCAATCAAAACCCAACTGAGACTCAACACTTATTAGCGCATGTATTGGGTATACCCATGCACCGGGTTAACGTCATTGTGCGTCGTATGGGCGGAGGCTTTGGTGGTAAAGAGACGCACGCTACGGCTTGCGCTGCCTTTGCCGCGTTGTTTGCACAACGACAGCACGTTAGCGTTTCCTGTCGATTATCGCGCCGGGACGATATGGTGCTCACAGGTAAGCGTCATGGTTTTCTCAATCGCTACGATGTCGGGTTTGATAACGATGGCCGAATTACGGCGATTGAATATGTTCTGGCAGGTCAATGTGGAAACTCGCCGGATTTATCCGATGCGATTGTCGACAGAGCTATGTTTCATTGTGACAACGCGTATTACCTGCCGAATGTCACCATTGACGGATTGCGATGTAAAACCCATACAGTTTCGAATACAGCCTTCAGAGGTTTTGGTGGGCCACAGGGAATGATGGCAATGGAAACTGTTATCGATGCCATCGCATTTCATCTGGGTAAGGATGCTTTGGAGGTAAGGCGTAATAATTTCTACGGAGAAACAACACGGAACGTAACGCCTTATCATCAAACGGTAAATACGTTTACGGTGCCGTTACTGTTTGATCAACTTGAGGCCAGTTCGCAGTATCAATCTCGGCGGCAAGCAATACGGGAATTCAATCGTGAAAATGCCGTGATGAAAAGGGGTATTGCCATCACTCCCGTTAAGTTTGGTATCTCATTTACGGTAAAGCATTTGAATCAGGCGGGCGCGCTAATTCATATCTACAGTGATGGTAGTGTCCAGTTGAATCATGGCGGTACCGAGATGGGTCAAGGCCTGATGGTTAAGGTCCAACAGATTGTCGCCTCAGAGCTGGGTATGTCGTTAGATCGAATTGCGGTTATGGCAACCCGCACAGACAAAGTACCCAATACATCGGCAACAGCTGCATCTTCGGGAACAGACCTAAACGGTATGGCAGCCCTAAAGGCAGCACAAACACTTAAGACGCGTCTCGTGGATTACTTACTGGAACGCCACGATGTGCAGGCAGATCAAATCACCTTCGAGAACGATCGAATAATTGTGTCAGCCGATAAAGTGCAAGCGCGCGCGTATACCTGGCCTGAACTTGCCGATGCGGCGTACCGCGATCGTGTGCAACTCTCGGCCACCGGGTATTACCGAACACCGAAAATTCATTACGACAGGCAAAGCGCTAAAGGGCATCCTTTTTTCTACTATGCCAATGGCGCTGCTGTGAGTGAAGTTCAAATTGATACCTTAACCGGGGAGACAACAATACTGCGAAGTGACTTGCTTCAAGATGTCGGTCGCTCGATAAACCCGGCGGTTGATAAGGGGCAGGTAGAAGGCGGATTTGTGCAAGGAGCGGGTTGGTTGACTCATGAAGAGTTGTGTTGGGATGATAAAGGTCGATTAACCACTGATGGGCCGGCAACGTATAAAATTCCAGCTATAGGCGATATGCCACATCAATTCAATGTTGACCTACTGAAAGACAGCCCGAATGAGGAGGCAACGGTTTTCCATTCTAAAGCCGTGGGTGAGCCACCTCTAATGCTCGCCATGTCGGTGTTCTCTGCCATCCGTGATGCAGTCGCATCGCTTGCGAACTATTCAGTGTTTCCGCCCTTAAACGCGCCGGCCACCCCGGAGGAAGTGTTAAGGGTATGCACCTTAGTATCACAGGCCGCAAAGTCCACCCCGAATCAACATGAGTAGTTGTGCATGAATTGGTTAAAGGCGTTGGCTCAGCACGCTGACAATAATATTTCATGCGTGTTGATTACGGTAATTGAATCAAGCGGTTCTGCCCCGCGAGTGGTGGGGACGCGAATGGTTGTTACTGCCGATGGTTTTTCCGACACTGTTGGAGGCGGTGCTCTGGAACATGAGGCGATAGAGCATGCTCGCGAGCTTCTGCAAGCTGGACAACATGAGCCACCTATCAGTCATCGGGAGTTTACGCTAGGGTCTGATTTGACCCAATGTTGTGGAGGTAGAGTCACCTTACAATTTGACTGTCATTGGTCAAACGATTTCACCTTGCATGTCTTTGGCGCAGGACACGTTGCGCAGGAACTCGCTCGAATAGTCCAACGCTTATCCTGTAGGACTACATTCTATGATGCTAGAGAGCCCTGGTTAGATAAGCTTAAAAAGGGTATTGAGGCTCAAGATGGAGCCACTCATGTGTTTGTCAACACGCATCTCATCACTGAAAACCCCTACACGCTCGTAGAGCAGTGCCCGGCTAATAGTTACTTTGTCATCATGACGCATAGCCATGAGCTTGATATGGAATTGGTTGAAGCGGTTCTTAGTCGCCAAGATGCACTGTATTGCGGATTGATTGCATCGGACTCTAAAGCGGCCAGTTTTCGCAGTCGCCTAAAACGCAAGGGTTTTTCCACCGATGAAATTGAAGGGTTAACCGCTCCATTAGGGTGTCATAGCGAAACCGGTAATACACCGATGGAAGTGGCTGTGGCTACGGTTGCTGATGTGCTGCATATTCGGCAGCAGCAATTGAAAAAGCTAGCCGTACAACCAAGCCCTACAACTGAAGAACCATAAAGACGCTGTTAGGGTCCTCTATATAATCTTCAAACGGATCGCACTCGATAAATCCAAATCGGGTATACAACAATCTGGCAGACTCAAATTCGATCATAGACCCTGTCTCCAAATAGAGCCGCTGATAGCCTCGAGTTTTTGCGGTATCGATAATGGTCGTTAATATGTCTGCCGCTACTCCTTTGCGCCTATGTTGCATGGCGGTACGCATCGACTTTATTTCGCCGCTTGTTGAAGACAATTCTTTAAGAGCGCCACAACCGGCTAATTCTGTATTTTCCCATGCGCTCCAAAACGTGACATTAGGTGCCCGCAAACCATCCAGATCCAAAGCGTGAACACTTTCCGGGGGCGAAGTCGATTGCATATCCCGCATATGCTCTTCAAGAAGATGAATGACTTCATCGCCTCGTAGGTCATCAATTTTGATTTGCATACTAAAAGGTAAGCCTACTTCTTAGTGCCTGCCGCAATATCGCGTAGCGCGAATTTCTGTATTTTGCCCGTAGAGGTTTTTGGTAACGGACCGAACACTACAGATTTAGGGACTTTGAATTTTGCCAAGTGTTGCTTGCAGTAGTCCATGATGTCTTGGGCAGAAGCGGTGGCGTTTTCGTGCAGAGTCACAAACGCGCACGGTGTTTCACCCCAGGTTTCGTCAGGCTTCGCCACAACTGCTGCTTCCAAGACAGCTGGGTGCCTATAGAGGACTTCTTCCACTTCAAGCGTTGAAACGTTTTCACCACCACTAATAATGATGTCTTTAGCCCGATCTTTAATTTCAATATAGCCGTCGGCATGTTGCACGCCTAAGTCACCCGTGTGAAACCAACCGCCATCAAATGCTTCTTTGGTAGCGTCGGGGTTTTTCAAATATCCTTTCATGACGGTGTTGCCACGAATCATGAGCTCGCCGATAGTGTTGCCGTCGTTGGGTGTCGGTTCCATGGTTTCGCTGTTCACGATTGCAGCGTCTTCTAAGGTCAGGTAGTGAACGCCTTGTCGAGCCATGCGACCGGATCGCGTTTGTAGTTCAAGCGAAGGCCAATCGTCTTGCGGAATACAAACGGTTGCCGGGCCATAGGTTTCGGTGAGACCGTATAAGTGCGTCACACTAAAGCCAATAGCTTCCATGGCTTCAATAACCGAAGAGGGTGGTGCTGCTCCCCCGGTTGCAATTTCAATATCAGCGCTTGCGCGTTTTTGAATCGATTTAGGTGCGTTTGCCAACATGTTAAGCACAATAGGTGCTCCGCACATGTGAGTGACATCTTCAGATTCTATTAAGTCAAAAATCAGTGCTGGGTCCACTTTGCGTAAACAGACATGGGTTCCCATGGCAGCTGTCACGCCCCACGTAAATGTCCAGCCATCGCAATGAAACATGGGTAAGGTCCATAAATAGCGCGATCGATGGGTGACACCCATGGTCGTCATGTTGCCAATTGCATTGAGATAAGCGCCACGGTGGTGATAGACGCAGCCTTTAGGATTGCCGGTCGTACCAGATGTATACAGCAATGAAATAGCTTGCCATTCATCATCGATAGCATCGACGGCCGTGTCGCTTTTAGCGGTTTTTAAGAACGCCTCGTAGTCCATGGAGCCGAGTAGCTCTCCGCCCTCAGCCAGTTCATCATCGATGTCAATAACAAGAATGTCTCTGCCAAGCATGGCCAGAGCATCCTTAATCGTATTGGAAAACTCTTTGTCAGTGATAAGCGCCTTGGCTTCACCATGGTTCAAGATGAACGCAAGCGTCTTGGCATCGAGTCTGATGTTCAGGGAATTAAGAACAGCACCTATCAGTGGCACGCCGTTGTGAGCTTCAAGCATCTCTGGAGTGTTGGCACCCATAATGGCAACACAGTCGCCTTTGCCTATGCCATGCTGCTGTAATGCAATGGCCAGATGCTGACTGCGTTGCCAGAACTGCGCATAGTTATAACGCCGCTTTCCATGCACGATAGCCAGCTGATTGGGACGAATGGCAGCGGCTCTCCTTAGAAAACTCACCGGCGACAAAGGTGTGTGATTGGCGCTCGTTGGATGTAGCTCGTCTTCGAAAATAGACACGTCGTCTCCAGTACAATTAACAAGGGCGCGACCCGATACTGCTTCCGGTCGGCATAGCTGGAATATTACAACACTTGGGATTGCAGCTTCGTAGTACCCTTAGCCGAAAACGACTAAATACGAGGTCCGCAAATCGGTACCCGTTTGTGGCCACCCTTTAATTTGCACGCATTTGGAGCGACATGACTCAGATCACTTCCCACATCCTGGATACATCTCAAGGTAGACCCGCCGAAGGCGTTCTCATCACCCTGATGCAGCAGCAAGGTGATGACTGGTTAATGCTTGGCACCGGATCAACGAATGAAGATGGTCGTGTCGCTGATTTTACCGGCGACGTGGAGGCGCTTCCCGGGGGAATCTATAAACTGACTTTCTACCTGGCGGACTATTACGCAGGCCTTGAGCAAAAAACGTTCTACCCGTATGTAGATGTGGTTTTCGAAATAGAAGCAGACGGGCAGCACTATCATGTGCCTTTGTTGCTCAACCCGTTTGGTTATTCCACTTACCGCGGTAGTTAAAGGACATTTTTAATCCGCAGGGCTTTACTTATAAATACCCTGCGGATTCACTTTAGCCTTCGTAAGGGTGCTTGGCCTGCCAGTGTCGTGCGATATCGATTCTTCGGCTTACCCAGACTCTGTCGTGTTCAGCGACATAATCGAGAAATCTCTCCAACGATGCGGCGCGACCGGGGCGGCCGATCAGTCGCGAATGAAGCCCGATGGACATCATCTTTGCTTGTCCGTTTAGGCCTTCTGTGTACAACATGTCGAAACTGTCCTTAAGGTATTGATAGAACTGATCACCTGAATTAAACCCTTGTGGTGTTGCAAACCTCATATCGTTTGCGTCCAGCGTATAAGGCACCATGAGTTGAGGGCCGTGACTGGAGTCCCGCCAATACGGTAGTTCGTCAGCGTAGGTGTCCGCGCAATATTCGAGATGGGCATGCGCTGCGCAAATATCTTGTGAATGCACCGACGTTCGTCCTATGTAAGCACCGACTGGTTTTTCGCCGGTCACTTTTTCATGAATCTCAATGGCCTGAGCTAGGTGAGCCGCTTCTTGCTCCAGCGTGAAATCCTTGTAATCAATCCATTTAAGCCCGTGGGTTGCAATCTCCCAGTCAGCCTCTTTCATAGCAGCGACCGCCTCAGGGACACGAGCTAGAGCCGTGGCAACACCGAAAACAGTCACGGGCATTTGTCTTTGTGTAAATAGCCGGTGAAGTCTCCAGAATCCGCTACGAGCTCCGTACTCGTAAATGGATTCCATATTCATATGACGCTGACCTGGCCAAGCCGCGGCGCCCACGATTTCAGATAAGAAAGCTTCTGAAGCAGCGTCACCGTGAAGAATATTATTCTCGCCGCCTTCCTCAACGTTCATGACGAATTGAACAGCTATCGCTGAATCATTAGGCCAGGCGGGGTCGGGAGTTTTTTCACCGTAACCGATGAGGTCTCTAGGGTACTGCTTGATCATGATGTCATCCTGTAGAACAATAGCTACAGGATAATCTGTTTCAACGAACGATTGAGAAGCTGATTTCCGGGCGTTTGCCTACTCGCGGCGATAAATTCAGTGTGCTGAATGAATTGAGGTTAACCTGCCGGTTAGCTTCGAGATCATCTAGGATTGAACGCGCGTATTGGTCCGCCCACTCGGGCAGCTCACCGAACATAATGAATTGCGAAAAAACCAGCGTTAGATCCTTGTCGTCTGCACGATCACCAAACCACGTTAGGTAGGCTTCGCTGAACAACTTGAATTCGCTAATATTTAGTATGTTGGCCGCTTTCGATATAGTGTGCATCTGGCGTGTCTCTTATATAGTTGTTGTTCCATTTAAGGCTCTAATGGCTACCAAGCCAACTACATTCGCAAGCTTCAAGGGTCTTAGTAAACACAACCTTGTCGTCTGCGTCAACGTTATAAATTTCGACGTTGATTATCACGAATCGTTCGATGTAAAGATCTAACGGCAGCAAGCTTCTCGTCCTTACTCAAAACCGGGAGTTCTGTTGGCTAATGTGTATCCCGCCAGACTAAGCCGTCACATCTATTCAAAAACTCTGGTGCTCTGCACATTTTTTAAACACCTAAAAGAGAAGGCTGCAACATATACCTTCCCACCCTCAAGTTTTTCACTCAAGTGTCATAGACCCGTCGTGGATGGTGCGGATATCTCGCGCAGGCTGCGGTAGACTATATCTGCCGTAAATCAAGTTTATTTGCCAAAAAGAGCAAAAAATTGTTTGGCTCTAAGGAGTGGGAGTGATCCTGCGCAAGAAACGTGAGTCGACTTTGACGAGTACTGCACATTGCGTCGCGAACAAGCATAGCACTGTGTCAACCCTCGTTGGGTTCGGTCGATAGCACGTCAAAGCTCGGTTTACACGGGCCGATGGGGATGAGAGATGTTCAGCGCAAAAATTAGAAAAAGCGCGCTGGCTGTGGTCATGGCATGTTTGGCGATGTCGACTCCGGCCGCGTTAGCGGAACGAGCGGATCGAGGCGGTTCAACCGTTAGATTGCTTGACAGTGGGCGCTCTGCTCTCACGGCATGCGCACGGCCGGACGCCAAAACCCTGCAAGCCATTCTTCCTATCGCAACAGACCACGGTAGTCAGGCTACTGGTGTGGTTTACGACGAAAACCGTGTCCTAACAGCTGCTCATGCGGTTACTGGAGGCGGCCAGTTCTTTGTAAAAGTGGGTGAGTCATACCGCATTGCAGACCTCGTTGTTGTTGATGAAGCCCGCGACCTGGCAGTATTAGCTGTCGACACTCAGGCAATCCGACCGTTACATATCGCAGGTTTTGACCCTGTTGAGTATCAACCTGTGTGGGCCGTTGGATATCCACGTGCTCAAGCCATGATGACCTCTGTTGGCGTTTTACAGGATTATCACGAGGGTGCTTTGCACTCCAGCGCCTCTATCGACTCGGGGCAGTCCGGTGGCGGCTTATTATCGTGTAATGATGGAGCCTGGGAGATGCTTGGAATGCTTCGCGGCTTTGGCGCCTATCTCGATGGCGATCACTACGTGAAGATCAAAAATCACTCGGTATCTGTTGCAGCCTCGACCATTCATCAGTTTCTGCGTAACTCTTACTAAGCGTTATCTTGCTGCTGTAATCACCCGATAGGGTGCATTGGCCCACATTCCCACGCTATATGTCGTTCTTGGGCAGGCCCTAAGCCGCTCTGAGAGCATCTTCATACCATTAAGCCCGTTACAGTGGCGCCGGTTAGGTGTTGCCCCGTTGCTAAAACGCGTTTCTGTTAAGGATATTGATGCATGGCTATTAGTGTTTTCGATTTGTTCAAAAGCGGGATAGGTCCCTCCAGTTCCCATACCGTTGGACCGATGGTTGCGGCACGTCGCTTTGCGTTGGCTTTGCAGGAGAGTGGTGAACTGTCTGCTGTCACACGGTGCAAAGTCGAACTTTATGGATCTTTGGGTGCCACTGGTAAAGGCCACGGCAGCGACAAGGCTGTTTTGTTGGGGCTTGAAGGAGAACATCCAACCACCGTAGACGTGGATCAAATTCCGGACAGGCTGGATGCTATCCGTCAAAGCAAAAGCGTTCTGTTACCCGGAGATCAACGAATTCGATTCGATGAAGCCAAAGATCTGGTCATGCATAAGCGGCGCTCTTTGCCTTTCCATCCTAATGCCGTTTTATTTTCTGCGATGAATGCCAGCGGGGAAAACATTTTTCAAAGGACCTACTACTCGGTCGGTGGCGGGTTTGTTCTTGACGAATCTGCGGCCAATGATGAGCCGGTGGTGAAAGCTGACGATACTGAAGTGCCTTATCCCTTCACCACGGGCGATGGTTTGCTGGTTCTTTGCGCCGAGCACAACTTAAGTATCAGTGAAATTATGCTGCGTAATGAGCTTACCTGGCGTTCGGAAACAGAAGTTCGGGAAGAGCTTCTGGCACTCTGGCAAGTGATGCAAGACTGCGTAAAAAGAGGCTGCTCTGAATCCGGCATTTTGCCGGGAGGAATGAGGGTCAAAAGACGAGCAGCAGAGTTGTATCAAAAATTAAGTGAGCACCCTGAAGCGGCTTTGCGTGATCCTCTAACCGTAATGGATTGGGTGAACCTCTATGCCTTAGCCGTTAACGAAGAAAATGCGGCTGGCGGGCGCGTCGTGACAGCACCGACTAATGGCGCGGCGGGCATCATACCGGCTGTACTTCATTACTATCATCGATTTGTGTCCGGTAGTTCGGACGAAGGTATCGTCGACTTCCTACTAACCGCTGGTGCTATCGGCATTTTGTACAAAGAGAATGCATCTATATCGGGCGCGGAAGTCGGTTGTCAGGGAGAGGTGGGTTCAGCATGTTCTATGGCGGCCGGTGCGCTTGCAGCAGTGATGGGAGGAACCCCGGAGCAAGTAGAGAACGCTGCGGAAATCGGTATGGAGCATAACCTAGGCTTAACCTGCGACCCCGTCGGTGGCTTGGTTCAGGTTCCCTGTATAGAGCGCAACGCTATGGGATCTGTAAAGGCGATTAATGCCGCTCGCATAGCGTTACGCGGTGACGGCACTCATTTTGTCTCATTGGATAGAGTGATAAAAACCATGAGAGATACTGGTGCAGATATGAAAACGAAATACAAAGAAACGGCGCGAGGCGGTTTAGCCATAAACGTGATAGAAGTACCCGTGAGTTTTCCAGATTGCTAAACTGAGTCCCTATGAACGCACTTGCGATTACTTTGCACGGATTGGCGGCAACCGTTTGGGTTGGTGGTATGTTCTTCGCCTACATCGTGCTTAGACCCTCAATGAGTTTGCTGGAACCGCATCGGCGATTAACCATCTGGGCCGGTGTATTTAAACGTTTCTTCCCTTGGGTATGGATGGCTGTTTTTGTCTTGCCCTTAACCGGGTACTGGCTGGTGTTTGGTGCATTCGGCGGCTTTGCGACCAGTCCGATCTATATCCATATCATGCATGGCATCGGTTTGCTCATGATTGCCTTGTTTATCTATCTTTATTACCGACCCTACGCAGCATTAAAAAATGCCGTAACCGCAGAAAGCTGGCCCGAGGCTGGTGAAGCATTAAACCGAGTGCGACATATTGTTTTAGTTAATTTGGTGCTGGGTTTGTTTCTTGTGGCTGTGGTGTATGCGGGTCGCTACGGACTGTTTAGCTAAATCAGCGCCTTTTTGGTTGTTTTATAAGCGTGAACTCATGTCAATTGTGACATTATGTTGACGATTTGACGCGATAGCGCAAGCGTTGTGACGTAAGCCACTTAAAAATTTCCCCTTTCAGTTTCGTTTAAGCATTGTTAGGTACTGTGCTCGTCGTGAATGTGCCTTTTAGGCGCAAGCACGATTCAGTCTGGTTTATATCGAACCAGGCACTCGGAGCCAAACCAGTGACTGCAGTGGAGTTAACAATAGTTATAGTAGATATGCGAGGAGCTTGCACGCTCTTCTGCAATTTTACGTCTGCTGTTTCTCACGGTTCTGCAGATAGTGCGGTGCGAATATGAGCGTCGCGCATTTCCCTTACCAGGTACCTGCCTCTGAGCACTTTGCTGTCAGTGCAAGCCCAACGGCACCAGACGACTCTGTGCCTGGTAAAAAGTCACTCGAGAAAGAACTTGCCGAGTGCGTTGAACAAATCAGCGAGCTGCAACGAAAGCTTTATGCCGACGATCGTTACGCGGTTCTTTTAGTGTTTCAAGCTATGGATGCCGCTGGCAAGGACGGAACCATCAGGGCCGTCATGAGCGGCGTTAATCCTGCTGGCTGTCATGTGTCGTCATTTAAAGCACCCTCAAATGAAGAGCTTGAGCATGACTGGTTATGGCGCACCAGTAAGCAGTTGCCAGAACGTGGTCGAATTTCCGTATTCAATCGCAGTTACTATGAAGAGGTTCTGGCCGTTCGTGTCCATCCCGAATACCTAGCCAATCAACGCTTACCCGAACACAATCCTGACTCCATATGGGACGAGCGCTTTGAATCGATCAGAGATCATGAAAAGCATTTGGTTCGCAACGGTACCGTGGTGCTTAAGTTCTGGCTCAATGTCTCTAAAGACGAACAGAAAAAGCGTTTTTTAAAACGACTGACGACTCCTGAAAAATATTGGAAGTTTTCCAAAAGTGATTTATCAACCCGCGAACGTTGGGATGATTACATGCAGGCTTACGAGTCACTTCTTAATGAAACTTCCACTGACGACGCACCATGGTTCGCCATACCGGCCGACAACAAACGCTACATGCGTCTGTGCGTTGCAAAAATTGTATTGAAGACTTTGCAAGACCTACCGTTGCGATATCCAGAGAAGAGTGATGAGGAAATCGCAAAGTTTGAAGAACATATAAAACGTCTTAACAGTGAATCTAACCAGAGCCACTAGCTGACATGATCATCGACAATAAAAAGGCTCTAGCCAATCGGTGTTCTGACAAGATCAGTAAAGTGGTCAAGGATTTGCGTAGCAGACTAATAAATCAATCTTGGGTGTGAGAACCGGGAACTGACTATGAAACATTGCAGTGCACAACGTAGTGATCATCTATCTCCGTTACCCGAGTCGTTCACGGCCTGCGCCATGATTACTGACTCGGGTGACGAGTTAGAAATCTCAGAGCTTATGATGCGCAGGGCTTGCGACCTGATCGACGCAGAGCAAGTTTGGCCATTTGCCGGTCAGACCGTATTTGGTGGTATGAGAACCGTATCGAACAACGCCAGCGCAGACATCCTGCCTTTCCGCCGTCCTGCTAACTAAATCGACGGTAAACGTTCCTAAACTAATTATCTGCAAGACACGATAATAATCAATTAACGAGCTGATTCATCTCGAAAATCGGCAGAAGAATACCCAATACGATTGTCAGCACGACTCCACCCATTATCAAAATAACAACGGGTTCAAATAAGCCTAAGAAAATAGCCATCAGGCCATTGAGTTCACGCTCCTGATGAGCGGCGGCTTTCTCCAGCATCGTATCCAGTTGACCTGAAGACTCACCACTGGCAATCAGATGTAACAACATCGGTGGAAAGTATCCCGTTCTCTCCAATGCATCGCTAAGGGTTGAACCCTCTCTGACTTGAGCCGCGGCATTGTTTACCGCTTTTCTCATTGGTCGGTTAGTGATGACTTGCGCACCGATATCCAACGCTTCTAGAACGGGAACGCCACTGGCTGCCAGAATGCTTAACGTACGGGCGAATTGCGCTGTGTTAAAGCCACGAATCAATCGTTTAAACAACGGAATTTTCAACAACACAGAATGCACACGGGTTTTAAACGCTTCACCGCGCATTGCTCTGTTGAATATGATGATCGCTGCAACCGCTGCGATGACAATGAGTAATCCCCACTCGCGAACGAACGCACTAGCGGCGAGCATAGCCTGAGTGAGTCCCGGGAGTTCCTGGTCCATACCTTCAAATACCTGAACCACTTGAGGTACGACATAGGCGAGTAGAAAACCAACAATCAGTATTGACGCAACCACGAGCACGCTTGGATAAATCAAGGCCTTCTTGACGGTTGCATTAGCGGCCTGTCGCTCTTCGGTATAGTCAGCCAGTCTCTCTAGGACAGCGTCCAAGTGTCCGGATTGCTCACCGGCTGACACCGTTGCCTGATAAATTTCGGGAAAGACTTTCGGGTAATCGGACAATGCCGATGCAAACGAGTGTCCCTCGAGTACCTTCGCACGTACTGACAGCAAAAGCGATTTAATACGAGGCTTTTCAGTTTGTCTGCTAACGGCTGACAACGA
This sequence comes from Granulosicoccus sp., assembly GCA_020627685.1. GTDB lineage: Bacteria > Pseudomonadota > Gammaproteobacteria > Granulosicoccales > Granulosicoccaceae > Granulosicoccus. The sequence continues at coordinate 2,150 of JAHDGK010000023.1, read as the reverse complement.
TTCTTCTAGCGGCGTGCCGGCGGCGCTCAAGGTCGCTATTTGTCGCGTCAACAGCGCTAAATCGTTAGTTTTAATACCACCGCGGAAAGTCGGTGTTGCAGCGCCTTTGTTAGCGGCACCCGCCGCCTTCGATTTTCCACGGCCAGAGGTTTCATTAACTTCTAACGGTGTGAGACTTTGCTGGCGGAGTAGTTGTCTGGCTAGGCGTGCCGTATCTGCCTCCAGAACTCCCTTTTTTTCTCGCCCTCGTTCATCGAGTGCGAGATATTCAAACGCCGCCATTATCCCTCTCGAGTGACGCGCAGAACTTCTTCAACAGATGTCTTGCCTTCCATAACCAAGCGCATACCGTCTTCGGAAATACCCGGGCTCCGCGTTCTGGCGTAGCGTTCAATATCCTGTTCTGAAGCGCCGTCATGGATCATCGTGCGCATTTGTTCATCGACAGAAACAACTTCGTAAATACCCTGTCGGCCCACATAGCCGGTATGAGCGCAGCGATCACAACCGTGAGGTGCACACATATCAGTAACTTCTGATGCTTCACGCTTGAGCGTTCGTAATTCACCGTCTGTGGGTGTATGACGGCGTTTACAGTTGGGGCATAACAAGCGAACCAATCGTTGAGCTACCAGACCAACCAGGCTCGAGGAGAGTAAGAACGGTTCGATACCCATATCTCTTAGACGGGTAACCGCGCCTACCGCAGTGTTGGTATGCAACGTTGATAGAACGAGGTGACCGGTTAAAGATGCTTGAACGGCAATTTCAGCCGTTTCCATGTCACGAATCTCACCGACCATCACGATATCCGGATCTTGTCGCAAGATAGCTCTTAAGCCTCGGGCAAAATCCAATTCAACTTTGTTGTTGACCTGAGTTTGACCGATGCCATCAATGTAATACTCGATAGGGTCTTCAACGGTCAGTATTGAGTATCGTGAGGTGTTCAGTTTGGCCAGCGCTGCATAGAGCGTTGTTGTTTTACCCGAGCCGGTAGGGCCTGTGACGAGAATAATTCCGTGAGACAATCCTAAGCTGCTCTGTAATTGTTCAAGAGCGTTCTCAGGCATGCCCAGGTGTTCAAGATCTAAACGTCCTGCTTGTTTGTCTAGTAGTCGCAGCACCACTCGCTCACCATGACCGGATGGTAGCGTGGAAACACGTACATCAACGGGGCGGCCGGCAACTCGTAAACTGATACGGCCATCTTGTGGAAGCCGACGCTCAGCGATATCCAGCTTGGCCATAACTTTCAGCCTTGAGATAACCAGTGGTGCAATAGCGCGCGGTGGCTCAAGCAGTTTTTGCATGACGCCATCAACACGATAGCGCACGGCCAATCGCTTTTCGAAAGGCTCAATATGAATATCAGATGCTTGTTTGCGTACAGCCTCGGTCAACATAGCGTTGATTAATCTGATAACCGGTGCGTCGTCGGTGGATTCGAGTAAATCTTCAGGTTCGGGTAGAGCATCTGCTAGCTGAGCCAAATCGAGGTCATCGCCAAAGTCATCCATGATGTCGATTGCTTGGCCTGTTTCACCTTCATAGTGTTGTGTCAGGCGCGCATCGAAATCATCCGCAGTCACAGGTTCTAGTGTCAGAGGCTGGCCTGCCTTGCGGCGAGCTTCCGATAAGGCTGTGAGCTGTACGCCGGGTCTGTGCACAAGGTGCAATTCTCCAGTACCGGCCCGCTCTAGCAATACACCATGGCGTTTTGCAAATGTATACGGCAGGTCAGTAAACGGAGGAGGTGTGCCGGTCCCCGAGATTCCCGATGGCTGATTCGGGTCGATACTGTCCTCCGGCCCAAACATTTGTGTTGGGTCACCTACGTCGATAAAGTCGGCTGAAGAAACCACTGTGTGTTATTAAAATCCTGCTTAGGTCAGTCGATGGATGCATCATCTGAGCCGATTAGGTCAGATTCAAGGCTAGCACTCGCAATCAGGCTAGTCGCGGGTTGTTCCGGGTTCTGAGAGGCCGCAAGCAAGGCCGCACTGGCGGCTAAACTTGCTGCCATTTTCTGACGCTCAAGCATTTCTGCATCTAGTGAGGCACTGGCTTCAAGTGTTGTGATTGGATCTTGCGCCGTTGTTTCGATTGCGCTGAGCGCTTGGCCCAACTCAGGGACCACAGCCGGTGCA
>JAHDGK010000022.1:5037-74475 GCA_020627685.1 Granulosicoccus sp. | reverse complement strand
TTCAGGACGCTCCACGTTAATGGGTGCGGGTGTGGGTGCGGCCGCAGGCGCAGGCTCGAGCTGTACCACTTTCGCAGCGTCTTCAGGCACGCCACTTTGTGCAGAATCAATCTGCTGAGAGTTTTCAACGGTTGTGTCTAAAGTGATGACTTCGGCGGTGACCGATTCATCCTGCGACTTAAACGTATCCAGCGCCTTATCGGCTATTAGAAAACCCAGCGCAATCACCCCGATACCAATCAGCATGCGGTTAAGAACACTTGGCCAATTATCAGCAAACGAGGCTGGTTGATCTTCGTCAGATTGCATGGATAGTCAACAGTGATTTAATAATCGAGAAAATCAATTTTAAAACGTAGAGAAACCGGGAATGTCAGTCACCCAGCGAATGGAATCGTTATTACTGACGTCACCTGAGTCCACATCATCCTCTTCGGTAATATCAACCCGTAAAGCGTCTGTTCCTTTATCGATAACATCGGCGATGACCGTTTCTGTGGCCACCTCAGGCTCAATCGCAGGCGCCTCAACCTCAACAACAAGCGGTACTTCTGCCAAAGGCTCTTCGCGTTCCACCACCAACTCTTTTGCGGGGGATAGAGGCTCTTCAAGCGCTTGCATTGTTGTTTCGGTCTCTGCAGGCTCAGCTATGGCTGATGCCGCAGCAGAAACCTTGGCGATTGTTTCTTCAGCCGTCGGCTCATCTTGCGCAGACAATTCCAACTCTGCTGCACGCGTGATAGCGAGTTCTGCCGCAAGTTGCCGGGCAATGCGTTTAACGAAATCAGGATGACCTGACAGCTTGACCAGCTCATCCTGAATGTCTATTGCGTTACCGGGCATAAGCCCATCTTGCATGGAGTTTTTGAGCGTGTCATTAAGCTCTGCACCTGCCATGACCATGGAGACTTCGCTTAAAGCACGCTTACTCGTGGCATTTAGCGTATCACCTTGCATATCAAACAAGACATTGTGTTCTTCTGACAAAGTCTCCAGCGTGTCTGCGACCGTTCCAGAGAAACGACCACTGACCTGGCCCTCAACGGACCCCGTGATATTGGCATCACCACCGCTCAGTTCCGCAAGCTGGTGGATGACATGAGTCAATGGAGCCTCATTCATCCACAAATCGATAGTTTTGTTTAAATCGCTAGCCAATACGCTGCTTGGCGTACTCACTAGCGATGCTAAACACATGACAAACGCAACTGTACTCGAACATCGTGACATCGAATGCCTCCCTGGCATCACCGTAATTCCCTGAGGAGCTTTGACCACTTTAAGATGCTTTCTGACGCTTCAGTGTGACGACAACACCCCGCCTAGGTAACGCTTCGCCATAGGCTTCCGGCGCCCAACATCCCTCTTCGAGTATTTGCTCGTGTTCTAAACCGGAGAACAAAAAAGCTTCCTTTACACGGTTTGCACGACCCAAAGCGAGCAAGCTATTGCCGTTTTTAATCTCTGTTTGACCAATGCTGCAACCAATAACCGACAGCACATCTGTATCGGGATCCATCTTAGAAACATACTGCTCAATAATCTGCTTGTTATTGTCACCAAGGCGCAATGAATCGTTAGGAAAAATCAGAACACTCTGCTCAACATCTTCGTACCCGTCAAAGACTTCTACATAGTTGGACTGGCCCGTTTCAAACAAATTTTTGGTGGGCCCCGTATTGGCATTGGCCGCTAGTAATGTTGGTTCGGCTTTTTCAATAGGCACCGCAATGATGGTCACCTTTTCAGGATTCTCCAAAGGCTCAAACTCTGCTGACGCAAGCGTAATATCGGAGTCTTTAAAGAGATCGTCATTGATGGTTATAGCTCGCTCATTGGTACCGCTAATGTGCTGAGGGGTGACCGGAACGGTATCACCACTGATTACCCGGTACCCGCGAGCGACAGTGATAGGGCCGATACTCAAACTGTAGTTTTTGTGTTTACCACTGCTCGATACTGCTCTGTCTATGTCTGCGTTAACACGAAAAGCTTCTGACTCATCATTCAGCGGTTCGATCTGGAACCCTCGATTTGTCATCGCGGCCTGCAACTGAGTTTCATACTCAGACTTCGGCTCTGCCATTTGAACCGGAGTAATCAACGGGTTCAGAAGTGGAATCTGGACCATGGAGTTGACTAGATTCGCCGCTATCAAATCATACGCTGGGTCGTTATTACCCCAAGGTGCTTTGATGCTGCCTAAACTTATATTTTTAAAGTTCGGCGCTTTTAAATCCAAAGCGCTGCACGCGGTGAGTGTGACCAGCGCAGTCGATACGAACAATAAGCGCCCGGCGCGCTTTACGGTCGACAATGTGGAGGTTTTTAAGCTACCCATGACAATTCCAGATTCCCTTTTCGGTTTATATGCAGTGATAGATTGCAAGCGCTAACGGACACCTGTCCTGCTCGTAACGCTTTTATGACACCGACCTTATCCTTTTAGGCGCGCCAAATCGACGTCGCATTGATACTCAATGAAGAGGGTTGCGAATTACTAACCGATTTGTAATATTAGCCACCCACATTAGTCATTTTAATGACGCCTTGTGCGCGATATAAATACAACTGCGGCACCCTAACTGCCAAATAGTGCAACCGCTCCGTCGGCGACATATTGCACTGACAATGCAGCGAGAAGCACACCCAGTAGCCGCGTCAGCACGAGACGACCGGTATCACCCAAGTATTTGTCGAAATACTCAGCACTTCGCAGGGTGATGTATGTGAACGTCAAGAGCACTATCAGCACACCCATAAGGACCGCAATTCCCATGAACGGATGATCGGGAGTTTGCTGTGACAACTCAGACGACAAGAGAATAGTGGCGGAAATAGCACCCGGCCCGGCCAGCAAGGGTATGGCCAGTGGAAATACCGCCAGATTAGCTATTTCATCTTTCATCGCCATCTCAGATGTCTGTGCCTTTCGCTCCTGCCTCTGGGCATAAATCATTTCAAAGGCGGTATAGAACAACAACAAGCCGCCTGCGACGCGGAACGCGTTGATCGTGATTCCCATACCATCGAGCACAGCCATGCCTGTCACCGCAAACAATCCAAGGATGACAAAAGAGACAAGCACACCACGCAAGGCCGTTGCCCGCCGATCCAATGTTGACATCCCTGCTGTTAATCCCAAAAACAGAGGTGCGTTACCAATAGGATCGATAGTCACGAACATCGTGATAAACGCATTTAGGATGACATCAAAACTAGGCACTATTTAGTACTCCCAGCAAGAAGGGCTAAAGGCGCACGAGTGTATCAGGCGCCAGCGTTTTTGACGTTTAAAGAGTCCGACTCTGTTGTCGGTACAGAAGAAAAATCAGCGAGCTTTTAAGCAATCAAGGTGAGTTGCTTATCAAACGAGGTGAGCGACTCTGCCCCGGTTTCAGTCACCAAAATATCGTCTTCGATACGCACGCCGAAATCGTCCAATTGGTATAGACCGGGTTCTATAGTGAAAACCATACCCGCCTGCAGTTTTTCATCATTACCGCGCATGATGTAAGGGTCTTCATGGACTTCTCGTCCTAAACCATGTCCGGTTTTGTGGTGAATTCGATCAGCGTATGCAGAAGCCTCTAATACGCGTGTCGTTGCATCATCAATATCAGCGGCAGTCGCACCCGGAACTACCGATGCAATTCCTGCAAGGTTTGCCTGCAAGACAGTCTCGTATATGGCTCTAGAGCGATCATCGCAGTGTTGAATAAAAAAGGTTCGGGTGATGTCAGCACACAAACCATCAACCTTAGCCCCGAAATCGATCAGCAGCGCATCACCCGGCTTAACCGGGACATCATCTCTAGCACTTGCATGAGGCTTGGCTGAATTGCTGTCACACGCAACAATAGGACTGAATGACAAATCATCTGCACCTGACCCATACAAATTTTGTATAAGTGAAGATTCTATGTCTTTCTCTGTCATGCCTACCTTTACGGCATCAATCGTTTTCGCAAGAGCATTTTCAGAAACAGAAATAGCTTTTCGGAGTGCTGCAATTTCCTGATCACTTTTAACCAAACGCAACGAGGCGATTTCACGCTGCGCATCCGCAATAGCGAGTGACGGTTTAGATTTCGCTATAGCGTGATGTACAAATACACGCATAGATTGACCTTCAACACCGATGCTTTGAATACTTGTTTTTTCAAACATGGCATCGAACGCCGACTGATAACCTGTTTGATCTTTCCAGTCATAGACCTCACCGTCAAAGTCGATAGCTGCGAACGACCCTAATTCTAAATTGGGTACTATTGCCGACGGAGTTCCATCAACAGGTACCAAGACCATCAACGGTCTTTCATTTTGATGAAAGTCAGCGCCAAAAATACGCTGGAAATTTGCACCAGGCACAATGGCTATTGCGTCCAGAGACATTTTTTTTGCAATGGCGCGAAGCGCATCAAGCTTATCTGTCATTGTAGGAGCTCATTGGGTTTGGCCGATCTTGAGTGTATCGTTAACCGAGGGATAGAGGTAACTATCAAGCAACCATTTTATAAGTCAACACGCTAGCCGGGTGACGACAAATCAATCGAGTCTCACACCGTAAAAAAGACTACCGCCGAAGGGATCAATTTCAAACCCTTTTACCTCTTTGCGGATGAGTCTATGGACAACACCATGAGCGATAGGAATCCAAGGTGACTGTTCATTGAAAAGCTTCTGGGCAAGCACGTAAAGCTCGTTACGTTCTTCTAAATTCGTCAGAACCCTTGCCTTTTTTATGATCTCGTTAAAAGGCTCATAACACCACTGTGCGCGATTTGACCGTCCGACACTGTCACATCCGAGAAGAACGTCAAGAAAATTATCAGGGTCTCCGTTGTCACCGGTCCAACCATGCAAGACCGCTCCCGGCCTATTCAGCTCTTTTGACTTGGATAAGAACTCACCCCGCTCAAAGCTGATGATGTCAACGTCGACATTTATCTTGCTGAGATCATCCCGAATAGCTTCTGCCATTGCCAGCGGATCCAAATTGAACGGCCGCCGTTCAGGTGTTATCCAAAGCTCCATAGAAAGATTCTTCACTCCTTGTGCTTGAAGAAGATCCAGAGCCTTGACAGGATCGTAGCCAGCATCATCTGTGGAAGTGCGGTACGACCAAATAGTGGGAGGGAACGGATTCTTCGCAACAGTACCGGCGCCTTGAAATACCGTCTCTACCATCGAGTGTTTGTTAACCGCCATGTTAAGTGCTCTTCGTACGTGCGCGTTGTCATAAGGCGGTAGCGTAGTGTTAAACGCCAAATAGCCAATATTCAATCCTTCTCGTTCTACCGACAAAAGATTCTCATTAGTTTTTACATCTTCAAGATCAGCTAGCGTGGGATAGGACATCACATGACACACGCCCTCCTTCAGTTTTTCATAACGCACAGAAGGATCCGGAGTAATTAGAAAATATAATTTTTCTAAATAGGGTTGGCTCGCCCAGTAGTCTTCATGGGCTGAATAACGAACAACAACGTCTTTCTCATACGCGTCAAACTTAAATGGGCCAGTACCCACTGGCAATTGACTCAATATGTCAGCATTGCCCGATTCAAGCAATTGATCAGCATATTCTTTTGAGAGTATCGATGCAAAGTCCATCCCGAAGTTTGCGATCATGGGAGCCTCAGGACTGTGCAATTCAAACTGCACAGTCAGGTCATCAACTTTAACAACAGACTTGATAAGTTCTGGCATGGACATGCCGCCAAAGTACTCCCACGTACCACCGGAGGCTTTGTTAAACGGATGATCATCAAGCCGTTGCCGATCGAATGAAAAAATGACGTCGTCGGCATTGAGGTCACGGGTTGGCGAGAAATACTCTGTGCTATGAAACTTGACACCAGCACGCAGACTGAATGTGTATGTCAATCCGTCTTCCGATACCTCCCAGCTCTCTGCCAAAGAAGGCAGAACATTGGTGGTGTCAACCTCAAACTCAACCAACTTGTTATAAAGCTGGCGCGAGCTGGCATCGAAGGTGGTACCCGATGTATAGAGCGCAGGGTCAAAACCGTCCGGTGCTCCTTCGGAACAATAGACAAGCGTCTGCGCATTACCAGTACCGCTGAAAACAAGACTGCATAAGCCAAAGAACAGCAGGGAAAATCGTTTGTAAATTATCATTTTCCTCTAAGACTTCTTAGAAACCGAGCCCCATTCAGCAATGCTGACTTAGTTTCTATTACATCAAAAAGGCATAGTGACAAATTTAGGCCAAACCTACAAATTCTTTTGCAAACGCCCTAAAACCTACACGCCGGCATTAGCCAAACAAGGACTTAAACAATCCAATACATTGCCGGAATCCGTTTTCAAAATCGAGATCACCATTGTGGTACACACTTTCTAAAGAAATGACACCGGAGTAGTTATCTGCTTTGAGTGCGTCGGCCATTGGAGAAAACTGATTGGCCAGTTGCCCTTCACCAAGCTGACGGACTTCCAGCAAGGCCCGGGGCGTGTCAACCTGGACATCCTTAATGTGTATGTGTCCCAGATAACCGTCTTTGACTTCGTTGTATCCGTTTGGAAAAGCCTGCTCGTGACACCAACAGTTATTGGCAGGATCCCATAGCACTTTTAGAACATCCTTGGCATCCAAATCATCTATTAATTTACGAGCCGTATAATTGGAATTAACCATAGTGCCATTACCCGTTTCTACTACCAGGGTGACACCTTCGGCACGTGCTAAATCGCATGCGGGTGCAATTAATGGCGGCAGTGAATCCCACGCACCTTTAGCAACATTCCATTTCTCAGCACCATTTCGCCCCCACAGTATTTGTTCTTTTTTGCTGGTCATGATGCGCACAAGCGGTGAGCCTACCTCGTGCGCCATCGATATCACTCTCTTTAACGCATCCATGTGTTTTTTATGCAGCTCGTCACCCGGTTTATTAGCGGTAGTCATTCCCGCAAATATATGTCGAGAAAGGCAAGACACCGGCTTACCGCGATCTTCGAGCAAGGCTTTTATTTCACGAATTTCCTGATCGGTATGATCACCCACTTCTTTTTCACCGACGAATTGAAGTTCGGCATACTCCAAATCAAACTCATCCATCACATCGACCGTGTGTTTTAGATCACGACTAATGCCATCGCAGATAACACCTAGTTTCATTAAAATTTCCTTTGTTAAATTATCGATGCAACTCAGATCCAACGATCTCTTCCAGCACCTTAGTCACTACCCAGTTATCCCCATCGGGGTATTTACTTTTACCGCTATGAAATAACTGCATTGCTGCAGAGGCTGTATGCATAGGCACACCCAAATCAGTGGCTAAATTTAGCGAAATAGTCAGATCTTTGTGCATAGTGTTGATATGACTTCCTGTTCCATAGAACTGGCGATCGATAATATTCTCAATAGCTGTATTTGCAACACCACACCCAGCACCTGAACTTGAAAACACGCGATACAAGGCATCACCACTCACACCTGCTTTGGCTGCCAGAGTAGCAGCCTCAAATGTGGCTGAAAATATGGAGCCGATGAGAGACTGCAAGCACGCTTTCATTGTCTGCCCCTCTCCCGGTTGAGTTCCTACCCTATGCACCGTACTGGACACGGCTTCTAAAACATCCAAAAATTCATCTAGCAACCAATCAGGCGCTGCAGCCATCAAGGTAAGCGTCCCTGTTTGCGCACCTGAATATCCTCCCGATACCGGTGAGTCAATCAGATGGATGCCCTGATCACGCATCCCGTTAGCGATCGCCACAGCTTCTGACGGCTTAATGGTCGCACTGAGAATAATGGCAGACCCTTTACGGAGTGCGGAGACAAGTCCCTGTTCACCCAAAATAACGTCTGATGCTTGTTCTCCGTTCATGACCATGACGAAAACAGCATCCGATTGTCGCGCTACATCTACAACCGACTCGCAAGCCTGTCCCCCTAGCTGCCTGAATGCTTCAAGTCTTGATTCTGATAAGTCAAAACCACTAGTTTGTATACCCGCGGCTAATAAGTTCTTGGCCAGCCCACTACCCATATCTCCTAAGCCAATAACACCTGCTCGTTTCATTTTCATCCGGCCTATCGCTCGATAAAATATTTGATCGAAACTAACAAACATGCCTAAATGAAAATATCAAAATATACGATTTTCGAATAATTGATGTGGATCGGTATCGCATCGTATTCTTATTGGTATTAATTGGTAAATTTTGATCAATGCACTAACACGGTTTATTAAAAATTGAGGTTTTTTGATGTCAGAGCCTATCGATCGAGCAACATCGATTCTGCGTCCAGCTAAGATTAAAGAGATAGCGTCAATCGCAGGTGTTGGCCCTGCCACTGTCGACCGAGTGCTCAATGAAAGATCCCATGTTCGTGAAACCACTAAGCAGCGCGTACTACAAGCCAAAGCAGCCTTAGAGCGAGGCAACTATTCGCTAAGCCGAGATAAACCCTGGCGTCTAAAAGCTCTCCTGCCCAGCGATGCCGGCCCGTCTACAGAGTATTTTGCCGATTGCTTGCAAGAATACGGATCACACGGAAACGCGACTATCGAATGCGAATTCGTGAAAAAGCTCAACCCGTCTTTACTCGCCAGAAAACTAATCGCGTCAACCAATCAGGGGGTTGACGGTGTTCTTTTTCAGGCGCTTGAGCACCCGAAAGTGACGGCTGCCGTAGATGTGCTCGAGACTCATAAAATTCCCTCACTGGCAGTACTCTCCGGACTTGCTAACCCCAACACCATTGGTACTGTTGGTATAGACAACAGAGCTGCCGGTCGAACAGCAGGTTATCTCATGGGTCGACTCACGCGGCAACAAGGATCGGTTGCAGTGGTCATTGGCGGGGAATTGTATCGTGGTCATGAGGATAGAGTTGCTGGTTTTAAAACAGCGATTGCACACGAATTTCGACACATTGACGATGTCATTACCTTAGTCGGGCATGATGACCACGAAGGTACATTTCAATCGGTTACGCAGGCTATAAATTCTCGTAGTGATCTCATCGGAATATATAACGCAGGTGCTGCTAACAGCAGCGTAGCGACTGCCTTAAAAAACGCTGGCGCCGCCGATGAAATTGTTTTCATTGGACACCACCTGACGCATAAAACCCGGTCGATGTTACTGGATGGGACCATGGACATCGTGTTGCACATGAGCTTTCGCAAGATTGCAGAGCTAGCGGTTAAAACCATGGTGTCTCATTTAGAACGACAACGGTTAGACATAGCCCCGGTGCACATTGATGTCATAACACGTGAAAATATTCAGGGGGTACGTCTAAACGATGCCAGTCTATAAATTCTCATTACCTCAAACCGCGCTCTGCAAACAAGGTCTGCACAGACTATCAACGCCGATTGTTATCGGATCAAAGTTCATGAGTCCAAAGGCCCTCTTACTCCAGCTAATTACGATTATATCGATTATTGAATGATTCAATTCTTCCCCCAGTCGACATATTTTTAACAGCCTGTCCGGTATACGCTGTATGGCAGTTATAACAACTATCTAAAGTACCCTCTGCCTGCTTAGTGGATACTATCTCTATCTGCTTGCTGCAGTTTCCACAGACATAGATTGTGGGTTCACTCACCGGGTGTGTTTGTTTTTTCATCTTTATTTCTCCTAGTGTTGTAGAACGAATAGAAGGAATTCTCACAAGCAAGTTAGCTAATCCCTTCTATCCGAAGTCAGTTTGCAAAGGCGATGTTTAGTTTCGCCCTGCCATTACCCCACCATCCACGTTTAGCACGGTTCCGGTAATCCACGACGCATCATCTGACAAAAGATATTCCACTGCAGATGCGATATCACCTGGTGTACCAACTCGCCCTATTGGATGGAACGCATTGAAGCCCGCCAAGACTTCGGCAACTTGCTCCTTCGGCACAAAGCTCTCGTAAACCGGTGTCTCTACAACAGCTGGTGCTACAGCATTAACCCGAATCTTTCGCTCCGCAAGCTCCATCGCCAAATGTTGCGTTAACGAGTGCAGCCCTGCTTTGGCCATTGAGTAGGCGGACGAAGGAGTTGCCTTAATGGCTTGGTGCGCCCACATGGAACCTATGTTAACTATGGCACCTGGTTTTTCCAGATTAACTAATTGTTTAACAAATGCCTGCGTAAGGAAATAAGTTCCGCGATTGATATCGTGATAGCCATCATAATCGTTTTTATCGATATCACTAAATGCTTTTGGAACAAAAATACCCGCGTTATTTACCAAGTAACGAGCACCTGAATGATCCCTATTTATCTGAGTAATGACCCGATCCAAATCAACTTCATCGGCAAGGTCAGCTTGTAGAAAGTGTGAACCATCAACTTTTCTAACAGCCTCTCCACCTCGCACGGCATTTCGGCCAATAAGCACGCATCGAGCTCCTGAGCGACTCAATCGTTCCGCTATGCTAAGGCCGATACCACTGGTACCACCTGTTATGACTACTGTTTCGTCTTTAAACATTGTTTTCTCCAAAAAACTACAAAAAGATTATTTTTACCTACTAGTTGGTAGATAATATCGCCAAAAAAAAGGACTTACTCCAGCTGTGTGAAAAGTGATTTTTTTAACCGCTTGAAAACAGTCTCATCACGCATTGCATTTGCCATCAAAAGCCCGCCTTGTAATCCTGCCAAAAACGAACTTGCCTGTGACTGAGCAGAACCTGTGAAGTTCAATTCACCATTACTCTTTCCTGCGCTCATCACCTTAGTTAACCAATCAATATGCTCTTTAAAAAAGGCATTGAGCGAAGGCTTCAACTCATTGGGTAAAGCACCGATGTCTGAAGCCATCATTCCACATAAACATATTTTGTTGTCGCTCAGTGTTTTGATATACAAGCTCGCATATTGATCTAATCGTTGGACGCTTCGTTCTACCCTGACTTCAATAGACTTCATTTCAGCCTCAAAACCCGCTCGATAACGAGTCAACAACTCCAACTCCAAATCCAACTTCGAAGGAAAGTGATAATGGATGCTCGCCTTTTTCACACCAAGCTCAGCTGCGATATCAGCATAGCTAAACGCATTAAAGCCTCGCGTCTGAACCAGCGCTTGCGCGCAATCCAAAATGAGATCTCTTGTTGATTGATTCACCATGCAGCCATCGTATCTACCTACTAGTAGGTTGTCAAGCATTAAGCGCACCAACTCACTAAATTCGGAAGCAGGGCACATTAACGAATAACTACTTATAGAGGCCGAGCAGAACTGGTGAATTCTGAGTTTAGTCAAACACGATTAAACTCAACGCACTCTACATCAACCCTCGCTCCGCCAGCGATGTCTGAACCCCCTGCCCGATGACAAGATGATCGAGCACGCGCACATCCACTAAAGCCAGCGCATCACTGAGCTTTCGAGTTAATCGAACATCGGTATCTGAAGGTTCCGCAACACCACTAGGATGGTTATGCGCAAAAATCACCGCAGCCGCGTTACACCGTAAACAACGCTTGACTACCTCTCGCGGGTACACCGCTGCTGAATCAATCGTCCCGCTAAATAGCTCTTGGTATTCAATAACGCGATGCCGGTTATCTAAGAACAAAGCTGCGAATACCTCATGCTGCAATCCGGTTAAGTGCAGAGAGAGATACTGACGCACATGCTCGGGACTGCTGAGTACATCTTCACGGCCTAAGGTTTCGTAGACTTGTCGGCGACTAATTTCCAACGCCGCCTGCAACAAGCTAAACCGAGCCTCACCCAGACCTCTTGCTGAACAAAAGGACTGTTTGTCAGCACTCAGTAGCGAGGCAAGCCCTCCAAATTGTTGGAGAAGGTTACGCGCTACATCAACAGCTGTTGCGCCTTGTGTGCCGGTTTGAATGAATATGGCGAGAAGTTCCGCATCGCTGAGTGAGCTGACTCCTTGGTGTAGGAGTTTTTCTCTGGGCCGCTCTGATTGCGGCCAGCTTTTAATCGTCATGATCGACATCCTTGTGATCGTGAGTGGGATTAGTCAGTAGACCATATACCGACAGTCTATGAAAGCCCGGAGCGTTAGCCGACTAACCCTAGGTCGTACAGACACTCCTGCGAATTCAGGCATTAAAATTAGACCTCGTCACAGGGACAAGACTCGCCCGCTCACACTCCAGGCCATTCGGCACGAATATTCCGTGGCTTTACGGAAACCTTCATAGCTCTACGACATCAGAACGATCGGACAAACTGCTACCATTACCCCATGCAAGCCTTGAAAAAAAAGAAGATTCTCCTCGGTATTTCCGGTGGAATTGCGGCCTACAAAAGCGCTATCCTCGCCAGGAGACTGATTGAGGAAGGCGCCACCGTCAAAGTGGTTATGAGCTCCGGTGCGCAGGCTTTTATACAGCCTTTAACCTTCCAGGCTCTGACAGGTAATCCCGTTCATACGGATTTATTGGACCCGGCTGCGGAAGCCGCCATGGGGCATATAGAACTCGCGCGATGGGCAGATTGCATTCTAATTGCACCCGCTACCGCAAATACGCTAGCCCGAATTGCCAACGGCTTGAGCGACGATTTACTCAGCACCCTTTGTCTGGCGACAGATGCACCGTTATTCGTGGCACCTGCCATGAACCGCTTAATGTGGGCTAATGCAGCCACCACTGCCAACTGTGAGACGCTCGCCTCCCGAGGTGTTCATTTCTTTGGACCCGGAGAAGGTTTTCAAGCCTGTGGTGAAGTCGGCTCTGGTCGCATGATGGAACCGGAAGACATTCGTGATGCACTCATCGCATCCTTGAATTCCACGGCGTCCGCAAGCGAACTTGCCCTTAGCGGGAAAAATCTGTTGATTACGGCCGGCCCTACCCGGGAGGCGATTGATCCTGTGCGCTACTTAAGTAACCATAGCTCTGGGAAAATGGGATTCGCCATAGCCGATGCCGCCACAAAAATGGGAGCATCAGTCACTTTGGTTGCAGGCCCCGTGTCGTTAACGGCCAACCCGGACGTTAAACGTATTGACGTAAGCTCGGCTAATGACATGCTGGACGCCGTTATGCAACAAGTCAGCACCAGCGATGTTTTTATATCTGTAGCAGCCGTTGCTGACTATCGCTTAGAAGAGGTGAAAGAGCAAAAAATCAAGAAAAGCGACGACACCATGCAACTAACGCTCGTCCGGAATCCAGACATCCTCAAAAGTGTTTCAACACTGCCTAACAGACCCTTCTGCTTAGGATTTGCCGCCGAGACCGAGAACGTTGAAGAGCATGCTCGCGGCAAGCTGAAAAACAAAAATTTAGACATGATTGCCGCGAATAACGTGGGTAACAAAGACAATCCTGTCTTCGGTAGCGATACTAATTCGCTGGATGTTTACTGGCCGGAGGACGGGCATAGTAAAATACCGTCTGGCAGCAAACACGATGTTGCCAAGGCGCTGCTTGAGTTACTGACCCAAAGGCTAGAAAACACTGAATGAAGTCTGTTGATTACACCATCGTCGATCCTCGCATCGGCGTCAGTATCGAACTTCCCGAATACGCAAGCCCGGGTTCCGCCGGACTGGATTTAAGAGCCTGTCTGGATGAAGACTTAACCCTAGAACCGGGCAAAACAGAACTCATCCCTACCGGCATCTGCATTCACATTGCCGATTCCGGCTACGCTGGCATCATTTTGCCGCGTTCCGGCTTGGGCCATAAACACGGCATTGTCCTGGGTAATCTGGTGGGTTTAATTGACTCCGATTACCAAGGCCAGCTATTCGTGTCCTGTTGGAATCGAGGCTCAACCGCCTACTCCATCGAAGTCGGCGCACGTATTGCACAGTTAGTGGTTATACCCGTGGCCCAGGTCGCGTTTAACCGCGTGGAGAGCTTCGACGAGTCCTCACGGGGCGAAGGCGGATTCGGCTCAACCGGCAAAAACTAACCGTTAGACGCAGCTTGGCTGCCGCACTATCAAACACACGCATGTATCAGTGCAAAAAGAATTTGCACGACCAATGAGGATGACCAACGAACATGAGTATTTCTCCAGCGATTTTTCGAGCCTATGACATCCGCGGAGTTGTCACAGAAACTCTGACGCCAGCGGCAGTAGAGCAAATTGGCCGCGCATTTGGCACGGAATGTAAAGAGCGTGATATCCCCACCGTGGTTGTCGCACGTGATGGTCGCCTCTCTGGGCCCGATTTAATCAAAGCCTTAAGCACTGGAATTCAAAGCACTGGCGTCAACGTCATAGATATTGGCATGGTCCCGACACCAGTCTTGTATTTTGCAACGTACCATCTCGATACAGGTACGGGCATCATGGTAACCGGCAGTCACAACCCGCCGGAATACAACGGTTTAAAAATGGTTGTCGGTGGCGATGCATTATTCGGTGATGGCATTACTGCGTTGCATACGCGCCTTGTAGAAGACAATCTACATACTGCTGACACTGCAGGGTCTTTGGAATCTCAAGACATCCTGCAAGATTACTTAGATAGAATTCTGGGCGACGTTAAACTCGCACGCCCTATGAGCATCGCCTACGATTGCGGCAATGGTGTGGCAGGCGCTGCAGCCCCGCAAATGTTCGACGCATTGGGCTGTAACAGCTCATCGCTGTTTACCGAGGTAGACGGAAACTTCCCTAACCATCACCCGGATCCAGCCAAGCTTGAAAATCTGGAAGATCTCATTGCCGTTGTAAAAGAAAACAAACACGAAGTGGGTTTAGCATTCGACGGCGACGGCGATCGAGTCGGTGTTGTTGACGATCAAGGCAATGTCATTTGGCCGGATCGCCAAATGGTGATGTTTGCCCGTGATGTTCTAGAGCGCAACCCCGGCGCCAGAATTATCTATGACGTTAAGTGCTCAAAAGTATTACCTGCCGCCATTAAAGAAGCTGGCGGTGAACCAGACATGTGGAAAACAGGGCATTCATTTATCAAAGCTCGCATTAAAGAGACAGGCGCTTTGCTCGGTGGTGAAATGAGCGGCCATATGTTTTTCAAAGAACGTTGGTATGGGTTCGATGATGCTCTGTATGCCGCTGCACGTTTATTGGAAATCTTATCCAAGACTGATCGACCTGCCAGCGAGATTTTCGGTGAGATCCCCAACAGCATTAACACACCGGAGCTCAACGTTACACTCGATCGGGACGGTGCTCAGCACGAATTCGTTGAAAAATTTGTTAGTGGAGCAAACTTTGAAGGCGCCACACTCACCACGATTGATGGTGTTCGTGCAGACTACCCGGACGGGTGGGGCCTGCTCCGTGCGTCAAACACGACCCCATCACTGGTAATCCGTTTTGAGGCCGATACTGACGAGGCGATGGCAAGAATTCAAAGTGAATTCCGCCAACATATGCAAGATACGGACAGTTCGGTTAGCATTCCTTTCTAAAGACTTTTAAGTTTGCTATTCAATGACCCACGACCCTGACATGCCGACGAGCAGCTATTCCGCAGCTCAGACAGCCACCGTACTTAATGAAGCTCTACCCTATCTGCAACGCTATAGCGGTCAGACGGTAGTCATTAAGTATGGCGGCAACGCCATGACGGATGAAACATTGAAGCGCTCTTTTGCCCAAAACGTCGTCATGATGAAGCAGGTCGGCATTAACCCGGTAGTGGTCCATGGCGGCGGGCCGCAAATAGGCAACATGTTGAACAAGCTGGCTATCGAGAGTGAATTTCTCGATGGCATGCGAGTCACCGATGAAGCCACCATGAATGTCGTTGAAATGGTTCTCGGCGGCTCGGTTAACAAAGACATCGTATCACTGTTAAATCAGGTCGGTGGCCGGGCTATCGGTCTGACCGGCAAAGATGCCAACCTTATTCAAGCCAAGCCATTGCAACTGCCCGGTCGCGAGACCGATGCTTTGGGTTACGTTGGTGAGGTGGAGACCGTAAACACCGAAGTTCTCAATAAGCTTGTGTCCGATGACATCATCCCTGTTATCGCCCCTATTGGTACAGACAGCGCGGGTGCCAGTTACAACATCAACGCCGATCTTGTTGCTAGCAGTATTGCGATCGCACTTAACGCCTCACGGTTACTGTTGTTGACGAATACGCCAGGCATTCTCGACGACCAAGGTGAACTGCTCACAGGGTTAACGCCAACAGACATTGCTCAACTAATACAAGTCGGTACCCTGCACGGCGGCATGCTTCCTAAAGTGCAATGTGCGCTGGATGCTGTCGCTGCAGGAGTTCGCAGTGTCGTCATTATCGATGGGCGTGTAGAGCACGCGGTATTGCTGGAATTATTTACCAATCAAGGTGTTGGCACACTGATTCACGACAAGTAGTGGTGTTACTCAAACGTTTGCGCTCAGCATTTGGCGTATAGCGGTTAGTCATAGTCGTTGGCACACCCTTCGCTGTGTTTTTAGTCGTGCTCTGACGATTCCAGTTTGTAACCTTTCAGTCTTTGGGGCCGGTGATATATTGCGCGTCTGCACACCCTGAGAACGAGGAGGTTTTCTTGAAACACAGAAACGTACTGGCCACGGCTTTGCTGCTTGCAGCAACCTCCATAGGAGTGATTTCCAACGTTAACGCCGGCGTCAAGGTTGCGTTTATTGGAGATCAGGGTAATAACAGCAATAGCCGTGCAGTGCTAACACTGGTTGCTAACGAAGACACTGATCTTCTCTTGATTCAGGGTGATCTTGGGTATGCCGCAAATGCTGCTAAAACCTGGGATGCAAACATCACCAACGCTTTAGGTAAAGACTTCCCCGTTTTAACGGTCGTAGGCAACCACGAAAACTTTGAATGGCCCACTTATAAGCGACTGATTCAGGAACGTATTGATCGAAATCCTGCGCTGGATTGTATCGGCGACACAGGCGTTAAGGCACTTTGTCAGTTCGCCAACATCGACGTCGTGCAGGTTGCCTCCGGTATTACAGAGGTGGCGGGTGTGAATCCTGATGATAATTATGCCGAGTACATTCGGACATCCTATTCGTCACTCACCTCTAACCTTCGTTGGCGCATTTGTAGCTGGCATAAAAACCAGAGAGATATGCAACCCGCCAGTAAAGGCAACAGCACCGGCTGGGAAATTTACGACGCCTGTCTTGACGCTGGAGCCATTATCGCCATGGCTCATGCTCATGCCTATTCGCGCACTCACCTATTGAGTAATTTCAGCGAAAAAACTGTCGTCAGTAAAAGCAGCAATATGACATTAAAACCGGGGCAATCGTTTGCCTTTGTTTCAGGTCTCGGCGGTCGGGATGTTGTTCCACAAGAGCACGGCGGTGACTGGTTTGCATCAATCTACACCGCGTCACAGGGTGCGACTCATGGCGCCCTTTTCTGCACGTTCGAGATTGCGACAGCAGACTGCTATTTCAAAGCGATTGACGGCGCTATCCCGGACTCCTTTACACTGACTTTAGGTGCCGCAGTTAACCAGGACGTAAGCCAACTATCCCCCACAGAACCTGATAGCGAATTTGTATTTTCCCGCACCGACGTAGACGAATATCGTTGGATTGATTTCGATGCTGAAGGACAACTCGCCAGCACATGGATCGATAGCAACTGTGCAGAATCCTTAGGAGGGCCGGCGGCATCCGGTGACTGGAATACACTCATTGCGCTGGCACCTTCCAGCAATAACATTGAAAGCCCGTGTGATGTTCAGACTACAAGCTCTGATGATGCTGAATCAGCAGTCACCGATTCCAGAGACGGTGGTTATGTTTTCTCACGTACCGATACTTCCGAATACCGCTGGATAGATAAAACGACAGACGGTCGATGGGGAAGTGTTTGGATAGATGAGACCTGCGCAAACTACATGGGTGGGGCTGTTGTGTCCGGTAACTGGGAAACACTGTCTGCACAAGCACCTGCCTTCGATGCCATTGAAAACCCTTGCCCTATCCTGACCGGATCTGCAGAAGAGTCGTCTCCCGGCAGATTCAACGACATCGGCTATGTTTTCTCACGCACCGACAAAGAGGAGTTTCGATGGATTGCACGGGACAACGACGGACAATGGGGAAGCATTTGGATTAATAGACAATGCTCTGAACTGCTCGGCGGACCCAGAGCCTCGGGCGACTGGTTCGAGCTCATGAGAGAAGCACCGGGTTTCGATTCCATTCCAAACCCGTGCTTGTAGTCCTTTTTAATAACGCCTATCTGTTTCTAGGGTGATGTGAATTCCACAACACCCACTCTCATCTCCCCATCGATAACCGGTCGGTTGCTGGCTATCTGCCAGAACTCATCAGGATTTGACGATGATCGGGCGATGAGTCTGGCATATCGAGTACCCGAACCAATCTGACTTGCATCGATAAAGTAGCCGTCTCCGTCACTCTCCGACAAACCGGTTAAACTCAGCAGCTGATCATCGCTACCAAATTCCGGCGAAGAAGAAATTTCAAGTTCATAGCTTAAGCTATTACCTGCCATGTCATGGGCAGCCCTCCAGCGAAATCTCAGTGAATCTCCCGATTGCTCGACGTCTCTTAACTTCGGTGGGAACGGTATACCGTAGTTCAGTAACACAGCATGGTTCTCGGCAACATGGCTGGCAAAGTCACGACTGTTGCTCTTATCGTAAGCAAAGTTATGCTCGATGTCTGGCATACGGCCAGCGTATTCACTGATCACTTCCGAATACTGTCGGGCAAGATCAGAAATCGTGCTATCGGTTAGATAGTTGTTTCTAAGCTCGTTGGCCCTTGCCACAATTTGCTGGTAGATACCGGGCTGACGGTAATATCGATTAAGAAAATTACTGGCGCGCCCCTTAGAGAAGCCATAGTAAAGACGGCGAAACAGCTCACTGGTCTCAAGACTGTTAGCAGGCTTTTGCTCTACAGCAAACGTTCCATCATAGTCCCAGGGTAGGAAATAGAATTTATCTGTACCCACCGGGTTGTAGAGGTAGAAGTTGTGTGTCACCGCATCCATTTGATGCAATAGAAAATTTACCGTAACCCAGGCAAGAACGTTGTCTTTATCAAAGTATTGCTCAAGGATGGAATCAAACGATCGTTCGTTATCGTTCACCGCCTGAATCATCTCAATGACTTTTCGGTGATCGTCTCCCCGTTTTGGGTCGAGTCGAGTTTCAAAACGATCGTCGTCTAATGGTGCACCATCACTATCAACTGCAAGATACTCAAGATCACTTAGAGCAAAAACAAATTCTTCTATTTTGTAGATGTTATTGTCTGAATCCCACCCACGATTAACCAGGTACTCTTTACCGACGTATTCTGCATGCGTGAACAGCCCGTAGTCTTCAGGGCCAGCACCATCATCAATCCACAAGTTAACGAACTGTGTTTTCAGACTCGGCAGATGCGGGATGTCCTGCATGAGATCAAACGACAATTTGTTTCTAATACGCGATTGATCGTAGGGCATTTTGTTGAGCTGCAAACGTCGCTCACCTCGCCACAACTCGTCCTTGCTATCAAGCTTTATGCGAAACGATTTTTGAGGCGCTAAACGTGTGAAGCCACCACGCTGTCTCAGCTCTGCATTGTTGATCGAACCATCGTCTGGCAAATCATCACCTTGAAAGTGAATAGCAATGTCAACGGTAAAATCATCGTTTCCATCGATATCGGCTTTCACATCGTCCAACGTACAACCTGACTCATCATCAGCATTACACACGCCAGGCGTTGTGACCGTACGAACATCGAGTCGCACGACATCAACGGTTCCATAACCATTTTGATCAAAGTAACCATCCGGCTCCTGAATTGCCGCAGCTGTTTCATTGTTTGAAGGGCTGTCAGGAACAGAACCTCCTGAGGTGCTTACCGTGATGGAGGCTGGTGTAGAACGATTGCCCGCAGAGTTGATAGCGACGAGCTCGAACAGATACGTACTGCCGGGAGACAATTCATCGTCATAAAAGCTGACGCCATCGGTGGTCGTCAATGGCACGTTGTCTCTGGAAAGCTCGTAGCTCAATCCCGGTGTGGTTGCCCTGTCCCAGAATATCTCTGCCGAGCGAGATGAATAGACTGAGGCGCGTACACCGGTGGGGGCCGACACGCTACCCGCTAGCGGGTCGTCATCGACAGGTCCGGGCGTCGTGGGCGTGGAGGACCCAGGCATCGTAAATGTCACGACCGACGGTGCCGATTGGTTTCCCTCAAGATCAACCGCGACAACTTGAAATGTATGTTCTTGTCCTGACGCTAAGTTGCGAGCGAAATAGCTAACGCCATTCGTTGTCTCCAGCAACGAGCCGTCTTTCGAGACATCGTAAGTCAAACCAAATTGAGACGAACGATCCCAGAAAATTTCCGCCGAACGAGAGGAATAAATATCGGCCCGTAAACCGGTAGGCGCACCGAATTCGACAGGCGTCTCGGGCGCGGGCTCTACGCTACCGGAATCACTTTCACCCAACGAAAAACTGACCGATGAAGGCGCAGATCGAACGCCATCCGCATCCACCGCAATGATCTCATACGTGTACGTTGGACCACGACTTAAAGACTTATCAACAAAGCTAACACCGTCGGTAGTGGCGAGCAGCTGTCCGTCGCGTAGTACTTCATAACTTAAGCCAGGCATGTCGGAACGCTGCCAGAAAAGTTCTGCGGTGGTGCGAGAATATACCTCGTAGCTTAGCGAGTCCGGGCTCGCAAGGTCCTGTGCAAAAACAACGCTGCTTGAAAGTGCCAGCGCTGCTATCGGCATTATTTTTACAGGCATCATAATGCGCGATATAAAATGTTCTGATTGCTTCATCTAATATCCCTAGTCTATTTTCCGTGCGGCTAGTCGGCAGCAAAGCCGCATGACATAGCGCGGATTAAAAATCCGAAAGGTTACGGGTGAATAGTAGACGAAGGTGGTGGCGAGTAAATAGGTAAAAGTGCCACGGTAACGAAAATATGGTTACTTTCTATCCCTAAAAAGGGACTTCTTAAGCCTATATGGGTTTCAGAGGTAAGTCTTAGCGCTGGACTTTTAATTCGCGGTAACGCTTCATATCAGCCACAAACTGCGTGGCCATGTTGTTACGTTCAATCATTTTATCGTTCAGAACAACGAGCGTACTATTGAGTTTTATGCGCGCCTGGGATAAATCGGTCTGTAGGTTAGCAGAGCCATCTTCGTTGCTGGCGTCTGCCTCTTGCACTTTAATTCGCTCTTTAATATCGATAGCACGCGCGCACAAGGACGCAGCTTGGCTATCAATTTGCGCTATCTGAATATCGAGCATAGCCAGTCGCCTGTTGCGGGCTAAAACCAGATCGTCTTCGGTACCAAAAGTATCCAACAACGCACGGTCCCGAAATTCCTGTTGTTCCTTTTCCTCCAGAGCACGAATCATCTGGCGTTGCTCATCCCGGCTGAGAACCTCCTTAAACACAACACCTTGCTTGTTCAGCACACTATGACCGTTTTGATGGGTTGATTCAGGCATGCGGTCCCCATAGAACACCTGCCCGTCCTTTACATAGCGGTAAACCTCTGCTTGCGCAGTAGACAGAGACACAAGCAACGCAAGTGCGCAGACAGGAATGACTCTAGGTAGGCGTAACGGTCCCATAGTTCGAGTAGCGACAACGGCAAAACAGATCTAAGCCTTAATGCCAATTTCTGTGAGGCTTATCGCTCAATTTCCGGCCAAGACCTGACGCCGTGTACAATCGTGAATATGAAAATTATTACGGCAAACCTCAACGGCGTTCGCTCAGCCGCCTCCAAAGGCTTCTTCAAATGGCTGATGCGGCAACGAGCCGATGTCGTTTGCATCCAGGAAACTAAGGCTCAGGAATGGCAACTTGAGGACCCGCAGTTCCACCCGAAAAGTCTGCATTGCTACTACCACGATGCTGAAAAAAAGGGCTACAGCGGTACCGCCTTGTTTTCTAAATTAGAACCAACAAAAGTCATTCACGGAATGGGCATCGATTGGATAGATTGTGAAGGTCGGTATCTGGAAGCGCGCTTTGGCAACTTATCGGTTATCTCTTTGTACTTACCCTCCGGTACCAGTGGCGATATCCGGCAAGCTTATAAATATAAGATGATGGATGCGCTGTTACCGCATTTAAAAAAACTAAGAGCAAGTAAGCGCTCAGTAATTGTTTGCGGCGACTGGAACATTGCACACACGGAAGCCGATATCCGTAATTGGAAAGGCAATAAGAAAAACTCTGGATTTCTTCCTGAAGAACGCGCTTGGTTGGGCGAGCTATTTGACAAACACCGCTATGCAGATGCATTCAGGCAATTACCCCAAAAAGAACACGAGTACACCTGGTGGTCACAGCGCGGGCAGGCTCGCGACAAAAACGTTGGCTGGCGAATCGATTATCAAATAATCAGTGATGACCTTGCATCCAAGGTTAAGAAGACTCGCGTGTATCGTGACCAGTTTTTCTCAGACCACGCGCCGCTCATTATTGACTACGACTTCGACATTCAACGCTAAGCACTTGGTAGTACTAAGTACGGTCGCAAGCCTGCGTTATTTACGCCACTTTTTTCGCATGGCGATAAGGACGGCCGCCATCATTTGATCTCTTCGCCTGTCCACTTTTGTCGGGTGCTTTTCAGCGTTTCGGGCTGCTTGATCGTAAGGAGAGTAAATCTCCTCTGACTCCTCCTCTTCTTCGTCAGCCCAACTTGAGACTGCATAGCCTTTGCGTACATGGCTATTTCTCTGTGCTTCTAGCACAACGTCAGCACTTCTATGCCAGTCCATTGCTTTAGTTAAGCTATCCAGTAAATTATTAGCTTGATCGATATTTTGAGTCGTAATGGGTAACTTACTGCCATCAATAAACGTGACCAATAAGTGATGACTGGTTCGTGCATTGAAAACGACAAAACCGAACAGCACACATATAGCCAGACTTGCAATAAGCATAAACCATGGAACAACAGGTGACAGGCTTTCATTGCTAAAGTGGTACAGGCTGTAAATCATCAACAACACCCCGGCAACGATAAACGCATAGGGTGCAGCTAACTGCGGTCTGGTCGACTTAAAATCCAACCTGACCACTGTTCGAATGGCATAACGGGAATTGTCGAACGCTAACCAGGAAGGACTTACACTAAAACGATCGTCACTAAAGAGAACCTTCGACGCCTCGCTAGTCGAAGATGCAGCTGGTCTTGACGGCGTTATTATCAATGCAGCACCGGTGGGCGAGCAGGCTCCTCCAGCTCATCAAATTCGTCATCCATGTCATCAAAACCCATTTGATCGAATCGGTGGTATTCCTCGAACTCATCTTGAAAGGCCGAATCGGGTTCCGGGGAAGCATGATGCAGCAACATGCGCCATCCACCGGCTTCAACATGATAAATATTGGTGGACACCATAATGCTCACAACCTGTCCGTCCAGCTCGATCTCTTCTCTCACTAAATGGATAGCCATTTCATCGTTACCCGTATATAGGGTGTCGACTATGGTGAAACTCAGCGCTGGTGAATCGGCGAACAGCTCAGCAAAACTATCCATGACAGCTTTACGCCCTTCTATGCGCGATGCTCCGGGGTGAACACAAACAATGTTGTCTTCTGTCGACCACACGGCATCCAACGATTGAATATCCGCTCGCTCAATGGATTCGTAGAAGGCGGCTTCCGCCTCCTCGGGTGTCTTGAATAATTTACTCACGCAGTACCAGGGTCTTTGTTCACCCCGTAAGTCTAAAGCTAAAGCGCTTCGGGCGGGAGATGTTGTAGCCAATCAACTTGATCATCTCCAAAAACCAGGAAGTTTGGATTGATCAATGATTCACGCATATTGTAAGTCAGGTCGCGGCTACGTGTATCGGTAACATGCCCGCCGGCCTCCTCAACAATGCATTGTGACGCTGCAGTGTCCCATTCACCCGTGGGTCCGAGACGCGCATAAATATCCGCCACCCCTTCAGCCACTAAGCAAGATTTCAATGCAGAGCCCATAGGTATTTCATCGTGCTCACCGATAGCGTCGAGAAACTGCTGCAGTCTCGGACCGGTGACAGGGCTGCGGCTTCGCGCGACAGTCACGGGATTAGGCGCCACCCTTACATGAATCGATTCAGGTGAAGATTCTCCAATTTGCTTAAAGGATCCACAGCCTTGCGTGGCAAAGTAAGCCACATCGAGTACCGGTGCGAACACGACACCTGCGACCGGCTTATTTTCAGAAATTAGCGCTATATTGACGGAGAACTCACCGTTTCGGCGAAGAAACTCGCGGGTTCCATCCAACGGATCTACCAACCAATAAGCTCCCCACTCATGACGTTCTTCAAATGTCACAGAGTCGGACTCTTCAGATAAAACAGGTAGTTTCGGATCGAGGGCGCGTAGCTTTTCGACAATGATGTCGTGCGCCGCCATGTCTGCCGTCGTCACGGGTGTTTCATCTGCCTTATAACAAACGTCGTACTCGTCACCCGCATAGACTTCGACAATTCTCTTGCCAGCATCACGCGCAATGGCAAGTGCCTCTCGCGTCAGTCGTTCTGCAATGTCTAATTCGAAACTCATAGCTAGAGTGTCGTCGGGTCCTAATTTGCTAGCGGCAGGTTACGCAGACTATTGACGGAACTACTCCGCTTTTTGGAAACGCAAGCTCCCATAAGCGACACCGCCATCATTGCAATATGACAATAGTGTTGGGTATTCGGTTCACATCAGGCGGTTAACATTGCCCTTTCGCTGAAAACGCACCCGGCCAATGCCATCCGCCGGGCCCATCTGGCGCAAACCATTAACTACCGCCTGCGGTGCGGACGGTGATGGGGTGAATAGCACGTTCGCTGTGAAATCTCCGTTCAAACTCAGCGTGACACTGCCATCCATCGCAACGTCGCCGCCAGAGGCTTTAAGCGTAATCACGTGCGCTTGCTCGCCCTGCGGCTTGATATCAACGTTTACAGTGCCAAGAGAGGTCGGTATCGGGCTCTCTAAAGCGGCGTTGTTCCACGTTAACGTGCCTTCCGCTTCGGTCAACAGATTGTTAACGAGCGTAATTTGCTCGATATTTCCGACGAGCTCGCCGCCAAAGCTTGCTATCGGTACCGGCAACAGAGGCTCAAGTGCTTTAGCCTCAGCATTGAAGTCAAAGTCACTCACTGAAACGTTGCCATTCCATCCGCGTGTGGCGAGGCCCTGGCCCGAACCACCGTATCCGTCGAAACTGAAGGAGGCTCCCGCACCGCCTTTTAACAAGGTTTGCGGAGCCAATGCCCAGCCAACATTCTGAAACTCGAGCGGAAGTAGATCATCAGTGGATCGTACCGTCGCGATTTGTCCTTTGTACAATTTGCCTGACACTCCTTCCAAGGCAACTGGACCCAACTGCGGGCGAACTCGATCGACCACTGGCGCCGCTGGAAAGAGGACAACCATTGCTACGAGATAAGCAACGAACCCCAAAATAAATAAGCCAATAAAACGCATTAACTGCGCTCCATATTGAAACGGGCACTCACGGTTCCCTGATTCTTGCGGCTAATGGTTAAGGTTGAAACTTGCAAACCATACAATTCCAGCTCGGCCAACACACGAACGAGTTTGTCGAATTCAACTTCGGCGTATTGCACACGGGCGCCGTTAGCACCACTGGGCTCAACGCGCTCCGGCGGATCCATACTGGCTTGACGAATTACCTGATCGATCAGCAGATACGGTGCTTTATCAGAGGTTTTGCGCTGCGAAGAGCCTGCATTAGCACCCTTAAGCTGTGCCGCACCACGTCGCACGAATTCTAAGGTCTCTGATTTGGACACCAGCGCTTGCTGCGCCCTTGCCTGACTAGTCGTCATGGGGTGCCAGATGAGCGCGTAGATAAGCCCAAGGATTGTCAGCGCAGACACAACGACCACGATCATACGATCGCGCGGTGACTGCCTTAAGTACCATTCTTTCATTTCGCTATAGCTCCGTCACTCGATACGAACGCGACCGCGTACGGTGTTGTTTTCGCGGTTGGCCGATTGAACACTCATGGCCAGCGACCCGCGCTTGGCCAATTCAGATTTCAGGGCATCCAACGTAGGCACAGCATCGGTGTTTAAATCCAGATCAAACCGACCGTTTCTATAGCCGATGGTTTTGAGTGTCGTCTGGGGTTGAGTCGCAAGGCTTGAAGCAATTTGCGAGAGCCTGTTGGTGAAACCATCCGTGTTGACGCCGCCCAACTGATTCAAAGCAGATTGAATCTGTCGCCTCGGACGTTGCATACGAGCGCCCGGTAGAGCTTGATTAAATGCCGCCGCAATTTGCTCATCCAGATAGGCTTCCTGCTGATTAAGCTTGCGAACATCCAACCATTTACCGACAAACAAAGCAGCACACAAACAAGCGGCCAATGCCGCTGTTGCCCGCCACGGCTTCCAGGTTTTATCGAAATTTTTCCGCGGGTTGTACACACCCTGTAACAGATTGATATGCGAAGAGTTTGCTAAGCCACTGGCAAACAGAGCTAACCGGCTCTCACAGGAACGCATTTCAACATCAATAGCATTCGGCACCGGAAGCTGAGCTGCCGAGTGCGTGCTGAAAATAACAAGTGTCGGATCTTCGTCTTCGGCCAAAGCCTGCCGTGCACCGTCGAGCATGATGCCAGCCATACCCGGATCGGTAGCAAAACCCTGGTTGCCATCTAGTCGGACAACCACCTGATCCTGATCGAGCAACGCTGTCCACACCTGTGAACCATCGCCATGATTATCCAACTGAGGAATGCTTAAGGTTTCAGGCACCACCTGTGTGGGTCGTAAACCGGCGTCCGCGCATTGCTGCGTCACCTGATCCATAACATCGCGGCTTATCACAGCAACCGGATAGGCATCGCCTGCCCCTTTACTACCTAAGGCAAAATGCAGGGACTCCACATCATCAGCCACCTGTTCTTCCAGTGCATAAGGCACCGCCTGCGCGGCCCGCGCTGCAGAACCACCCGGTACAACGGCCTCTGATAGCAAAACATCGTCTGCGGGAAGAACAAGCGTTACCCGCCGCCCCTCAACTTCTGCAGCTACCTCATCCAGTGTTGAATACTCAACATTGGACGTCAGTTTTCCGTTGTCATCAGACACAGCCCATTGGACGGCGTCTTCACCCACCAGGGGCATATAGATAATGACGTGTTTAGACACGATTATTTCCTGTTTCTCTAAAGCGTATCGCGTGAACGATAAAGTACACGCGTCTTGCCGTCGTTATTCCGCTCGAACAACGTGTATTGCGACAAACTGATTCCTTCGGCTTCTACGTCAATCCGCACCTGAAAGTACCTGGAACGAACGTCGTAGGTACCGGGCGGTGCAGTTTCAGCGCCAGAATCTCCAGAATCAACTTGCTGATCAAATAGTAGCGTACTCTCGTAAGGTGCCAAGTCGCGCGCATCTCCGCCAAGGGTATCCGGACCGTCATCTGCGGTTAAATCGAAAATATCCTCACACTCAGGATAGTCTTCATATGCCCCCGTGTCCCAACGTGATAAATCAGCAGCCAGCGGTTTGATCTCATCGGACAATGATGCAAGCACTTCAGGCGTTGCTGTATTGACGTTGATGGCAGTCGGACCTTCGCTAGTCGGCAAGGCTGAGATATGCGGCAGCAACAACTCGTAGTCTTCAGTCTCTTCTTTAATAGCACTGCTGAACCCTTTCACAAGCTGTAATTCCGACACACTGACAAACGGTGCATTGGCAGTTCGGTAACCTGGCGTCAGCCCGCTGTAGTAATCGTCTTCAGCGCCCTCGGGTATCGTGGCGTTGATATCTGTGTCTACCCAATCAAGCACAGCATCGGCTTTTGCCTGATCGATATTGAGCTCGCTGAGCAGGCGCTTTAGCTGCTCAAAATAAAATTCGGCTTTGGCACCTTCCGAGTTCACCAGATTATTCAGATTAAAGCGGCCTTGCATATCCACAATGCAGCCTTGAATGGATGCATTGTCGATGGGTACCGGTGGAATAGTCTGCGCCCAGTCGTCATCGAAAGAATCTGTGTTTTCACGAAGGCCGGCCTGATAATCGCGGTAGAGCAACGCCGCTGCAAAACGTTCACCACTCACGCCGAACGCACGGGCTTGTTGAATAAGTCCTTCATTTCGCTCGCGATGCATGTCTAGCTGTTGCCGACTGCTTATTGCAACCATGGTAATCGTACCCATCGCAATCAGCAGAATAGCGGTAATGATGGCAACCCCACGTTGCCGCTGCGCACCAGAGTACCTGTCGATTCGTTTATTCATCGGGGTAGCGCAAAGACGCGAGCAACTTCACCGTAGTCGCTCAATTCAAAATTAAACTCGATTGCGGCCGGTAAACACGGTTCTTCGGTATCTGATGGAGGCCAACTCTCCCCCCACTCACCTTCACAGTCTAAAAAGCGAAACGTTAGTGACTCGACTCCGGAGAGCATCTGACGACGACGCGTCGGAACTTCATCAATGGGGTCGAGGTGATACCAGTAGGCGCGAATCAGTTTGTCATCGTCCAGTGAATACGCCACTCGCTGCAGATTGGAACGTACCGGTGATACATCGGCTGCGGGGTTCGTCCATCCAGCGCGTGTGAACTCAAATAAGTTTTCACCCTGAATATTGAACTGCAACGGTGGGAGCGCAGAATCCACGGCCGAACGAACGGTACGATCTGCAATCTGGGTGACATCCTCAGCTAACCAGTAAAAGGTTCTCTGCAATTCACTTAAACGCTGAGACTGTTGATCTATTCGATCACGGGTGGCTGTTATCTGAAATAACATTTGAAAACCCGCGGTACCCAGAATGGCCAGCAAAAACATGGCAACCAATAATTCGATCAGAGTAAACCCGTGATCCGATCGTCGAGCCTTTTTCAAGGACCTGGACGTCGATGTTTCTACCCCGATAGTCATTGGCGATTCTCAGGATTACCAACGAAGCCAGTCACGACGTACACGTAGTTATCCGCATCTTTTTGGCGTCGTACTTCTACATCCAAACGACGTAGATCAGGATCGGAAACAGCTTGTGTTCGAGTACGGACATACCAGGTGAATGTGCCCATCTCCACTTCGGTATTCTTAGTGCCAACACTTGGCCAGGCAGGCAGCACTTGAAGTTCAGTCAACACATTGCTGGCCACCCAACGACCAAATTCTCGCTCCCGCAAATAATCTGCACGCCATGCACTCGAACCTGCAGAACCGACAAGCGCAGAAACACCCACCGCTATGATGGTCATCGCAACCAGCACTTCTATTAACGTGAATCCGCAGGCCCTCTTCATGAGCCTTCCAATTTTTCTACAACAACAGGCTGTACATCACCTGTGGCCACCTCATAACGTGCTTCACCGTCTCTGTCGCTTATGCGAATGCGGAAATCCGGCATGATCTCCCCGTTTGACAGAAAGATGATGTGCGGTTTAATCGGATCTTCTTCGGTGGCCTCAGCCACTTCGTTTTCCAGTTCTTCGAGAATAATGGGCAGACCGGATATATCCACTTCGTAGTCCGTCGGGATATCGTTATCTTTGAAGCGCAGTTGCTTGTCTTCAAAGATCTCCCAAACCGGTTGGCCTTTATCACTGACCGACAGAATATAAAACTCGTAGGACTCGGGATGAAATCTGATGCCAAACTGTTGCCGCGAGTAGACTGCCTGGTCTGCAGCCAGATCCATTTGCAGGCCAAGCCTTAGTGCATTGTCCCGGACAATTTTACCAACGTTGCGAAAATCGATATTGATGACAACGGCGCCAACCAATATTGAAATAATGGTGACAGTGACCAGCAGCTCGATCAGCGTAAAGCCTTTCGAGCGCTGAGACACAGGCTGGCATAAACGGGGCACTAATTAGTTTCTAGATTACTGATATCGGCATCAAAATCTTCGCCGCCTTCAGTGCCGTCACTGCCCAGCGAGATGATTTCAAAGTTTCCATCTTCGCTTTCGTAAATGTAGTCCCGGCCCCAAGGATCTTTAGAGAGCTTTTTTACATATCCGCTGCGGTTCCAGTTTACGGGCTCAGGATCACCACTGGGTTTGGTGACCAGCGCTTCGAGACCTTGCTCGGTTGATGGATAGTTGAAGTTATCCAATCGGTATAATTCCAGGGCCGACGCATAAGACGAGATGTCATTTTTGGCTCGTACAACACGAGCTTCATTCGGGCGATCCATAATCAATGGCACAACGGTTGCGCCCAGTATCGCTATGATTGCCACGACCACCATGATTTCGATAAGAGTGAAACCACTTTGCGAGTTACGCTGTTTTTCAGAACGTTTTTTCGCACCGCAGAATGCTGTTGCGCGAACTTCTTGTACCAGTTTGCCCATTAGGGTCATATCTCCCGTATTCTCAAAGGGTTAATCTCTATGCCAAGAGGATAGCACCGCCCGTATGACTCGACGCCAACTGAATGATTCAATACATTAAGAACCTGTTACGTTCGCCTGCCTATGTGCTCGCTATCTGCGTGGCATTACTGTGTATTGCGTTGCAATACGCGGGCCTCGACGATGTTTTGCGCTTCGAGCGTAACGAGATTGACCAGGGATATTGGTGGCTGTTACTGACCGGTAATTTTGTGCACCTGGGACAAAGCCATCTGTGGATGAATATGGCTGGCTTCGCTCTGGTTGTTGCCTTGGTCTGGTCGCACTTCTCAGCAAGAATTTGGCTGTTGATCATCATCTTTGCCAGCCTAGTAGTGGGGCTGGGTCTCTGGCGTTTCAACCCGGAAGTGGGCGCCTATGTCGGCTTTTCCGGCACCTTGCACGGACTCATCATTGCCGGATGCCTCGCAGACTTACGCACATACCCTAAATCTGCCGCCACCCTGCTGACGCTGGTCGTCGCAAAATTGGCATGGGAACAATTCTCCGGCCCACTGCCGGGCAGTGAATCAACGGCTGGCGGATCGGTGGTGGTGGACTCTCATCTGTACGGCGCAATCGGCGGTGCAATTATCGGCAGCGCACTCCTTCTATTCATGATCTTTCGTGTGCGAAAAATAGATGACTAACGACCCTGTACATTGGGAGTTCCACCATTTTCAATCGCTGAATACCGATCAGTTGTTTCAGTTGATGCGACTACGCACTGATGTGTTTGTCGTTGAGCAGCAATGCGCGTATCCCGAACTGGACTCCCACGATAATCACCCGGATACCATTCACCTGCTGGGTAGTACAGAAGAATTGGTGGCCTACGCACGCGCCATGCCTTCCAGCGAACCAACCGATGTAGGTGCTAAAAGCGTGGTTCGAATAGGACGCGTAGTCGTCGCAAAATCCCATCGGGGCACCGGGCTTGCACAATTACTCATGCAACAGATGATGTCAAAGCTTGAGTCAAACTTCCCGCACCGCGATCAGGTACTTTCAGCTCAAGAGCCCATCATCGATTTTTACAAGGACCTGGGGTTCGTTATTGAATCCGATGTCTATCTCGAGGACGGGATTCCGCATATTGATATGCGCCGATGTTTAGAGCCGTCTTCCCCCCATTCGTGACAGAGCAATTCCGAGCAGAATAATGGCTAAGGCCACATAGGCATTGGCCGGAAACCGCTCGCCTAACATCAGCACACCAAACACCATTCCAACAACAGGTACGAGAAAGTTTATCTGACTGAGAAAAGAGGCACCCTGACGGTCGATAATGCGCAAAATCATCACAGTGGCAATTGCTGTAGGGCCGATAGCCAAGGCGATCATAGACCATACCGATTCCATAGATGGAGCGACCTGCCAGGGACTTTCCACCCACAAACTCACCGGCACCAACCACAAACAACCCGCCACCATTAGCGCGGTCATGGCAGACCAGCGAGGCAATTTAGTCAGTTTACGAGTAATGATGGCATTGATGGCGTAGCACACCGCCGCCGCCAGAATAGCGGACTGCCGAAGTAAGTCATCACCCAAAGCGTTCAGCGCAGAAAAACCCATCAATACAATCACACCGAGCAAGCCAAACAAAACACCCAGAACCTTCCAACGGTCCAGCTTTTCGTCATCGGTAAACACATGCGCTAGCAATAGGGTGGCAAGCGGCATAACGGCCATGAATATAGCGGTTAACCCAGCTTGAACCGTCACTTGACCCCAGCTGATTAACGCAAAGGGAAGCGCATTACCAAACAAGCCGGAGCCGAGCAACGCTATCCAGATTGGCCCCATCGCAGGCATACGCTGACCATTCAGTCGCATGAGCGGGTAGAGCATCAAAAACGCAAGTAATAGCCGCCCCGCGGCCAGACTGATTGGCGGGATGTCTCTCACGCCAATACTGGTTAGCGTAAAACTTAAGCCAAACAAAATCGACAGAGCAATTAACCACGCATAGTCAACGCTCAATGAAGGCCGGGCATCATCGTCACTTAGATTTTTCTGCACCTTATAGCGCGGCCAGCTCATCCAACATTTTCTGAGACACATCAACGCCATTGGCCAGATGATCTACACGTGTTGTGTAGCGGCGCTGAGACGGTAGACGCGTACCCGGTTGCTCAAGCACTTGAGCAAACAGTTGTTCAGCTCGGCTCAAGTGATCGGCCGCCGGATTACAGTGGGACGGATCGATCGCCATAATAAATTCTCCACCCAATGGGGCACCGACACCTTGGGTATCAGCGGCTTTTGACTGGCTGCTTGATAGGTCTCCAATAAGTGCACCTGCCAGCAGTTCAACCATAAGCGCAATACTTGACCCCTTATGCCCGCCAAACGGTAGCTGCGCTCCGGCTAGAGCTTCGGCAGGGTCGGTTGTCGGTTGACCATTTGCATCAATAGCCCAACCCTCGGGTATCGGTTTACCTTCGCGAAGATGCAACTGAATTTCTCCTCGTGCACTAGCGCTGGATGCTTGATCGAAAACTAAAGGCGGATGATTCTGACGCGGATAGGCAAAAGCCATGGGGTTTGTGCCGTACAGAGGCTGGGTACCACCTGCCGGCGCCACATAAGAGTTAGCTGCCGTAAACGCGAATACAACCAGCCCTTGCTCAGCCAGGCGTTCAACCTCTGGCCACAATGCAGCAATATTGTAAGTATCGTGAATGGCTAATGCAGCTATGCCATGCGTCTTTGCTTTAGAGGCCAGCGCCGGTTCACCAACACGGAGTGACAACGGGCAAAAGCCGCCATGAGAGTCCACATGCACAACCGCGGACTCTGTCACTCGTAATGTGGGAACCGCCTGCGGATTAGCATGTTCATTCACCAGTGCTTTGACATAAAACGGTATGCGAAATAGACCATGCGACTGGCAGCCATCACGCTCAGCGATAGTGACGGTATCGGCGATAGCGTTTGCCTGATCGAGTGAAAAACCCTTATCGACGAGTATCGACGTGGCAAGCGCTTGGATCTTTTCCAAGCTCAAACGTTTTACATCACTCATAGCGCCATCCAAACAAGGGTAGAGGTGTCGGTTTAAGGTCGAGCCTTAATTTACACCTAAAGCCGCCGTTTAGGTCAGCTGAAGCTAATGAGCTTCAGTGGCCGTGGCACGCCGCGGGTTTAAGTCGCAACAACCCCTTCTGTCTCGCCTAGCAACAGCGCTTCAGGAAAGATCGGCATATGCCCATCGACAAAGACTTTCGCAACATCTAGCAATGCCTCTGCAGATAATTTACCCGTGTTAAGCCAGGCTCGCTGCTGTTGTCGCTTTAACAACTTTGCGATGATAGCTTCGCTCTGGAACACACCCATATCCGGAGAAGGTGAGCGAAACTTTGGCTGTTCAATGTCAGGGTTTGTGAGTACGAAACCACATACCGTCGGTTTCTGCCTCATACCGAATCGAGAAGGCGACCAGTCTCTTCCCTCTAAGAAGCCCCTCATCATGCGAACATCTTTGGCCATCTTATTCAATGGCGAGGCAATAACCCGTGTTTCAATTGAATTCATGGCCATGCACTGGCCATCCGAACCCAACTCTATTCCATAAGAAAGGAATCGGCTGTCCATGCAAACAACGCGTAACGCATCGTCAATAAGTAGATGGTTTATTTGTACCGCATGCCCGCCAATGCGAAGTCGCAGATCATGAATGACAGCCCATTTTTCGCTTTGGCCGAAGTGGAAATCTATTAGCTCTGTGGCTCTCTGGGTTGTAGAATCCGCACGAAGCCGCGAAGCTGCGCTGATGCAAGCGCTGCGTTTTAATTTGTCATTGGTTAACTCAGCCTGTTCATCCAAAGCACGAATCACTTCGAACTGAGCATCTCTTTTTTTGACAATCATGTTCCCTGAGGACAATTGACTCTATCGTGCTGACTGTGTCGACTGCAGACACGGCCAGATGTTATTTGCTGACAAATTTTTGAGACAGAGCCGACGAAAATACCCGTCGCAAGCCAATTTTCCGGGCGGAAATCGAGGGTTTATCTCACGATGGCTGGCACTTGGGTCACGACCAGCTTCCTGGCAGCCTATCAATCGATGTAACCTTCGAGCGCCTTCTCTCGTGAGTCCAAAGTTTGACCGATTTCGTATTGACCTATAGATAGGTCAACTTGCGAAAGAAACCCTCAATATGATCTCACGCGTATTGGATTCAATTATCGAACGAACGGTC
The DNA here is from genome assembly GCA_020627685.1 of Granulosicoccus sp. Taxonomy (GTDB): domain Bacteria; phylum Pseudomonadota; class Gammaproteobacteria; order Granulosicoccales; family Granulosicoccaceae; genus Granulosicoccus. The sequence goes on along the minus strand of JAHDGK010000022.1, from coordinate 39,962 downwards.
ATTCCAAGTTTCTCAAACCTGGGATACAAGCTGCGCAGGCGCCTGTTTAATTGGCCGGAGTTGAACACCTATCAACTTGAAAATAAGGTCGTTGTTCTGACGGGTGGCACGTCCGGTATCGGCCGGGAAGCGGCGAGCATATTCGCCGCCCTAGGCGCAACGCTCGTCATCGTTGGTCGAAATCCGGAAAAGACGCGCTTACTCGTTCAGGAGCTGATCAAAGATTCAGGGAATCAATCCATTCACGCCGTCATCGGGGATTTAGGTGAGCGTGAAGACGTGCAGCATATTGCAGATAATTTAGCGTCCCGGTTTCCGGTTATCAACGTGCTAATTCATAACGCTGGGGCGCTATTCAACTCCCGAAAGCTCGCCAGCAATGGAACCGACTTGTCGGTTGAACTCATGGTCGCTACACCTTTCCTGCTAACAGGCAAATTACTGCCACAACTCAATGCGGCTTCACAAAACAATGAACCTGCTCGTGTTCTCACCATGAGTTCAGGGGGCATGTATACAGAAGCCCTCACGGTTGACGGAATAGAAATGAGCGATGCCGAATACCAAGGGGCAAAACAGTACGCACGCGCCAAGCGCGCTCAAGTGGTACTCAATGAAATGTGGGCCGAGAGATTTCCCGCTAACGAAATCATCTTTCATGCTCTTCACCCTGGATGGGTGGAAACGCCCGGCATCGCCGAAGCCTTACCAGGCTTTACGGGCTGGCTGGATAAGTTCGGTTTATTACGAACTCCGCATCAGGGAGCCGATACGTTGGTTTGGTTGAGTGCCGACGAAATTCCCGGTCGCTCCAACGGAGCTTTCTGGCATGACAGGGCTATTCGTCGAATAAACATGAGTCGTAAGACGCGTGACGCAGACACACCGCAAACGCGCAATGCCTTGTGGCAGTGGTGCGAAGAACATACACAATGGCAGTTTCCGACCTAGCAGACACGCACGGCACCACGCATAAGGCGACTAGCTAAGTTCCAACACGTCGTCCTGTTTACATAGCTTTCGTATCAGTGACGCATCGAAATTTGATTTGCCGGCAGTCTCCTGTTGCGCCGGATTGCGCAGCAAACACGCTATCGAGAAATCTTCAGCGTGGGGCTCAATGGGTGACAGGTATTCCGTTTTAGAAAAATCACGATCACACGCTTTTGCGGCAGGCTTCAGGCGTATTGGCAGACTGGCTTTTTGCGTTTGTTGCAACGCTCGCTGAGCTTGCTTTAGCAATTCATCACACGAATCAGTGCTCTTATCAGCACAAGCAAAGCCCACTGATATGTTCAACAAAATTTTATGACCGTAGACGTTGAAGTTCTCACCTGTGCTGTTGAGAATGGACTTAATCGTGCTGGCCACCACCGTAGGCGCTGCAGAATTCAACATGCCCACGGCAAACTGTTTGCCGTTCAATCGGCCGCAGATCGCATCACGCCCCAAACTCGACTTTAGCTTTTTAGAAAACTGCCGGAGCGCTTCATCGCCAACGCCCTGACCGAGAGTATCGTTTACTTCTTTAAGCCCGTCGATGTTTGCCACGAGTAGTGACAGTTTTGAACGCTGATTACGGCGATTCAATTTAAGTTGTATCTGACCTAAAAACTCAGCCCGATTCAACAGCCCGGTTAAGGCATCAAGTGTGGACGCTTTCTTTATGCGTTCTCTGGATTCATAAACGCTGGATACATCCTGACAAACTAACAGGTAACCCGTGGTGTGATTGAGCTCATTCGCCACAGCGGTTGCATGGATGGCTAACCAGGAGATAGCACCGTGTGGTTTTTTTATTCGCCAAACGCTTGAGTAAGGCTCACCGCTCTCCTGCATTGACGCAAGTGACAACCACGCATCCATCAGATCTTCTTCATAGATAGCCTGCGTCCACCCCATGCCCTCTGATGCTTTAGAACTCAGACCGCTCAATTGAGACCACGCCGTGTTAGCGTTTTCGCACTGCCAGTCAGTATCTAGTTCGACAATGCCTATTGAGCCCGTATCCACGATATTGGCAATGCTGGTTTGCCCTAGAAGACTGCGCCGGATAACGCTGGGGTGACTGAAGACAAAGGTGACTGAAATCTGATTATCTACTACAGAATAATAAGCACTGGTGGCTACGGATTTTACATCGCCGGATTCATCCAAGACGGTGACCGAGCGATGATTCAATCTAAGCTTTTCGGTCTTGTTACGCTGATGATGTGACTGACCTAATCGCTCAAGCGTAGGCATAAAATATTTAGGTGATAAGTAACGATTGAAATCTTCTCCAACAGCCTGCCTGGACTTACATGAAAACAAGGTGGCGGCAGCCGGATTCAACGACTGAATTTTCCCATCAATGTTCACCGTTACAATGGCATGCCTAGATTCAATAGTCAGCTGCTTTAACGCAACCTCACTGGCACCAGCATCGTTTGACGTGCTCGCTGCACGTTGCAAATCCATTCTGTGTAAGCGACGGTTGGCAATAACAATCGCAAGCTGATGCAATCGGCTTAAGCGCTCATCAGTTAGCTTTCCCGACAACGATACCTTGGGATTAACTACCAACAACATTGGACACGGTAGCGTGCCTATATCAACTGGAATCATCACAAAGCGCCTCATTAAAGAATGGTTTTCTTTAACGCTTACCGGCATGCCAACGTCTTTAACATCTCCCTGCTTTATAACGCCTGCTCGCATAACTTGCTGCGCTACAGAATTTGCATGGCGACTTTTTAACGGATTTTTAGTAGACCGATAACCTTTGTCATGAACCCGCAATGCAGCGGCATCCAAGGTAACAAACTGTTCTGGGTAATCGCCTATAGCTCCAGGGCTTAACAACATTGATAAGTCGCCACCGGATATTTTTAATGCATGCATCATTAGCATTTCGAGCTGGCGTCGCTCTAGCTTTGCATTAGCCTCAACTTCATCGACATGATATTTCTTATTGGCCGATAGCTGAACTGCTGTTGTTCTACTGCTCTCCACTTCTCTATAAAACCTATGCATTCCATTGATTCACGCATCCCTTATTGCGCGACGTCATCAAAGGATAGACCATAGATTTTCAGGTACAACCACAGTATTTATAACGATATGAAATTGCCGGTAGTGAATGTTATCCAAAGCCGATAAAGCATTGCGTAAACGCTTGTTATCGTTAAGCGATGATAAAACTTATACACCACCGTAATCTTTTTTCTCCTCACCAATCCAGCGCCTAACCAAAGCTTGTACATTCGGCGAATTACCTTCAAGCAAACGATCTGCAATATCACTCACATCATCAAGAAGATCATCATCGCGACCCAACTGTGCAATCTTAAATTCAGCCAAACCAGTTTGCCGCGTACCTAGGACTTCACCGGCACCTCGAAGAGATAAATCTTTTTCAGCAATGGCAAACCCATCATTGGTTTCACGCATAATGCCTAAGCGTTCTTTACCGTTATTGGACAACGGCGCTTGAAACATTAAGATGCAACTACTTTGCGCGCTACCGCGCCCCACGCGCCCTCGCAACTGATGCAGTTGTGAGAGTCCTAACCGTTCGGCGTTCTCAATGATCATCAACGATGCATTGGGTACATCAACGCCAACTTCTATGACCGTAGTTGCAATAAGTAAGTCTATCTCTTTTGCCTTAAACGCTTGCATGATGGCTTCTTTATCACGCGGCTTGAGTCGCCCGTGTACTAATCCCACTTTATGTCTTGGCAACATTTCCTGAAGTGTTGCGTAAGCGTCCTCTGCGGCTTCCGCCTGTAAAGACTCTGACTCCTCGATAAGCGTGCATACCCAATACACTTGCCGACCTTCATCAATAGCCGTACCCACACGGTCGATGATTTCCCCGCGCCTTGAGTTATCGATAGCCACGGTTGTCACAGGCTTTCTGCCCGGCGGTAGCTCATCGATAATAGAGACATCCAGATCCGCATACGCCGTCATCGCCAACGTCCTGGGAATAGGTGTGGCGGTCATGATCAACTGATGAGGCAAGGTGTTTTTATCGGCACCTTTGTTTCTTAAAGCCATGCGCTGATGAACACCAAAACGATGCTGCTCATCGATAATAGCCAGCCCCAGGTTCTCAAACTCCACATCCTTCTGGAACAAGGCGTGGGTTCCTACCACGATCCGCTCGCGTCCCATCGCAACAGCCTCGATGGCCGATCGCCGCTGAGCTGTTCTGAGTTTACCGGTCAACCAACCCACGTTAATTCCCAGTGGTTCAAACCATTCTGAAAAATTGAGCATGTGCTGTTCGGCTAAAATTTCAGTCGGTGCCATCATTGCCACCTGATACCCGCTTTCCACCGCTTGAGCTGCAGCCAATGCTGCTACAACGGTCTTACCTGAGCCCACATCGCCTTGCACAAGGCGCAGCATCGGCTCAGGTGTGCCCATATCATTCACGATATCCAATAGCACTCTATCCTGCGCACCGGTTAAGGAGAATTGTAAAGATGACCGCAACGAGCCCATCAGCTCACCGGCAGGGCGAATCAACGGTGCATGTTGTTGCTGCGCATTAACTCGTAACAATCGTAAGCCAAGCCGGTGCGCAACTAGCTCCTCCAAGGCAAGTCGTCGATGCGCTGGATGAATCCCTTCCATCAAGGCTTGTACATCAGCATTAGGCGGCGGTCGATGAACAATGCGCAGCGCCGTTTCCAAGTCAGGAAGCTGTGTTTGACGCATAGCCTCAGGCGGCAAAAGATCAACTAGGGCAGACGCATCAAGAGCGGCCAGCGCCTGATCGCTCAAACGTCTTAAGGTGGTCTGCTGCACGCCTTCGGTTGTCGGGTAAAAGGGCGTTAAGGTGTTGTCCAGGCCGTCAGCCGGATCAGCACCGTCTGAGAGCACACGATATTCGGGATGGACCATTTCCAACATCCCCGGGCCGCGTCGAACTTCGCCAAAGCAACGCACTTGGCGTCCACGTTCAAACTGTTTTACCTGCTGCTGATTAAAATGAAAGAAGCGCAACATTAAAGAACCCGTGCCGTCGTTCACCCGCACCAACAAAGAACGACGTTGCCGGATCACGACATCGGAGATAAGCACTTCGGCACAGATCACAGCTTCCTGCCCCGGCACTAACCGGCCTATCTGAGACAGGCGGGTTCTGTCCTGATACCTAAACGGCAAATGAAACAACACATCTTGCAAGGTGTACACGCCAATAGCCGCCAGTTTGGCAGCCATGGCAGCACCCACTCCTTTGAGTGTTTCTACCGACGTAGCATCAAGATTTTGGGGCGTTTTAGTCACCCAAGTACATTACGCCTTCCACTTCAACCGCAACGTTCTTCGGTAATGAGGCAACGCCGATGGCAGCTCGCGCAGGATAAGGCGTTGAGAAACGCTCTTCCATGACCTCATTCACCAACGGGAAATCGGCAAGATCCGTTAAAAAGACCGTTAGCTTTACCACTTTGTCAAAAGAGCCGCCGCTTGCCTGGCAGACAGCCTCAAGGTTATCGAAGACCTGAACAATCTGTGTTTTTACATCATCACTGACCAGCTCCATGGTTTCAGGAACTAGCGGAATAGCGCCGGATAGATAAACCGTATCGCCAGCTTGTACAGCCTGGGAGTATGCGCCGATAGCGCTAGGAGCCTTGTCGGTACTGAATACTTTGCGTGACATCGCGGGATTCTCACAATCGTTTAGATAGATGTGGCGAGTATATAGATTCGCCGGTCAAATCAGAACCATCGGAGCGCGTAACGCGCAGGATCGCAAAGCTTATAGAGAAGTAAAAGCCGTATTAGCTTTCGCGCCGCACACTGCGCACGACAGTCAGATTTCTGAGTCGCCGAACGATTCGGGCCAGTTGCAAGCGGCTCTCGACCGATAAGACAAATCGGATGCTGATGTCATCACTGCGATTATTGAAATCCATGTTTTCAATGTTGACGTTCATGAGTGACATGGTTGAGGTCACACGGGCTAGTGCACCCGGTTGATGAACCAGATGGCACAGAATGACCACTTCAAACTGTTCCGCGATATCAGGTGCCCAATCAACCGCAACCCATTCTTTGGGGCGCCGACGGAACCGACGAACGTTACGACATCCTGAACGGTGTACCGCAACACCTTTGCCCGGCGTAAAAAAACCTTGAACATTGTCTCCCGGTATCGGGTGACAGCATTGAGACATATACAAGGTTGGGCTTTCGGCCGATTCAATAAGAACCGGAGCGGTCTCCCTCATGGGTAATTCACCGGGCCCGACAGTATCACCGGATTCCACGGCGATAAGCCTTTCTGCTATCTGACTCGGCAGATTCAGACCCAGGCCAATATCTTCGTAAAGCTCCTCGACTTCGCTGAACCGTCGCTCAGCCAACACATCGTGAATGACTTTTTCAGGGATTTTATCCAGAGACCGATCGTGCCGCCCTAAGGCCCTACGCAGCAATCGCTCACCAAACTGAATGGCCTGAGATTTATCCAACGCACGCAAGTGCTGACGAATCGCAGTACGTGCTTTGGCTGTTACAACGGAATTCAGCCACATCGGGCTTGGAGCTTCTTGATCGCCGGTAATAATTTCGACGATCTGACCGCTCTCGAGCGGTTCATTCAGCGATGAGATACGCCGATCGACTTTGGCGGCAACACATTTGTTGCCCACTTCCGAATGAACGGCGTAGGCAAAATCCACCGGCGTGGCCTTTCGCGGCAACTGGATTATTTTTCCCTTTGGCGTGAACACGTATATCTCGCCGGGGAACAAATCGATTTTGACATTCTCAACAAATTCCAATGAATCGGGAGCTGACTGCTGAATATCAGCCAGATTAGACAACCACCCGGGAGTACGGCTATGCGCGGGAGTGTCGCTGTCCTCTTTATAGGCCCAGTGCGCTGCAATACCGGACTCCGCCAGCTCGTCCATTGGCTGCGTACGAATCTGCACCTCTATGGGCATTCCGTCGGTACCGTGATTTAGCACGGTATGTAGTGACTGGTAACCGTTCTGTTTAGGAACGGCAATGTAGTCCTTGAATCGGGAAAATATCGGTGTATACAGGTGATGAACTAATCCAAGCACCTGGTAACAATCTTCAATGGAATCAACCACCACCCGTAAGGCCAGCATGTCGAAGACGCGCTGAAACGGCAGCTGCTTTTTCAGCATTTTGTTGTACAGACTGTAGAGGTGTTTCTCCCTATGCGTGATCGTCGCCTCTATTCCCTTTTCGCTTAATGCGGTCTCAATCCGAGCGGCCACCTTTTCGATGATGTGGTCGCGATTTCTGTGAGACTGCTGCACCGTCGCTTCTAATATGCGACTGCGCATCGGGTAACAGGCCCGAAAACCTAGATCTTCCAGCTCGGTTTTAACCGCAAACATACCGAGCCTGGCCGCAATAGGCGAATAAACTTCCAACGTCTCTTTACCAATACGCCTGCGTTTGTCTGGACGTAGAGACCCGATAGTGCGCATATTGTGCAGTCGGTCGGCCAGCTTGATCATGATGACGCGAATATCAGTCACCATGGCGAGCAGCATTTTTCGAAAGCTTTCCGCCTGCGCTTCTTGTTTGGAACGAAACTTTAAGTGGTTGAGCTTACTGACGCCATCGACAATGTGAGTCACATCCTCACCGAATGCCTCAACCATATCCTCGCGACTCACCGGCGTATCTTCGAGCACATCGTGAAGCAGCGCCGCCATGATGCTGTAATGGTCAAGCTTCATGGAAAAAACAATAGAGGCGACCGCAATGGGGTGCGTAATGTAGGGTTCGCCAGAGCTTCGCGTCTGTGTCGCGTGCGCATCACGGGCCATGGTGTAGGCTCGCGAAACTTCCGCTATTTGCTCCGTGGTAAATCGGGAATTGAGTTGTTCTACCAGACTGGAGTACGCAATCCATTCAGCACGGGTCGTCTTACCTGCCCCTGTCGGATTTAATTCTGGATCTAGAGGATCGACGATCTCTGAATTAGCTGGAATTGGCTGATTAACAGCCTCGTGATGGATAGCACCCTGATTCTGGGATTTACTAATCACTTCGTATTAACTGTGTTGACAACAATAATACGGAAACTGACCAGCTCATCCATCGATAGGAAGAGCCGGGCAGGTACTGGGCACAAACAGAGTGCCTTAGAAGTCTTCGCGTAACTGTTCTTTATTTTCATAAATAACCGGTTCTACGGGTGCCGGTGGTGGTGGCGCTTCTTGAAGAATATCTTCGCCAACCAAGCCATCAGCAATTTCCCGCAATGCGATAACCGTGGGTTTATCGTTGTCATCAGGGAGCATAGGCTCTGCGCCCATGGAAATATTTCTTGCACGCTTAGACGCGATCAATACGAGATCGAATCGGTTGTTAACCTGCGCCAAACTGTCTTCTACGGTAACTCTAGCCATGAACGGGCATATTCCTGCAATTCACTGAACCCTATACTCTAGTGTTTTCTATACGCGAATGCCAGACCATAGATGACTTTATTGCCTGCATAACTGTGTAATTCTTGTGAATTTTGCTAATTAGTCGTGTGTAAGGCTGGTGATGAGCCCCGCGTGCGCCAAAGCCTGCCTCGACTTTTGTACCCGATGGCTCAGCACAACGGCCTTGAGTTCGCTCAATGCTTCATCAAAATCATCATTAATGATCAAATAATCTGCCTGATGATACTGCTGCATTTCCTGAACAGCCTCTGCGGTACGAGCGTCTATGACCTCATCAGAATCCTGCCCTCGCCCGCGCAGGCGTTCGATAAGTGTCGCCCGTGATGGCGGCAAGATAAAAATGGACACAACATCTGCCAGTTTCTGCCTGACCTGAGCGGCACCCTGCCAATCAATTTCCAGAATGACATCTTTACCCTCACCCAGCGATTCATTTACCGCCCCCATGCTAGTGCCGTAATAATTCCCAAACACTTCCGCATACTCAAGAAACTGATCGGAGTCGATCATCGACTCAAAGCTCTCCCGTGACACGAAATGGTAATCCGTACCGTCTTGCTCGGCTGGTCGCTGTGGGCGTGTTGTATGAGACACAGCCACCGTCAAATCTTTCAATTCTTTGATGCTTCTGCGAACCAGACTGGTCTTACCGGCCCCGGACGGCGCTGAAACGATAAACATCTGAGCGTGATTATTCTGCATATAACCTGTATCGGATGATTCATTGAAAACTACACAAACGTTAATATAGCTACAGAAATCCACTTTCAGGACACCTTTTTCAATGGTTTTAACAAAATCCACCCAAATGGCCATCGGTTCAGCGGCTCCGGATTTCTCATTAACTGACACTCGCGACGGGCAATCGGTGGCCTTGTCCGACTATGCAGGCAAGCCGGTTCTGATTGTGTTCATGTGCAACCATTGCCCCTATGTCGTCCATTTAGTGGACGCACTTGCAAACCTTGCACACGAATTCGCCGAATCAGGCATTGCAACTGTGACCATCAGTTCAAACGACAGTGCAAGCTATCCGCAGGACGGGCCGGACAAAATGGCCTCCTTAGCCCAACAGAAAGGCTTTCGCTTTCCGTACTGTTTTGATGAAACTCAGGAAGTCGCTAAAGCTTATGATGCCGTTTGCACACCGGATATATTTCTGTTCGATGCGCAGCATGGTCTGTACTATCGCGGACAATTCGATGACACGCGCCCGGGCGCAGGTGTAGCACATGGCGGAGATTTAAAGGCAGCTGGCTTGGCGCTTCTAGCTGGCGAGCCCGCTCCTGATAATACTCGCCCCAGCGTGGGTTGCAGTATCAAGTGGAAGAACTAGCCGCCCCGCTAGTCTCAGTACTTCTTCCTGTTCGAACATGGCGAAGCACCACTGTTGAGGCTGTTACCAGCCTGCTCAACCAGAGCCTACACCAGACAGAAATACTGCTAATCGGTCATGACGATATAGATCTCATCGTAAAGCGGCTACCTTACGATCCGAGAATCAAAGGCATCGCCAGAGAAGGTAGCGGTATTGTCGCAGCGCTAAACACAGGCCTAAAAAAGGCTCGCGCACCTTTCATCGCAAGAATGGACGATGACGATATTGCCTACCCGGATCGCTTAGAAAAGCAGCTTGCCTATTTACAGTCAAACCCCGACGTTCAAGTTTGCGCCACGCGCATTCGGTTCATCGATGAACAAGGTACAACCACTGGTGTAAAGGCTGGCAACAAACGATATGAACACTGGTTGAATAGCTTAAGTACTACCAGCGATATCGCTAATGCGTGCTTCACTGAGTGTCCTATGCCGCACCCAACGTTAATGGCGCACAGAGATGTATGGCAAACATTAGATGGCTATCGCGACTTTGACGGTCCGGAAGACTATGACTTAGTGTTGCGCGCAATGCTTGCAGGTTTTGGCATGGGAAAACCGGCGCCCATACTGCAAGACTGGAGAGAACATTCAGAGCGATTAACGTATCGGGATTCACGCTACCGACGAGAAGCATTCACGCAATGCCGTGCGTGGGCAGCTCAACAGCCCGGCAGCCAACTGGGTTTAGATCAAGGCCGCTCGGTATGGATTTGCGGTACTGGTAAAAACGCACGCCAATGGCATCATTCACTGAAGGAATTGGGTGTTCCTGTCAACGGCTTTGTGGATATCGGCAATACTGATGTTGCCCGAACAAAACAGGACAAGCCTGTTATCAGCTACGAACAACTAACTGCTCAACGTGGCACAAGCCTTGTGGTAACGGCGCTAAGCGAACCCAAAGCTCGAGAAGCATTAAGACAGTACTTTGAAGGCAATAGCTGGATACAAGGCGAAGACTATATCTTTGGTGCTTAACGACAAATTAAAACAAACTGTTTAATGCAACTCCAACACCTAAGCGTTGTTGTAGATGGTCGTAATCAATTAGCGAATCACCGTAGCCGTTAAAGTACTGCACGAAACCTCGAAACTTGGCAAACAAAGGAAACGTCATACCGATTGATATTGCGCCTTTTCCTGTTGAGGGATTTCCCCGCAGTCTAACGGCGTACTCCTTGTTACTTTTTCTCCATGAAGCGCCCACTTCACCGTAACCCATGAAGTCAAGGATATCCGGGTTGTCATCACCATCCGGATCATCTGGAGATTCTTTGGCTGACTCGGGAATTCGATACCAGGGCCTGATAAATCCGACAAAGGCTCCTTTTTCATAGATCAACATGGTGTACAAGCGGTTCCAGCTGCGCGATAAACCTTGCACTTGTCCGTTTGACTGGTGCTCTAAGCCGAGCACCACCGCGGTACTTCCACCGTTCGGCCCCCATAACAACGGAATTAAATAGAACACTTCTGGCTGATAATTCGTTTCGCGAAATGGGCTGGACAATGCATCAGAATATAGCTGCCACCAGGCTTCCAACGTGATACCCACTGACAGCGCATCATCTTTAAAGAAAAGATCGTTTTCATTAAGGCGAGTTTTCAAACTAATCTGAAACTTTACCTCTGCCGGCTGTAACCCCTCACCTAACGGCACTTCATTTTCAGCGTAGACACTTTGGTTAATACCCGTGCTGTAGCTAACCGGCAAAATAAAATTATGTTTATGCGCAGTGAGCACGTAGGGATTAAACGCATCGGCCCTCTCTTTCCTGACACGCTCAGTCAATACACCCTCTTCGTATTCAGGCTCAGCATCTTGACCGTCCTTGGGCTCAGACTGATTGCTTGAAGAGCCCACTGCCGCTTTAGAAGACTGCTCGGTTACCCCAATATTCGATGATGTCGCCCTCTCGGGTAGCACGCTACAACCGGACAACATGAAAAGCACCCCGGCGACGGCAACAATCAGTCTGTCAGAAAATGGCTTCATGCAATATCAATGGTCAGTGTATGGAACAAGCGCAAGGGTACCTTGAAAGAGGATGACGTAGAGTTGTTAGTCCTGATATGTGCGAGTAACAAGCTGCGGGGCTTTGCTAGCCTGTTTAATCATTTTGCATCTGACAAAATTAGATCTGATGCTTTTTCACCTACCATTATGGCTGGTGCGTTGGTATTGCCGGTAGGAATTGTCGCGAATACTGACGCATCTGCGATACGCAGATTTCTCACCCCATGCACCTGCAACTTCTCGTTCACCACTGACGTTTTTTCATCCTGCCCCATTCGGCAGGTACAACACGGATGAAACACCGTCCAGGCATTGTCACGGATAAACTCGTTGAGCTGCTCATCGGTCTCCACCGAGAGACCGGGGTATACCTCTTCCTCGACGACGCTCTGAAACGCTGCAGCTGCCGTAAACTGTCGCATCAAACGCATACCCTTCAGCATCAATTCACGGTCGTGTTCAGTATCCAGATAATTGGGTTGTATCAGAGGAGCATCGTTCGGATCAGATGAACGCACAGAAACTGTTCCCTGACTTGTGGGCTTGCAGGGGTTGTAACCGATAAGAAATCCCGGGAATGGATCCGGACTGATTAACGGTCGGGTTCCCGGAGGTGCACGTGTATAACTCACGGGAGAAAAATACAATTGCAGATCGGGCCCTTCCAGATTGGAATCAGTGCGAATGAAGCCGCCTGCCTGGTTGAGACTCAGCGTTAAAGGCCCCTTGCGCCCGAACACAAACTGCAATGCGGCTCGAAGTTTTCCGTGCCAAGGCCCGAGTGCCTGATTAAGTGTCGGGACATTTGTTCTACATACGATATCAGCACCCAAGTGATCACTCATGTGTTGACCGACCGCAGGCAAATCCACTTTAGGCTGTATACCTACGTTGGCAAGTATCGCCTGCGGACCCAAGCCGCTCAGCTGCATCAGCTGTGGAGAATTAACCGCACCGGCACTTAAGATAACTTCCGCCCGTGCATGTGCTGTTTTCGTTACCCCCTGGTGAGCATACTCAATACCGATTGCCTTATCGCCCTCTAACAGTATCCGATGGGCCAGTGCCTTTTTATGCACCGTTAAGTTTTTTCGTTTTAGTGCCGGGCGTAGGTAGGCTCGAGCAGTGGACGCTCGAAGGCCCTTATCAGTGGTGATTTGATAAAGCGCAGCCCCGTCCATATCACCCGCGTTGTAATCGTCATTGCGAGGGATTTGAATTTGCTTCGCTGCCTCAAAGTAGTTATCGCATAGTGGATGGGCCATATCCCGAATATCGGTCACCGATAAAGGGCCACTTTCTCCACGACGCTCATCTGAAGCGCCTCGCCAACTTTCCATTTTCTTAAAAACCGGCTCGACGTTTTCCCACGACCAACCAGGAGCAACCGACTCCCACTCGGCGTAATCCCGTTCGTGGCCACGTACATACACCATCGCATTGATAGAACTGGAACCGCCGAATACTTTTCCACGCGGCCAATAACTCGGACGGTTATTGAGTTGCGCGACGGGCTCGGTTAAATACTTCCAATTGACCTTTTCGTCGTAATAAACCTTGCCGTAACCCAAGGGCAGCTGCACATACGGTGTGAGGTCAGAGCCACCGGCTTCCAAAACCAACACACTGTGTTTACCGGACTCAGTCAGCCGATTGGCAAGCACAGCGCCGGCCGAGCCTGCACCCACAATGATGTAATCGAATGTTAGCGTTGATGTCATGGCGCGATGATATACAAAATATCATCGCACTATCAAAAACCCATTTGATTCGCTATTTAATCCTTTACCAACCGTTGGCGGGTTAATCCCAACATAGAGGCGACCCCGACAATCGGGCCAATAGCGAGGATGCAAAACAGCGCCGGCCAGCCCAGCAATTCTGCGACGAACGGCGTTAGCTGAACGGTGAATATCGTGAGTGCAAAACCTAATGCTGTTTGCAATGACATCAAGCTTCCCGCCATCTCAGCAGGTGATAGATCCGCAACCATTGCCGAAAACTGAGCCGAATCGGGAATGACTGCCACCCCCCAAAACACAAACACAAAAGCGACGAGCGGTATAGGACCTCCAAATGCCACTGCGGCAAGAAGCGCGGCAGAACCGCTTAAGGTCATTGCCAGAATGGTTAGCTCAGCCTTTCCCAACCGATCAGCTATTTTCCCGGCAAACGGGCATAACAAGGCACCCGATGCGATGGCAACAAACGCCGTTAATTTTGACCAGGCAATGGCGTTCGCTTCTGTTGTCTGCAACATGTAAGACGCAGCCGCTGCTGGAGCTATCCATGCCCAAAGTGCATATAGCTCCCACATATGCCCCAGGTAGCCCAAGTACGCGCGGCGGAGTTTTTTATGGGTCCAAGCAAGTGTAATCATGCGTGGATTCATCTTGGATTGAACCGCATGGTGAGGACCCAGCTGAGTCCCCATCACCAACATGGATGACACAATGGCCAGTACCGACGCCAATAGAGTTGTCAGCTGCCAATTAGATCCACCCATCCAGGCAAGCAGATGCGGCGCTGCTGAGCCTAACGTTAGGCCACCCACCAGCAACCCCACCAACCAACCGCGATCTTCCTTACCCCAGCCAACGGCGATCTTCATACCCACCGGGTATACACCGGCTAAAAACAGACCAGTAGCAAATCGCAAGGCGATGCTCAACTCGCCTCCAGGGACAATAACCAATTGAAGGGCGTTTGATACTGCAGCCAAGAACGCCGCTGCAGCGAATACTTGGCGCGGGTCATAACGATCGGCGATTCCGGACATCGCAACGTAAAGCGCGCCCGCGACAAATCCAGCCGGCACTGTCGAAACTAGCAATGCAGACTTTAGAGAACTGAGTTCGATCTCGTTGCGCAAGTCTGCAAGAGTTGCCGAGGATACGAACCATAAGGTCATAGCTGCAACTTCAGCCAACACCAGCAAGGTGATTGATCTGGCTTTCATACGCTTCGTGTTGAGGGGGATAACATTGACCACAGCCTAGATGCGACAGCAGAACCCTGCCTACTAGGGTTCTGAGACAAGAATGGGCTGTTAGTTCCTAATGTGGAGGGTCGGGACAAAGACCAAGGTGCATAGTTGTGCGGGCAATATCACCCGCACAACTCGGAAAAGCACAATTACTTGCGTTTACGATTTCCGATATGGATAGCTCGACCGTCTGCGCTTAACGCGGCTTCATGCATCGCCTCAGATAAGGTTGGATGCGCGTGAATCGTGTGAGCAATATCTTCAACGGTTGCATCAAATTCCATTGCCAACACCGATTGAGCCAATAGTTCAGAGGCACTCGGCCCGATTAAATGAGCACCGACGACGCGGTCATTCGATTTATCCCGAATGATTTTGACCAAGCCCGTGGTATCACCTTTTGCTTTCGCACGTCCGCTGGCTGCAAACGGAAAACTTCCCACTTGATAGTCAATGCCTTCGCTCTTGAGTTGTTCTTCAGTCTTACCGACCCAAGCCACCTCAGGGTGCGTGTAAATAACGTTAGGCATAACATCATAATTAAGAGATGCATTTTCACCGGCAATTCGTTCGGCAACCATGACACCCTCTTCAGAACCCTTATGCGCAAGCATCGGCCCTCTAACCACATCGCCAATAGCATAAACACCAGGAACGTTTGTTTCGCAGTGATCATTCACATGGAACAAACCACGCTCGTCCTGTTCAACTCCTGCTTCGGATGCGCACACATCATCGGTGAATGCACGCCGTCCGACAGCGACAATCAGCTTATCGAATACTTGCTCATGCGTGCCATCAGCATCCTGATACGTCACGACAACTTGATCACCCTTAACTGTGCTACCCATAACACGCGTACTTAAGCGAATATCGAGACCCTGCTTTTTAAACGCGCGATCGGCTTCACGGGCAACCGCCTTATCGACCATGGGCAAGAATGTATCCTGAGCTTCCAGTAGCACAACCGTTGATCCTAAACGACGCCAAACGCTACCAAGCTCCAACCCGATAACACCCGCTCCAATGACACAGACACTGCCCGGAACCGCTTGCCAATCAAGCGCACCGGCGGAATCGACCACGATGTTGCCTTCCAACGGTGTGGCAGACAAATTAATAGGCACGGAACCGGTAGCAATAATGACATTTTCCGAGTCATAAACTGTATCGGTGCCGTCATGAGCCGTCACCTTGACTTGCTTATCGGCCAACAGTTGGCCGCTACCCTGTAGCCAGTCAATGCCGTTTTGCTTAAACAGCATTTGAATACCGCCGGTGAGTTCCTGAACGACCTTATCTTTGCGCGAGATCATCTTAGGCACATCGAGAGTCACCTCACCCACGTTTATGCCTAAATCCGGAAAGCTGTGCTTAGCGGTTTCGTATAACTCTGTGCTTTCCAACAGCGCTTTAGACGGTATGCAGCCCACATTAAGGCAGGTACCACCCAACGCAGGCTTTTCCTGTTTATCAATCCATTTTTCGACGCAGGCAGTCTTGAGCCCGAGTTGAGCTGCACGTATGGCAGCCACATAACCAGCGGGACCACCGCCAATCACAATCACATCGTAAACGTCAGCCATGAGGATTCCTGGTGAGTTGCTATTGAATTAGGGGTTTGCAACATTATAGCCACCCTCAACTGTGATGACTGAGAATCCTCATATCAAGGTTAGTTACACAGGAACACTAGTAGTGATAGGTAGCTGCATTGCTCCAAATTCGCTTGAACGCTGCGAAAAACCTCCGCCCTTGCTCACGCAACGCCGCAGCACCGAAGTGAACACACGACGTTTGGCCGCAAGGATACTGTGACGGTACTAAATCATCGTTATTCACAAAATCTGAATGAGTGATGTACTGACTTACCGAGCGTTGTGCAGCGTCAACAATCACTTTGGACGGGTTAAATACCGAGAACTGCCCGCGCTCATCATCGCCACGGCTTTGCGTCGCCACAACAAACGGGATGACGGCTGCCGCCCCCCTCCCATCGGCACCCCGTCCGTCTTGTCGGGCGTCGCTGCGTAATCGGGAAACCAGCTGAGATAAGTTATTCGCATAATCTCTAGCGCAGTCCGGATTGTTAGAATCAGCGCCACCTTGATGCCATAGTATTCCGCGCAGCACACCACCTGTCTCACGCAGGGTCATATTCAGACGAGTCAGCGCACGATCGGCCAAGAGAGTTCCACCTAAGTGCGCTTGAGCGGGTGTAGGCCATGCATTCCATGCCAAATCACCATTGGAATTGGCACAGAATCCGGTCGCGCCCCAGGCTGCGGGTACCAGATAAATCTCTGAGGTCGTGCTGGTCAAGGCAGATTTCGCGAACGTTAAGCCCAAGCCGACAAACGTCGCCTCCTTTCCATCAATGCCGATGAATCGTGGCTCATGCAAAGGATCTTCTGCCGGTACAAAACTCGGTGACGATATGTTGCTTTGTTCATCTCTGAACATGCTATCGCTATAGAACACAGATCGGCTATTGGGCTGAACATTTAGCTGTTGGATTCTGGGGTGACGCTCGTCCATACCACCGGCATAGGCCTCGCGACTGCCAAGTTCACTGTAACCCTCCATATTGCTCTGACCGATCAGCAAATAAATATCGGGGGCACTGGTTGGAGAGACATCAATCGTCAAAGAGCGTGTCGTTCGCGACACCCCGTCATCAGCAACAAGTCGAAAGTGTCGTTCATGAAATAACAAAGGCGCAACACCAATGTCCAGATGCAACGTAACAACCGAACCAGATTCACCCCGGCCCAAGGTTGACGGCGAAAAGGCATAACGCAGGTTGTATAGGTCGCGGGCGTTGTCAGACTCTAAGGACAATTGCACGGGACGCGCGCTAGAGCCATTTCGTTGAAGCGACAATGCTATTGAAACGCCGTTGCTATCGCCTTCAGTTAAAGTCACGCGACCTGCGTCACTATAGAGTGTCAGGTCCGAGGAATCGGGTAACTCCTGCGGCCTATCTGGAATTACAGGTGTTGTAGGCTCATCTGCCTGCCCCACATTTTGCTGACCATTAATCGCCGATATATCAACGCTAAGCGCAGGCCCTTCGTTACCAAATCGATCAATGGCGCTGACACGGTAGCGATACGCCGTGTCCGGTTCGAGCGAGGGCTCGAAAACACTTTTCGCATCGCGAATTCCCAAATCAAGACCGTCGCGAATCACACGGTATCCAACAATCAGGGAGTCATCGCTTGCCGGCGACCAAAATATCTCACCAGCCGTTGATGAATACCGAACGCCTTGCAAGCTACCAGGTGCCGTAGGCGGAACACTATCTGCCCGAGCGAACTCGCTGAAAAAAAACATAGCCACCAACAGACAGCAAACGGCTTTGATAGCGAGAAGATGCCTACTTAATACCAATCCTGATTTTTTCATGGACTATTCCAGCTTCCTGCTTACGAATGTTGCGCTTGAACACGAATCTTATGGGCTTCACTTCTTCGTGTTGCTACTATCTAACCAATACCGTTTAACTAGATCATCCATGAGCCCTTTGCAAGCCGCCAAGCACGTTGTATTGGAATACACAAATGCCTTCGACCAGGCGCCAAGCGCGCAACTAGCAGACGTTCTCACCACCCATACTCATGAGAATTACCACTGGCGCGGGCTTCACCCGTTTCATGAAATGGACGGAGCTGAGGCAGTTTGCACAACATTCTGGCAGCCGTTAAGAGAATCGTTCACATCCTTACAGCGCCGAGTCGACATATTTTTAGCCGGTGACAATATCGTTCACACGGAAACCAATGACGCAGCAAGTTCAGATATCTGGGTCTGCCAAATGGGCCATTTTATGGGTCTTTTCGACCGCCCCTGGCTCGACATACCCAGTACGCACCGAATGACGTTTATTCGCTTCGCTGAATTTCATCGTGTTGAAGATGGGAAAATTGCCGAGTCCGCTTTGTTTATCGATTTGATCGGGGTCATGCGACAAGCCGGTCAAAACCCCTTACCTCCGCAAACCGGCAGCTCGTTTATTTATCCTGGCCCGAAAACCCACGACGGTTTACTTTTCGAGCCTCAGCCCGCTGACGCGGGGACCGAGACTCTGGACTTGATCAATCGCATGATTGATGACTTAAGTGCGGCGAACGCACATGCTTTGAAAACCAACGACAACAAAGTACCGCCGTCAGTCCTTGCCAAGAGTTGGCACAACGATATGATCTGGTACGGCCCTGAAGGTATCGGTGCCACTTACACCATCGAACGATACCAACATCAGCATCAATACCCGTTTCGCTACAACTTAGCCGGCAAGACATTTAATGGCCACATAGCGCGTTTTGCCGAAGGCAACTACGGTTGTTTTTTCGGCTGGCCGAATTTGACCAATACATCCACCGGCGGATTCTTAGGTATGACAGGCAGCGGTACACCTGCAGACATGCGCGTGGTCGATGTCTACCGGCGCGATGGCGACAAGCTGGCTGAAAACTGGGTCATCATCGATTTACCGCACTGGTTAGCGATGCAAGGGCTGGATGTACTGGCACGCATGCGCCAACTACTGGGCATTGAGGAAGTGAGTTAACAACCGGCATAAAAAACGCCGCATTAAGCGGCGTTTTTCTCATCGCAATTTCACAGCGACAAAATCACTAGATATCGAATACGATTCGCGCAGGATCTTCAACCAGTTCCTTAATCGTCTTCAAGAATCCAACGGCACCTTTACCATCAACAATTCGATGGTCATAGCTCAGCGCGATATACATCATCGGGCGAATAACGACTTCACCGTTTACCGCAACAGGGCGATCCTGTGTGGCGTGCATTCCTAGAATGGCACTTTGTGGTGGGTTCAAAATAGGTGTTGATAAGAGTGAACCAAACACACCGCCGTTTGACACAGTGAATGTACCGCCGGTCATCTCTTCTAACGATAACTTTCCGTCACGGGCTTTTTCAGCGTAATGACCGATGGTCTTTTCAACATCAGCCAAGGACATAAATTCAGTGTTTCGCAATACCGGAACCACCAACCCCCTGTCTGACGACACAGCCACACCAATATCGCAATAGCCGTGGTAGACAACGTCATCACCGTCAATCGATGCATTGATATCCGGATAACGCTTCAACGCTTCGGTAGCGGCTTTTAGGAAGATGGACATAAAGCCAAGCTTCACACCATGGGATTTTTCAAACTTGTCTTTGTACTGACTACGCAGCGCAATGAACTGACTCATGTCCACTTCATTGAAAGTGGTGAGCATGGCCGTGTTTTGCGTTGCAGACAACAAGCGCTCTGCGATACGCGCCCGTAAGCGTGACATCGGTACGCGTTTTTCAACGCGCTCACCATCGGCAACAATCGGCAATGGCGCAGCACTGGCAGCTGCCGGGGCAGCGGGTGCAATATTCGTCACAGGTGCTGCAGGAGCAGAAGCCTTGCTACCACCGGCAACGTGCTGCTCAACATCTTCTTTGGAAATTCGGCCATTCTTGCCAGAGCCTTTAACATCAGAGGCACTTAAACCATGCTTGTCCAACAGCTTTCGCACCGAAGGACTGGTTTGTCCTGCACTGGAATTTTCCGGCTCAGCGGCGGGTTCGGCAGCTGCTGCGCTTGCAGCAGCGACAGGCGCAGCCGCGGCACCATCAGAAGCTTCAATAGACCCAATAACCTGGTGCGCAGACACCGTCGTACCTTCAGGCTCGATGATTTTGCCCAGCACACCATCTTCGGCAGCCGGAACTTCCATCACAACCTTATCGGTTTCGATATCAACGAGTACTTCATCGCGGCTGACGGGGTCGCCTTCCTTTTTGTGCCACGTCACAATCAATGCATCTGCAATTGACTCGGGCAATGTCGGCACTTTGATCTCGGATGTCATGAAGCTGGCCTTTGAGTTTTATTCAAGTAGTTAAGTGTAGATTAGTAAGTCTGGCTGTTGGGTATCAAGCCCAAGCACTCTTCCACCAGACGCTTTTGTTCAATCAGATGCTGGCTCATATACCCACTGGCAGGTGAGGCAGATGGTGATCTTCCTGCAAATTCGAGTACCTCAACCGATTTAGGCATGACTCGCTCAATACGGTGTCGGTTAGAGCGCCAAGCGCCTTGGTTGCGAGGCTCTTCCTGACACCATACGATGTTTTTTGCATTCGGGTACTGCTGCACGGCAGCGTGCATTTCATCGTAAGGGAACGGGTAAAGCTGCTCCAGACGAACCAGCGCAACATTGTCCATTTCCTGCTTGCGGCGAGCTTCCAACAAGTCGTAGTAAACCTTGCCACTGCAAAAGACCAAACGGTCGACTTTCTTCGGATCAAGGTCGTCAACTTCCGGCAATACTGGCTGAAAGGTACCTTCGGCCAGATCTTCCAGCGTCGATACCGCCAGCTTATGTCGCAGTAAGCTTTTGGGCGACATAACAATCATAGGGCGTCGCATAGGACGAACCATTTGGCGGCGAAGCATATGATAAGCCTGTGCCGGCGTGCTCGGCACCAGAACCTGCATGTTGTCTTCAGCACATAATTGTAGGAAGCGCTCCAAACGGGCTGATGAATGTTCAGGTCCCTGCCCTTCGTAACCATGAGGTAACAGCAAGGTCAAACCGCACAGGCGACCCCACTTGGTTTCACCCGAGCTAATGAACTGATCGATTAGAACCTGAGCACCGTTTGCGAAGTCACCAAACTGAGCCTCCCAGATAACCAGCGTGTTTGGATCGGCCGTGGCATAACCATACTCAAATCCGAGTACCGCTTCTTCCGAGAGGACTGAATCGATAACGAGAAAATTGGCTTTGTCGGTGAGCTCTCTGAGTGGAACGTAAGCGCCCATTTCCGACTGGTTGTGTAGCACCGCGTGACGGTGAGCAAATGTACCCCGACCGCAATCCTGTCCGGATAGTCGAACCGAATAGCCTTCGTCAAGCAGTGTTGCGTAGGCCATGGTCTCTGCAAAGCCCCAATCAAGTGGCAATGCACCGGCTGTCATTTTGCGCCGATCTTCGACGATTTTTTTAACGCGCGAATGCAGCACCAACCCGTCTGGCAATGTGCCCAGTTGTGTGGCTAAGGCCTGAATTCTGTCTAACGGCACTTTACCTTCGTAAGGCACTCGCCAGTCTTTTGCGACATATTTTGACCAGTCGACTTGCAACTCCGGTGCTTCCGCCAAGCCTTCAATCACACCCGGGGCCACATTAACGCCGTCGTCCAAGGATTGTCTGTAGCTTTCCACCAACTTGTCAGCCTCGGCAGCTGTCAATACACCTTCGGCAACCAGCTTCTCTGCATAGATGGCTCGGGTGGTCGGCAACGCCTTTATCGACTTGTACATAATAGGCTGAGTCACCGATGGCTCATCAGTCTCGTTATGGCCGTGACGTCGGTAACAAACCATGTCGATAACAACGTCTTTGTTGAACGCCATACGAAAATCCAGCGCAAGCTGAGTCACGAAGTACACCGCTTCCGGATCATCGCCGTTTACATGGAAAATCGGAGCGTTGATCATCTTCGCAACATCAGTTGCATAGAGTGTGGATCGTGCATCGGCAACGTTACTGGTGGTAAAGCCGATCTGGTTGTTCACGATGATGTGCACCGTACCCTTGGTAGAGAATCCTCGTGAATCCGCCATATTGAATGTTTCCATCACAACACCCTGACCGGCGAACGCCGCATCACCGTGAATCGCGATAGGAATAACTTTTTCGCCGTCTTTATCACCGTAGCGATCCTGACGAGAACGAACAGAACCTTCTACCACTGGCGAGACAATTTCTAAATGCGATGGGTTAAACGCCAGCGACAGGTGCATATGACCGTGCGGTGTTCGGATATCCGAGCTAAACCCTTGATGGTATTTAACATCGCCTGAAGACAAGCTTTCATCATGCTTACCTTCGAATTCCTGAAACAGATCTGCCGGGTTTTTACCTAAGATGTTCACCAGCACGTTGAGTCTGCCGCGATGCGCCATACCCAGGACCATGTCCTTTACACCGGCAGCACCAGCACGCTTCACCAGCTCGCTCATGATTAAGATGAGGCTCTCGCCACCTTCTAAAGAGAACCGCTTCTGTCCGACATAACGCGAACCCAGGTGACGCTCCATACTTTCAGCCGCAGTAACGCGCTGCAAAATCCACTGCTTAGTCTCAGCGTTGAGTTGCGGTGAAGAGGCGACGCTTTCGATGCGCTGCTGCAACCAATCCTTTTGCGGCGTGTAATCGATGTACATGAACTCGTAGCCGATAGAGCTGCAATAACATTTTTCAAGGTGAGAAATAATATCTCTAAGCGGTGCCCGATCGATACCTTCTAAAGAGGGTGTTGGAAATACGGTATCGAGGTCCATGTCCGACAAACCGTTTTCATGCAAACGCAACTCGCGAACCTTAGCGGTCGACTGGTGGCCCAATGGATCGGTCTTGGCCAACTGGTGGCCGCGCACTCGATACGCATTGATTAACTGGGTTACGTAGATTTGTTTGAGTTCGACCGCACCCGTTGCACCGCCAGCGCTAGTGCTTCCCGCGGCGCGAGCCATTGGTGACTTAGCTAACTGTCTGAATTGGTCTCGAATTTCAGAATGAGCAACTTCACGAGCGTTTTCAGCAACCATTGGCAGCGAGGCGAAGTAATCACGCCACGCTTCGTCAACAGAATTGGGATCGCGTAAGTACTGTTCGTACTGACTCTCAAGCCAGGGGGAGTTAGCCCCACCGAGCATGGAGGTGTCCCACTGCTCCTGCATTCCCGGCTTAGCGTTGACTGACTTCGGCGTTGCACTCATTGATTAGGTCCTGACCCGATCGACCCGTTAAGGCCCTGAGGATTTGCTGTTATCCGGCTAAAGATGTGCCGGGATGTTGTCAATGACAACCTGTGTAAATTCGTCGGTATTAAGTTTACCGCCCAAATCTCGTGTGCTGTGACCATTTTCAATACAACCCAATAAACTCAAACGTAAAGCATGACCCAGATCGTAGCGGTCTACATGATCTAGTAGCATGCCGAATGCCAAGAGAACCGCCGCAGGGTTAGCAACGTTTTTTCCAGCGATGTCAGGTGCGGTTCCGCCCGCCGGATCGAACATGGCAATGTCTACGTCGTTGTTTTCGTCGAAGGAGTAGTTACCACTGGCCCCGGTACCAAGACTACCAACAAGACCGGACGCCATGTCTGAAAGAAAATCACCGTACTCGTTCAGAACCAGCACAACTTCGTAGGCGGAAGGATCAATAATGATTTTGGCAAGCAAAGCATCGAACAACTCTACGTTGTGCTCGACATCGGTAAAGTCCTTGTGCACCTCCGAGACAACAGATTCAAATAACCCGTCGGTTACCCGTTGAATCGTATGCTTGGAGGAGCTGGTCATGGAATAGTGACTGTCTCCGTAGGTCATCCCCTTACTTCGGGCCAGCTGAAACGCAAACTTGGCCGCTTGCTCACAGGGTTTACGTTCAACCATTCTGAGCGAAACCGCGGCATCTTTACCGATAAGCTGACCCGGATCATCATAGGTACCGCCAGTTGCAATACGAACAATGTGCAGGTTGACGTTTTCTTTGAAGTTACTGTGTATCCCCTTAATCGAGATTGCAGGTCGGTAGATAACACTGAAATCGCATCGCCGCCTGATTAAGGCGTTTGGGCTTCTTTTATTGGTGACCGTGGGGTATTTGACCGCCAGCTTAGTTTCCCGCATGGAAGCCTCGGCTTCATCAATGACATCATCGCCCCGAGCTTCACGGTTCTCAAGGGACCAATCCACCGGGACAAATTCGAAATCCACTGGCAGGGACTCTGCAACAGCGTGAACAGACTCGGCCAGTTCTGGACCGATGCCATCTCCCAACAGCTCAGTAATCCTGATGATACTCACGTGTCTCTCCTAGTATAGTAGTCTTATTCGCGTGGAGGCTTCAGGCAGATCGCCTTTTTGACGTTCCAAGCTTGCAATGCTGATTAAGCGACGCAACGAGCGTTACTCTTCCTCGTCCGCATACACATCTTCGTCCTCATCCAGGTCGAAGCGTTCCGGGTTTGCCCAAAATCGCGAGTTCAGCCAATCTGGCTGCGGCTTGTAGTGACTTAGCCGAAACTCATACCACTGATAGTGCTGAGCCGATTCGGCCCCCTGCAGCACATTGAGCTTTTTAAAACCGAAGGAATAAAACAGCGCGTCAGACGTTTGATTGACAAGAGTGTAGACGATGAGACGATGAGGGAAAGCTCTTACGGCCCGACCCATTAAAGGCTCAAGATCGGATTCAAAGTCCTGAATGTTTAAGACGGCGCAGCTCGTCTCTTTCGCGGTCTCATTCAGGCCGGATAAACACTGCAGAGCTTCTGATAGCGTGACCAACTCGTGTACTTCCCGCGACTCAAGCGAAGATTCCGGCCAGTAAATATCGGCTGGACGAGTCCCTATGAGGAATAAGGGGCCTTCATGATCAGCCAGCAGGTAGTCTGCCAGAAGAGGCTGATGCCGCACTGTCGGTTGATCTGCCCGGTCGGAGGCCATATGACTATCAGCCGTGAGTTGCTTTGTATTGGGCAGCTTGTTCAGCAGTGGCTTCCGTCTGGTATTGCGCCTTCCACTCTTTATAAGGCATTCCATAGACTCTTTCTCTGGCATCCTCGTAAGAGAGTTCCAAATCGCGTTCTGCCCCGGCAGCCACGTAATATTTTGATAGGCAATTTCTGCAAAAACCCGCCAGGTTCATCAGGTCAATGTTCTGGACGTCGGTACGCGATCGCAGATGCTCCACCAGAGTTCGGAAAGCCGCAGCCTCCAATTCTGTTTGAGTTTGCTCGTCTAGCGTATTGATTTCGGTCATAGTCGTTATTTCCTCGTGACAGATGCACCTATTATAAGGAGTCACTCCGGCAACGGTAGATGAAGATCAGAACATGTCAGGAAACGCATTACTAGATTTACTCATTATTGCAGTCCCGGCCATCTTAGCCGGGCTATGGTGGACAGGCTCTCGGGCAAGAGAGTTGGCCATTGGTCACGCGCGACAAGCCTGCCGACAACGTCAACTGCAATTTCTGGATCAGACGGTTGCCATCATTAAAATGCGACCTGCGCGCAGTAGTTCGGGTTCCAGCTGCTTTTTGCGCGAATATGGGTTCGAATTCACCGATCAGGGCCAATACCGGGATACCGCGACAGTCACGATGCGCGGCCACGTGCTCAAAAAGGTGCATTTCCCCTATACACGGGATAGCGAAGGGAATCGCATCTATGTGCATTGAAACCCTCACGAGTACGCTAAACTTGGCCAACTCAACAGATTAACCCTTCAGGAAACCGTATGTCAGATTGTCCATGTGGCTCAGGAAAAGCGCTAGCAGAGTGCTGTCAGCCCATCATCAATGGCGATGTAAAAGCCGAACGTGCAGAATCATTGATACGGGCTCGATATACAGCGCACACGTTGGGAGCTATCGAGTTCATTATGACAACTCACCACCCGTCCACCCGCACGGACATCGATGAGTCAGCTACTGCACGCTGGGCTAGCGAGTCGCAATGGCTAGGCCTTGAAATATTGAATGTTGACGGCGGAGAAGCCGATGACAACACAGCCCGTATCGAATTTATGGCTAGATACCGGGATGGCGCCAGACGCCGCCACACCCACCACGAGCGCGGTGTGTTTGAAAAATATCACGGTCAATGGTATTTCCGTGATGCTGAAGTCCCCGATGTGAACCAATTTCGTCGTGAAGCACCCAAACAGGGTAGAAACGAACCGTGTGCCTGTGGCAGCGGAAAAAAATATAAAAAGTGCTGCGCAGCGGCCTAAACCACTAACCACCAAAGAGGAGTACGCATGGACAAACCATGGCTCAAGTCTTACCCGGAATCAGCCCCGGAGGAAATCGATGTTGATGCGTACAGCTCGGTTGTCGAAATTTTTAACGAAGCTTGTACAAAGTTCGCTGACAAACCGGCATTTCATAATATGGGCACAACGATGTCCTTTGCAGAACTGGATAAGCAAACGAAGCAATTTGCATCCTGGCTGCAGCATGAGGCCGGATTAAAGAAAGGCGACAGAATCGCCATCATGATGCCCAACCTGCTGCAATACCCGGTAGCGGTATTTGGAGCAATGCGTGCGGGACTGATTATCGTCAACACCAACCCTTTGTACACCGATCGTGAGCTAGAACATCAGCTAACAGATTCGGGCGCCAAAGCCATTGTTGTGGTTGAAGCGTTTGCGCACACGCTGGCTCAGATTATCGACAAAACAGATGTCCAAACAGTTATCACCACCCGCTTTGGCGACATGCTCAGCTTCCCCAAATCGATTCTGGTTAATCTAGTTATCAAATACGTGAAAAAAATGGTGCCGCCATTTTCACTACCGGGATCACATTCGTTCAAAGATGTCTTGGCTAAAGGGGCAACACTGCCTGAGGCCGTTGCCGAACTTTCGCAAAGCGATATCGCCTTCCTGCAATACACCGGTGGAACAACAGGCGTCGCCAAGGGCGCAATGTTGTCTCACAGAAACATGGTTGCGAATATCCAGCAGGCCTATGCATGGGTCAATACAACCGATCAAAAAGAAGGTGAAGAAATTATCGTCACCGCGCTGCCGCTGTATCACATCTTTGCATTAACAGCGAACGGACTGACTTACATGAAGCTTGGCGCCATGAACCTCTTAATCACCAACCCCAGAGACATGCCGGGCTTTGTTAAAGAGCTACAGAAATTTAAGTTCACCGCTTTTACCGGTGTGAATACACTCTTCAACGGTTTAATGAACACTCCAGGGTTTGATAAGCTGGATTTCAGCGGCTTAAAGCTGACACTAGGCGGTGGAATGGCAGTCCAAAAAGCGGTTGCCGATCGTTGGAAAGAGATCACCGGCGTGCCATTGGTTGAAGCCTACGGATTAACCGAAACCAGCCCGGCTGCTTGCATCAACCCGATGACTATAGAAGGCTTCAATGATTCTATCGGCTTGCCACTGCCATCAACAGAAGGCTCTATCAGAGACCCTGACAACAACCCGTTACCCGTGGGCGAAGCAGGCGAGCTGTGCATACGCGGCCCTCAGGTTATGGAGGGTTATTGGCAACGGCCCGATGAAACGGCAAAAACCATCGATTCTGACGGCTGGTTGCACACAGGCGATATCGCCATCATGAACGAAGACGGTTTTTTCAAAATTGTCGATCGACTGAAAGACATGATTCTGGTCTCAGGCTTCAATGTTTACCCTAATGAAGTTGAAGCTGTTATCGCCATGCACCCCGGGGTTCTGGAAGTTGGCGCCATTGGCATACCGGACGGTCACTCCGGTGAAGCGGTCAAGGTGGTTATCGTGAAGAAAGACCCAGATCTCACCGAGGAATCTGTCTTGGCTCACTGTAAAGAAGAGCTGACCGGATACAAGCGACCCAAAGTCATTCAGTTCGTTGATGAATTACCGAAAACGAACGTCGGCAAGATTCTTCGTCGAGAACTTCGCGAACTCTAACGTTAAATAAATCTAACTAGCTGGGGTGCCTGATGATTTCAACAGGCGCCCCGGGCCGACTATGAATATCAGCACAGTAAACTCGTCTGTCTCGCTGGTCTCGCATTTCGTAGTAGCGCGTTAAGGTTTCAGTCACCACAGGAAATGCCAGTTCGCTCCAGGGAATTTCTGACTGATTAAACAAACCTACCTCGAGTGTTTCCTCATTAGCCTTTGCGAAACCATCTTTTAGCTGCCCAAAAAACATAATGTAAACCTGACTTATTCTTGGCAGGTTGTAGACAGCAAACAAGCGCAACTCCTCACATTCAGCCGTAGCCTCCTCGTAGGCCTCACGTGCAGCACCGTCTATGGTGCTTTCCCCGTTTTCCATAAACCCTGCAGGCAATGTCCAGTACCCGTGACGCGGCTCTATACCTCGTTTACATAAAAGCACTTTGCCTTGCCATTCCAACAAGCAACCGACAACGTTCTTAGGGTTTTCATAATGGATAAAATCGCAGGAGGAGCAGACCTTTCTTAAGCGATTGTCACCTTCCGGGATATGCTCTTTTACAGCGCTACCGCACTGGGTACAAAATCCGCTAGACATAGTCGCCATTTCTCAGTTAAGGCCTTATACAACCCGAATTATCGCCGCTCACCACGTAACTGTCGAACACTCTCTTGCAGAGACTCCAACTGAACGTCCTCAGGGGCAATCGGTGCACCCACATTAACTCCTATACGAGCAAAGATTCGCTTTGGAAATTTAAAAAATGCCTTCCCGCCTTTGCGGCTGAAAAGACTTCCCCATAGCCCTTGCAATCCAATAGGCACAACAGGAACCTGTTTGGCATCAAGTACTCGCAAAATTCCTGGTTTAAACGGATTCAACTCGCCATCTCGAGTAATTTCCCCTTCTGGAAAAATACACAACAAATCCCCTGCCTCAAGCGCTGCGTTCATTGTCTCAAACGCCTGCTCGTACATTTTTTCGTTTTCCTTTCGCCCGGCTATAGGAATGGCATTGGCTGTGCGAAAGATAAAATTGAGTACCGGTATTTGATAGATTCGATAGTACATAACAAATCGTATGGGTCGCTTTATACATCCTGCCAACAACAGCGCATCGATAAAACTCACATGATTTGCTGCCACTATCGCAGCACCGGCTTTCGGAATATTCTCCATCCCCTTCTTATTAAGACGATAAGCTGTGTGCACGAGCAGCCAAATAAGAAACCGCATAAAAAACTCAGGCACTTGCCTGAAGATGTATAAAGCCACAAGCAAATTGACTAGCGACATCGCAAGAAATATTTGCGTCACACTTGCCCCGAAGCCAAGTAATGCCATAACAATCAATGCCGAAAGCACCATAAAGAGTGCATTAATCACGTTGTTACAGGCAATTGATCGGGATAGCCTTTTCGGGTCACTGCGCTGCTGAATCAGCGCATATAAAGGCACGATGTAAAAACCACCAAACAACCCGATTAAAAACACATCAGCCAGCACTCGCTTGGCACCTTCCGCTGCGATAAAAGCCCCCATGCTTAAATCTGATCCGAGCGGCGCTTCTGGTGTAGAGAAATACAAGTCCAGTCCAAACAGGGTGATCCCTATTGCACCGAAAGGCACTAGCCCGATTTCAACACGCCCGTGCGATAGACGTTCACACAGTATTGACCCCATAGCGATACCGACCGAAAAGCTACCCAGTAAGAGCGTGAAGACATCAACGTTCCCGCCCAGGGTGTCTCGTGCATAGACCGGAAACTGAGCCAAATATGTGGCGCCCAAAAACCAGAACCACGATATAGCCAGAATGGATTGGAATATAACCTTATGGTTCGCAGTCTCACGAACAAGCTTTACTGTTTCAGTCAAAGGATTAAACCGAACAACAACCGTTGGATCACTGGCTGGAGAGTGCGGAATAGAACGACTGGCTAAGTAACCCACGATCGCCACCACGACAATCACAACCGACACAAGTACCGTACTGCCATCAGCAGATGATGCGATAAGTTGAGTGCCTGCAATGGTGCCCAATAGAATGGCAAGAAATGTCCCTAGCTCAACCAGGCCATTACCCCCGGTAAGCTCAGAGCTATCTAAATGCTGAGGCAATATTCCGTACTTAATGGGACCGAAGAAAGTCGACTGGGTGCCCATAAGAAATAATATTCCGATGAGCATGGGCATACTTTCTAAGTAGAAAGCGATAACGCCCAGTAGCATGATGCCAATTTCAGCGAGCTTTATTCGCCTGATGAGCGCCGACTTTTCATACTTGTCTGCAATCTGTCCACACAAGGCCGAGAAAATGAAAAACGGCAAAATGAACAAACCTGCAGCTAGATTGATGAGTAAGCCATCGTCTATCGATGCAGAGCGTATCGCAGCAAATGCGATTAACGCGACCAATGCATTTTTATACACATTGTCATTAAACGCACCCAGCAACTGCGTTACAAAAAACGGCGCAAAGCGTCGTTGTTTTAATAGCTGAAACTGGCTTGGGGACGAATCAACGTTTGAAGACTTCTGATTCATGTCGATGAGCAATCAGGCACCGGCTCTTAGATGAGCTATGGCAATGCGTCATTGAATCAGGAACAGTGCCCAAGGTCCAGCACCGGGAAATACACAGTGAGGCATAAGCAAAGGCTGCCTAAAGCGGCAGCCTTCAAGGGGTACTACACAGCACTATTATAATAAATGCAACCTTCCAATTGGATTACATCAAGGACGGTTAGTCCGTTTATGCAACTGGTGCAACCTCGGAGGCCTGCCAGCCTTTGTCACCTTCCGTGGCAACAAATTCAACCTGCTGACCTTCACTAAGAGAGCGATAACCCTCGCCTTGAATCACGCGGTAATGGACGAAAACATCGTCGCCTGTAGGGCTGACGATAAAGCCATAACCTTTGGCGTTATCAAACCACTTAACCGTACCTTGCTGTCGCTCACTCATTGTATGAGACTCCTCTCCTCAATTCCGCAGGTGTTGCGGATCAAAACATGTGTCGAAAAATAGCATGTCACTATGACAAAACTAGGCCAATAGAGAGCCTTGCTACGCTTGTTCACAATTGCCTTACATTGGCACAGTCAGGAGAAACATTTCTCAATTTTGTAAATCTTGCAGACCGCAAATTATGTAACCTGAAGTAATGCAAAAAGAATTGACTTAAAAGCTAGCCCTCCAAGCCCTTGCTGACAAACTCATAGACATCTGGCGATAAATCACCGGAGCAAAGAATTCTCGACAGTTCAGACTTCATAAGCTCCCCGGATGAAACATTTAAGCGTTTCCACCGCGACAAAGAACTCACCAGACGCGCAGCTATCTGAGGATTAAATTTATCGAGCGCTATAACCTGGTCGGACACAATTCGATACCCCGCCCCATCTTGCTGATGAAATCCACGCGGGTTATTCATGGCAAAACTAGCAACCACTGATCGCAATCTATTGGGGTTTGTGGCATCAAAGTCGTCGTGATTGAGCAGGCGCGCAATGTCGTCCACAATTTGCGGCCGTCTGGCCATGGCTTGAACCGCAAACCATTTGTCCAAGACCAAGCGATCGGGTTTTGCTGTTTCATAAAATGACGCTAAACAGTTTGTTCGCCCTTCCCCGTCGGTATGACAAAGACACGCTAAGGCAGCCAACTTATCTGTCATATTGTTGGCATTCTCAAATTGAGCTACCGCCATACCCTCCCATTGTTCAGCTGACAAATAAGACAAGAGTTTAAGCGCAGTATTAGCAAGACTGCGAGTACCCATAGCCACCGGGTCCAACAGCGCTAAATCGAGGCACCGGCTTTGTGTCACCCATTCCACTAATACGGGCTTTAACGCTTCGGCCATACACGTGCACACAGCATCACGAGCACTGATTAAACGTTGGTAGTCCACATGGTCGACTGCCTCGGCTATCGTATCTATGCTGGGCAGTGTTAGCGCCTCTGCTTTAAACGCAGGGTCCAACGTCTCATCCAGCAAAAGCGCATTTAGAGATTTCGATAAACCGGCACATTCAGTATGCACATAGGAGCCATTCATTACATTAAGAATGACTCGTTGAGCTAGCCTTTGACCGGCATCCCAACGATTGAAAGCATCTGTGTCATGGGCAATTAGAAATGACAACGTGTCATCACCCACATCCTGCTGTAGCACAACAGGTGCGGAGAACCCACGCAGTAAGGATGCTACCGGCACATCGTGAATATCATCAAAATGGAAGGTCTCTTCGGCCTGCCTCACATTTAAAATAAGCCCTCGTTCGCTATCAGCATCTTTTAATGGAATTTCATTGCCATTGGCATCGAGCAGACCCATCGCCAACGGTATGTGCAAAGGCGCTTTATCCGTTTGCCCAGGTGTATCAGGACACGTCTGTTTTACTGTCAAGGAGTAGCGCTGGCGACTCGCATCATAGTGTTCGCTGATAGTGAGGATGGGTGTACCCGCCGTGCTGTACCACAATCGAAACTGCGTTAAGTCAATATCAGTAACCGACTGCATGGCATCGAGAAATGCATCGCAGGTTGTCGCGCTACCATCATGACGCTTTACGTACTCATCCATGCCCAAACGCCAACTTTCCGGCCCCAGCAAGGTATGCAGCATACGGATGACTTCTGCACCTTTTTCATAGACCGTCAAGGTATAAAAATTATTGATCTCGATGTAGCTATCCGGACGAATCGGGTGCGCCATCGGACCTGCGTCTTCTGGGAACTGCCGTGCTCTTAATAATCTGACATCTTCAATTCGCTTCACGGTAGCTGAGTGCTGATCACTTGAAAAACACTGATCGCGAAATACCGTTAATCCTTCTTTCAGACTTAACTGAAACCAGTCTCGGCAAGTAATTCTATTTCCCGTCCAATTGTGAAAGTACTCATGTGCAATGACAGCTTCGACACCCAAGTAATCGGTATCGGTCGCCGTCTCCGGATGGGCTAAAACAAAGCGCGAATTGAAAACATTGAGTCCTTTGTTTTCCATTGCCCCCATGTTGAAGTCATCAACCGCCACTATCATGAAACAGTCAAGGTCATACTCAAGACCGTATACGTCTTCGTCCCAACGCATTGAGGCAATCAGCGATTGCATAGCAAAGTCACAACGTTGGATGTTGTGTTGCTGCACATAAATCTGCAGCAGAACCTTGCGACCGGAAGCGGTAACAAATTGCTCTTCAATATGTGCTAAATCTCCAGCAACAAGTGCAAACAGATAGCTAGGCTTCGGATGAGGGTCATGCCACTTAACACTGTGTTTACCATCGGCTAAGCTGCGCTCAGAAACCCGGTTGCCGTTGGATAACAACACCGGATAATTTGCAGCGTCAGCGATAATCTCCACATCAAAGATCGACAACACATCTGGCCTGTCGAGGTAATACGTGATTTTGCGAAAGCCTTCAGCTTCACACTGCGTACAGAAATTTCCGCTTGAGCGATACAAACCCTCCAGCGCCTTGTTGCTATCCGGATTAATTTGCGTCACCACCCGGACAACACAGCTGGCCGGCACCGCTTTTATTGTCAGCTCTTGATCAGTTTGTTCGTAATCAGAGTGTTCGAGCTGCCTGTCATCAATGGAGATGGAGAGGAGAACAAGATCAACACCTTGCAGTATCAATTCATGGGTTTGCTCCCGGTCATCTTTAGCATATTCAAGGTGGAGCTCGCTGCTGACTCGCGTGGCTGTCGGGTCAAGCTCAAATACCAATGATGTTTTTTCGATAGACCAAAGAGGTGCCTGATAGTCGATACGCTGAATCGCGACGGGGTTGCGTGAGTCCATACTAAGCCTGTCAAAATGTGAATTGAAACCGATAGTCTTGCGATGGAACGAGACAAGGCACGTTAATCGATACCAGCCACCTCAAGAGTGGGTGCACGTCACCGCAAACATTGAAGACTACACCAGCAACACTAAAGTCTGCTGGGAAGGTTTCTTATGTGCTCCAGTTTCTCAAGAATGCGCGTTGTACTTAAATGAAAGTGACTAGATTCACGCTATTCAGGATTATTGTGCTGCTTGCCTGTCTGGCCTCGGTGGCCACGATCAGCGCTCACCAACGTGATGCAACCCGCAGCTGGGAAAAGAGCATTGAGGTGTCCATATTCCCGATCAATGCAGACGGCACGCAAGCCACACAACGCTACATTGACCAGTTGGACGATAAGGACTTCGGCATCATCAATCGCTGGGGAGCACGAGAGGCTAAACGGTATTCAATGCCTCTGGAGCAACCGTTTAACGTCACCGTCGGTGACACTATCGATTCATTGCCACCGCAGTTTCCTGGAAACGCCAACAGCCTCAGCGTTCTGTTTTGGGGCCTTAAACTCAGGTACTGGGCATGGCGCCACACCCCTGACGATGGAGGCGGCCTGACACGCGTTCGCATGTTTGTCCTTTACCACGAGGGAAACGACAGCGATGCACTGGAACATTCTGTAGGCCTACAAAAGGGACTTATCGGGCTCGTTCACGCCTTTAGCGATAAAGATCAAACACAGCAAAACAACATCGTTATCGCGCACGAGCTGTTACATACGGTAG
>JAHDGK010000022.1:0-4937 GCA_020627685.1 Granulosicoccus sp. | reverse complement strand
CACGAGCTGTTACATACGGTAGGGGCTGTCGACAAATATGACCTGAACGGAAATCCAGTCCAACCCGTAGGACTGGCCCATCCCGACCGCAGACCCATGTATCCACAGCGTGCGGCTGAGATAATGTCCGGACGAATTCCGCGGACCGCCCTTCGCTCGACGATGGCGGAATCGTTAAAACATGTCGTTATCAACCCCTACACGGCGACGGAAATAAACTGGATCAAGTAGTATGCGTACCCATCACCGGGTGCCGATCACAGAGTTAGAAGAATGGACCAAGTTCTGAGCTGGCTCGATCAGTACAAGCTCCTATTCAGTTCATTCGCGATACTGGGTGTGATTCTGCTGGTGACAAGCCTCGTGGCAACGCCATGGCTGATCGCAAGACTCCCCAAGGACTATCTGATCAAAGCCGGATTACGGCAAAAACCTCATGGCCTTATTCGGACGGTAATCTACTTCGTACGCGCCATCATTGGCCTCATCCTGGTTGTCTTAGGTTTCGTGCTCATGCTGACCCCCGGACCAGGCCTTGTGGTACTCATTGTCGGCATCTCCCTTGCCGAGTTTCCGGGCAAACAACGCCTACTTGTCTCCATTGCAACGCAACCGAGCGTACTGAAGTCGTTAAACTGGATGCGAACCCGACGCGGAAAGCAGCCTTTTGACTACCCGAGTACTACACTTTAAAGAATGAATCGCCCTCTTTTCATTCTTAAGTTTATCGCCGGATTTTTGCTCGCCCTGCTGATCTCGACAAGTTCGGCCATGGCTGAAAGTGCGAAAACACTGGGCGATGTTGAACGGCAGATACAGGAAACATCAGATCAACTTAAAGCGCTGGATGAGGAAATAGCCCGCAGCAAGTCGATGAAAGACAGCTTGGTGAAATCCGTTCAGGAAGCTCAAAGTAAGGTTGGAGAGCGCGACCAACGGCTTAAGGGTCTGGATCAGGACATTGAACGCTTTAATCAGCGTCTCAATACGCTCGACTCGCGACTGGCTGATGCACAGGCCGGCGTTGAGGCGAGAAAGGCACACATGGCTGAAGTCTTGCGAAACTCCCAGTCCATTGGCCAGCAAACCGCCCTGAAAATCGTATTACAAAATGACGACCCGGCTGAGGCGGATCGACTGGCGGTTTATACCGAATACGTGCTGGCAGCTCAAAACAGAGCCATCGAAGAGCAAGCTGCAGCCTTAAAGCGGGTTCAATCGGCTCAATCCGCTGCCCTAAAAGACCGTAACTGGCTGAATTACATAAAGAAAAAAGCCTCAAAGCAACGCGAAACGCACCTAAGCACGGTCAACGCCACTAAAAAGGATCTAGGCCAGGTGGAAGCAGATCTAAGCTCCAAAACCCGGACAGTCGCGCAGCTCAAAGCCGATCAGGAGCGGCTTCAAGCCCTCATGGAGGAGCTTAAAGCGTTGCAAAGCACGCAGTCCGGCTATTTCGCCGCCGGCAAAGGTCGCTACCCACCCCCGGTCAAGGGGCGCATCACCGCCCGTTTCGGTGATATCAAATCTGTGGGTAAGCTTCGGTGGAGCGGCCTGTTTATTGCCGCCAAAATCGGGACGCCAGTCAGGGCCGTAGCCGATGGAGAAGTCGTCTACAACCAGTCCCTGCAAGGCTTCGGCAATCTGGTAATCATCGATCACGGCGACAACTACACCAGCCTCTACGGTGGAAATCGGGAAGTCATCGTGCAAAAAGGCGCCTGGGTAGAGTCAGGTGCGACTATTGCAACTGTTGGTGATTCTGGGGGTCAGAGCGATAGTGGCGTGCATTTTCAGATACGTCACAATGCTCAAGTGGAAGATCCGGAAATCTGGTTAAAGCCCGATTCCGGTCTTCTCAGGGCCAGCAAATAGTCATATAACACTCGTAAACGGCTAGACTCAAAAGCGCAGTTTGTATTTGTGGATAAAACGACCCAGTCCCATTTGTCGTATATACAAAAAAATCGGAGTAAAACGTCAATGAAGGTATCTACACGCTCAGTTTCACTGGTACTGCTTGGTGCGGTCATCGGTGGGTCTCTGACATT
This sequence comes from Granulosicoccus sp., assembly GCA_020627685.1. Classification (GTDB taxonomy): domain Bacteria; phylum Pseudomonadota; class Gammaproteobacteria; order Granulosicoccales; family Granulosicoccaceae; genus Granulosicoccus. Next base: position 2,886 of record JAHDGK010000022.1, on the reverse strand, counting down.
GGCACAGCATGTCATGGGAGCACGCAGTGGTAACGAGCTTCCTTTGGAACAGATGCGTACCTTTACCGATGTTTTTACCCGTATCAAAAATGATTACGTAGAGGAAGTCAGCGATGACGAGCTGCTTGAGCACGCTATCCGCGGCATGCTTCACGGCCTAGACCCTCACTCGGCCTACTTAAATACCGAAGAATTCAATGAGCTTCGCATTGGTACCACCGGTGAGTTCGGCGGACTCGGCATTGAGGTGGGCATGGAAGATGGCTTTGTGAAAGTCGTATCGCCCATCGATGACACTCCCGCTGCACGTGCCGGAATGCAAGCCGGAGATCTCATCATTCGCTTAGATGACACACCGGTCAAAGGCTTAACGCTCAACGATGCCGTGAAGTTAATGCGCGGCAAGCCCGGCAGCATACTCTCGCTGACCGTTATTCGAGAAGGTACGGACGGTCCACTCAACGTGGATATAGAGCGGGCCATTATTAAAGTCACTAGCGTCAAACACAGAATGCTCGATGAAGATTTCGGCTACCTGCGAATTTCCAATTTCCAAACAAAAACAACCGCTGACCTTCTAAAAGCGATTAAAAAAATGAAGAAAGAAAACGATGGCCTGAAAGGCATGGTTCTCGATCTTCGTAACAACCCCGGCGGGGTTCTGTCCGGTGCTGTTGGCGTATCAGATGCATTTCTTAACGAAGGCATGATCGTGTACACAGATGGTCGCGAAAGCGATTCCAAGCTTCGCTACGACGCGACTGAAGGTGACGTGCTAGAAGGTGCGCCATTGGTTGTGCTCGTAAACGGTGGATCTGCCTCAGCCTCAGAAATCGTGGCTGGCGCCATGCAAGATCATGGACGAGCCGTCGTATTGGGCAGCAAGACCTTCGGAAAAGGCTCTGTTCAAACCATTCAGGATTTACCGGCAGGTGGTGCGGTGAAACTCACGACATCCAGGTACTTCACTCCCAAAGGACGCTCTATACAAGCTCTGGGTATTGAACCAGATATCACAACCAAACCCGGCTCCTGGATTCGCCCAGAAAACGACAGCGACTTCACCCCACTGACTGAATCAAGCTTGCGTGGCGCGTTGAGCAATACCACGGTCGACGAAGGTCCATCAGAGGAAGAAACCGTAGCGGAGAAAGAAGACAACTTAGTGTATGACGACTACCAGTTGTTTGAAGCGTTAAACCTGCTTAAAGGTCTGGCTATATTGAATAAGAAAACGGGTTAATCCCTCGAGCTATGGAGTCATCTCATTTGGCGGGATGATTCAAAGTTAAAAAAGCGCTTTAGCCTTGCGGCTTCGGCGCTTTTTTTATGCTCGCAGTATGTTGCTGAGAGCTTAAAGCCATACAGAGAGAATCACCGTTGCGAGCGTCCACGCAGGTAATTTAATTCTCCGCGTTGTCGCAACTGCGATTGAGCTTCGCCTTCACTTGTGCCAAATTGGGGCCTTAGTGTTTGCGTTTATGTGAGTCTAACCCCCATGTCGAATGATCCGCTGTTGCAGCCGTTTCAACTGAAGCACCTGACGCTTAAAAACAGGATCATGACAACCAGTCATGAACCGGCATACCCTGAAGACGGTATGCCCAAAGACCGTTACCGCGCCTATCATGAAGAACGCGCCAAAGCGGGTATCGCATTGGCTATGACGGCAGGCTCGGCAGCTGTGAGTAAAGACTCTCCGCCGGTATTCAACAACGTGCTGGCATACAAAGACGAAGTCGTTCCATGGATTAAAAATTTAACCGACGCCTGCCATGAACATGGGTGTGCAGTGATGATTCAGCTAACGCATTTGGGACGTCGCACAACCTGGAACAAAGGTGACTGGTTGCCTAGCGTGTCTTCATCTGTTCACCGCGAACCAGCACATCATCACTTTCCAAAACTCATTGAAGACTGGGATATCGAAAGAATCGTTGCTGACTTTGCAGATGCCGCTGAACGCATGCAAGCCGGTGGTATGGACGGCATTGAATTACAAGTATACGGACACCTACTGGATCAGTTTTGGTCACCGCTGACTAATAATCTTGAGGGTGAGTATGATGCCAGTACGTTGGAGAATCGTCTTCGATTCCCCATGCAAGTACTCGATGCCATTAGAGCGCGTGTGGGTGATGATTTTATCGTGGGTCTCCGATATACCGCCGATGAAGCTGCCAAAGGTGGCATCAGCACCGAAGAAGGTTTAGATATTTCAAAACGACTGGCTGATTCTGGCAAAGTTGATTTTTTAAATGTCATTAAAGGACGCATACACACAGACCCTGCAATGACCGATGTCATTCCTATTCAAGGTATGCAAAGCGCACCGCACTTAGATTTTGCCGGCAGCGTTAAAAAGCTTACCGGCCTGCCTACATTCCATGCAGCCAGAATTCCCGATGTTGCAACCGCACGCCATGCGATTTCCAGTGGTTTATTGGACATGGTAGGCATGACGCGAGCGCACATGGCCGACCCGCATATCGTCACTAAGATTGTAGAAAAAAGAGAGCATGACATTCGGCCTTGTGTGGGTGCTACCTACTGCTTAGACAGAATCTACCAAGGTGGCGAAGCGCTGTGCATTCACAACGCGGCAACCGGTCGTGAGCTGTCTATGCCGCATGTTATTCAAAAAGCTGAGACTATAAAAAATGTAGTGGTTGTGGGAGCAGGACCTGCAGGTTTAGAAGCTGCTCGCGTGGCCGCAGAACGCGGTCATAAAGTTACGGTATTTGAAGCGGCCGATAACGCTGGTGGCCAAGTTCGCCTTACCGCACGAAACCCGCGACGAAGCGAAATGATTTCTATCATTGACTGGCGAATGCAACAGTGTGAAGCGCGCGGTGTTACATTTAAGTTTAATACCTACGCAGAAGC
>JAHDGK010000073.1 GCA_020627685.1 Granulosicoccus sp. | reverse complement strand
GTTTTCATCCCATTCAAGCTTGTAACTCCAGAAAACGTAGAAGACTTCCTATAAGTTAACGACGTAATTGTGTTGAAAGTCGGTACCACTATCGCGCATAGTGGTACCGGCATCGACGGTAGTTTTGAGTAACTATCTTTAAGTTTCTTACAGTTTTAATTTAAGACAGGAGAATGGCCCTCCATGGCTGATACGACTCAAGGCACTGGCGCCGCTAGTTTTGAAAAGAAAAGAACCTGGCCAAACGAACTCAATATCTTTTTTGCGCTGATCATCATCATCGCGATCTTTGAAATACTCGGGCAAACCCTGCCCTATATGAACGATCAGAGTTTTCTTTTTGACACTCGAGATCGCTTCGACTCAATTTTCAATGAGGCGCGATTGCGCATCATTATTTTGCAAGTGTCCATCATCGGCATCATCGCGCTCGGCGTAACCCAAGTTATTATTTCCGGCGGTATCGACCTGTCATCGGGTCCGTTAGTGGGTGCTACCGCAATGATTGCGATGTCCTTCGCTCAAACAGAGCTTGTCAACGGCAGCCTCAACCCTAAAGCGGTATTCGGCCCGTGGGCGTTCGACCTACCGGTGCTCATCCCCGTTATCGTCGCTCTATTGTTCGGCGCACTTATTGGCGGTATCAACGGCACTCTTATTTCGTTTACCCGAATACCACCGTTCATCGCCACATTAGGCATGTTCCTCATCTGCCGTGGTATCGCACAGGCGTGGACACGGGGTAAGCCAGTCTCTTTCCCCACTGAAGGATATGCAGCCATTGGGAGCGGCATGATGCCGGTGTATTGGTTTGTGGGGCTTGCTGTGGTGTTTCACTGCATTCTGAAGTACACGGTTTACGGCAAACATACCTACGCCATAGGCTCGAACGAGGATGCCGCAAGAATGTCAGGCATCAACGTTCAAAAACATAAAGTTATGGTGTACGTCATTGCGTCCATGCTGGCAGCATTTGCAGCGGTTGTATTGAGCTCTAAAAACTTAACCGCTCAGTCGGGCATGGGAATTTTCTATGAGCTATACGCGATTGCTATGGCGGTTATCGGTGGCGTGAGCTTAACCGGTGGTAGAGGTTCTGTTGTCGGCACCGTTTTGGGCGCCATGGTTTTCGGTGTTATTCAATCAGGATTTACCTACATAAAGCTAGACGCCTACTTCCAGCTCATGGCAATGGGTGCCATTATCATCAGCGCTGTCGTACTCGATAAGGTACGTCAGGAACGCGCAGCATCAAGACGATAGGAGAGGACAAATGAGTGAAGATAATCGCGAAGTCATTCTAGAAACTCAGGGCCTCACCAAACATTACGGTGGTGTGCATGCACTTAACGACGCCAATTTTGTGCTTCATAAGGGCGAACACGTAGCGATCATGGGTGATAACGGCGCTGGCAAATCTACCTTTGTCCGGCAAATTACCGGTGTTGAACAACGCACCAGTGGCACCATTAAATTTGATGGCAAAGAGGTGCGTTTCAGCGGGCCTATTGACGCACGCGAAGCCGGCATCGAGACGGTCTTCCAAACACTGGCGTTGGCAGATGATTTGGACGTTCCAGACAACCTATTTCTGGGTCGCGAGATTACTAAATTTGACTGGCTAGGCCCTTTTCGGATGCTTGACTACAAGGCTATGAGACAAGCCACAATAGACGGGCTAGAACGTACGGCTGTAAAAATCCCTAACATCAATAACACCATTCAAAACATGTCGGGTGGACAACGTCAATGTGTGGCCATCGCGCGCACAGCAACGTTTGCCTCCAAACTCACCATCATGGATGAGCCGACTGCTGCACTCGGTGTACAAGAGACAGCGCAAGTTGAGAATATTATCCGCACGCTAAAAGAAAACGGCGAGCCTCTCATACTGGTTAGTCACAACATGCGACAAGTGTTCGACCTAGTCGATCGAATCATCGTATTCAGACGGGGCAGAATTGTCGCCAACCTCAAGGCTGAAGAGACAGACGGACAAGACGTGGTTGCCTATATAACCGGTGCAAAAACCGGTGAGGAATTTGCTGGTGCGGCCTAACCATGTCGATTAATACCAAAGAGTTTTTTAATCTGCAGGTTCCGTTTTTCTACCCATTGTGGCGACGAATAGCCGTCGTCGCAGTGGCCCTCGCCTGGGCACTCTTTGAATTTGCCAGCGGTGCGCCTTTTTGGGGTTTTGTATTTGCTGCCATGGGTGTGTTTGCAGCCTGGGAGCTACTCTTGAGCGGCTGGCCCGACAATGCTCAAAAAGAGTAAAGAGAAGCCGTAGTGCCCGTTACACTGAAAGACGTTGCCAAACGTGCCGGGGTATCTCGCTCAGCCGTATCCAGAACCTTCACCGATGGTGCGTCTGTTTCCGAAAAAATGCGCCTGCGGGTTGAAAAAGCCGCTGCTGAAATGGGCTATACACCTAATGCATTGGCGTCCAGTTTAACCACAGGTCGCACTCGCTTAATCGGCCTGGTATCAAACAACTTTCACAATCCAATTTTTTTAGAAGTCTTCGATTTATTTACGCGCGGCTTGCAAGACCGTGGCTTACGTCCCTTGCTGGTCAACTTATCGGATGAGACCGATCCGGCGCAATCTGTACGTATGCTGCAGCAGTATTCAGTGGACGGAGTTGTCGTTGCATCATCAACATTAACGCCGTCTTTTTCGCTGGCTTTTAGAGATGCCCGTCTGCCCATCGTGCATTCATTTGGCCGTCACTCGAGCACGCCACAAGTGCATGTAGTGGGCATCGATAACGTTGAATGTGGACGAATGGCAGCCCGCGAATTTGTCGCCCGCGGTTACAAACACGTGGGGTTTTTAGGGGGGCCGGAAGCTGCAACGTCTACACAGGATCGTATTGAAGGCTTTTTAGCGGAGCTTTCACTCTATCCGGATATGAACGTCACTCACTCCTTCGCCAAGGCGTATTCTTTTGAAGCCGGACGTCAAGAGATGAACCGGTTATTGAAAGCAAAACCACAGGAAGCCTACTTTTGTGGTGATGATGTTTTATCCATTGGGGCATTAAGCGCGGTACACGATGCTGGCTTAAAAGTACCTGAAGATATCGGACTACTGGGTTTAAACGATATGCAAATGGCCGGTTGGGAGAATATAAATCTGACCACCATTCGTCAGCCTATTCAACAAATTGTCAGCGCATCCATCGAGTTGATTGTCGCCATGCTTGATGAACCCGATCGCTATCCGGAGGCGCGTCTGTTTCCAAGCTCGCTCGTGGAGCGCAGTACACTCAAACCCAGAGTGTAACTACGGCTCCCCTACTTTAATTTTACGCGTACCAGACGCCTCTTAACGCGCCTGCCAAAGATCAATCACCTTGACGTAATTAGCAGCCACTTGAGCAACAAGCTCTTCGTCGTTAATTGAGCCACTCAACCAGGCCTTGGAAGCTTCTCCAAAGATAGAACGCCCTACGGCAAACCCTTTCACTCTTTGTAAACCTGCAAACGCCTTAAAACCTGCACCCAGCTCATCAATAGGGGCATCAAGTCCCAACACAACGATTCCCTGGCAATGCGGAGCACGTTGATCAATGAGCTGTTCGAGTTGTTCTGCATGCGCTCTGGACATGCAAGGCACCTTCCACCAATCCGGCCGTATACCCAAATCATAAACACGCTCTGCGCTGCGACAGACAGAGTCACCCACGTCAAGCGTATCTTCGGGTGGTGGAATTATCTCCAACAGCATCTCGTGACCCGTCTGGCAGCACGCCTGATAAAGCTCTAGCATGCGCTGCTCTTGCTGCAATCGAATGTCCTCGCTGTCATTAACAGAGTAAAAGAACAAGCACTTGATAATGTGTTCACGGGGCCATGAATGTATTAACGAGCCAATGCTAGCTCCGTGCTCAAATAACAAAGGACGGGTTTTAGGTTGTTCTACCGGTCGTGCTATCCAGGTTCCGGTGCCAGTAGCTGCGTTCAAAACACGCTGACCATAAATCCCATCGCATAAAAAGCCTGCCTGACCTTGAATTTGCTTTGTCTCGGTAACTTGTTCGGTCGCTTTAAACAGTAAGTCTTTTAACGCACTGATGTGCTCTCTAGTGACTCCAGCTTCGTCGGCCATGACCTCTAACTGCTGTCGATGGTCAAACGCGTGTATCAGCACGGAATCCCAACTGGACGCTCGTGTGGTAACCCGGTGCAAATAGTTTAATTCTGTATCGACATCCGGGCGCGGAATGCTCTGGGCGTTGTCCAGAAAATAATCTAACTCTTCGCGCGTAGGCATGGCTGGTGTACAGCCGTGTCGAGATACCACCAAGGCACCACAGGCGTTGGCATAGCGCAGTGCCTGCTCATAGCCTTCATCGTTTAACCAGCCGCGTAGAAAACCGGATACAAAGGCATCACCAGCACCCAACACGTTGAGCACTTCAACTTGAACGCCTTTTACCGTGGTGCCGTCATCGATACTCTCAGGGATAGGTCCATCAAAAACGGTTGCGCCAAACGGTCCTCGTTTAAGCACGATTACGCCGCTGCTAATCTCCCGTATGGTTTTCAAAGCCGTTAAGGTATCGGTTGAACCACCAGCAATATGGATTTCCTCTTCGGTCCCTACAATGAGATCGAACTCGGACAATATCCCCTGTAGATGCTTACTGACCGCATCGTTAGCAATAAACCGGGTCTCACCGTCACCTTTTGAAGTCAAGCCCCAAAGAACAGGCCGGTAGTCGATATCAATCGCAGTTTTAACACCGGCCTTGCGAGCGATCGCAAGCGCCGCTTTGGAGGTCTTATAAATGGACTCTGTTGAGAAATGCGTGCCGGTAATCAGCAAAGCTTTGGCGTTGCTTATCAAATCCGCATCGAGATCATCAACGGAAATAGCCATGTCCGCGCAGTTCTCCCGATAGAAAATCAAGGGGAAGGTGTCCTGATCTTTGATGCCCAGTACGACAAGCGCTGTGAGGCGGTCGGGGTCGGTCAGTACATTGCGTGTATCAACCCCCTCGCGTTGCAGCTGCTCTCGAATAAACTGCCCCATATGCTCGTTCCCCACCCGGGTAATGAGCGCCGTAGATAGACCCATACGCGACGAACAACAAGCAATGTTGGTGGATGAACCGCCAATGTACTTGGACAAGCTACTGACATCCTCCAGGCGCGCACCAATTTGGTCGGCATAAAAATCAACACCGGCTCTACCCAGGCAAACGAGATCAATGCTTGGAACAACGTCAGACATGCTTTATAAACCCTTTAATTTTTGGCAAAACAAACAGACTAGGGCAATTCGCCTTCGCTGTTCAATGTTTATTACAGTGTACCCCTTGATCAGCGTATTACAGACACTTAAACTTACACCCATTATCACTGTGGTTCGTAAACTGAAATGATTGATGAAGAGCTCTACCAGCAGGCTGCCGACGAGCTCAACTCTGATCGTCGCCGAGCACATATCTGGGCACGTGCCTGCGCTCTGTCCAAGGATGATCACGATGAAGCGCGGTATCTGTATACCAATCTTCGCGTAGAAGAGTTGATGGCCGAGCGTGAGGCCGGTTTAACCAGCGGAATCGAATCTGACAGCACCGATAACGATGCCACGCTCAGTCTGGACAGCTCTGACTTCGACTTATCCGCCAACGTTCAGACCAGCGATCTGTCAGACAGCCTCAGTGCCGATGACACCTTAAGTTTCCCGCAAGCCGAATCTGTGCACGGTGGAGAAAGCGGCGAAGAGGAATCCGACGCACTCATGCGCGAATTATCGGAAATTTCTCTGTCCAACGAGGACTCACCGGCCAGCTATCAACGCGTGGAGTTCGAGCAGCGTTTTGATGCGCATGCAAACGGCGAAGTCATGGACGCCAATAAAGCACCCATCTCCCCGATGGAAAAGGAATATTACGAGCAGAATCCCGATCAACTGCTCGACCGTGACGAGACAGGCTCGTTTAATGCGCTGGAGCGTAACAACGAAGAACTGAACATGCTGCTCGACGGTGTCGATACCACCTCTGGCGAACCCGATGTTGGCGCTCTCACGGCAGACTTTACAGATTCAACCGTCGCCGAATCCGTTCTTATCGATGATGAACTGGAATGGCTGAACGATGCGGATTCCGACAGGACAAACCTGCAAAGAGTCCCGCCTCCGCACCCGGCTCACGAAGAAACCGATCGATTCACACAAGAGCTTCTGCGTCAGGCCGATGAAATGCCAGGCCAGCACAGCGATGTCGTGGCTTCCAACGATGTTGACGAAGATGTCGCATGGGAACCCTCACCGTTAGCCAATGAGGCCGCCGTAGGCACCGCAGCGGCTATCGGCGCTGCTCGCTATGGCAAGCAAACCGATGCAAGCCATCCTCGCTATTCGGGCTCTACCACTCAAAACGGCAAGCACACCGGTTTACCGGTTGATTTAACGGATGGGAAATCAGGCACAGAGTTTTCTGTGTACAAGCGCAGCGGCAGTGTTCAGGCTGTCAAGAAAGGTGTGTCCTGGTCAGCATTATTTTTTACCTTTCCATACCTGGTTTACAGGCACCTGTTCGGCACCGCTATCGTCTATGCACTAATGTGGGTCATTGTGCTAGCCGGGCTTATCTTTTTTGGCCTTAACTGGCTCGATGCCGGAGCTGACGCCACCAATCAAACCAAAGCATTTGCGGCTGGCTTTGCCTTATTAGCGTTTATCGGTTTGTTGTATCTGCCGTTCCGTCATGGCAACACCTGGCGATCAGAAAAGCTTGAACGTCGAGGCTATGAACTGGTTGCTCACGTGAATGCTGGAAGTCCGGGAAGAGCCATCGCAAGAGCAAGACGTGCGTCAGCTCTCGACTAGTGTGGTGATATGCCGCATTTTATAAGCGCTAAGCGGAAGGACTCCGCATTAACCAACGGTTGGCTTACAGATATACCCTCAAAGCGTCGTTAATCATTCCAAGTCATCGCGCAAGAATGACGTCGCTGTTAGTGTCTAACGTCACTACAGCATGTCACTGACTCTTCAGTGACAACTGGGGGTTGCCGGGAAAGGGATTTTCCCGGCAACAAATTAATCCCTGCGGCGAGAACTACTTCTCATCTGCCACTTGCGGTTTAAGCACGTTTCCTATGACGCCGGTTGCGCTCCAGCAATCCACCCACCGATGACGAGTGAATCACTGTCTGGTTATTCGCATAAGCTTCGTGATTGTCTTCAACCTTATCCAGGTTATAGAGATAGCTCACCATAGCGCTTGAGGACTGAGCCAGTCCCTTTTTGGACGCATCGGCGCCAGGAATGACCATATCAAGGCTAGCCCCGTTGCCTAAGTGAAAACGAGCGACTGGGTCCATCGGTAGATTATCTCCACGCTTTTCATTCACCAGAAAGTGCGCCACGGTTAGTTGTAACTGCTCACTTTCATGATCTGAGATTTCCAGCTCATCTAATTGGGACACGCGATTGGCGATATGTAAGCCTGCCTGTACCTGTTCAAATTGTTCGCCCAGATCGCCCTCGGCATTGGCCGATTCCATAGTCTGGTTAACCCAGCGCATAAACCCAGGAACCGGAGATAAGGTTCGAAACGTCACCAGGCTAGGTACCTGACTGGATAGCTCTTTCGCTACCTGCTTGATAAGGAAGTTACCGAATGAGACTCCGGCAAGACCACGTTGGCAGTTCGAGATGGAATAAAACACCGCCATTGTGGCTTCTTCTTCAGAGATAGGTGCCCGCTCATGTTCCAGTACTTGTTGGATGCCGTTAGGGCTTTCTTTGGTCAACGCGACCTCAACAAAGATTAAAGGCTCATCGAGCATGGCCGGATGAAAAAACGCAAAGCAACGACGGTCGACAGGTTCTAAGCGGCTACGCAGCTCACGCCAGTTGCTGATTTCATGAACCGCTTCATAGGCAATGATTTTTTCCAGCACATTAGCGGGCGTATGCCAATCGATCTCGCGCAAAACCAGAAAGCCTTGGTTAAACCAAGCGCGAAACAAACGCTGGAAATCGACATCAATCGATTTCAGCTCAGGGTATTTTTTAACCATACCGAGCAAGCAGGCACGCATTTGAACCAACTGATTGGTGGCACCGGGTACACGGTTTAAACGGCGAAATAGTTCCTGTCGTTTCGGCTCAACACTGTCCATGAGAATGGCCAGGTTCTTATCGTTCTTATCGCTGGAATATCGCTGAGCCGCTCTGACTGCGTGCTCGGCATTGATATCGAAACGCTCCGCCAGCATTTGGAAGAATTCGAGCTTTTCGGATTCCTCTGCTGTGCTGAAACGACTCAACAAACCACGCGCTAGCCGGTTTCCCGACATTTCACCGCTCTGCGACAACAATGCGTCACAAAGCTCGGAAAACGATCGGTTTTCATCCAGTTTGGATTGTTGCTCGTCTCTGGCAAAAACTGAGCTTAATAGCCCTGACAGATAACTAATTCGACTCACGGTGCTTTATCTCTACTCACTCGCTGTGGGCGCAGCCCCCTTACCGATAAGCTACCGGGTTACAAGGATTCTGCACGAATACCATTAGATGTTGCAATTACAGCGCCGATCAAGATCAATGTCGTAACAACATTCATGACGGTGTAAGTCAGGTGTAATATGGCGATATACTTGTGGCAGCCCCATCAGGCGGGCTTGTCGTCACATTACCCAACTTATGTTACTTGCCCATGACTGAACTACACACCATACCGGCCCGCCGCGGAAAAGCCGTACCTCTCAAAGCAGGTCAGGCCATCAAGATTATTAATACCCATGGCCATCAGGTGGTTGATTTCTGGGCGTTCGTGGCAGGCTCTATGAACGAATTCAGCGGTATGGAACAGTGCCGCGCTACCTGGTTGAAGCTGTGTCCGGAAGTCGGAGACGCACTGTACTCCAACCGACGACGCCCCATTATGGTGTTAGAAGAAGATACCTCCCCGGGACGTCACGACTCTTTGATGGCCCCGTGCGACAACGAGCGCTACGGTTTGCTGGGCTGTAACGGTTACCACGACAACTGCAAAGACAATATGCATGCAGCGCTGTTTGAACTCGGTTATACCCTGCCCTTCACGCCCGGCTCGCTTAACCTGTTCATGAATATTCCGTGGCAGACATCGGGGGCTATTTCATTCGATCCGCCTTTATCAAAGCCCGGTGACTACGTTGTATGGCGTGCAGAACTCGATTGCATTGCTGTGATGTCCTGTTGTCCGCAAGACATTCTGGATATTAACAATCGCAATACGGTTGAAGCCCACTACAGCATCATTGATGAAGCTTAAGATACGTTACCAGGCAAGTTCAGGTGCTAACTTGCCAACCTTCGTTTAAGCAAGACAACAGCAGCAGGCAGAATAATAAAGCCTGCCATTATTGCTACGGCTCCGAGAAAGGAGTCGTTGTAGCCCACGCGCTGCACCAATGGCACACTTAAGAACGGCGACATAAATTGCCCTAAAAATATGGCGGTGGTTAAACCGCCGGATGCCCTGCCTCGCATGGTGGCTGGCATGCGCGACATCATCCAGATGCTCATATTGGGAAAATTCAAACCCAGTCCTATTCCAACCAATGGCATACATAAAAACATACCGGTGACTGAGGAGATTTGCGACAGTGACGCAAACCCTGCAGCCATCAATGTATAGCTGAATAAGAGTATCTGCACGTTATCCAAATGCTTTCGCACGCGTTGATAACTGGCGGCAGATATGGCTGAAAATATCTGACTAAGAACAACGGCAAAGCCTGCCACTTTTAAACTTTGTGCGCCTAATTCTTTTGCTAAGAATGGCAGCTGTGTGGGGATTAAATAAAACACCCACATGGTGATAAACCCTATGCCGTAAATCAGCGACGCGTGTGCCACTGGAAACCTACCATCTTTTGCGCCAGGCTCTGGTGTGCTCGGCGGTGGCTTGCTCACAAAGAAGTAAATAAGCGGGAATAAAAAAATAGGAAACAGATATACGGCAAATGGTGCACGCCATGAAACGTCGGCCAATAAAGAGCCTGCAAATATAAACACGATGCCACCCGCCGCCATGGCAGACGATTGAATCCCCATAGCTCGGTCACGTTCCGGGCCTTGAAAGTGATCGGTTATTAATGCCATTGAACACACCATGACCATCCCAACCGACAAGCCTAAAATAAACCGGCTGATTAACAACATGGTTAAGTCATCCAACCATAAACCGGCACTGCCAGATGAGATGTAAAGTGCCACACCCACGTACAACAACACCCGCCGTCCTAACTTGTCTGCCAGAATTCCTGCCACAGGTGCGCTCAACGCAATCGCCAAGCCCGGAATACTTAAGATAAAACGGGTGTAATACTCAGCTTCGGGATGATCTGAAAAATGTTCCAGCAGGCCCGGCAGTCCGGGGGCAATTGTTGCACCTGCCATTACCGTCAAGCTTGCGCACATCAACAACACAGGCAATAGGTAGGGAGATCGCTCTGTGCTTAGGGCATTGTTCATACTGTCTTTGACTTGAACAGTTGTGGGCCTGCAGTGACCAGAAGAATGCCAGTAATAACGAGTAAGGCGCCTGCTACAAACACCCACTCCAACGGCTCATTGAGCAAAAGGACACCAAACACCACACCAAAGACCGGACTCATAAATGAGAGCACACCCAATTGAGAGGCTTTGTATTTTTTAAGTAACGCAAACCACGCTAAAAAACACAGAAAGGAGACAACCACACCTTGGAACACCAAGTTGGCAACGAGCGCTGGTGTGACTGTGTATTGCGTTTGTCCGAAGACAACCGCTAGTAGACAGAGCAATACGGTGGCAATCACCAACTGGTACAACAACGGCTTTACCGCTGGTGATTCGGCCAACGAAGAGTTTCTGACCAACACCGTTGCCAGCCCCCATGAAAGCCCTGCCAGCAAACCTAAGAAGTCTCCCCACAGAAGCGCTTGCGTTATTGCCGCATCAGAGCTGTCAGCCCGGTATAAAAACGCTATTGCAATCCCTAGAAAAGCCAACGCAATTCCGCCCCACTGTGCAGCACGCAAGCGCTCGTCTTCCCGTAGAAAATGCAGAAGCAATGCAGTAAAGATTGGTGCCGTATACAGAAACACAACAATTCGAGAAGCACTGCTGTACCGCAGGCCTTCACCTAAAAACCAGAATTCCAAGGTGAATAAAATACCTAAGCCTAAGCCGGGCAACAGGGTTCCATCGCTTAGCGTAAAAGCGTGCCCTTGCAGGCGCATTAACAGCGCCACAAGAACAGCTGCAATACCTGAACGAATGGCCAGCTGCAGAACGGGTGCCATATCGTCTGCAACACTCTTTAGTGCTACCTGTTGCAGACCAAGAATGATGCACACGACAAGCATCGCCGAAACGGCTGTCGCATCTAAAGATTGGCGTGTATTCAACGGGTTTGTTTAGCGTCCGTCTTTGACTTCCAGACGCCTTTCCAACCAACGCACCCCTGCTGATACCACGAGTATTAACACCAGGTATTCCAAAATAAGAATGGTGTAGGTTTCTAACGGTCGGTACTCGGCCGTGACCAACTCATTGGCCCTTCGCGTTAATTCTTCCATACCGATGACAGACACCAGCGAAGACATTTTCAGCATGTATACCAGCTGATTACCTAAGGGCGGTAATACACGCCTTAGCGCTTGAGGTAGAACGATGTAGCGCATTCTATCGATGTAGCCCAAACCTAAGGAATCTGATGCTTCTATCTGACCACGGTCGACAGATTGAATACCGGCTCTGAATATCTCCGCTTCAAAAGCACTGTCGGATAAAGCCAAGGCGACAACGCCAGCCCAAAACACATTGATGGCAATGCCCAACATGATGGGAAGGCCGTAGTAGACCCACAAGATAAGCACCAGAAGCGGAACGGCGCGGACCACTTCAACATACACACGGTTGAATCCTCTTGCGAAGGGATTCTTAGAGATACCGGGTAAGGCCACCAATAAACCGATGATGATGGAAATGACGATGGCGGTGATGGAAAGTAATAAGGTGTACTTCAAACCGCCGAGCATAAACAGCAAGTTGGCACGGCCGGTTTCTGTTGCAGGCGATACGACATACCATTGCAATTTATCCGAACAACCGGTCAGCAACACGCTTAACGCGATCAGGGCAAATGCTGCCCACTGTAGAGGTATTTTTCGCATGATTTAATGCTGAAGAATCTGTTGCAAGAATAAGCGCCCGCGCTCTGTCTTGGGATTGGAGAAAAACTCAGCAGGCGTGGATTGCTCGACGATTTTGCCCGCATCCATAAAGACCATGGTGTCAGCCACTTTTTTGGCAAAACCCATTTCGTGGGTAACCACCATCATCGTCATGCCCGTTTCAGCCAGTTCTACCATGACATCTAGTACCTCAGAGATCATCTCTGGATCTAATGCAGAGGTTGGTTCGTCAAACAGCATCACTTTGGGTTCCATACACAAACTACGCGCTATGGCGACGCGCTGTTGCTGACCACCGGATAATTGACTGGGGTATTTGTCTGCCTGTTCGGGTATTCGCACCCTTTCCAAGTAGTGTTGCGCCAGTTCAACAGCTTTGTCTTTAGGCATTTTGCGCGAGCGCATGGGGCCGAGCGTCAGGTTTTCCAGAACCGTGAGGTGCGGAAACAGATTGAACTGCTGAAACACCATACCGACGTTGGTGCGCACTTCTCTAAGTGCCTTGCGGTTTTTCCCGACATCGATGCCGTTGACAATGACCTGCCCCGAATCGTGCGTCTCCAGCTGGTTGACGCATCGAATCAGGGTCGACTTTCCTGAGCCTGACGGCCCGCAAATGACCATGCGCTCACCGGCAGCCACATTTAAAGAGATATCATCTAGGGCCTGGAATGAGCCGTAGAACTTTGACAGGTTTTTCAGTTCTATCACTGGAGCTGAGACATCTGATTGAGACATGATTAGCTAGAATGCGGGCTCAGATACAGTGTACCCCACACGTTAATAGCCCGTTCGATCCTACAGTGGTTATACTTAACTCACCAACTCGAAAGCGGAACATCACCATGCTTAAGTTCACGACAAGCACCATCGGTAAAACGATTCGGAAGTCAATCGCACCTGTTGTGGTTGCACTTTCTTTCACAGCGCCAGCCTCAGCTGCTGACGGTGTGCTGGCAGAAATCCTCGAAACGGGCACTCTCAAAGTCGGTACAACCGGCGACTGGGACCCAATGACGATGAAAAACCCGGCCACAAACAAGTACAAAGGCTACGACATTGACGTAGTTACTGAGCTTGCTAAAGACCTCGAAGTTGAGCTGGAACTCGTTCCAACTGACTGGAAAACTCTGGTCAGCGGTGTCACAGCCGGCAAATACCATATGACGGGCAGCGCCTCTATCAGCCCGGGACGTGCAAAAGCGGCTGGCTACACAGACAGCTACTTCGCGCTCAACACAGTTCCTTTAACCCTGGCTACAAACGCAGACCGTTTTACAGACTGGGAAGACATGAACAAGGAAGACGTGACTGTTGCTGCCACACTGGGTACCACTCAGGAACAGCAAGTCAAAAACTTCTTCCCGAATGCAAAACACAAGATCATCGAAGCGCCTGCACGTGATTTCCAAGAAGTGCTGGCGGGTCGAGCGGATGCTCACATCACCTCTAACGTGGAAGCATTCAAACTGGTTGCCAAGTACCCTCAAATGATGGTGGTACCTGTCAAAGAAGGCCGTGCACGCACTCCTATCGCGATGCTCGTACCCCAAGGAGATCAGGTTTGGATCAACTACCTGAACACTTGGATCAAACTGAAAACTGAACGCGGATTTTTCAACCAACTAGCCGTTAAGTGGCAATTGAGTAACTAACTATGTTTGAAGCACTACCGGACGCAAAACCTGATGCCATCCTTGCACTCATGCAGGAATTCAGGGCTGATACCCGAACCAACAAACTCGATTTGGGTGTAGGTGTTTACAAAGACGGGGAAGGCAAAACCCCCGTCATGAAAGCGATTAAATCCGCGGAATCAAAACTTATTGATACCCAGGAAACCAAAGCTTATGTAGCACCTACCGGTAGTGCCCCTTTCTGCTCAGCCATGATCGATCTGGTTTTTGGTGCAGATGCAGACAAAACGAGAATTCGGGCTGCCCAATCGGTCGGTGGTAGCGGTGCACTGCGTGTACTGGCAGATCTAATGAGACGTAGCCGCCCAGATGCCAAAATCTGGGTATCCGATCCATCGTGGCCAAACCATATCCCGTTACTGGGTGCTGCAGGGTTCGAACTTGCTCGTTATCCTTACTACGACGTCAATACCGGCAAAGCCGATATCGATGCCATTATTGGTTCACTAAGCACTGCTGCCAGTGGCGACATCGTGGTTCTACACGGTTGCTGCCACAACCCAACCGGCGCTGACCTCAGTCAGGATGATTGGAACAAGATCATCGATGTCATGCTTGAGAAAGAGCTGTTCCCGTTTGTCGATATCGCCTACCAAGGCTTTGGCAAAGGCTTAGAAGAGGACGCAATGGGCGTTAGACTACTTGCCGAGCGCATGCCTGAACTCGTGGTTGCCGCCAGCTGCTCAAAAAATGTGGGTCTGTATCGCGAGCGCGTTGGCGCAGCCATTGTTATGGGGCGAAACGAAGCGGAAGCCACACGGGCATTTGGTTCTTTGACCACCGTTATCCGTTCAAATTACTCCATGCCGCCCGATCACGGTGCCAATGCCACGGAAATTGTTCTGACAGACGGTGCATTGAATACACAGTGGCGAGAAGAGCTGGAGTCTATGCGCGTCCGTATGGTTGGTCTGCGTAAAACCTTCAGCGATGCGATGCGCAAACGGTCTAACTCAGATCGCTTTGACTACATTGCAGAACAAAACGGTATGTTCAGTCGCCTGCCTTTAACTCCGGCGCAAATTGATACGCTTCGAAACGACCACGCCATTTATATTGTTGGCGATGGACGCATCAATGTTGCCGGTTTGCCCGAAGGTTCTATTGATGAATTGGCAGACGCCATTTGCAACGTCATTGCAGAAAGCGAACAAAGCTAAACGCTTTTACCGGCCCGCCAATTAACGGCGGGCCGGCATTTCTACCCATTGCCCTATAGGACGAACTTCCCGTCAGGCAAATCTACCTTTGCAGCCACGGCGGCTGAGGCAATGACAGAGGTTGTACCCGCCTCCTCATCCATCACATTCAAACCACCCATTACGGCTTTGACGTTTATTGTGCCAAATGGCACTTCTGAAGCGAGCGCCTCAACGTCTACCTCTTCGGGCTTTTGCACGCCCACAGTCACATCGACAACCATCGCGTCACGATCCAGCCCCAGGCTTCTAAAAAGCGTTAGAGAGCTATGGTGCAAAGCATCCTGAATCGCCCTTTTGCAGGCTTTGGTGTAATCCTCGCCGTACAGATCGTTGCCGGTGCCCATTTCTAAGATAATGCGTTTTAACGGCATGACTACTGAGCCTCCTCAATATCCAGGTACACCACAGCGGCGGCATTGGCCATGACGGTCACTTTAGTACCGTCCTCACTTGGAATATCCAAACCGCCCAAAACGACTGTCACCTGAGCGCTACCGTAGGGCAAAACCGCGGCAACTTCGGCCTTATCGACTTTGTCCGGTTGTGCGACACCGATTTCGACATCCACCTGCATTGACTCTCTTGGATAGCCCAGAGCGGGTGCGATGGTCAGGGAGTTATGCCATAGCGCATCTTTCAGGGCTCGAACAGCTGCTTTCGTATAGTTTTGTCCCTGAAGGTCGGTGCCCATGCCGACTTCCATGGCCAGTCTTTTACGTGCCATTGTTTGTGTTTTTCTCAGTTTTCCAGCGTGGCAAGCATGGTCCGATAACCGCCTTCAAATAGCAAATTAATCCACTCTTGCACCTTCAGCACCATCGGTTATTATGGATAAAAGATGATTTTGCTACTGTCCACATCAAGCCCGAGCTGATAAACAACCAGTACAAACACCTCAAGCTACCACCCGACACAAAGCTTCCAAAGATTCCCCCATGAAAACTCGCGTGCTGGTGCCCTCAGGTGTTCTTGGTTTAGGTTTTGACAGAGCGGCACTGGCGGCAGGCGTTGCGTTAAAGCCAGACATCATATGCATTGACGGTGGCTCTACTGACAGCGGCCCGTTCTCCTTAGGCACCAGCACCTCGAAATATTCACGCGCCGGTTGTGTGGCCGAATGGCGCGACCTGATGGCTGCACGTGCTCAATTAAACGTCCCTTTGGTTATTGGGTCTGCCGGTACCTGTGGCAGCGATGACATGGTCGACTGGATGTTGGACATCACGCGTGAGATAGCGGCGGAACAATCCGCCACAGCCAAGCCCTTAAAGGTTGCTTTGCTTTATACCGAGCAAACAACGACGTCTATAGCCGAAGCTTTTCGACAGCAGCGCATTACGGCACTAGCCCCCGATATTGGGCTGGATGTGGAGATCATAGACAGCTGCGAGCACATCGTGGCGCTTGCCGGGGCCGAGCATATTAATGCGGCGATAGAGACAGGTGCAGACATTGTTATTGCCGGTAGAACCACCGACACCGCCGTTATTAGCGCGCTACCAATAGCTAGAGGTTGTCATGAAGGGGCAAGCTGGCATGCAGCCAAGATTGCAGAGTGCGGAGCGCTTTGTTCAACACACCCTACCAGCGGCGTCATTATTGTTGATATAGACGATGCAGGCTTCACCATATTCCCTACAGCATCCGGTGCACAGTGCACTCCGCATTCGGTATCTGCACATATGCTGTATGAGAATTCAGACCCGTTTGTGCTGTATGAACCGGGCGGGTACCTGGATGTTACGCAAGCTGAGTACAAGGCGGTTGATGAACGAACCGTGAGAGTGACGGGCTCTCAATGGGTGCCGACCAGCCCCTACACCATGAAGTTAGAAGGCGCTAGACACGTTGGCTACCAAAGCACGTTAATGGCCCTACTGCGCGACGCACACTATGTCAGCAATGCTGAAGCCTGGGTGTCACGGCTAAGCGATTTTATGGCTAAGAATATTCAGAGTAGCTTGAACTTGCGTGAAGATGATTTCTTTGTGGAGTTTAGGCTTATTGGTGTAAACGCAACGCTTGGCAAACTCGAAACCCGCGTATCCGAACATCATGAAATTGGCGTACTGGTTATCGTAACCGCGCAAACTCAAGCGCTATGCGATGAGATAGGTAAATTAATAAATCCGTTTCTACTGCATTACCCACTGACCGATAACGAATCC
>JAHDGK010000111.1 GCA_020627685.1 Granulosicoccus sp. | reverse complement strand
TATAGGTGTATCGATATTCTCCTCCATCAACCTAACCGCTGCGCCAATACGCGGTTCTGCATACTCAAGCTTTCCAAGCGATACCGTTGGCTGGCTGTCCGTTGATGCGTGCATTTGATCGTATATAAACACACTGGCAACTTCCAACGCCCGCGAGCGCCCCTGCTCTTTCTCAATAAGGTGCAACATCATATCTAACGCCGGGGATGCGCCACCACTACTCCAAACGTTTTTATCAGTGACGTAGCGATCAGGAACAATGTTGAGGCTGGGATACTGTTGCTGCATAGCTTCAATATCTTCCCAATGCGTGGTGACACGATGGTCTTTTATAATCGCCGACCTGGCTAATATCCAAGTGCCTGCTTCTACAGCGCAAACCGTTTTATAGCGCGATGCTTTACGACGAACTTCCTGAACGAGCGAGCGGTCTGCGTGAGCTTCCTGATTAAAGCTTGCGATAACGATGAGGTAGTCACCGGGTTTAGCCGATGAAAACGCTCCCTGACTTTTCATCTCAATATTGCCGGTCAGCTTAACCGGGTCACCCTTTGGCGAGAATATTTCCCACTCAAACAGTTGTTCTGCTGAAAGCCGATTAGCCGCGCGTAGCGGGTCTATCACCGACGCCACGGTCAGCATGTTTGATTCGTCTAAGATCAAAATACTGAGGCTGATTGGGGTATTTTGCATGGCGAGTACGCGCTATTTGCCAAATATACTACGTTTTATGTCAAACGTCGGTTGTGGATTCTATCAAGATACGAGAACTTTTATGGGGGAAATACAATGCCATTGGAAATGAATCGCGAGGTTTTTATCACGTGTGCCGTAACGGGATCGGGCGGAACACAGGACCGTTCGCCACACGTGCCCCGCTCACCTGAGCAGATTGCAAATTCAGCCATCGATGCGGCTAAGGCCGGAGCGGCAGTTGTCCATTGTCATGTACGTGATCCTGAGACCGGCACACCGTCTCGACAGCTGAGCTACTACCGTGAAGTCACAGACCGTATCCGCGATGCCGATATTGATGTTGTCCTTAACCTGACCGCAGGTATGGGCGGCGATATGGTGTTTGGCGGTGTTGAGAAGCCTCTGCCGGTGGGTGAAGGAACAGATATGGTTGGCGCGACAGAACGCGTTGCCCACATCGCAGAATGCTTACCTGAAATATGTACGCTTGATTGCGGCACCATGAATTTTGCCGAGGCAGATTACGTCATGACCAATACACCGGGCATGCTGCGCACCATGGGCAAGATGATGACGGACCTCGGTGTAAAGCCAGAGATAGAAGCTTTCGATACCGGTCATCTTTGGTTCGCTAAACAGCTCGTTAAAGAAGGTGTATTAGCCCCCGATGCACTGGTGCAACTCTGCATGGGTGTCCCCTGGGGTGCACCGGACGATCTCAACACCTTCATGGCAATGGTCAACAATGTTCCTGACACCTGGAACTGGTCAGCCTTTTCATTAGGTCGCCATCAAATGCCGTATGTGGCAGCCGCTGTATTGGCAGGTGGCAACGTGCGCGTTGGTTTAGAAGACAACTTAATGCTAGGCAAAGGCAATCTTGCTACCAACGCCCAGCTCGTTGAACATGCCGTTGGCATTATCGAGAGCCTCGGGGCCAAAGTCCTCGGGCCTGAAGCGGTTCGCGAAAAATTGAACCTGACAAAAAGAGCGCCAGCGTCATGACCCAAACAGCAGCAATCATAGGCGGTGGTGTTATCGGTGGCGGATGGGCTGCACGCTTTTTACTCAACGGTTGGAACGTCGTTGTTTGCGATCCCGATCCGGAAGCGGCACGCAAGATTAGTGAAGTACTAGAGAACGCAAGGCGCTCATTGCCAGCGCTGCTCGATAATTCAATAATGAAAGAAGGCGAGCTTTCTTTCGTAAGCTCACTGGCTGACGCTGTGAAAGATGCCGACTGGATTCAGGAAAGTGTGCCCGAGCGTCTCGATATTAAACACAAGGTGCTTGCTGAAGTTCAGGCACATTGTAGAACCGATGCACTCATTGGTTCGTCGACATCGGGATTCAAACCATCAGAGCTACAAGAGAATGCGGCAAGACCCGCTCAAATCTTTGTCGCCCATCCGTTTAATCCTGTTTATCTGCTTCCGCTTATTGAGCTTGTGGGTGATAGCCAAACAACAGAGATGGCAAAGACCCTACTCACTGAAGTTGGTATGAAGCCTTTGATTGTGCGTCAGGAAATCGATGCGCATATAGCCGATCGATTTTTAGAAGCTGTTTGGCGTGAGGCACTTTGGCTGATTAAAGACGGTGTCGCAACCACAGAAGAAATAGACGATGCCATACGATTTGGTTTCGGGCTGCGCTGGGCACAAATGGGCCTGTTTGAAACCTACCGCGTTGCTGGTGGCGAAGCCGGTATGAAACACTTCATTGCGCAGTTTGGTCCTTGCCTGTCTTGGCCTTGGACGAAACTAATGGATGTACCGGAACTCACCGATGACTTGGTAGATGCTATTGCTGACCAGTCAGATGCTCAATCAGGTATGCACACCATTCGCGAATTGGAGCGCATTCGTGACGATAATCTGGTGACCATACTGCGCGGTCTTAAAGCGCGTAACTGGGGCGCTGGTGCGACGCTAGTAGAGCAGGAAGAACGCACCCAGCCGCCATTACCCAGCGATATCACTAAACCGCTGAATACCTTAAACCGCGTTATTCCCATCGACTGGACGGACTATAACGGCCATATGAATGAAAGCCGTTACGGTCAGGT
>JAHDGK010000072.1 GCA_020627685.1 Granulosicoccus sp. | reverse complement strand
GAAAGGGAATTGAATCATAGGCGGCAACCACACTAACCGCATTTGATCGTACTTCGTCTACCGTATGACCAGGTTTATAGAGTGAACTTCCTACTCCAAAACCTGTAATACCTGCATCAAACCACAATGAAAAGTCATTAGCATCAACGCCACCTACCGCATATGTTTCTGTTGTATCTGGCAGCACCGATTTAAGAGCGGATAGGCCCGAAGTTCCAAGTACGAATGCTGGAAAGAGTTTCAGACCATCCGCGCCGGATTCGAGCGCTGCGAAACATTCAGTCGGTGTAAGCACCCCCGGATACGATGACATTCCAGCTTTTTTTGTAGCTCGTATCACCTCTATGTTGCAATTCGGAGATACCACCATACTGCCTCCAATCTTCGCTAACAGGTTTACATCCTTCGTTGTAAGCACCGTTCCCGCACCTATCTGAGCTTCGTTGCCGAATGATGTAATCATTCGCTCTATACTATTAAATGGATCGGGAGAATTTAAAGGTACCTCGATTCTATTTATGCCGCAATCGATTAGTACCTCAGCAATATCTTTGGCTTCATGCGGCTCAATTCCGCGAAGTATGGCAATGAGAGCTCTGTTATTTTCAATTTCCATATTATAATTTCGCTGCACAGCTGAGCCCTGAAAGTATTGCTTCTTTTGCATCGATCATTTCGACGTCAATTCCTAATTCAACTAGTGTGTCTGCATATAAAGATGCGATTTCGTTAGCACCGATGAGCGCAACAGTTTGTTTTTTCCAAAAGTCTGCTGCCATGCCGAGTTCCTGACCAATTAACATTCCAGATAGTGTTGATCGGGCAGTCACAGGGTCAACATTCTGTAGCAATGAAGACGCACGTAAATTAAAGAGTTCCGACATGGTTTTATCGGGATTTTCAACTGACTTGAGTGCTGCATCTAAAAAGGCAGATACATCCCATCCTTCTGAATTAACGCTGTGTCGGAGTATCGACTGGTTGCTCAGTAACGAAAATAATTCGCCCGTCATGAAGGTTTTGAAGCCTGTAACGAGCTGACCACTTATAGAAACCCATTTGGAATGTGTTCCAGGCAAGCAGACTGTTCCTTGAAAACGTGGGTTCATCTTCATAAAGCCTGCGAGTTGTGTTTCTTCTCCCCGCATTACATCACTTGGATCACGTTGGCTAAGACCAGGCAGAATGTGTAAGGATATGCGTTTGTCCCTTGTATTAACGACCATCAAACCCTGATCACTGACAGGCAAACAAGGAACTAATCTGTATTCGGCCTCCTTCCATCCTTGTCTCGCGCCAACCATACCGCAGGCAATAACCGGTATTACTTTGTCTTCTGATAACCACAGTTGTATCAAATCAAGAAGAACAGCTTCGAAGTCGCCGGGTGCAAGGCTTCCCATTCCCTTATTCGAGCCGTTTTCAGCCAAAACCCTACCATCAGAGCTCATCGCGAAAACACGAACGTTAGTTGTGCCCCAATCAACTCCAATCCAGTTTGGTTGTACTAAGTTCACAACGTTGCCCTGAAAATTCGTTTCATGATCAGATGGAGAAAGCTCCGTGTTTGGACTTTTAATCACTAATGGCTATCCTTCGGGACTTCAGCGCCACGACAGCCTTTCAGGAAATCAAAATCTGCCCCTGTGTCAGCTCCTTCAATGTGGAGGTGAAACAACCTGGCGTATCCGCTTGAAGGTGCCTTAGTCGCTGGTTCCCAATTGGCTAGTCTTTTCGACATTTCTTCTTCCGATATGTCCAAGTGTAATCTGCGACTTTCAACATCGAGCTCAATCATGTCCCCGTCACGAACAATCGAGAGTGGGCCGCCCACTGCAGCTTCCGGTGAAGTGTGAAGCACAACCGTGCCGTAAGCAGTACCAGACATTCTGGCGTCCGAAATTCTGACCATATCGGTAATGCCTTTACGTAGCACTTTCGGCGGCAGTCCCATATTGCCAACTTCTGCCATACCCGGATATCCACGCGGCCCACAGTTTTTTAATACCATGACGCAGGTTTCATCAATATCAAGCGCCTCATCGTCGATTTTAGCTTTGTAATCATCTATATCTTCGAATACGACCGCGCGACCTCTGTGTTGCAACAAAGATTCGGTTGCGGCAGACGGTTTTAATACAGCACCGTTTGGTGCTAAGTTACCCTTCAGTACAGCGATACCACCTTGTTTTGTGAGTGGTGCTGTCAATGGATGAATAACTTCTTCATTCCAATTTTCAACACCTTTAACTTCATCCCAAATGGAGCCACCTGAAACGGTTAACGAGTCTTTGTGTAGCTTGTCAGCGTCACCAAGTGCCTTGATAACAACGGGTAAACCACCGGCATAAAAAAACTCTTCCATCAAGAACTTTCCTGAGGGCATTAGATTAACTATGGTGGGTATTTCGCGTCCTTGTACATCCCAGTCATCGAGCGTGATGTCTAGGCCGACACGTCCAGCAAGTGCGAGCAAATGAATAACAGCATTCGTTGAGCCTCCAATAGCACCGTTGACACGCATGGCATTTTCAAAAGCACTCCTTGTTAGTACATCGGAAGGTTTTAGATCGTCCTTGACCATGTCGACTATTCGACGGCCGGTAAGATGCGCCATTACACGACGACGGCTGTCTACAGCAGGTATGGCCGCATTACCAGAGAGTGCCATACCAAGCGCCTCTGCCATACTTGCCATTGTTGATGCCGTTCCCATTGTATTGCACGAGCCGGGACTTCGAGACATGGATTGCTCGGCATTAAGAAAGTCATGCTGTGTCATTTTCCCAGCTTTAATGTCCTCAGACATTTGCCATAACGCTGTTCCTGAACCAACTCGCTCACCCCGAAACCATCCATTTAACATCGGTCCGCCGGAAACAACGATCGATGGTAGATTGGTGCTAGCCGCCCCCATAAGCAAAGCGGGTGTCGTTTTGTCACAACCTGCGAGTAAGACTACACCGTCGAGCGGGTTTGCTCGCATGGCCTCTTCGACATCCATCGCAGCTAAATTCCGATATAACATCGCAGTAGGTCGAAGGGCGCTTTCACCTGTGGAGAAAACGGGAAACTCAAGCGGAAGTCCACCTGCCTCGTAGATGCCGTGTTTTACACGTTCCGCTAAGTCGCGAAGGTGTGCATTGCAAGGAGTCAGTTGCGACCACGTGTTGCAAATGCCGATAACGGGCCTGCCATCAAAAAGATCAGCAGGTAGACCCTGATTTTTCATCCAACTGCGATGATAGATATGATCGCGTGAGGTACCGCCGAACCATTCAGATGAACGTAATTGTCGCGGCCAAGAAGCAGGTTTAAAAGTCATAACGTAAATTCATTGTCCGGTAATTCCCGGAAAAATAAGGAAGGTAATTGATTTGCGTTCCGATTTAGAAATGAAAAATTCGTGCGCTCCAAAAAAACGTTTAAAAAAAATCATTCTCTAGTCGTTGATGACCTCAAGTCAATTACTACATGGAGGAGTGTTAGGCATTTTTTATCGGTTTTTATTTGCAGGTGCTGTGTTTACGTAAATGGAATAAACGCTGCTGGTTGCTGTTATAAATAATTGATTGCCTCTTGCCCCCCCAAAGGCAATATTGGATACGATTTCGGGAACGAATATTTTCCCAATTAACTTACCCTCTCTGTCGAAGCAATGAACACCGTCTGCAGCCGAAATCCACACGTTGTCGTTAGAATCTACTCTAAGCCCATCAGGGATTCCAGGGTCAATAGTCGCGAATACACGCTCGTTCGATAACTCATTACCTTCAGACACATCAAACACTTTAACTACGGGCGAAACAGTGCTGTCATGGCTTCGCCCCGATTCGGCGATATACAACGTCTTCTCATCCACTGAAAAAGCCAAACCATTCGGCTGAGAAAAACCTTTTGTTACAGCCATCAGCGAACCTGATTCAGGTTCCAAACAGAAAACATAATTATGATCCTGCTCAGATTCCGCTTTATAGCCTTCATAGTTGCTTAGTATTCCGTAGGTCGGATCTGTGAACCAAATAGTGCCATCGGATTTCACTACGACATCATTGGGCGAATTCAACGGGTACCCATTAAATTTCTTACACAGTGTTTTTAATGAACCATCGTGTTCTGTTCGTACAATTGAGCGAGTACCGTGCAGACAACTGATCAACCGACCTTGCAAGTCGCGAGTGTGACCATTGGAAAATAGAGATGGCTCCCTGAAAACGGTGACGCTACCACAGGTTGTCCATCTCAGAATCTGCTGATTGGGGATATCAGAGAAGAGCAGCACATTCTGATCATGAATCCAAACGGGGCCCTCGGTCCATAAATGGCCAGTCGACAAACGAACGATAGAGGCGTTGGCGACGATCAATTCATGAAACCGATCATCGATGATTTGATATTGACTATCCTGAGTTTTCACCGTAAGTCCCCCGGCTTTGATGCAAGGGCGACAAGCACGACAATAATGAGACCTGTGAGCATCAAACGTACACCAGCACCCAGACCGTAAGAGTTCAGCATGGAGACCAGTAAAAACATGAATAAAGCGGCGCCCCAGATTCCTGGCACATTTGAGTTTCCACCCGCAATCGATGATCCGCCAATCACAACAACTGCGATAGACATCAACATGTATTCAGTACCCATATTTAACGCCGCGCCACCGGAAAAATTGGCGAGCAAGAAACCTGAAACAGATGCAAGAATGGCGGAGGTCAGATACACACCAAAGCGCACCCGATTCACTGGTACACCACTAAGCTTTGCAGCCCTCAGATTCTGACCAATAGCGCTTATCCAGCGACCTGTGATAGAGCGCTCCATCACGACCCACACAACAGCGGCAATGCCGATTCCGATCCAGGCAACATTTGGAATACCAAGAACTCCACCGGTCACAAATTGACCCATGATTTCGGGCGGCTTTATGCGTAGGCCGCGATTCGACCATATCGCTAACGATTGAAAAATAAAGGATGCCGAAAGAGTCGCGATGATCGGTGGAATACGTAAAAGGATGATCAGCCCAAAATTCATTAAACCACAGAGAGCGCCAACCACTAGCACAACGAGTATTCCAATGGGAACCATGCCGGACTCAGTAGCCATAACCTTTAAAGCCACTGTTGCGGCTAAAGTCATAGTTGCTGGTATAGATAAGTCAACGTTACCAGGGCCCAAGGTAATAACCAGCATCTGTCCCAAGCCAACAATTGCTGCAAAAGATGCGAATGTCATGGCTGTATAAAATAATGAACTTCCTCCTTGACCGCCAGAAATAACCATGGTCGCTGCAAACGCTAGGCTTGCCGCAATAAATGCCCATAGCCAGGGTTTAGAAATTGTCTTTTTTAAGATCGACTCAGTAGACCTATTGGACGCAGATGAGAAATTCTGAGCAGAATGGTTTTTCATGCCACTTGCTCCTTCCGCGAAAATACTAAACGCACCGCTAAGACCAGTATTAAGATGGCTCCCTGTGATCCAATTTGCCAATCCGGAGAAAGCCGTAGAAAAGATAAAAAACTAGCAGCGAGAGTTAACGTCAATGCACCAATAACAGCGCCTATAGGTGAGATCCGACCTCCGGTGAATTCACCACCTCCCAGAATGACACCAGCGACAGATAGTAATGTATACCGTAGCGCAATGTTTGCATCAGCTGAGGTAGTCAACCCGATCAAAGCCATACCGGATAACACACCAAACAGCCCGGCTAATCCATAGGCCGAGGCTTTTAGTTTTAATACTGACCAGCCAGCTCGTGAAACCGTACGGTCATTGCCTCCAACCCCACGCAGAAGCACTCCAAACGATGATCTCATTATTAGAATATGTGTGAGGAAGCCAATAACTACAGGCGCAATAATCGCAACCGGGAGTAGGGGTGGTTTGACTGACATCAAGGATTGCAACCATTGGGGTGAAGCGCCACCAGGTGATGGCAGAATCAGCACAGCTAAACCACCCCAGACAAATGACATTCCCAGTGTGACCACGATAGCCGGTAGGTTTCGATAGTGGATCAAAGCACCAAGTGCCGCATAAGCAACGATAGACACCGCTAAGATTGAATATCCTAACAGAGGAGTTTCATTTACAAAGGTTGCTGTAACGCAGGCACAAAAACTAACAAACGTGCCAATAGATAGATCGATGTCATTGACCATAATCACCATCATTTGAGCAACTGTTGCTAAAGCGACTGGGATAGCCAAGTTAAACAGAAGATTTAAACCAAAGTAGCTCATGGCCCGAGGCTGCAGATAAAAAACAGCACCAAGCAAAACGGCTAGCGAAACCACAGGAAGTAGAATTCTCAGACTTTCCCTATTCATGCTGCACTGTCCTGCATCTCGAATGATGCTTTCAGAATATTCTCCTCAGTGATCTCGCTACCAATCAACTCCGCAGAGATCACTCCATCGCGATAAACAAACACTCGGTCGCATTCACAGACCTCATCGATTTCAGTCGAGTACCACAGGAATGTTCTTCCATTGGCGGCTTCTTGACGAATCATTTCATATACGTCCTTCTTGGTACCAACATCTACTCCGCGCATAGGATCATCCATCACAACAATACTTGCACTTGAAGCTAATGCTTTGGCAAACAGTACTTTCTGTTGATTGCCGCCAGAGAGTGACAGAATGGGATTATTGGTGTCATTGGTTCTGATACCAATCTTATTTTGCCACTGAAGGGCTAATTCGGCTTCTCGTTTGCGATCGACTAAAAAGCGACCACTGAATTCGGTCAACGTTTTTAAGCTCAGATTATTCATGATTGACCACAATGGCATAACTCCGTCACGTGTACGATCGCCGGCAACGAATGCAACATTAATTTTTTTTGGCGCTCTCCAAAATGATGTTTTTCCAATATAGAAAGCGGCTAGAGCCTCTGCTTGACCATGCCCTGCAAGGCCTGCCAGTCCGACAATCTCGTTTTGACGAGCCGATAGACCATCTGGCGTACGAAGAATCACATCACCGAGCTCGCGACCTTGCTTTTGCGCTTGGTCTGGTTGCTGGCTTACCACATGCCCCATAGCGTCCACTAAGCTTTGCCGCGTAAAAAAAGCTAAATCATCATCCTCAGTGATAGTGCCGTCTTTCATGACTATGATTCGCGACGCCACTTCAAATATTTCTCCGAGCATATGTGTAATAAAAATCACAGCTCCTCCAGTCTTACAAAATCGTTTAATGTGATCTAAAAGCTGAGCTGCAATTGCCGAATCGAGAGATGAGGTGGGTTCATCGAGTATCACAAGAGAAGGTGGGATGTCGCGCTCTGAAAAAGCAATGGCAATTTCAACCATTTGTCTTTCTGCAATGGTTAGATTAGACACTGTTGTCAAAGGATTAATGCCGTGTCCCGGAAATATCGAATTCAAAGAGTTCAGCACTCTTGTTTTTGCAGCCTTTCGCCAACCGCGACCGCTCATTTCTTTGTAGGGGATACGTAAGTTTTCTAAAACGGTGAGATTCGCGCACAAGGAGAGCTCTTGAAACACGCTTCTGATGCCTAGCTTTCTAGCAATTTCCGCGTTTGTTTTTCTACTGATTTTTTCTATGAGTCCTTGGTAGCGAGCACTACCGTCAGTCGGCTTTAGTCGCCCGTTAATTATTTTTACCAGAGTTGATTTACCAGCACCATTGTGTCCAACTAAACCGATACATTCACCCGGCTCAATACGAATTGAGATATGATTTAGTGCTTTCAGTGCACCGAAATGCTTACTGACATTGGACAGCGCAACGATTGCGCTTTGATATTCATTCGAGTCAAGATCTATGTCGTTCATATTTTTGGAACTTCAAGATAACGCATAATTTAAAATCGGGAAGAATAATTAGTAAGTGTCAAACCACTTTGTCGTAAGCAAATTAAATGAACCGACCATATAATATGGCCAGTCCATGCAGACTTATGAACTAGATGCTAGCCGCCCTGTGCAGACGCGATTGCCTTTTTCGCATCTTCGAGCGTGTACACCACATTAGCTACAGACCCTTCTGGCGTTTCCGCCAGAAAAGCGTCCAAAGTATCTGAGTTGATTTCAAGAAACGGTACAACTAGATCTTTTGGTACATCCTGCCCATCTAGTACCTGTTGTGCTACCCAGAAAGCCAACGTGCTAACACCCGGTGCGATAGAAGCGGATATAGTTTCGTAGCCATTCTCGGCTTTCTGCTCAGACCACCACTTGAGTTCATCCTGCCGATTTCCCATGATGATTGTCGGCATATTGCGATCTGTAGCAGCTATCGCCTGAGCTGCTCCATAGCCATCTCCGCCCTGTGTTACAACGGCGGTAATTTCCGGAAGGCTGGGTAGCACACCAGCAACCACTTTTTGAGCAACATCTTGTGCCCAGTCACCATGGACTGAACCAACGATTTTAAAATTGGTGCCCTTTACCGCTTCTTCGATTCCGGCGTGAATCTCATCATCGACAAAAACGCCGGCCAAGCCCCGAACCTCCAACAGATTCCCACCATCGGGATAGCGTTCAGCTAAGTATTTAATTTGATTTCTCCCCATCTGTTTGAAATCGACAGCGATGCGCCATGCACACGGCTCAGTAACAATACCGTCGAAAGAAATGACCTTTATTCCAGCATCACATGCAGTCTTCACAGCGCCATTAATGGCAGTCGGAGATGCGGCGTTGACCACTATGGCATCGTAGCCTTGTAGTATTAAATTTTGAATCTGTGCCGCTTGCTCAGTGGCTTGATTTTCAGAGGTTGTAAAAGCATCTGCCGCCTTAATTATTCCAGCTGTTACTGCTTGTTCCGCGTTGCTTTCCCAGCCATCGAGCATAGCTTGGCGCCAGGAGTTACCAGCGTAATTGTTTGAGAGCGCAATAGTCTTGTCAGACGTATCAGCAATACCCATTTGAGGGGTAAATAATGCAACGCTGGTCAAAGCACCCAACATCATTGATTGGAATTTCATAAATCCTCCTAAAAGGCGATAATTTATCGTTTTATAAAGATGTCCACATGGGACCGAATACCTTAGATGGTTCATCGCTACTCTGATGAACTGTCGGATACTATTGACTAAAGCCAAAAACGGGTAAAGAGTAGGTTCCGTAGCAATAGTGCGGGAACCCGCACTCTGGTTGCTTATACCCACATGACTTAGGCTAAAAAGCGCTATAGATTAAGGGTTGTCAAGATGAGTAAAGACACAGATCCAATGGACAATTTGGCTTACTACCTAAAAATTTCGAACCATTTGGCAGGAAAGCTTGATATTCGCTCAGCGTTGCGGTCGGTAAAAACGGAAATTGACAGAATTTTGCCGTTGGACCACTTGGACGTCTGCCTTATCGATGAGGACAATACTTGGAATACCTCTTATGAGGTGGGTATGCAGACTCGTTGGAGTTCTTCCCGTGCCGTTGTAGCACAGTCACCAGTGAGGGACGTGTTAACAGGCAAGTACGATAGCATGGTGACTGGCAATGCGATGAAGGATCCCAGATATGTATTCGAAGGTTCGCTCAGCGAACCCATATTCCAACATCAATTGAAAAGCAGAATCAATGTAGCAATGAAAGTATTGGGTAATACGATTGGCTCATTAAATTGTTCGTCACAATCAGAAGACTTGTATACCGAGGAGAATGTTTCACAAGTTCGTAACCTCGCAGACATTCTCGCGCCATATTTTTACGCTCTAAGAGCTACCGAAGCTGCACGTCGTGAGGCACTTATAAGGAACGATATTCAGGCACGGGAGGAGGGGTTGAGAAAGGGTGCGCTCGGGTTGACAGAGGCACTTGAGAGAGAACGGCAACGAATAGGGATGGATTTACATGATCAAACGTTGGCAGATCTTACTCGCATCGCTCGAGATCTAACTGGTGAATTCAAAGCAGTGGATACAAAACAGTTACAAGCTCGTGTACAAGAATGCATTCAAGGATTACGAGATATTATCGACACGTCTATACCGTCTATTCTTGAGTTATTTGGGTTTCAACACGCAGTAACTTCACATATAGAGCGAGCACTGATTAGCTCTCCAGAAACTAAATATGAAGTTATTGAAATGACTGACGGTGCTATCGAGGGATTATCAAATAGCGTGCAAATATCTCTGTTTAGAATTACGCAAGAAGCCATTAACAACGCTGTTGAACATGCAAATGCAACACGTATAGAAGTTAAGATTGCTTCTGAACCTCAGGAAGGAATGACTATTACCATTCGAGATGACGGTAGCACAATGGCATCTAATGTAAAATCCAAAGCAAGGGGCGGCATTATGCATATGAGGACTAGAGCAAGACTCATTGGTGCTGAATTCGACATAAGAGATGACAGCGGAACCTGTGTAAGCATTAGATTACCCGGCAATAGCAAAAAATTGGATACAAGCACCGAATGAATATACTCATCGTAGAGGACGATTCGATGCATGTGAACTTCCTAAAGGAAATTTTAGTTTCAGCAGTACCTGAGGCTGAGAATG
The DNA here is from genome assembly GCA_020627685.1 of Granulosicoccus sp. GTDB lineage: Bacteria > Pseudomonadota > Gammaproteobacteria > Granulosicoccales > Granulosicoccaceae > Granulosicoccus. The sequence goes on along the minus strand of JAHDGK010000072.1, from coordinate 7,221 downwards.
TTTTTGTTGCTGAAAACGGTATTCAAGGAGAGCAAATTGCACGTGAGAAGAACGTTTCATGCATCGTAATGGATTTGCGCATGAAGGATCGAAATGGTATCGAAGCCGCACGCGCAATTTGGGCAGAGCGACCAGCTACCAAAATACTATTTTGGTCAAATTATTCGGATGAAGCCTACCTTAGGGGTGTTGCACAGATAGTTCCTGAACAAGCTGCTTATGGCTATGTGTTAAAAACGGCGAGTGCGGCGCGTATGCGTCTCTCACTGCGAGCGGTCTTGGTAGAGGCGCAAATTGTGGTAGACCCCGAAGTTCATCAAATTCAGCATCGTCAAAATCGCTCCAATGCAGCTCTGACCGATGGCGAATTTGAAATTCTTATAGATTTAGCGCTGGGCTTACCGGATAAAATAATCGCTGAACGGAGAAACATATCGCTTCGTACTGTTCAAAACCGACTGTTGTGCCTATATGACAAACTTGATGTTGGAACATTCAGAGAAGGGAAAATATTACCGATAAACAAACGGGTCAGAGCCGTATCAAGAGCCATTACAGCGCAAATAATTAATAAAGAGACTTTGGAAATGGCTGAAAATGAATTATCGAATTGGCTTGAACAGTAAAATACTAGGCCAACTGAATTGAGTAGCAACAACCAGTCAAGACGGCGGTACGACAGGGTTTGAGAGCTTTTTGGCTGTATTAATCTAATTTAACATAATATACATTATGCGCAGATAAGGGTATTTAGGGTGGAGGGCGCCCACAGCCTTAATTGATCATAATCTGAGCACTACATTGTCACAATTGGCACACACACTCGTTAGTCCAATCATAGTTTCTGAGTGCGTTAAAACAGACGCCTACCAAAATACATTTCATTTTTACGATCTCCAGCAGATTCATAAGATCGCCCGCTACTGTTCGTTACATTAATTCCTCAACAAAAAGCTATGCTCATAACTCATCATCCTTAATTAAAGTGCAGCTTTCTAATTTGTGTCGCGCTGGTATTGCATGGTTTGGGTCGCGACGCAATAACATCCAATTGACCTATTTACTGAAAATGTCTCCCTTACAACTCATACTCGTATTTGCTCTTCCAGGCTTTCTACAGGGATTCGCATTGCACTTCTTGGGCGATGCTCTTGATGCTGAAAGTATTAGCTTTGTTTTTTTGGTGATCTTAATTTTTGTGGTTGTTGCACCTGTCGCAAATCATTTAACAACTACCACTAGCAAACGCGGTGTCGCACTAGTATTTTCGTGTGCTATCGCTGTGCTTTTAGCCTCTTTAACTGCGTGGACTGCAGCCCGATACTCCGGCAGTTTCACAGCCCTCAGCATTAACTTCTATACGGTACTCACGACATCGTTGTGTAGTCTTGTCATGGGCGTCATTGCAATTCCTTTTTTCCGTTCAGCGTTGAAAAAAGAATCACCGGTGTTTAGCTACGCATCGCTCTTTGAGTACTCCTGGGAACTATTTATTTGTTTATTGATTGCATTTTTGTTTTCAGGTCTAGTGACGCTGATTTTATTGCTCAGCATTGGACTGTTCTTAGCGCTTGGTATTTCGCTAGAAGATCTCATCTTTCAATCCGCTGTATTGTTACCCATACACTGCGCTGCATTCGGTTTGGCAATTGGCATTTCGCGATCACATGTCAGCATTATTCACTCAACACGACATGTTTTGTTAGCGTTGCTGAATGCTTTGCTACCAATTTTCGCCATTATCACCGCGCTGTTCATCGGCTCAGCATTTTTTAAAGGCTTAGATAGTTTAGAAACCGGCTTTAGCGTCACACTGTTGTTAATTACGTCAATTGGATTAGCTATCGTATTGTGCAATGGAGCTATTCGAGATTCAGCTGAAACTTTGAGCACAATCTCCTTAAGCATTGTTCGTATCCAGGCGCTGGTATTGCCAGTGCTGGCAGGCTTTGCTATCTACGGCTTATATATTCGAATTAGCGAGTATGGTTTAACGCATGTCCGTGTTCTCTCTATTTTAGTAGTGGCCATAGCAAGTATTTACGCCGCGGGGTATTGCCTAGCTGCATTCACATCCTCTATCGTCAAAATTGTTCAGCGTATCAATATCATATTGGCCATCGTGTGTTTTTTTGCGGCAGGTGCTGTAATCACTCCCTTACTTGACCCTCATCGCATTGCCGTTAATACCCAGGTTAAGTCGTTAATGATGGGACAAACGTCCATCGATAAGTTTGATTTTAAATATCTTAGATTCGACGCTGGTTTTTTAGGTACACAAGCTTTAGCACAATTAAAGAACGCAGGACATGACGAGCAAGAAGCCCTAAACAGTGCGATTGCCGAAGTTGAGAGTTTGGAATCTCATTGGGATGAATTTAATGATCAGGTTCATATTGATGCTCGTGTTGCCCAGTTTTACGATTGGGTCGATAGCGGTTCAGTAGAACTTATCAGTACTACTGATGATAAGCAGTTTGATGGCTTGTTAAGAAATGCAGATTTTTATTTCTTCATAGAATCTCACTGTCAGAAACAAAATACACGATGTGTGATTGTACAAACTTCTGCTTTTAGTCGTGAACGGCCAGACTACTTAGTGGCCACTAAAAGTTCACCGACCGAATTGGCGGTATCTATCTTTACTCAACAAGCGGAAGGAGACTGGGCAATTGTTGGTAACTCGATTGATCTATGGATGACTAAACCTTTTTCCGGCTCCGAAAGCGAAATAGCCAATTTAATGGAAGATTTTTCTCAAGGAAAGGTGCCGATTCGAACAACGACAGTCCGGGGTATCGTTGTAGGCGAAAAGGTTGTATTTCCCGGGTTCGAGACGGATTTTGACTTCTATGAGACTCCCACGTATTGATGAGTTACCCATTCAGAGTCGGTAATAACGTGTGTTAGTACGCGGCGCCCTCCCCCTCAGACTCCAATTGTCGAATGAACGGTCTGCTCCGGTTTTCTGTGATCTAAGTCAAACTATTTTTTGTTGTTCACCCATGATAAGAGCAGCAAACTGTGTTGTGCGTATTGCTCACGAAAATAACGTCTTTAGTGTTTTCAGTGATTGCCACTAAGTTACAGAGTATTCGGGTGGAAGGAAAACTACCACAACGCTACCGTTCCGGTAGTTATAAAGCGCATGATAGAAATATCAAAAATCAGCAAGAATCTTATTCTGGTGAGCATGGTTTCAACTGTGCTTGTTTTCATGCTGGGCACTCGCTATATCTCGGATGCCCATACGCGTTTCTCGGGTGTGACGCAGCTACAGCGCTCAGTTACACCAGAAACGATACTATTCAAAACAGCCACCGCTGCAGCTGAAGAAAGAGCTGAGATTCAACGCTTCCTAGTTAGCGCTAGGGATGATACCGATGCTCGAGAGCGTTTGAGTGCTTTAGCCAAAAACACAAAAAATCATTTTGAGCAAGCCCGTGATGAAATTCTACTGGCACGCGCCGAAGTGCCCAATAATATTCAGCAACGTTATAGCCTAGAGGCTATTGAATCCATAATTGTCGATATAGAAGACAAGTTTAAAAGACAATTCCTGACGCGTTCTGTCATTTTTGGTCAGATTTTACGAGCACCAGAAGATCGAAGTGAAAGTGTACGTATGCAACTATATGATGCCAATGTGAACCTTATAGAAACTTTTAACAAGCTTCGAATCAGTACGCAGTCTTACCCTAAAAATGATTATATCGATGTGTTGGCAGCTTACGATATTAAAAATGCGTTTTGGACGTTAAGTGAAGCGATTAACCAGACAAGTACCTTGTTAGAAGCATTTCTTCTGAAATACAAAACTATGGGTCTTGATAATCAGAACATCGGGAGTTTATCACTTAGAACCGCCCAACTGCATGAGCGAGCCATCGGTGCGCTCAATCTTTTAGAAGAAATGGAGGGTAACAAGGCTATCTCTGATGAGTATTCCGATGCCGTCACTGTTTTGAAAACTCAGTACGCTGATGTTTATCGAAAAAACATTAAGCGGCTAATACTTTCAGACCCGAAAGATATCGATACAGAGCTTCGTCTAGCCGAGTGGTTGGAAAACTCCAACGCTATTAAGCAGAACGTACAATCTCTGAAATCTGTTATCTTGGATAATACGCTTTCTCAAGCTGACAAAATAAAGCAGAGAGCCTTACTTAGCCTAATTATCAATTTCTTTTTTGTATTGGCCTGTATGGGGATGGCATTTGCCACTTTCCGAATATCTAAAAAAATTCAACATCAAGCCAATCATGATGAGTTAACGGGATTACCGAATAGACGGTACTTCAACTCGATGTTGAAAACACTGTTTGGGCGAGCAGAAGTTTCATCAAATGAAAAACTGGTGTTGATGACATTGGATCTCAATGGATTCAAAACGATTAACGACAACATCGGGCATGCTGCCGGTGACATATTACTCGCTGAAGTTGCAAAACGTCTTAGCTCACTAACACGTGACAGTATAGTCGTAGCTCGAATGGGTGGCGATGAATTTGCCGTCGCCTACTCAGCTTTCAATGAAGATGAACCCAATGAATTCGCATCTGAGCTTATAGAACTGTTTAACCGCCCATTTGAATTAGAGGATGGAGAAGTGAACATAGGCGCCAGTGTCGGTTACAGCACTTATCCTCAAGATGCACGCTCCATTAAAGAACTACAAACCACCTCTGATTTTGCGATGTTCAGTGCTAAGCAATCTGGCATGAACGCGGTCCAACCCTATGATCTGGAAATAGCTGAACGATACGAAAATCGCATAGCGATAGAAAAAGATCTTTCAGTTGCTATCGATAACGGTGATCTCGAGCTCTACTATCAGCCACAATTTAGTCTGAAGCTCAATAAAGCAAACTCAGTAGAAGCCCTCATACGATGGAACCACCCAACGCGAGGAATGGTTCCGCCAGATGAATTTATAGGTATTGCCGAAGAGACAGGTTTGATGCCCGCCATTGGTCAATGGGTGTTGAACGAAGCCTGTAAACAGGCCGCGATTTGGAACAGTAGTAAAACAGACAATATCAGAGTGGCTGTTAATGTATCTGTGCATCAAATTACCCAGTCAGAATTCGTACAACAAGTTATTGACACCATTGAACACCATGGGATTTCTGCAAATCTACTTGAGCTGGAGGTAACAGAGAGCGTTGTCATCGCAGACATAAATTGGGTCGCTGATAGTCTTAGTCGATTGAAAGACTACGGATGTCGCATCGCATTAGACGATTTCGGAACGGGCTATTCCTCACTGAGTCAGTTACAAAAATTGCCTCTCGACACACTTAAGATAGATCGATCGTTTATCAGCACACTGTCAGAGGATTCGGAAACGATGAAATCAGTTACGGCGACTATAACGTCTATAGCTCAAATTTTCGATCTTGAGACTGTGGCCGAGGGTATTGAAACCGTCGATCAAATTGTTGAGGTCAACAAACTGGGTATCGACGTTGCTCAGGGTTATTATTATTCCAAACCCGTTCCGGTAGACCAATTGCTTGACGTTATCGCAAGTATCAATGCGTCTGTTGATGGCGACAGGGATGCAGCTTAACGTAGAACCCTGGTTCAAGACAAAGGCTTTTAAATGCGCGTAAACTGTTCTTTGAATTCGGAACAGAACTAGCGATTGGCCCTAGTATCAATGAACAGGCGAAAACTCTTCTTAAATGCCATAACAGACGTGCAAGAACCAGACATTGCCACGTGCGCAATGATCATTGCCGGAGAATTTCAACCGGGTCTGGATGTACACGCAGAGCTTGGCGCCATTGATAGTTTGGCAACCGAAGCCAGATCATTCCCAGTGGTCGATGCAGCCTCATTAGTCGAATTTCTATCCGTAGAAAAGGGTTTCATTGGAAATTCTGATGACTACTACAGCTTATCCAATAGCCTGTTTAATCAGGTTCTAACAAGTAAGCGAGGCATACCCATAACGCTGGCATTAGTTTACCTATCGGTTGTGCGGAAATTAAAGTCCGATACGCATGCGCTGAGTGCATGGGGAATTAATTTTCCCGGACATTTTTTAGTTGCTGTACGCGATGATAAGGGCGAGCACTTACTCGACCCTTTTAAAGGGTGTCTTGTGAGCAAAGATGAATGCTATTCCATTATCGCAAATTTGTATGGGCGCCAACATGAACCGGATGATCGTTATTTCGAGCCTGCTGACAGTCGGCTGCTATTGAGGCGCATTCTAGAAAACTTAAAAGCAATCAATCTGCAAAAAGGTCATGCAACACATGCCATGGCGTGTCTGGATTACCAGCTTATGCTCTACCCTAATGCTGACGATTTATTGCAACAGCAAACCGACCTTTTGAAATATCTAAGAGACAAAGACCAACCGGGTGAAAGTCGCCTGCAATAGCCCGTTTAATCCACGGCTATCAAATCAATGTCTTTAACCGCACGATCAGATTTCCAGCGATCACGTACCCGTGTAAACACCTGATCAGCCTTTGCCCGTGGTGCCGATAAGTCTAGTGTTACGCGCCAACCACGCGATACATCGTCTTGCACCGAGCCAGCTTGGCCCTCAGACGCTTTTGTCGCCTCATCACCTGATACTTCGTGCACATGTACAGAGTGCTCAGAGTCCACGCCACCACTGCCAGCCAATGTGTTATCGACACTGTAGGTGGCAGATTCTAATGCCTGTTCGGAGAGCGTTGCCTGCCAAACACCAATGCGTTCTGCAATGATGCTTTCCAGCTCGTCAAAAGGAAGACTGAGTAAGCTAGCGCGGTCCTGAAAAAGAGCTTGCTCCGCAGGTGTTAGCGCATCAAGTGTGGCTGCATTGTTGTCCATATGAACCTGCAACGCCCTTTGTTTCAATTCCTGCCGCCGAATGCGTACTCTGCGCTCCAATGTCAACCGAGCCTGTCGCGTTTCTTCAGCAACCGCATCTACCGCGTCGAATAAGCGATTAATGTCAGCAGCCTGCTCCAACGCCGCTTGCTTGGCATTCTTAAGCATCAGCTCCGCGTCTCGAAACTGACGGATACTGTCGTTTGCCGAGCTGAAATCGTCGTCTTCTGAGAGTGTTGCGTCCACAGAATGAATGCGCTCGACAAGCCCATCCTTCCACTCCTCAAAATTGGATTCTCTCACTTCTCCTGTTAATGTAATCGTCAATTCAGTCATGCGGCAAACGAGCTTCAAATGGGCGCGGCAGACGATAGCATCAAACGCTAT
>JAHDGK010000021.1 GCA_020627685.1 Granulosicoccus sp. | reverse complement strand
CGACTGGCTGCTGAAGCTGCTGCCAAAGCCCGTGCCGACGAAGAGGCTCGACTGGCCGCTGAAGCTGAAGAAAAAGCCCGCGCTGACGAAGCAGCCAGACTCGCTGCCGAAGCGGCACAAAAGGCCAAGCAAAAGGAAGACGTTCAGGCGGCAATGAGCAATTTAGCGTCTCTGCGCATTTTGTTCGATAGTGAGGGTAACTCACTCACCGCAGCGAGCTATGACGTACTAGACCAAGTTGCAGACGTGCTGCTCGATTACCCAGACACTGAAGTCATTGTTGAAGGCTATACCGATGCAACAGGCGACCCTCGGCGAAATATGGATTTAAGCTTGCGCAGAGCCACCACTGTACGCGATTATCTGATCCAGCGAGGTGTGTCTATTTATAACGTTCGAGCCATTGGATTAGGAGCTGCAAATCCCTTAGTCTCGAATGCAACGCCGGAAGGCCGGGCGATCAACCGAAGAATCGAATTCACGTTTCGATAACTCAAATAACAACAAACATGAATCAAATTTTGACACTACTGTCGCTGTACTTCGAACTCATCGCCTGCATTGTTGCAGCCAGTGTTCTTGGCCTGGTTGTTGGCTGGATGATGAGCAGATCCTCCGTTAAAAAGCGCGTCAGTAATGCGGTAAAAACATGGGAAGAGCGTTACAAGTCACTAGAAGATAGCTCGGCGGCAGATACGGAAAACCTTGAAGAACAGCTACAGGAAATTGCCGGTGAACTTCGAACACTGAAAGCCACGAACCGGGTGTTGACTGATTCCATAAAGAAGCACGATGCAACCATTCAAACTGCGCGGGCGGAAGCGATAGAGCTAAATCGCCAACATGCTGAGATGCAGGAGCGCCTGCAGCGCGTTATCCAACAAAAAGAAAAAGAAATGGCCAGCCTGAAAGGCCTTACGTCGACCCCGGCAGATTCATCGCCTATCAGCGGCTCAACTTATACGGCATTGGCAGGAGCGACCGTCGCATCCGATTCTCTGGCTGGCGTTTTTAATGATGACTCGGACGAAGCACTAGAAGCCACGCTTCCAGACAATATGGATAGTGCATTCAGTTCAGATGCATTGACTACCGCCCTCGCGGATGCCGATTTGAACACGGCAGATACCATCGCAATCGCAGCTGTTGATGTGCTTGATGCAACGGTTCAGATGTCCGCTGAAGAATTCCTACACCAGAGTAAAAAAAACGCTAACACAGGCGATTCTGACTTCGACGACTTCATTGAAGAGACCGCAGATATAAGCGGTATGTTCATGGATGAGATGGAAGAATCAACCGTTGCACTCGATGAGGAATCTTTAGATTTCGCCAAAAGACCTTATTCAGTCAGCAACGCCGATTGATATTAAGGTTTTAGCCTCATGAGCAACACACTGGTATACGTGCACGACCCCATGTGCAGCTGGTGCTGGGGATTCAAGGCCACAATGGACTCCCTTGAGCTATCGCTTCCTGAGGACATTGCCGTTCAGCGAATACTGGGTGGGCTAGCGCCGGATAGTGATGACCCCATGCCGGTCTCCATGCAAAATATGCTGCAGCAAACGTGGCAACAAATTGCATCAGTTGTCCCGGGGACACAATTTAATATGGACTTCTGGACAAAGAATCAGCCTCGAAGATCCACATGGCCGTCATGCCGGGCGGTTATAGCGGCTAAAGCGCAAAATTCAGATTTCGAAATACCGATGATTCGTGCGATACAAGAGGCGTACTACCTCAACGCGAAGAATCCATCAGATGTGGATGTACTCACAGCACTGGGTGAAGAGATCGGCTGCGACGCTGACCTGTTTCGCCAAAGCATCAATAGTGAGGCCACCCACAATGAGCTACAAAAGGAAATTCAGTTCGCACGACAGTTAGGAGTGCAAGGCTTCCCAAGTCTGGTTTTCATCAACACACAAAACCAAGCCTACGGCATCCGCGTTGACTACAACAATGCCGACACGATTCTTGAACAGATCGAAAAAACAAACCTCGCTTGAGTCACAGACTCGCACGCGAACAAGTAACCCCATCACAGCCCAGTAATACGCGAACATTGAATTTTTAATCGCTGCCGTTAAAGCCCACGTAATAGAGATTGAACGTGGGTATGACCAAGATCACAAAATTTTTGTTCCTGACGGCTCTCGTATCTGCACTTAGCGCATGTGGCGGTGGCGGTGGAAGCGTTGAGGGCGATAGCATTCCGACAGCCTCAGCAGGTCCGGTTACCGCGGCCGCCCTAGCAGCAGCACTTCCACCTTCGGAAGTTGCCAACGTTGCAGATGATGGCCCCCTGAATGCTGAAGATGCCTATCGACTGGTTGAACAGACAACCTTCGGCCCGACACTGTCAGACATCGACGACGCAAGCCGGCTGGGCGCAAACGCCTGGATTGATCAGCAAATGCTCCAGAGACCCACTTTGCTGAGCGACACCTTACGACAGCTAGATACATCACGTTGGAACGAGTACGTAAACGCATGGTGGAGACAGGTCATTCAATCGGACGACCAGCTACGTCAACGCGTAGCGTTTGCCTTGAGCGAAATCCTCGTGGTCTCCGCACATGATGGCTTGAGCTCAGAACAGTTCGGCATGAGCGGTTACTACGACATTTTGATCCGCAATGCTTTTGGCAATTACCGACAGTTACTTGAAGAGATCACCCTTAACCCTGTCATGGGTGAATACCTAAGCATGAAAGGGAATAGAAAACCCGAGGTTTCTGAAAATATTCAGCCCGATGAAAACTACGCTCGTGAGCTGCTGCAATTATTTAGCATCGGACAAGTGCTACTCAACGAAGATGGCAGCGCCCAGCTCGATGACGGCGGAGTACCTCTACCTTCTTATAATCAAACCAGCATCGAAAACTTCGCTCGCGTGTTCACTGGATGGCACTTTGCCAACGCAGAAGATTTTCGCTGGCCACAGAACAAAGATTATTTATCACCGATGACGGCGTGGCAGGATTACCACGATACGGATGCCAAGACGCTTCTACTGGGCGTTGAAACTCCTGCAGGACAAACGGCAGAGGAAGACTTAGCCGCAGCGTTGGATAACGTATTCAACCATCCGAATGTCGGCCCGTTCATCTCCAAACAGTTGATACAACGGTTGGTTACGAGCAACCCATCACCAGAATACGTGCGCGATGTTACCGCTGTATTCAATAGCAATATCGATGGTGTAAGGGGATCTCTTGGCAGCGTAGTCAAAGCTATCCTCATGCACAAAGAGGCACGTTCCGGGCACATAGACGCACCAGAGACATTTGGAAAAATACGCGAACCGCTGCTGCGCCTAAGCCATGTATGGCGTGCTTTCGAACCTGAAAGCATTCATTATGATTTCAACTATGGCTGGGTGGAAAAAGAGCTATCACAGTCACCATTGAACTCACCGTCTGTGTTTAATTTCTTTCGCCCTGACTTCAGTCAACCGGGGGAAATCAGCAACCGTGGTCTTAACTCGCCCGAATTTCAGATCCTGGACGAATCAAGCATCATTACCATTACCAGTCGATTGCTAGCCAGTACGATTTGGTCGCACAACTACAAAACTGATATTGAACCCAGTCGCTTAACCATCGACATCAGCGATGAAATGAATATGGTGAGCAATTCGGATGAACTACTTGACCACTTAAACTTGTTACTTTTGGGTGGGCGCATGAGCAGCGAGCTAAGAAACGAAGTATCGAGCTTAATGTCAGCACGCGACTATGAAGGTTCAGAATCACAACGCGTTGTAGAGGCCATATATTTAATCGCTTCATCACCTGAGGCAGCATTACAGTTTTAAGACACTTGCTGTTAACACAGCGAGAAGTACGAATACGCAGTAAATAACAAGCTTGGCACTAATAATTTTCACGCCAAAATAATAATAACAACTGACCACTTGAGTCAGCTTGAAAATAGATAACGAGCTTACGCATGAATAGTTATACCCGTCGTCGATTCCTAAAATTGGGATCACAAACCCTAGCCGGTGCAGGACTTGCACTAGGTGCCGACCCTGCATTTACGCTTGCACAAGCGGCAGACCTTCAGTTCAGCGACACCAGTGACTACAAAGCACTGGTCTGTGTCTACCTGGATGGCGGGTGCGATGGTTTCAGCTTGATGGTGCCAACAGGTTCCTATGAACATGAGGAATTCAGGGCATCTCGAGGCGGTCTGGCAATTCCATTAAATCAATTAATTAGTTTGCAAGGTGGTGCAGCGCCTTTGGGCTTACACCCGAATGCCGCCTCACTTCAGCCACTTTATGATGAAGGGCGACTGGCTATGATTGCAAACGTCGGAACACTGATTGAGCCGACAACACGCGAGCAATACGAAAACAATGCGGTAAGCCTACCGTCTCAACTTTTCTCCCATAGCGATCAAGCCATTCAATGGCAACAACTACAAGGACGCGGCAGAGCCGAAGAAGGCTGGGGAGCTAAGGCTTCCAATTATTTGTCCGGTTTTCAGGAACGCGACTATCTGACATCGATCTCACTAGCCGGCTCAAACTTCTGGCAATCGGGCCATGGGCAACGACCATTTTCTCTAACTGAATCGGGAGTTCGGTCCTACCAGGGAATGGACGCGGATGATGGTTGGCAACAACCGCGGCGTGAAGCCTTCGAGCGTGTCCTCGATTTACCCAGACGTCACGTCTTCTCCAAAGCGTACGCCGATTTACAAAAACGCGCGATATCAGTCACCTCCGAACTGGGACAGGTATTGGACAGCAATGCAGGTCTCTTCACAGATGTACCGCAAGACAATGATCTTGCCAGCACTCTGAACATGGTCGCTCAGTTAATCGCAGCTCAAGAGCAACTAGGATTACGCAGACAGATTTACTACGTGCGTATGGGCGGCTTTGATGTTCATGACAACCAAAGTCTCGAGCTACCTGAATTATTTCAAGAGCTCTCGGAAGCCTTGTCATTTTTCCAAGGCAAGATGGATGAATTAGGCAAAAATGACAGCGTCACGACGTTCACCGCCTCAGATTTCGGTCGATCACTTCTGTCAAACGGCGACGGCACCGACCATGGGTGGGGCAATCACTTAATGGCTATGGGTGGCGCAGTCAACGGTGGAGAAATTTATGGAACCTTACCCAGCCTTGACGCTCACGGCCCTGACTCTGTTAATCGAGGCAGAATTCTACCCACCACATCTGCAACTCAGTATGCTGCCAGCCTGCTTCGTTGGCTCGGCTTAGATGAAAACGAGTTGGATGTTGTCCTGCCTAATCTGAGTAATTTCTCAACTCGCGACCTCGGTATTTTGTCCTAAGCCCTAGGTTTGCGTCACGGGGTATCACCGGGCTCGTATTTTGTTGTGCGAGCGGAGGCTGGCGCTGGAGTGAATTCCATGCGTCAGCCTGTTTCGTTGTTAATACAGACTATTACTTTCCAGATTTAATTCAGAATTTACCTCTCGGACGCTTTAACCCTTAATGGCAAGCAGGTACCCTTAGATCTTTATTGTTCGGGTACAAAATATTGTGAAAGCGCTCGTTTATACCGGTACTCAAAGCCTCGACTTTAGAGATGAACCGGAACCGGAACTTAGCCCGGGCGACTCCCTAGTTAAAATTGAAGCTTCTGGAATATGCGGCTCCGACATGCATGCCTGGCACGGGCACGATGCCAGACGCGTCCCCCCGATGATTCTTGGCCACGAATTAGCCGGTACCGTCATGGGCGGTTCTCGAGAGGGTGAAAGAGTGGCGATCAATCCACTCATCAGTTGCGGGGTGTGCAGGGATTGCAGAGCAGCTGCTCCTAACCTTTGCGCCCATCGTGATCTTGTGGGTCTAGGACGCGCGGGTGGCTATGCACAATACGTCGCTGTCCCTACGATCAACCTGTTCAGCATTCCCGACTCGCTGACAGCCATTCATGCAAGCCTGATGGAACCTACAGCGGTCTCACTACACGCTGTTCATTTGGCCGAGCGAGTCCTCAGCCGTCCGATATCGGAATGTCGAACTCTCGTCATTGGCGGCGGCGCTATCGGCGCTCTGGCAGCGCTCATTCTGCAAGGCAAAGGTGTGCGGGAAATAGCAGTCGCAGAAACCAGTAGTTTTAGACGTGAGAGTCTGAAAAATATGTGCAATGCCACTGTCTATGACCCTCTCTCCGACGATGTTCCACCCGACAATCACTTTGAGCTGGTTATCGATGCCGTAGGCAGCGGCGCGACCAGAGCAGCCTCCAGCCGACTCGTGAGAACCGGCGGAATTATTTCGCATATCGGGCTGCAAGATAACAACGAGGGTTTGGACACCCGCAGAATAACTCTGCAGGAAATCACCTTTATTGGTAACTACACCTACAACCAGACTGATTTGCAAGCCTCGCTAGACTTACTCGCCGACGGGGGTCTGGGAGACCTGGCATGGGTAGAAACACGCCCCTTGGGCGATGGCGCCAATGCGTTTGAGGACATTCACCATGCGCGCACACCATCGCCAAAAATAGTGTTGTTACCACACTAATCAAACTGCCTCTGGCAATTGTTCTATAAGTAGTAACACGATTAATCAGTTAAAACATTCTTCATGCTTTCGGACACTGTTAGAAAATCCGCCAGAGGCGGACTCAGTCATCTATGCCGAACGTTTGTACTCGGCGCCATGATGGCCCCTTTATGGTTTTCCAACGACGTATCGGCCCTGGAATTCTATTGCGAGGCGCCAGGTGATGTCCGTTATTTGCGGGCGGAAATACCCGGTGCCGAACGACTTTGCGAGGTCACGGTAAATTACGAGAATACCGGCGAGCGCCGGGTTCTTTGGTATGCAGAGAACGACACCCTGTTTTGTTCTGCCAAGATTTATGCGCTTAAGGACAAATACGAAAACCAATGGAAGTTTAATTGCGAACAATGGCCTGATTTAGACGGCATCGACCAACTGTCCCCGTCCAACCGGCAAATTCTCGATACCCAGCTTCGCGCCATGATCGAACAAGGTAAAAGTGCTAATCCCGGTTTCAAAGTAAATTCTGTCAAAGCGGTGGCCAGCACCTTATTTGACAAGCAACCCGGCACACTCGCACTGCAGTTCTTTCTCTCAAGCGGTGATTTGACTCAGGTCATTGTCGACGACGGCTCTTCCTGGGAGCTGGTAGCCACTGTTAAGGACTTAGCGTCCCATGTGTCGGCTGATATACCTGTAAATACTGCGTTTATCAGCTCGGTTAGCGATAGCGGTGCTTTAGAGATTCAAACTACCCTGCAATCTGCAGCCGCGCAAAATTGTTTTGGTAATCAGGTAATCACCGCATCTGCAGAAAACAGCGTCAGCGCTCAAACATCACATGAATACATCTGTGATGCGTCAATACTTGCCGAGAACGACGCAGAGTAGTTGCATCGTAGTTCTCAAGACGTGCTAAACCTCTAGCAGAGCTGTGTGCCATTAGGCACCGGCTCTGTTGGTGTCATAAGGACAATAGCGCCGTCTTCTCTTGGCATACCCGTAACCAAACATTCAGACATAAACGGGCCAATTTGTTTTTTCGGAAAATTCACTACGGCCATGACCTGCATACCCATGAGGTCTTCCTGGGTGTAAAGCTGTGTGATCTGCGCGCTCGAACGGCGCGTGCCTATTTCACTTCCGAAATCGATCGTTAGTTTCCAAGCCGGATTTCTCGCCTCTGGAAATTCCTGAACATCGATAATAGTGCCGGCACACAGTTGCACCTTGGCAAAATCATCCCACTGAATCTGATCCATCCTTCTATTCCTTGTCGTGAGGAGTACTGAGCAAAAACTGCATCACATTAACGTTGTTAACCCGATCAAGATTTTAAAAATCTTGCGCGAAATGTCTTATTTCGTGAGCCTGGTGATGCTTTCTAACTCTAAAAAAATACAACTGGGCCGACACCCTTATTAGCACGGCGCACATTAGTTCGTTTCGACGAACCCGCGCCTAATACGCTTAGACCCGTTGTCCATAACAAGAATAATAACAGAGACAAATAGCCATGAAATCACTGCGTCTGGTCCTAACGTCTGCCCTTTTGTCTGCCACTATTCTCACGGGTTGTGCAACCGATGACCCTAATCGACGGGCCAAAGCAGGTGCTGCGATCGGTGCGGTCATTGGCGGAGTCGCAGGCAACCAGTCAAGTAGTAAGAACGGCAAATATGTCGGCGCATTCGTAGGCGCACTAACAGGTGCCGCCGTTGGCAATTACATGGATAAGCAACAACGCAAGCTTGAAGCACAACTGGCAGCTGAGCGTCGCAACAATCAGGTAGCTATCACTAGAATTGATGCTGAAACACTGAGACTGGATGTCCGAAGTGAAGCATCCTTCGATATTAACAGCGATGCGATTAAGGATAATTTCCGAACAAGCCTGGATACGATGGCAGAGATCATAGGCGAATACGATCAGACCGCAGTACATGTCATCGGACATACCGATAGCACGGGCACGCAAAGCTATAACCAGCAGCTATCCGAAAAAAGAGCAACTTCAGTGACACGCTATTTAAGCCGAAACGGCGTCACTCGTACACGTATGAGGTTCTCGGGTCGCGGTGAAAATCAACCTTTGGATACCAACGCCACAAGCTCGGGTCGAAGCCGTAACCGTCGTGTTGAAATCTACTTAAAGACTATCGTTAAAGATCGGGAAAACGAAGCATTCCGCGCCCCCATCTAAAGCACTACGTAGGCCTTCAGCAAACAGTGATTAAATCTTTAACTGAAGGCCTAACCGTTTAAGGGCCACATCCACAATATGGTTGGCACACTAACGGCCGTAATCAGTATTTCCAGTGGAAGACCCATTCGCCAGTAGTCGCTGAATTTATAACCGCCCGGCCCCATAACCAATGTGTTGCACTGATGTCCGATAGGCGTTAGGAATGCGCAGGATGCTCCGACCGCAACCGCCATAAGAAATGGATCAGCACTGACCTCCAGCGCGTTTGCCATAGCAATACCCAGTGGAGCCATCACCAGAGCTGTCGCCGCATTGTTGATCACATCGCTCAAGAGCATGGTCACAACCAACAGCAAGGTAATGATGATAGGTATAGACAATCCTTCCGTCACTCTTATGAGGTTATCTGCAACCAGTTGAGTGGTACCCGACGTTGTCAGTGCATTACCTACCGGGATCATGGCAGCCAGCAATACGATGACCGGCCAGTCGATATCGTCGTATATTTCGCGCGTCGATAGAATACCGGTGAAAACATAGGCGCCCACCGCGCAGACAAAGGCCACGGGTAAGCTCACCACTCCCGCGATTCCCAAACCGATTGCTACAGCGAATATGCCGCTTGCCAATGCAATTTTACGGGTTCGGTTGAGGTTGATAGCGCGACGCATTAACGGCCACAAACCTAAAGAACCGAATTGCCGATCGACCAATTCCGTGTCTGCGTGAAGTAACAATACATCACCGGCACGAAAGACCTGCTGACGCAACCGCTCGGTGACTGGTCGGCCGTGTCTGGCCAAACCCACTAGCGCCATTGTTCGACCGGTCTGACGTCGAATGAATTCAACGCCTCGACCGATTAAGGGCGAATCATTACGTACGACCCCTTCAGCCATAACTTCGTTGTCGGCAGATGGCTGCACAAACGTCGGAGAGGCGGTACTCAGCAATTCAAGCCCGTGCTTATCGAGGAAAGATTTTAAATCGTCCGGATTGGCACGAACGATAAGCACATCCGCTTCAGCAATTTTATAGTTAGCACGAACCGAACGCGCGAATCTGCGCTTACCGGCCACACCGATAACTTCCACAGTCCCTTCATCCAGCCCATCAATTTCACCCAGACTCGACCCCACCAGAGGGCACTCAGCAGGCACTTGCGCTTCGGTTAGATACACGCCTGCAGAAAGCTTTGACGCATCGTCCTGATATTCGAGCCGGGCTCTGGGAATCAATCGCCAGCCAACGAGGGTAATGAATGCAAAACCGATAATGGCGATGGGCAATCCGACCGGGGCGAAGTCGAACATACCGAAAGGCTCACCGGACTCCTGAGCACGAATACTGGCAACAATGATGTTGGGTGGTGTGCCGATCAGGGTCATCATGCCGCCTAACAAACTGCCGAATGCCAATGGCATTAGGATGAGCCCGGGTGAACGCTTGCGCTCGTGTGCAGTAGACAAAGCAATAGGTAACAACAATGCCAATGCACCTACGTTATTCATAAAGGCCGAGGCCACCGTTACAACGGCCGTCAGCGCGGCAATATGCAGTATCGGAGTTTCAGTTAGGTGACTGATTCGACTAGCCACCTCATCAACCACCCCGGCGTTTCGCAATGCAGAACTAATGATGAGTACAGCTGCGACGGTTATGACCGCCGGATGGCCAAAGCCTTCAAACGCCTCGCCCGGCTCGACAAGGCCCGCAACCACGGTGCTCATCAGGGCAAACATCGCAACAAGGTCGTACCGCCATCGCCCCCAAACAAACGCCAGCAGGGTTAACAGCAAGATACCGCTTATTAGTAATTGAGAGTTGCTCATGGCGCTAGGGTATCAAGTCTTGAAAAAAGGATTGCATGCCTTTTGCATCATTCACGTTTCGATACGTTTTATTGCTCGATAATCTCGTCAAAAGTACTCTCGGCTTCCTCATGACTCAAGCTCCTTCGCAGACACAAGCAGTAGATCTCGATCTAGGCGAACCTGTGCCTGATGAGGCCGCAGATGCCCGTCTACTGGGCCTGCCGGGTACAACGCTGACCATCGATATTAGTCAAACAGGGAAACAATTCGGGCATTTAGTCGTACCAGTCAGTGAATCACCTTTGAAAGACGGGCACATCAGATTACCTGTCTGTGTTGTCCGAGGAAAAACGAGCGGCCCGACGGTTACATTGCTGGCAGGTGTCCACGGGGACGAGTTTGAAGGTCCGCTTACCTTACAAAAAATGTCCCGGGAATTGAGCGCCGACACCGTGTCGGGTTGCGTTATTTTGATTCCGAGTGTCAATCTTATCGCTCTGGAGTCCGCATCTCGTAACTCGCCGCACGATCAGCGGGATATGGATTTATGTTTTCCCGGAAAACCAAACGGGACGATCAGTGAGCGCGTTGCTTTCGAGATATTCGAAAGACTCATTCGCCCCGCAAATCTTGTTGTCGATTTGCGCTCAGGCGGCTCAACCTTGAATTTCGCCCCACTCGCAGCCATCCGCTCAGCGGACGGATCTCGGGTTAAAAGCTCCAGTACTCACACTCACGAACAGATCAGACAGAACAACAGTGAAGAGGCCATGTTCGCATTTGGCGCACCGAACTGCGTTCGATTACCCTCGAGCACACCGGGTAGTTGCCTGCAGGCAAGCGTCAACGATTTAGGAATACCCTACATCCAGAGCGAACTAGGCGGCGGGGGCGGATGCAGTGCCGAGACGCTCTCAATCGCCTACGTAGGCTGCAACAACGTGCTTAGACAACAAGGCGTTTTACATGACGAGATTCAGCTGCGCTCTTCCCGCATACTTGAAGTTAGAGACAGCTCATTCTACGTGCAGGCCACAACCTCGGGCATGCTTGAGTTTCATGGTCGCCTAGGCGCCAACGTTTACCGAGGAGACCCGTTGGCCTCTGTGGTCAATTTGCAAGACGCAGGATCGCAGCCACACGTAATAACCGCGCCCAAAAACAGTGTGTTGCTGGCAATTAGGCACGCAGGTCCTGTTAAAACAGGCGATCTCATTGCTATTCTGGCGGACGAAGTTCCTCAGTAGCCACCCTGACGACAACGGGTCGGGCTTTTTTCAGGCGAAGTCGGTAGCATTCACCTGTCCCGAACTGCTGCAACCATCTTTCCAATGCCCAAGCGGATGCCGACAGTTTCGGCCATCATACCCACGCACAACCGACTGCCATCGCTGCGCATAGCGGTAGGGTCGGTATTGTCGCAACGTTATCCGGTGCACGAACTGATTGTGGTTGATGACGGTTCTACTGATGGAACACGCGAGTGGTGTGAAAGTCAGGACCGCATTACGCTAATAACACAACACAACCAGGGCGTTTCGCACGCGAGAAATCGCGCCATTGAGCTAGCCAGCGGAGAATGGATAGGGTTGTTGGATTCCGATGATCGCTGGTATCCGGAAAAACTAGAGGTGCAAGTCAGCGCGATAAACCAATCACCGCAACACCGACTTTGCCATTGCGACGAACACTGGATAAGAAACGGCAAACGCGTTAATCCAAAATTTAAGCATCGTAAATACGGTGGGGATGTATTTGCTCATTGCCTGCCCTTGTGTGCAATTTCACCCTCAGCCACCCTGCTACATCATTCTCTGTTAGACGATGTCGGTCTATTCGACGAAACCCTACCAGCCTGTGAAGACTATGACCTTTGGTTGAGAATCGCTGCAAGAGAAGAAGTGTTGTATGTCGACCAGGCCTTACTGGAAAAAACCGGCGGACATGCAGATCAACTGTCTCAGCGCTACCCCGCTATGGATACTTTTCGATTAAAAGCCTTAGCAAAATTACTACGGGGCCATGGCTTAAGCGAAGAACAACGAGCATTAACAAACGATATGTTTTTAGAGAAGTTGCGTATATTTTGTAACGGCGCAAGAAAACGCGGCAAACTAGAATCTATCGACTCTATGCTCGATGACTATCAAGACTTAGTAGACCGCAAAACGGTCTTAACTTTCAGCTAACAATACGAGTCGCATTTATTCATGCCTACCTTAGTATTTCGACTACGAAACGTACCTGAAGACGAGGCTGACGACATTCGCACGCTTATGGATGAAAGCGAACTGGACTGGTACGAGACATCTGCGGGCAATTGGGGCATTGCGATGCCCGCTATCTGGGTCAGAAATGACGAAGATTCGCCTAAGGCACGTGACCTCATAAACAACTACCAGATAAATCGCCAAGCGGAACGGCGCAGTGACTACCTCGATGCGGTAGAAAGCGGAACCGCTCCCAGTCTATCTAAGCGCATTAGGGAACAGCCCTTTAAAACGGGCGGCATCATCTTGTTCTGTCTATTTATTCTCTATGTAACCCTCAACCCTTTCTTGCGGCTCATCGGATACACGCAGTAAGTAATTTCGGTAATTTGGGCTGACAGGTGCCTCCAAGCACGCGTTCTGTGACCTACGTCATACATGCAATTCGGGTAGAGAATACACTGAAAAGAAAAGCCTTCTACCTACATGATTCCGCCGTTTCCTACTACTGGAGCCTCTCGCTTTTGGCGAGTACAAAAGCCTCGGGCAACGACGGCCAATCGCTTGTTCAAGCGAACAACGGCCCTGCTCTTGATCATCAACTTGAGCGGATGCCAATTGGTGAGTTCAGAGGCTGTTACGCAAAATGTACACAGTATCAACCCCGTTCAAATCACTCGCATAAGTACACCGCTTAATAGCGAACCAACGGCTGTTCAGACACTTCGAGAACAAGCATTTGTCTATGAAGGAAGTTGGTTTGAAAATATTGACGAGATGTTTGTTAAAGCCCGTGAGCTGGTTGAACAGAAGCTTGAGACAAACCTTGAACACGTAACGCTTAATATCGTTGACAACAAACCCATCAATGATGAAGTCAGTAGAGAGTCACATCGACTTATTCAAGCGCAGTTCGGTGACACGGAATTTGCCAGTCACTTCTTGAGCAAAGTTATGGATGCGCAGGTGGGTACCTATGCAGCCTTGTTTACGTCAAAAACGAATTCCGTCATGGTGAGTCGGGATATGCTCAGTAGCTTCGAGAACTCCCTTCCCGCAGATGCATCCATACGAACGTCAGCGCTCATGACACTGCTTATTCATGAACTGGTGCATGCAGCCGACGACCAACGATATAAAATTCACGAAAACCGAGCACTGAACTTTAGAGCCTCATTTGCTCAGTCAGCAACCTTTGAAGGCCATGCTCAATGGGTCACCCGACAGATTTGCGAGGAACACAATTGCAGTGAAGGCTTAGATGCTCTGGATAACTTCATGTTCAACCGCAATGCCGAACCTGCCCTGCACTCTCAACCGATAGAAGCTATTAGCCACAATGTACTTGAATACTCGTATGTTGAAGGCGAACGTTTTATCGCAGCGCTGGCAGAACGGGAGAATGGTGAAGAGCTTATTGATAAATTACTCAGCGCCCCGCCGCAAGACCCCATACAGATTCTTTCACCAGAGACCTTCCCTGACAAAGAACGTGAAATAAGGAACCAGCAGCTTATAAGTGCCAGTCTGGATGTCGATCATCCCTGGGTGAAAGGCAACTGGATAGGTGTGGAGACATCGCCCTTAAAAGGCGTCAACCTGCGCTCTGACCCTGAACAACGTGAAGCGGCTATCGACGGTTTTACCAGGCTGATAAACAGCATGGTATCTATGCAGCTTTACAACCAAGCCAGTCATAACTCCAAACCTATGGAAGTCACTCTGCTACAAACAGAGACAGCCAGAACTGCCACCTTATTTGCGCGTACGCTTCATGACAACGCGTCAGTATCGGCCAGCAGTATCGATGACGAATCAGTGGTCGTGAAATCTGAGATAGGCGATAAAAGCTCTGAGATTAAGGCGCATATTTATCGCAGCGAAGTTACTAACAGTGCACCCTATAGGACAACCATCGCGGTATCGGGAAACTACCTGGTTCAGATTTCCGGTGAAACGATTAATTCGAGCACGCAAGACGACTACGCCGTTCGAGTACTGCTTAACCTTCAGCTGGGCAAGCTTAGGATTTAAACCACAAGCGACGTCGCTTAGGCGAATGCACTGCCGTTGACAGAAAAACGAGCCTTTAAAAATTCCATTTGATCAGCCAGCACATCGCGGTTAGACAAATAGAAGAACTCATGCCGATTAGGCGCAAAAGGGACTGCCAACAGGTGCATATTGGCCTCTTCCGGTGTCAGGCTCCCTTTTCGATTGTTACACCGTCTGCACGCAGTCACGCAATTGGTCCAGATATCGCGACCGCCGCGTGACGTGGGCATGACGTGATCTCTGGAGAGATCTTTAGTGGGATGCTCAACTCCACAGTACAAACACAGCTGCTGATCACGGGCAAAAAGAAGCTCGTTGCTCAGCGCGGGTGTAAACGTATGGGTATCCACTCGACCGTCGCAAGCAATGATACTCGGCAGATTTAGCTCAGATCGAATGCCGGATTTATTGTAGCCACCTCGAACGGTGCGGGTCGTATCACCGATACTCCACAAGACCTGGTCTTTTACCAGCAATGTGGCAGTTTCCTGCCAACTCAACCAGGCGATGGGCGTACCGGCCTTATTCAGGCGCAATACTTTGCTGTTCATCGTCAGTTACATTTTTTTGTTGCGTACTGTGTATACCACAACATTTGCAAGGGGTTAAGCCCATTAGCAAATTTTCACTCAAGCACCGCACCGCAAATTTAAGATTTTTAAGGGCTAAGACACTTAGCCATGCCCCAGAAAACCACCGGATTGACGATGCCACAAGCGTGCGTACAAACCACCTTTTTCGATGAGCTGCGCATGCGTGCCGACTTCTACGATATGCCCTTGATCCAGCACGATGAGCTTGTCTAACGCTGCAATGGTAGACAGGCGGTGTGCGACTGCGAGTACCGTTTTCCCTTCCATGAGTAACGACAACTGTTGTTGTATCGCAGCCTCGACTTCAGAGTCCAACGCGGACGTTGCCTCGTCAAGGATGAGAATGGGAGCGTTTTTTAAGATGACTCGAGCAATTGCAATGCGCTGACGCTGCCCTCCGGAGAGTTTCACGCCACGCTCACCAACGTGAGCATCCAAACCACGACGACCTTGCGGATCCGTCAGCTCAGGTATAAACGACATGGCTTCCGCAAGCTGTGCAGCTTTTAGTATGTGCTCATCAGTCGCTTCAGGCTGTCCGTAGCGAATGTTGTCGCGGATAGATCGATGTAACAAGGAAGTGTCCTGACTGACGACCGCAATGTTCGAACGTAGGCTGTCTTGCGTTACGTTTCGGATGTCCTGATCGTCAATAGTAATTGAGCCGGTATCAACATCGTGGAAACGAATCAACAGATCAATCAGAGTTGATTTGCCCGCACCAGATTTTCCAACCAGCCCCACTTTTTCACCAGGCCTAATGTCGAAACTTAAATCGTGAACGACCCTTCCACCCTGACCTTCTGCGTCATATTGAAAACCGACAGCATCGAAACGAATTTGACCCTCCTTAACGTTTAACGGTTTTGCATCTGCCTTGTCTTTAATCAGTAGTGGCTGCGAAATAGTCTCAATGCCATTCTGCACTGTCCCGATATTTTCAAATAAGGAGGTAATCGTTCTAAGCACCCAGGTGGACATTTGATTCAAACGAATCACTAAGCCGTTAGCTACCGCTATCTCACCCACAGTAATCAGCTCCGCCATCCAAAGGCCGATGGATACAGCAGCTGTTCCTGCAATCAGCAGTGTATTCAATACGGTAAGCGTAACCGTCATACCCAAGATGGCGCGCATTAAAACTCTAAAAGCACGCGTCTGTCGTAATATGCCATCGCCGGCAAAGTCTGCTTCCAGTGAATGATGGGCGAAGAGCTTTACCGATTGAATGTTGGTGTAGCTGTCGACTATTCGTCCCATCAACACTGAATTTTCTTCAGATAGCTTTGCGGATTTACGGCGCACGGGCGGCACCATAAAAAGAACAACAGCGAAGTACGCGACCATCCAGAGCAAAATTGGAATTAGCAACAAGGAGCTGATATCGATAAAAAAGATCGCGGTGCCAACCAGATAGATAACCAACATCCAGGCACCATCAATAATGTTGAGCACTGACTCTCGCACGGCGTGCCCGGTCTGCATGATCTTCTGTGCGACACGGCCGGCAAAGTCATTTTGAAAAAACGTCATGCTCTGTCTAAGGACATAGCGATGATTCTGCCAACGGGTTGCGTTGGCAAGACCCGGGGCCACGGCCAGATTGATGATCGCTCTAGTTGCAAGCATAGACACCGGTCGTATCAGGATAACGACGATGGCCATCCAGATAAGTGCTGTTGAATGCGTGCTTAGAAAAGATGCGCGATCGGCCTCGCTCATCCAATCTAAAATTCTGCCGAGGTAGATGTATACGTACAGCTCGCTTAGAGCTGCAATACCCGACAACACGAGTGTCGATAAAAGAACGCCTTTGATAGGCGCCAAATAGAACCAGAAGAAAGACAGTGTCTTTTCGGGAGGCTGACTAGCAGGTGTAGGCCGCAGCGGATCAATCAAAGATTCAAAGAAGCGGTACACGATTGCGTCTATCCGGTTAAGGGTTAACCAGCATAGCTAAAAACCTACCTTGCCGACGAGCTTATTGCCGGCAAGGTGTTTCATTCTCAAAGAGAGTTTTAAGAGCCCTGTGCCACAGCTTTGTCTGAAGACAGGGTTGCCTTACGAGTGCGACTTAACAGCCTCATGGGAAGCTTAAATAACTTGCCACTGAGTCGAAAAACCTCCTGACTGCGCAGTACTCGCGCCTCTTCCATCAGTCGATTGATTTGCTCATTAGTAGGTTTGATCGTTTCTTGCTTCATTTCGTGTGCCCTTGTCTAGTATGCTGGTGATGCAATTCATAGTATTGCCTCCCAAAAAGAGTACAATTGCACGAATACCACTAGTAATTGTGAATAATAAGCACATATAAATATGGACAAATACACCGAAATGCTGGTTTTCTCAAAAGCTGCCGATATGGGTAGCTTTTCTGCAGCCGCTCGAGAACTTGATCTAACCCCTTCTGCGGTGAGTAAGCTGATTACCCGCCTGGAAGATCGCCTTGGCGCGCGTTTGTTTCAACGCACGACCAGAAAACTCAGCATGACCGCTGAAGGTCACGCATTCAATGATCGCTGCGGCGCAATCCTGGATGAGATAAAACAAGCTGAAGACGCCGTCATGGCGTTGCACGACAAAGTGACTGGCACTCTCAGAGTGACCACTGTATCCGCATTCGCCCGTTTGCAAATGATCAAGCTAATGCCCGAGTTCATGGCTATGTACCCAGAACTGCGTGTTGAGCTTGAGCTTAGCGAACGTGAAGTCGATCTGGTTGGCGAAAGCGTTGATGTCGCTCTCGTGCTCAGCGACGGCCTCACAGATGAATCTTTGGTGGCACGTCGTTTAGCAGTCAATAAGCGCGTTATCTGCGCAGCTCCTGACTATCTGGCGAAGCACGGAACTCCCACCTCGCCGGAAGACTTACTGAACCATAACTGCTTGACTCACTCGGCTATTCAGCATTTCAACGATTGGGAATTTGCAGCTGAGTCTGGTATCAGGGTTCAGCGTGTAAAGGGTAACTTTCATACCAACAGTGCTTCAGCACTGCACGAAGCGGTCAAAGCCGGAATCGGTATCGCACGATTGGCTACCTACGTTGTACAGCCTTCTATCGAATCCGGAGTCGTGGTGCCCTTACTCCAAGACCATGCCGTTGACTCATCCACAATCCAATTGGTATACCCGCACAGACGACACCTGAGCAACAAAGTGAGAGTCTTCACGGATTTCATGGTTGGAAAATTTACGCCCAACCCCCCTTGGGAACGTCAATAGCAAAAACAAAAACAGCCGCTTATAGCGGCTGTTTTCGTATTGGGCATTGAGAAAGGTAAATAAAGATTAGAGCGCTTGCTCACCCTCTTCACCAGTACGAATTCGGATAACCCGGTCAACTGAGTCGACGAATATTTTTCCGTCGCCTATTTTGCCGGTATTGGCCGCTCTGATAATCCCTTCAATACAGCTATCCAGAATACTCTCGCTGACAACAACTTCGAGTTTCATTTTGGGAATGAAGTCGATGACGTACTCCGCCCCACGATAAAGCTCAGTATGGCCTTTCTGCCGCCCGAAACCTTTTACTTCAGTGACGGTAATGCCCGCTACACCGGCTGCTGCCAATTCTTCACGCACAGCATCGAGCTTGAAGGGTTTAATGATTGCAGTAATTCTTTTCATTGATGACGCCTGCTGTTAACGAGATGTAGATGAGATCTTGTGAATACTCAGGTCGGCTCCGTTGAATTCTTCCTCTTCGGTGAGTCTGATTCCGACGGTGGCTTTCAGTACACCATATACAACAAACCCGCCAATTACCGCAACGACAATACCTGCAGCTGTGCCGATGACCTGACTGAGCAAGCTAACGCCGCCCAGACCGCCTAACGCTTCAGACCCGAATATACCAGCAGCAATCCCGCCCCAAGCTCCACACAGGCCGTGTAACGGCCAAACACCGAGCACATCATCGATTTTCCAGCGATTCTGCGCCAAGGTGAATGTAATAACAAACAGAGCTCCAGCCACGGCGCCCACAACTAATGAGCCCATCGGGTGCATGATATCTGAGCCGGCACAGACAGCCACAAGGCCTGCCAGCGGACCATTGTGCAAGAAGCCTGGGTCGGCGCGTCCGACAAACAAAGCTGCAATTGCCCCACCTGCCATTGCCATTAAGGAGTTCATGGCAACCAGACCACTGATGCCTTCAACACTCTGGGCTGACATAACGTTAAAACCAAACCAACCGACGGTCAGTATCCATGCACCCAGTGCGAGGAAAGGAATACTGCTGGGAGCAAAGTTTCCACTTGCTCCACCATCACGGCTGTATCGCCCCACACGAGCACCTAGCAGGATGACAGCACCAAAAGCAATCCAGCCACCCATTCCATGAACCACGATGGAGCCAGCAAAGTCATGGAAGCCAAACCCGGTTAATGACTCCAACCAGCTCTGGAATCCGAAATTGCCATTCCAGACAATACCCTCAAAAAACGGGTAGACCAGAGCCACGATAACAATGGAGGCGACGATCTGTGGATAAAAGCGAGCACGTTCGGCGATACCACCAGAAACAATGGCCGGGATAGCCGCCGCAAACGTTAATAGGAAAAAGAACTTAACGAGTTCGTATCCATTGTTGATAGATAACTCAGAAGCGGACGCAAAAAAATCAATTCCGTACGCTAAGGGGTATCCGATAAAAAAGTACGCAACGGTGCATACCGCAAAATCAGAAAAGATTTTAACCAAGGCATTTACCTGGTTTTTCTCTCGCACCGTTCCGACTTCTAGGAATGCAAAACCAGAGTGCATAAAGAGCACCAAGATAGCGCCTAAGAGAACAAATAGAACGTCGCTACCTGCTTGTAATGACTCCACGACTAACTTACCCCTGTAAAAAAGACTCGGGGATCATACCAACGAGATGCATTAAATGCACGTATAGCAGGCATTTACGCAATTCACATCAATGATGCAGAAGAAAAGCTTATACGCTTTAACGGTGTCTAAGCTTGCGTGAATTTACAGATATTCGATGAGAAAAAACGACTCATTATGGTGCGTCTGTCTTAACGGTTTATTCTTAACAAACCTTTTCTAATGGAATCCATAGGTTCAAAACAGCTCACGCTCAACAATGCACCATTACAGTGCTATGCGCACCATGCAGGTTCAACTGATACTTAATCGTCATCAGAGAAACGTCAATTAAGCCCGCGATGTCAGTAGTAAATGTTCCAGTTTATGTAACTGAGAAATTAACGACCCAATCTGGATATCGATGTTGGAAATAGACTGTTCAAGCTCAGTCGCAGACATTCCACTGCGTATTAGCTGTAGAAAACTTCGACCATCGGCATGAACTTTACGCAGAGAATCTTCCATGGAAACGAATGATTCCACATCGGCGAGCTGCTGACCGACGCCGTAATACCAGGAGCCTATGGGAGATCGGCGGACATCAAAGTCAATCTCGGGATCCGCTACCGACTTCAATGAAACACCCTGCCCCAACCGGGCGCAAAAGGCAGCATCCATCAGCATTTTGCGGTACCTGAGCAAATCAAGGCTGGCCTGATGAACACGGCCTATTTGAGAGCCTTCAAAGTGATGGTTAACCGATAAAAAATCTTGGAAATCTGCAAACGACATAGGGTGGGCAATGAAATAGCCCTGAGCTTCTTCGCAGCCGTGAGCCAACAGAAAATTATATATTTCAGCTGACTCGATTCCCTCGGCAACCGAGGTCATACCCAGCTCACGAGCCATAGAGATAGCAGAACGCACAACGTCGAGGTTCTGCCGCGATGTTCCCATACGCTTCACAACGCCCTGATCCAACTTAAGCGCATCGAAGGGCAGTTGGCTCAATCGATCGATCGATGAATAGCCAGTGCCAAAATCATCCATGAGAATTTTTATACCCATGCTCTTGAGCCTGCACAAATCATCGTAAACACGATCGACATTGCCCATTACCGCACTTTCAGTTATCTCGATCTGCAAATCAGTGGAACGGATTTCACGACCGGCCAATAATTCTTTAATGCGGTTACTAATCGTTCGCGATGCCAAATCATTGGGCGCAACGTTCATTGAGATGGACATAGGCTCAACGGAGAGCGCTGGGTTCGCAAGGCTGCCAAGTTCTTCGCGTTCGCGAAGCTGCTTAGATGCGTCAACTATCTGATCGAGAAGTTTGAGCGTTAAATCGTGTAGCAAACCGCTTTTTTCAGCTAACGGCAGGAACACATCGGGAGCCAATAAACCATGCTCACGATCGGACCACCGTACTAACGCCTCTGCACCGATAACAACACCGCGCAGCAAGCATACCTTCGGCTGGTAATACAATACCAGCTCATTGTTATGCATAGCTCGCTCGAGGGCGGCCTGCGTTAATGCTGTGGGGTTGTCCACAGCACTAACGTTTGTAAGCTTTTAAGTACCTGGATTGAAGAGAGTCGCTCACACTACGCGATGCAGGACCCGTGCTTAACCATAACTGCTCTAATTCTTTTAACACTTGCCTCGCATCATTTACGGATGCTGACGTCATGCCCTCTTGCAGGTTCTGCAACTGATACTGCATACGCCGGGCCTTGTCTTCAGACGGTGTGTCAATTCCAGCTGCTATCTCCATTCGTATCAAGAGATCGCGCCTAGCCGATTCGTTGGTCGCGTAATCTGGTTTGCTACCCTTTTCAAGATGAGCAAGAGCATCATCACGGCGCTTGACTAGCGCTTGTTGAATCTCGTGGGCCACGCGAGTTTCACTGGCATCCCATGCATGTTTTACATCGTCTACCAACGTATCGTTGGCTGTATCGGATTGTTCAACGGCAAGCTCTAGTTGTTCGCACAACCCGACTAATCGGTTGCGTTCCTCATAAGCGGCTTCAACGCGACGCTTGTTAGCATTGTCCTGCACTCGACCACACGCATCGATAGCCTGCCGGAAATCACGCAGTAAAAACTTTTTGTCGCGCTCTGGGAATTCTGCAAGCGCTTGAAATTCAGAAGACAGTGTTTGAACTTCAGACTCATCAAGGCTGTTGGCTTTCGATAGTTGTTTTAAGCGCTTGATAATGTCTTTTGCACGAAACACATGCTGCAAACCGGCTCTTTGCTTTTCTCGCTCTACCTTGTGCTGATGTTTGAAGATAGTACCCAGATGACCATTAAAGACCTCCCATAGGGCCTGGTCTTCTTTACGACGCATAATGCCGACAAGCTTCCATGCACTTAAAAGACTTTTAGCCTGATTGGCTGAATGCTGAGTAATTTCTTCTTCTGCAAGTGCGGTCACTTTATCGACCAATGCTTGCTTGGCGGCAACGTTCGCATCGTATTGAACGGCCAGTGCATCTTCAAACGGCTTCAATGCCGCTGAGAAACGCTTTTCCAATCCCTTATCGGGTTTTCTGTCAGGTACACGATTTTTTGACCAATCGCGTTTTGCATTATTGACTAGTCGAACGGTCGCTTTCCAATCAGGGTCGTTTTCAAGCGTTGCATGTTTAGCTTCCAGCGTCTCGCACAGTTTGGCTTTTGCGTCGAGTTTGGCTTGGCGGTCCTGCTGTTTTTGTTCGAACCAGACTTTGCACGGCTCGTAGGCCGTGTCGCCAGCGGTTTTAAAGCGCGACCACAAATCGTTTGATGCACGACTGACGCCTAACGCCTTCCATGAGTTCTGTAGCTCTCTAACCTCTTTGGCCAATGCTTCAGGTGCCAGCTCTTTAGCCGGCAAAGCCTCCATAGCATCGCACAAAGCTTCAAGCTTTGGCCGCGCCGCAAAATCCTGCCAATCAGCCATTTCGGCAAGCTGTGTTTCGGCTCGTGTCAGTTTGTCATCAAGACCTGATCGCTCACCGGGTTCCATCGCAGCCACTTTTTTCTGCAATCGGCGCAGCATGCTATTTGCCGGGCCCCACTTACCTTCTTTCACGATGCCCGATAACGCCGCAAACTGACGATGAGTGGCTTTGACGCGATCTGCAGATTCCTGACGCGCTTTGCCAATTCGATCGTTCATGGCTGCTAAGTGCTCGGCAAGCTCGCGAACAAAAACATGCTCGGAAAGATCAATACCCGGCAGCAAACTATTCGTATCAACCAACGCGGTGACTCGTTTTATACGTGACTGCAGTGCAGCGGGACGTGCCTTGTTCAACTCGTACGGAGGATCAAACAGAACGGCCACCGACGCGCCATATGCCAACACTTGAGTCACATGTTTTGATGCGGATTGTTCTGCATCAGCATCTACTTGTGTTTGCAAGGCTTCGAGCTTTTTCGGCAATTCGGAAATGCCGCAGGCTTTCAGAGCGTCCAGTACCGGTATGAGCGCTGGATCTTCGACTTTGGCAGCAGCTGAGGCATTTTCAGCCTCGATCACGGTATCAACCTCTTCTGGTGCTACCGATGACTTGGAATCTGCCGTCTCGGTAGTTGCCACATTAGCTGCCTGTGCAGCCGTGTACTCGTCTAAACGCAATTGTGCTTTTTCAACAGCCTTTTCAAACTCCGTGTTTGATTCTTCTATGTCTTCTTTTTCAAAGCTTGCCCAACGCTCCTTGGCTGCCTGCAAACGTCCACCGTGCTGAGGCGTCCAAACACCGTCATTTAGGCTTTGTACATTTTTTAAAGTGGTACTGACGGCGTGTCTTTTCGCAATTAAAGCCGCTTCAGCTGCAGCCTCTGCATCGAGTCGTTGTTGCAACTGCTTCGCAACCACTTTGTCTTTTGACCGGACCGCACTCAACGCACTACGCAGGGAATCGTGCTGCGAGAGTCGAAGCGCTGCCGCTAAACGCGTATCGTGAAACCGGGTTTGCTGAACGATCAGCAACAGTGAGGGTTCATCTTCGATAGCTTTGAGCGCCAATTCGCGATGTTTGATGTCCGGTGCTTGAGCCGCCATCGGTATAGATAATCGACCTGCATGAGTACTTAGAAGAACCCGCACAGACACATCGCTGACAGAGCCTTCGTTGATTTTGGTGACCAACCGAGTTTCAGCGGCCTGAGCAATCGGATCAGGCTCGGTAATCTGTGTGCCGAGCAATTCACGCAACACATTCAGTTCATCTAATTTGCCGATAGCAGCAACTCTGACGGACTCATCCTCATCATTCTTTGCCAGACCCGCCAATATTTCTTGGGCTTCGTCTGAGCTGGCATCCAACTCGTTGACCGAGCTAAGTCGAACCTGAGGGTCTTTATGCTGATGTGCAGCTGACTTTAGAAAATTTTTCACACTGAATACACTTAAGAGCTGACGGGTCGAACAGGAGGTTGGAGTATAACAACTGCCTTGGCTAATCACTCATTAAGTGACAGCCAACGTTGTTTTGAGACACAGTATTCAAAATAACCCGCCCAGATGCACTGCGATTTACCCTCCAACCCTTTGAAACGTGCAGGGATATCAGATTCCGGTCGATAAAGGACTGTCGAAGAATCCGTTTTAGCAATGAATCAACCAGCCACAGCAGGGGTTACTCCCCTCGACACCGTACCCAGCGCTCTGCTTATCGATGCGATTAATCAACTCGAAAGCGTTCTTATGGGTAAAAGAGAGCAAATAGTCATGGCAGTGGCCTGTTTGCTGGGTCGTGGGCATTTACTGATTGAAGATGTTCCGGGTGTGGGCAAGACAACGCTTGCGCATGCATTAGGTGCAACACTGGGTCTGGATTGGACTCGCGTGCAATTTACCAGCGACCTACTACCCGCAGATGTCGTCGGTGTGTCGATATTCAACACCCAAGACAACAGCTTCCATTTTCAACGTGGCCCGGTTTTCACCTCCATTATGTTAGCTGACGAAATCAACCGGGCACCGCCTAGGGCTCAAAGCGCACTGCTGGAGGCCATGGAAGAAAGACAGGTTACAGTTGACGGGGCTACATACCCGCTCAACGATGAATTTTTCGTCATTGCAACGCAAAACCCGACAGATCAACTGGGCGCGTTCCCTTTGCCGGAATCACAATTGGACAGATTCTTGGTTGGATTGGAAATCGGTTATCCGGATGCTGTCAGCGAACGAGCGTTATTAGAACAAGGCGATAAACGAAATAAAGCTAGCCACCTTAAAGCAATACTCAACGAGCGAGAACTTCGACGCCTGAGACACTATTGCGAAGATGTACACCTGAGCGGCCCGGTTCTGGATTACATACAAACGTTACTCAATACGACTCGCACGTCCGGAGCCGGACTCAGCCCGCGTGCAGGTTTGAATCTAGTTCGGCTTAGCAAAGCGTATGCAGTGATCGCGCAACGTGATCATGTTTTGCCTGAGGACGTCAGAGCAGTATTCCCGGCCCTGGCTGGGCATCGTCTAACGGGGCAGGTAAAAAGTGGTCATAAGCTGGCACGTGAAATTTTAGAACAGGTTGTGATGCCTTGAATCATGTTCAGGCCTATACACAAAGGATCTATCAAGGTGGCTAAATAGCCCTATGCCTAACGACTCGCTCATTAAAGCGATGGTCTCCCGCATATCGCAACGTGTATTTCGTACACGTCCCGAAGATACGCTGCCGCATGTCGTGACTCATCAGCGCGTGTATATCGTGCCGACCAAACGTGGCTTAGCCTTTCTTCTGGCGCTGTTATTAATGTTGATTGCATCAGTCAACTACGCGCTGTCTCTTGGCTATGCGCTGTGCTTTATTTTATCCGGCCTTTTCGCCGCAACATTGCTGCACACCTACAAAAACTTAGCGGGTGTTGAAGTGCATACGATTGATAAAATTAACGCTTTTGCAGGAGACAAGGTCGCATTCCTGATCTCCCTTTCAAATACTTTGGACGATATCCGTCATGGTATTCGCGTCAGCAACGATCACGGTGCACGTTTGTTGACCCACATTGAACCTCGCGATACCACACAGGCCATGTTGACCATGACGGTGCCAACACGCGGCAAATCGAATCTCGGCCGGATTACGCTACAAAGCGACTGGCCGCTGGGTTTATGGACATGCTGGACCTATCTACATACGCCGATAGCGGCCTTGGTTTATCCGAGACCCGAAGACAACCCTCCAGCGCTTCCCGTGACATCTACACAGGACGATGGGCCCGTTAGCACACCTTCTCTCGACGGCGAAGTCTCCGGAGTTCGAGAGTATCGCCCTGGTGATTCGATGGGTAGTATCGCGTGGAAGAGCGCTGCGAAAGGTGCAGGCCTTCAAGTTCGAACGTTTGAATCTAACGCAGCGCCGTCCTCCGTTGTGCTTAGCTTGAAATCTACCGGGCAGTATCAGCTCGAGGATCAAATGTCCCGGCTATCTGCCTGGGTGGTGCAGGCGCATTCAAGTAATACAGAATTTAAACTGGAACTACCGGGCGAGTCTTCAACCAGCGATAGAGGGGAACAGCACTACGAAAAGGCGTTAAAAACGCTAGCACTCTACGGTATCGATTCTTGAACACGGCGACCAAGCGGTGGCATCGATTCCTGCCCAGACTAAGCCGCAGCCCGACAGTCACATCTGTGGATGCGAGAACGCTTGCCGCTTTGGCAGCCGTGCTCTTTCTGGTGCAGTTCCCACATATTTTTCATTTGCCCGTGTGGGTCAGCATACTGGGATGCACGCTGATTGGCTTAAGGCTTTGGCATCACTATCGTCCCGATATCAAGTTGCTACGCCTGGTGTTGTCACCGATCACCGTCACACTGATAGCAGCTTCTACCGCGATACTGTTGCGTTTCGATTTTGGGTATTCCTTCGGCAGAGACCCGTCGGTCGCTTTCTTGTTTGTGTTGGTTGCTGCAAAGTTCGCTGAAATAAGGCGTGCCAGTGATGCCACCCTACTGCTGTGCCTTGCCGCGTTTCTGTTACTTACGCAATACTTTTATTCTCAAACTATTCTGGCCGCGATTTTCACATTACCTGCAATCGTTGCACTTGCATTCGCCTTATCAATCTTGCGCGATTCGAAGAACCCCGCAAAGAACACTCAACAAGTAAAGCTTGTGAGTAAACTGTTGCTGCATGGTCTACCACTTGCAGCCTTGTTATTCTTTATCTTCCCGCGCCTGCCGGGACCACTATGGTCGTTACCCGAAGACGCCATGGCCACAACGGGACTATCAGACTCTATGTCTCCGGGCAGTATTGGCTCACTATCACAATCAGCCGCTGTCGCATTTCGCGTAGAGTTTGATGGCGAGCCGCCACGGGCCAATCAGCTTTACTGGCGCGGACCTGTACTAACAGAGTTTGATGGTCGCAACTGGAACACCAGTAAGTCAGCTGTTGAAACATTGCCGCAACATCTGCCTGATATGGGAGACCTAGTTAGCTATACGGTCATGTTACAGCCGCATAAGCAACGCTGGTTATTTGCCCTGGATGCGGCAATGTCTTTGCCACAAAGCGATAGCACAAACATCGATGGACAAGCTATCCATACATCCACCCGACTACTTGGGAGGCTAATGGGCGATGGCCAGCTGATTGCGAATAAACCGGTATCACACGTATTGCGTTACAGGCAGTCATCGGTACTGAGCGATAAGATGGCGTCTTCAAAGGCACCTGCTGACAATACACTGTACTTGCCCGGCAAGAATCCCAGAACGATAGAATTCGCGCGCAAGCTGAGAAGCTCATCAACGAGTGATTTGGACTACGCTCAGAAAGTCTTAAGAAATTTTAACCGAGACTTATTCAGGTACACACTGCAGCCGCAAATACTCGGTGATGCGCCTGTTGACGAATTCTTATTTCAAACCAAAGCCGGTTTTTGCGAACACTACGCCGCCGCATTCGTCGTGCTTATGCGAGCCGCAGACATACCTGCTCGAGTCGTCACAGGCTACCTGGGTGGTGAGATGAATGGCGACTATATGATTGTCCGTCAGGCGGATGCTCATGCTTGGGCAGAGGCCTATATCGGAGGTGTTTGGCAGAGATTTGACCCGACGGGTTATGTCGCACCGTCGCGAGTAGAACAAGGCCTTTCCGCCGCACTACCCAATGAAACGGCCGTACCAGGATTAGCTCGGTACGATTCGGGCTGGCTACGCAGCGCACAACTACGTTGGGATGCCATGAACCATCACTGGCAGCGACTTGTCGTAAACTTCGATAATGATTCTCAAGATAAATTCTGGGATCGACTCGGCCTACTGAACCCCTCACTAGTACAGCTCATGCTAATTGTCATCGCGCTGAGCTTAGCGTGGAGTATGTTTATTCTGGGCATGCCGAGCGTATCGAACAGGAACCTTTCACCGAATGAAAAGTTATGGAATCGCCTCTGCCGCTTACTGCACAGTTATCATTTCACACGGCTTAGGAACGAATCTGCCTCTGAATTTTTACAACGCGCAGCACTAAGATGGCCCACTCAGAAAGAACGGCTGATACGATTAGACAAGGACTTTACGGCATTACGCTTTCATCGCCCGAACAACGACCTACCCACCGTCGCGAGAAAACATATTCAAAAAGAGATCGTTCTACTTGGCTGCGGCCTCAGCGTGTCACGTTTTCACCGCATGCTCAGGCGTCAACCCAAAGCCGGATCTATAGACTCTACCTCTAAGGCTTGAGTGATTAACTGCTCGTCAACGTTGCCCCCGGTCACTACACAGACCACGGCATCACCTTGAATGGACTCACCCCTTAGCGCCGCGGCCAATGCAACGCAGCCACCCGGCTCAACAACAAGCTTAAGTCGCAACATAGCTAGCTTCATCGCATTTAATACATCATTGTCCGAAACAGTCAGACCCGGACCTGCAAGCCGTTGAAGCACAGGAAAGGTTAGCTCACCAGGCATCGGAGTCACTATCGCATCGCAGAAGGAGTCTGGTGTTCCGATATTGGACACTCTCGCCCCTTTTACAAGAGAGCGACACGTATCGTCAGCATTCTCAGGCTCAACTGGACGAACACGAAAGCCCGGCCCATCCGCTTCAAGTGCCAACGCGATACCTGCACTGAGTCCTCCACCACCACAGCAAACCAGAACGTCAGCAGAGTCAACGCCCATCGCTACAGCTTGCTCAGCTATCTCTAAGCCGCAGGTGCCTTGCCCGGCAATAACGAGAGTGTCATCGTAGGGTTTGATCAATGTCAGTCCCTTTTCCAAAGCCAGCGCCTCGCCAACCGCTTCCCGGGATTCACCACCCACACGATCGTAAGTGACAACCGTTGCACCTAATGCCTGCGTGTTCGATAGCTTCATAGCCGGTGCGTCAGCAGGCATCACGACGGTTGCCGATATGCCATGCAGACTGGCGGCGTGCGCGATACCTTGTGCGTGATTACCGGATGAATAAGCAATCACGCCACGCGCACGAGCCGTTTCATCCAACGCGCTGATGGCCGACCAGGCACCTCTAAATTTAAAAGAACCGGTTCGCTGAAGCACTTCAGCTTTGACCAACACACGACGACCAGCAAGTTCGTTTAAAAACGGACTTTCTAACATGGGGGTTTTAACAGCGACCGGCGCCAAACGAATTGCCGCCTGACGGATGTCTTCTATGCCAGGTGCTAGATGAGCTTTAGGTTTTGCAGACACAGAGAATCATCCCGTTCAAATTGAAAAAATAGCTTGGAAACTGTCAGTGATTCGATTGAGCGTTATTTTTTAAACCGGGTCTTCTTGCATTTCCAGGTGTAGTTTCGTACCCGTATAGGGATTTGCCAGCGCCACCGACTCATCGAGTTCTACACCCAGTCCGGGTTCGTCTGATGGAATGACGTAACCGTCTTCCCAGCGTATCGGTTTTTTGAGTATCTCCGCATGGAAGCCTCCCCAGGTTTCGATACTCTCGAGGATTAAGAAATTCGGCGTGCAGGTTGCCAGCTGGGCATTGGCCGCGCCTTCTATAGGACCACAGTACAAATGCGGCGCAATTTGAGCGTAATAAGTTTCAGCCAATCCGGCTATTTTCTTCGCTTCAAGCATACCGCCTACTCGACCTAAGGCCATCTGCAGTATCGAAGCTGCCTGTTCTTCCAACACTCGCGCAAACTCATATTTGGTTGTCAATCGCTCGCCAGTTGCTACAGGGATGGAGGTTTGTCTTGCGACCCTCGCCATCTCTTTAGGGTTTTCCGGAGGCGTGGGTTCTTCGAACCACAACGGATCGCTGGACTCCAAGCGTTGAGCCAGTCGAATGGCGCCAGCTGCGGTGAACTGACCGTGTGTCCCGAAGAGCAGATCGGCACGCTTGCCCACGGCTTTGCGCAGGGTTTTGACAAACCGCTCAGAGCGGTCAAGTTCTTCTAGCGAAGGTTGACGCCCGTCATAGACCGTGTAC
This sequence comes from Granulosicoccus sp., assembly GCA_020627685.1. Lineage (GTDB taxonomy): Bacteria > Pseudomonadota > Gammaproteobacteria > Granulosicoccales > Granulosicoccaceae > Granulosicoccus. Next base: position 46,375 of record JAHDGK010000021.1, on the reverse strand, counting down.
GGGCCGGCAGGATCAAATTTAAGGGCGGTGAAGCCCATGTCTACATATTCCAACGCCCTTTCCGCTGCCAGATCGGGGTCTGAGTAGACAGAGAGATCTTCGCCGGCGCGCGGGTAGATATACGTGTAACTGCGCAGCCGATCGTGCACCTTGCCGCCGAGCAACTCATAAACCGGCTTGCCGACTGCCTTGCCCATGATGTCCCAGCAGGCCATCTCCAGCCCACTGAGTACACTCATCAACGACATATCGGGCCGCAGGGTGTATCCACGCCCATAGACGCGACGCCACAGTCTCTCAATATGAAAGGGGTCTGAATCCTGAACGTGCATTTCGAACACGTCCTCGATCATGTGCTGAACAACAGCCGGACTGAACGTTGCTGTATAAACCTCACCAACCCCTTCGATGCCGGTATCGGTTGTCAGCTTGAGGAAGATGAAGTAACGGCCGCCAAAGTGAGGCGGCGGATTTCCTACAACAAATGTTTGAAGCGATTGTATTTTCACGTGAAACGTTGCTGATCAGGCCAGTGGAATTGCTCATCATAGTGGCCATCGGCTACGGGATTTGCAAGTTAAAAAAGGCAGGCTTTACGCATTAGGTGTCGTCACGAGTCTAGAATCGGCTGCCTAAAATTTAATAACGCTCCGGGGGCAGATGTATCACCCCAGACTGTCATACTATGCAGGGTAAGGAACGTAAACACCATTCGAGCATAGCACTGTGTCTTTTCTGCCCTTGGCCATTGCCGCTATTTTGATAGCGACGACACTGATACCGTTTTCCATCCGGCGAGAATGGTGGATTCGGGCTATGGATTTCCCGAGCCTGCAAGTCGTCGTAGTGTCGCTTCTTTGGCTGCTGTACTGGCAATTCGGTGATCACAACGGGGGGTGGTTTTCCACACTGTTAGCCATCGCTGTTTTTGCCGTCCTTATCTACCAGAGTCGTCTTATTTACCCATACACCGAGCTACACCGACAAGAAGTCGATAGTTATCTGTTTGATGTGGACGGCGAAAAAGACACGTTGAAACTATTAAGTTGCAACGTTCTTATGACGAACAGAGACAGCCATTCTTTGTTGGCATTAATCAGACATCACAATCCCGATGTGTTCATCACCTTAGAATCCGACCAATGGTGGCAAGACCAACTGGACACATTAGAGGGCTATAGCTACGCAGTGAAATGCCCGCTGGACAATTTATACGGTATGCATATCTACTCACGTTTGCCGTTACATGAATCAGCCATTCACTTCAAAGTAGAAGATGACAAGCCTTCTATCTTCACAAGAATTGCGGTAAACGATCATTACCGGGTCAATCTGCACTGTGTGCACCCGGCGCCTCCAGCGCCCATGGAAAATGCTGAGTCAACGGAAAGGGACGTAGAACTAGTCCTTCTGGCAAAGAGCCTTGCGGATTGCGACAAACCCACAATCGTCACAGGCGATTTAAACGATGTTGCATGGTCCGCTACCACTCAGCTTTTCAGGCAAATCAGTGGCTTGCTCGATCCTCGTATCGGCAGAGGATTATTCAACACGTTTAACGCCTTTCATTGGTTTGCACGATGGCCCTTGGATCACGTCTTTTTATCCAATCACTTCAAAGTAATTCACATGGGTCGGCTACCGAAAATGGGGTCAGATCATTTCCCGCTACTCATTGAGCTGGCAGTCATGAGCAGTACCGACAATGAAAGCGGCGTGGTACACGAGGACGTAGACACGGAGAGACTGGACAGCATCATGAACAGCACTGTCGCCAAAGAAAACCAATAAGCGTTTTTCAATCCTAACTACTGCGACTGACCCAGCTCTACAATTTCAACCATACTGCGGCTCCGCTTTATGGTCCAGACAACTCCCAAGGCAAACCCTGTTTGTGTATCCGTTTCAAACAATGGGCTATCTGCATTTTGAGCACCCTTATAAAGACCGGTAAAAGCGCCTAGAAAAACAGCCACATTGTGTCGGGGTCGGAACCCCAGACCCAATGAGATTTTCGTTTCCAAATAGCCTCCCTTCGCATCAAAGGCTGCCCGTTCAGCTGTTACAAATTCCTGCGGCACCTCATAAAAATAGTCCTGGAGTTTTTCATTGGCATAAGTGACGTCAATAGCCGCACCCACATCGATACCGCTACCGCGTACGTTACGAAGGTTAATATCAAACCCTGCTTCTGCGACCATTCCCTGACGATCGACCGATTCAAAATCGGTGACAAACACTGCCCGCAATTCGGACGTAAACCGCGACTGCAATCGACTTTGCTCGTCAATGACTTCATCGAGTAAGCGCACTTCAAGTTGCGGCCCGATTTCAAACAGAAAATCTAAGTCGGGCATACCTTCCCGGACACCATCTCCAGATGAACTGGCATTAAGCGACCCACCAACCGATAAATCCAGTTTGATTCGCGGGTTTTCGATAGCCACCGCGCGAATACCACCACCGCCAAAGCGCAATGAGCGAGTGCGATAAACAAAGAACGGCAATGCGATCATTCGCCCATTCTTATCGTTCGAAGCCGGATAGTCATAGCCACGAAACAGACCAGCGCCCACACCGAACTCCCAACGTGGCCGTTGTTTTATGCCAAGAGACAAGTCTTCGGCACTGGACTCCACGCCTGGAGAATCATCGTTGTCGTCCGCTGCATAAGATGTCACGGACGACGTCAGTAAAAATATCAGGATAACCTTGGCTAATGCGTTAATCGGGATATTCAAAGTACCGGGTTTCTCAGTTCATCCACTTATATAAAAAGGTGAATCGGGACATAAAAATCTTTACACAGCGCACTTTCACTCGCACGTATACTTAACGTAGTTCCAGTAACGACTTCCTGCCATGTTTTATACCCACAGCACCGTGGACAGAGCCGATCACATCCGCAAGGATGTCGATGAATTAAGCAGGCTCTGGGCCCATGACAAAGCACGAATAGTACCTGTCTGGCAGAACAAGTCATTGGTGGTGAAAAACACGCCCGATACCCACGCGCAAGCTGTTTTCCTGACTCGCGATCGCGCCCCTGACGACGGTCAACGTATTTTTCTGGGATTGGATGATGGAACGCCTTATTTCGCACAAGACGTCTCTGCTCTTAACGATGCACAGGCTGCTGAATTATGCGGGCAGTCATCCACGCGTGACGGGGAACATTACGATTCTGAATTCCTGGATCTGCGACAGGCAGGTCCGATGCTTTCAGCGCAAGACGGCTCTTTGCTAGCCTATGCACGCGGACTAACATTTTGGAACGCGAACACGCGCTTCTGTACCCGCTGTGGTGCCAGCATGGAATCTCACAATGGCGGCCACGTGAGATCCTGCAGCAATGCAGAATGCGCCTATCAAGCTTTCCCGCGTACCGACCCCGCCGTCATCATGCTGGTTATTTATACTCCGACGGACAACTCAGAGCCATTGTGCCTACTTGGCAGAAGCCCCGGCTGGCCGGACGGTGTGTTCTCGACACTGGCGGGGTTTGTGGAACCAGGAGAAAGTTTAGAGACAGCGGTGCAGCGTGAAGTGCGAGAAGAAGTCTCTGTCGAGACTACTGATGTTAGGTACGTGGCATCACAACCTTGGCCGTTTCCTCGCTCTATCATGCTGGGTTTTGAAGCCATCGCAACCACGACGGAAATTCAGTGTGACCCTGATGAAATCGCTGATGCCCAATGGTTTACGCGTAACGAGTTAAAAGACTTTGGTAACTGGGGAGATGAAACTCCCGGCAACAAACTGCCCAGACCTGATTCTATCGCCCGCTTTTTGATAGACCGCTGGTTAGCGTCTGGTGTCTAGCACGTTGTTAGCTTATTCAGCCTGAAGCCACTGAGTAAAACCTGCAGGAAGCGGGGTAATATCGCCATTAACAGGCCACTCTTTTTCACTGGCGATGTTGTTCATGCGCTCTATACGATCCTCATCCAATGGGTGAGTGCTGCTAAACCGCTCAAACCATTGCGTCAAAGCAGTGGAAGAATCACCCCGCTGCTCGCTGAATAATTCGAATAACTCCGCCGCTCCGCCCACATGACCATACGTAGAATATAAGGCTGCTAAAGCCTGACTATCCGCGGCAAGCTCCATTCCTCGGGTGAACTGCACACTGGTTAAGGAGCCCGCCATATTCAACACAGAGCCAGCGGGTCCCGTGCCGGCATTGCCTGTTAATCCCAACACAGCGATCGCACTTGCCACACCTCCGCCCATAGCAGCGATAGGATCCCGGTGCAGAACATGCGACACCTCGTGAGCCATCACCATCGCTAACATGTTTTCATTGGGCATTTCTTGCAGCAACCCTTTATAGAACAGTAAATTCCCACCCACAGTTGCGAAGGCGTTGAAAATTTCCTCCGACTCATAATGAACCTGCACCGTCATGCCTTCAGGGATAGGCATATTTGCCATTAAACGCTGTGCTAGATCGTTTAGGTAGCGAGTAAGTTCTGGATGCTTTGATGCATCACCAAACGGCACTTCAACCTTGGACACGATAGCTGTCTCAAAACTGAACGGGATTCTTTTGGCTAAAAATGAGCCGGAAAACTGCAACACCGCAATAAGCAAGACCACCAACACTATGGCGGCAATGATCATCTGAAAAAACTGCTTGAGCGGGTGAACGGCAGTTGTATTGATGCCCTCAGGCGGTAATTTGTTGTGGTACTCCACCGACCTATATTGCCGCGTTTAGTGTGGTTGCTTTGGCGTCCGAATTGGCCTGATTCACCGGCACCATAGCCGTGCCATAGGCAAGTACTTCCATAGCCGCAAGACGTCCCGTTGCAATTCGCGTCGTATCAAACTTCACATTAAATACATAGCGCGCATTTAGCTTCATAGCCTCACCCTTCATGCGCAATATTGACTCGCGGCGCGCGCGATCCAGCATGGATTCAAAAGGCGTTACACGACCTCCAAAAATATTGATAAGACCTGCCAGAAAACCTTTGAAATAATCTGATGCTATGACGACATTCCCAGTCACCATAATTTGCTGATAGGGTTGATCGGTCGGCGGATACCGAGTAGCAATGACAGGGAGGTGTTGACAGGCCTCCTCACGTTTAATAATGCGTTTGAAATGCCGTTTTTCAGCGATACGCCCGAAGATATAACCCAACACCAACAGAATGACGACACCGACACCCTGAATCAATACGCTATTCATCGCTGAGCACAACTGCGGTGCCGTACACGAAAATCTCGGCAGCACCTGCCGCAATACTTGAGGTGCTATACCGGACATTCAACACAGCATTGGCACCGAGTGCTTCTGCTTGCTGCACCATCCGCTCCGTTGCCTCATCACGCGAATCTGATAACAACTCGGTGTAGCCTTTTAACTCACCACCGAAAAAGTTCTTCAGCGATGCAGCAATATCGCGTCCTACATGCTTTGAGCGAACAGAGCTCCCCTGCACCAGCCCCAGATGCTGCTGAACGGTGCGATCAGGCAATAACTCCAAATTGGAAACCAGCATGTACTCTCTCGTGTTGAATTCAATGAACGTGATGGACGATGAACTTCTCAGCCCCGTCAAAAGTTACACTACTAGGATGAGCCTTGTTTGCATAATTACAGCTTTGCCAGCGGAATCCCGCGTTTTTATTGATTCGCTCAAACTCAAGCCTATTTTAGATCACGGCTGGCGACTTTATGGCAATTCTGGACATCTATTACTTCAAACCGGGCTGGGCAAACTAAAATCTGCTGCGGCAACTAGTGCCGTGTTGCACCTCCACGATGACATCCAAGCGGTAATCAATGTCGGGGTGGCAGGGGGAACGGATGCGATTGGCACACAATTGCTAGCCCATTGTGTTGTCGATCAGGGCAGCGGTTTTAGCACCTACCCTCACCTTCCTCCACAGAGAGTGGTGAGCTCTCTTCCCTCAACGACCATTGAGACCCTCGACAAACCCTCGGACGACTACAGAGCCGGAGTCAGTTTTGATATGGAAGCTTCAGGGATTTTTAGTGCAGCGTCGCCTTATCTGAGCTCGGGCTCAGTACAATGTGTGAAAGTCATCTCTGACAACCCGGACGCGCCGCTGGGCGAATTCAAAAAGGACGATGTCACCGCACTTGTCAGCACCACAGTACCTGTCGTGAATAGCTTATTGGATTGGTACGCAGTGAGTGCCAAGCAATCAAGCATTGAAAAAGACGTTCAACACCTCGCAAACACGTTAACGTCCAAAACGCACCATAGTGTCAACGACAAGTTGCAGTTGTCACGACTGCTACATCAACACCATGCGCTGTCGGGCGAATTACCTGAATTGACGGCACTACCGGAAACCACGAGCGCAGCCTCGCTAAGAACACAATTGAATGCGTTGATTAACGAACATCCTCTACGCTACGGAGACTCCAGCTAGTGGATACGATCTATATTGAAAAGGAAGTTGCAGCACATCCTCGCACTTTACGAATATGCGAGCGATATCCACGCGCACGACAAATCCCCATAAATCGTTATTCCGATGTGTTTAACTCACGCACTCAGAATTTTCGTGAACAGAAGGCTAATCCAAGCCTAATTTTAGCGAAGAAACCCGGCAAACTCATACAAGCCACACCACCGGGTTATCATGTTGGCGGAGAGAATAACTACTATTTTTCTCACATGCTCAATTGTGTGTATGACTGTCGCTATTGCTTTTTACAAGGCATGTATCAATCTGCAAACTATGTTGTGTTCATCAACAACGAAGATTTTTTTGATGAAATCACCCGAACCGCTAATCAACATCGATCTGCAAGCTGGTTTTTCTCGGGATACGATTGCGACTCACTGGCACTGGATCCAGTAACGCATTTTGTCGACGACTGCCTGAATCACTTCGAAAAAACGCCTAATGCATTTCTTGAGCTGCGCACCAAAAGCACTCAAATCAGACCACTGACTAACAGGTCTCCACTTCACAATGTTGTGGTTGCGTATAGTTTGTCACCGGCGGCCATCGTTGCGGCAGAAGAACACGGTACTCCATCGCTGGAGAAACGGCTTGATGCATTAAAAACGCTGCAAGACAACGGGTGGCAGATTGGCCTTCGGTTCGACCCGCTGCTATACGCTGAAAATTTTGAGGACTTATACCATCAGTTTTTTGATCAGGTGTTCGAATCTTTAGATATGGGCGCAGTACATTCTGTCAGCCTTGGCGTTTTCAGATTACCCAAAGGCTTTCACAAAAAACTTGTACGCTTATACCCGGATTCAAAACTATTGGCAGCACCCATGGATTTACGAGATGGATTGATGACCTATCCGCAGTCAGAGGAACTGTCAATGCGTAAATTTTGCACTGACAAACTGTTCACGGCCATTAACAAAAACCAGTTTTTCCCGTGTAGCTAAGCAGTCACTATAAATTCTACAGGCACAAAAATATGAGTAAGCGATGTGTTTTAGTCACAGGCGGAAGTCGCGGCATAGGCCTCGCCTGCTTACACACATTGGCTGAAAGCGGATTCACAACGGTCTCCCTTTCCAGAAAACCTCCGGAGGACTCTCTCGACACGAACACACATATCAGTGTTGATCTGTCTGACTTACAGGCGACGAGTGTAGCGGTGAGGGAGGTTCTTTCTTCTTTTAACATCAGTGGGCTTGTTTGTAACGCTGGACGCGGCGACATCGGATCTTTGGAAAACTTCTCCAGCTCGCAAATAGAACAGAGCATTACCCTAAATTTGATCAGTCCACTATGTGTTGCCAGAGAATGCTTACCGACTCTACGCCAATGCCAGCGAAGCGATATCGTCTTTGTCGGTTCAACGAGTGCGTTGCAAGGTGCACGCTACGGCTCTGTGTATAGTGCAGCCAAATTCGGGCTACGGGGCGTTGCGCAGTCTTTGACTCACGAAGTGGCGGCTGCAAACTGCCATATCGGAATCGTGCAACCGGGTATGGCTAGAACCACCTTCTTCGAAAATCTGGATTTTGAACCCGGCCCGGAAGAGGCACACGCTTTAAACGCACAGGATATCGCCGACGCCATCAAATCAATGTTGCTGTCACCAGACAACGCAGTCATCAACGAACTTATCGTTCAGCCTCGGCAGCATGTTGTTCAGAAGCGTAAGCCAAAGTAGACAACACGCCTACTCGGCGGTATTGCCACTGTCCTTTTCATCCTTCAACAGCCTGCGCTTACGATCTATACCCCAGCGATACCCGGACAGCTCTCCACCGGCCCGAACAACGCGATGGCAAGGAACAATCACCGCAAGCGGGTTAGCAGCACAGGCACTGGCTACCGCACGTGATGCCTTGGGCTTCCCTATACGGCTTGCAACTTCTGAGTACGTGGCCGTTGCCCCAGCGGGGATTTCTCGAAGCGCGGCCCATACTTTTTCTTGAAAAGCCGTTCCCTGAATATCGAGTGACAGCTTGATCGCACTCTCAGGTGAGCTAATTTTTCTAACTATCGAGGCAACGATAGGCTCTAAATACTCTGAGTCACGGAGCAAAGTCGCATTGGAAAATCGAGACTGGAGATCGTCCAGCATCTCTTTTTGCGTTGCACCAAACAAGATACAGCACACACCTTTCTCTGTAATGCCAACGACTATTTTTCCGTATCGACTGCTACCGAATCCGTATCGAATATCCATACCCCTACCCCGCTGCCTATAACGTTTCGCATTCATACCCAGTCGCGATGCACCTTCTGCATAAAACGCTGAAGCGCTGTCGTAGCCAGCATCATATACGGCTCGGGTAATGGATTCACTCGTCGCCAATGCACGCTCAAAATCTTTTGCTCGGGATGCCTTCGCATAGGCTTTTGGGCTGATAGCTAAAAATTGTTGGAATAGCTTCTGGAGATGAAAGCGACTGACGTTCACGCTTTGAGCAATCTCGTCTATTTTCACAGACTCGGGGCTGGACTCGATGAGCCTACAAGCAGACTCGACAATGCCTGCTTGTCGCACAAGCAACGGCTCATCATCGGACTGACACCGCTTACAAGCCCTGAGTCCATGCTTTATGGCATCTTCTCTAGTTTGAAAGAAAACGGTGTTTTCTTTTAACGATGCTTTTGAGGGGCAGGAAGGATAGCAATAGATTCCTGTCGAGATAACACCGTAAAAAAAATGAGTATCGGCGGCCCTATCGCGCTTGACGACAGCGGCCCAGCGCTGGGCATTAGTGGAATATAAAGGCATAGGAGCGCACCCCGAAAAGAACAAATGAAAAGCGAAGCGCCATGTTAGCGCTCCACTTAATCACCTACACCTTAAAATGTGTTCCCGAATTCCTACTATGCAGGAACAGACGGAAAACGCCTCGCAAAAAGTTGCTCTAGCTCTTCAATGGTTTGCAGGCCAAAGACAGTATCCACAAGGTTACCTTCCGCGTCAAACAACAACAAAGTCGTTTTCTGTACACCATATTTTTCTTGAAGTTCGCGCCCTTTCGCAGTAACGATATCAGCAATTCGAAATTGAATTTCATCCTGATCACCTAGCACCGTCATTGACCTGGATTTAAGGCGACGACAGATAGGGCAGCTCGTATCGTGTATTTGAACGACAACCGGTTTTCCAGCGCCAATCGATGTCAAATCGTGGAGCTCCCGCTTCTTGGCGTCGTAACCGGAGATGGCTCCGGCCGCAGCACCCATAACGCCGAGAGACACAGCCGACTTAAGAAATAGACGCCGTTTTCTTTCAGCCGGCAGTGCAGTGAAACGCTGTAGAGCGCTCTTGTCCTGAGTATTCTGCTTTTTGCGTTTCATGGTAGATCTCCCTCTATTTACAGCAGCGCGTATTCTTCAGCAACGCGTTCGTTGATGACTCGAATAATTCCATCATGACTGCCAGCCAATGAGCCACCTGTTAAGTATTTTCCGTTTATAACAACGGATGGCACACCTCTGATTCTTGAAGCTTGCGCCATTTGCATAGCCTGCTTCATGCGGGTGTTTACGGCGAATGAATCCATCGTTTTACGGAACTTATCTTCATCGATACCGAGCTCTCCAGCGAATTTGGCAATTTTATCCGGCTGACGTAATGGACGTCTTTCTGCATGAATGCCATCGAACATCGGGTCGAAGAATTTATCGGTGACACCCATGATTTCTGCTGCATAAAATGCGCGTGAGTGTGGTTCCCAACCAGGATTAAGCGGTGGTGCTTCACGCACAAAATCAACATAGTCTGGCTTTTCATCTATCCACTTATTAATGCTAGGCTCAAATGCAAAGCAATGAGGACAACCGAACCAGAAATACTCAAGCACTTCAATTTTATCACTGGCTCGCGTGTTGACCGGCGGGTTCAACACTTGATAACCCCGATGAGCCTGTGCCTGTACCGCTCTGATTCCGCTGAACGACAATGAAGTAGCTGCGGCAATTTTCGCACTGTTCTTTAAAAAATCGCGTTTATTCATAATGTTGCTTCTAAGCTCGCTGTGTTTGTAGTTTCTATGTTGTTGTGGAAGATCAGCTAAGCAATCTGATTACCCACATATTCAATTAATTTATCGGGATTTACATGAAATCCGTTGTAGACAACAACGCCGTCGGGATTAATTAAGATAAGCCACGGTGTACCGCCAGTCCGATAGTTGCGCATGGTCGTCGGCACATCGTGAGTATCTTGGTTACCGGGGTCATGACCCATGACAATGGGCAGGTCATAACGAAGTTGAAGTTCTCTTACCGCATCCACGGTGTTAGTGGAATAGCCTTCAAAAACCGTTTGAATACCGGCTATTGCAACTTTAGGGTGTCCAAAAAACTCATCCGAGAAGGCTTTAAGTGTTGGAAATCCACTGCTGTGGCACCCGGGGCACCAGTTCTGGAAACACTTCAGAAATACCCACTTACCTCGTTCCTTTTCTACCGAAAAACTAGAGGGTTTGCCATCACCATCAATCCAATAGTCCATAACTAGCTCAGGCGCCATATACCCTTCGATGCCGCGTGTAGACTGAGCATGAGCTTTACCGGTCAATCCAAAAGCCAAAGCTGCAGAACCAATAGACACGGTGCTAAGAAAGCCTCGCCTATCCATACTTGGTCGCTGAATTAACGAAGGTGATGAATTGCTATCTTTTATAAGTGCTTTAGTCATTCTATTTAAGACATCCTTATATCAGTGGTGAACGGCTAGCCAGGGCATAGAACAGACCTGACTCGTTCCATAGCTTGACATTCACACCATCAATTCGTTCACGGGTATCTTTGATGTTTTGTAGGTTCTCAACCGAGCGAGTCATGAACAAGCTGACTTGCTTATCCGTTGTTTTATCTAAGAGCTTTACATGTGCTGCTAGCTCACCGTTGATAGTGCAATATCTGGCACCCAGAACACTGAACTTTTCTCCAAACTCCGAGGGCAACGCAAGCGCGAACTGCAACTGAGACATACTTTCATCTATCTCAGCGATGTTTTCTGATTCAAACTCCAGTTTGAATCGTGTGGAGTGATTCATGGCAGCTTCATTTAATGTACGAGCTGTACGTTCAGTACTCGTCCCGTATTCATGGATGCCTACACTCAGGGACAACACCAGTACCGCCGCGGCCGCCCACATGAAGCCTTTGAAAGGCAATGAGTAGCCGTTCAATCTGGACAGAGAAGACGTATTCGCAGAAGCAACGATGGTGTTTATCGAATGTTCATCCAATTCGAAACCACGGTAGTGGTCTCTCAAACGATCATCTATTTCAGTCATGATCGACCTCTACCCAAATCTTTCTTAAACGGCGTCACATTGTCTTCCTGCATCAGGTTCTTTAGTTTCAGTCTGGCTCTGTGGATCAGGCTCAAAACCGTTCCTCGGCTACTTCCTGTTAACGCGGCAATCTCATTGGCGGTGTAGCCTTCAACAACCGAGAGGAACAATGCCTCCCTTTCGGTATCACGCAGCTGGTTGAGCGCCGATTGCAACTGTGCATCCGGCACTTCGACGACATCAAACGATCCTGTTTGGTCACCGGCATCCCGACCTAAATCATCAACCGCTGAAAATCGAACATGTTGGGACCGCCGATATTGGTCAATGTGGATATTTCTGACACAGCGAAAGAGCAACGCTTTATCCGGCGGTGCAGAATGCATTCGGCTCGCGCGAAGCCATGCCTCGTGAACCAGCCCCTGAGCCTCTCCCGGATCCTGCTGTAGCGCGCAGGCATAGCGATACCCTGCCTGTATCAGCGATTCAACGGATTGCTTGTTAGCGGGAGAAAACACAATAATTTGGGGGTCTGCTTATGTTTCGCGGATTTACCGGCTCTTATAGGTAACAACGAACGGGAGACTCGTTTGATTGCAGCTTGGGCAAAAAATTTCAGAAAACCTGTCTAATGCGGCAATGCAACGCCGAATAGCGGTGCTGAGTCACAGCCATAGGCCACAGTTACATAGGATTTGTTGAATGTATTCACCGTAAACCCGCGAACTATGGGAGTGCATTGCGCCCAGACATCGAGCACATTTGCTCATTACAACAGCCTTGTGTTACTTAAAGAGTAGAAATTCACTTTTCTACGGTAGTGAGCAATTTAGTTCATTGCCATTTCCGTTCCGTGGCAAGAATTTATTCTTGTCTTGGACCCCAATAAATCTAAGTGGACATTTTCGAGAAAAATTTATGAAGAAGACATTCACAGCACTGGCCTGCGCCAGCGCCTTGACCATGGCAACAACAGCCGCCAACGCCGCTGAAAAAGTCAACATCGGAGCACCCTCGTGGACGGGCGCCCAGGCTATTGCGCACCTGATCCAGGAAATCGTTGTTTCTCGCATCGGTGGAGAAGCAGAACTCGTCCCCGGTAACAACGCAGCCATTTTCCAAGCGATGGACGATGGTAAAGGCGACATCGACATCCACCCGGACGTATGGCTCCCCAATCAGAAAAGTTTCACAGACAAATTTGTTGATGGCACCGGTAACGTATCCCTATCCGAAAATTCCTACGAAGGAAAGCAGAGTTTCTGCGTATCGAAAGCATTTTCTGAAGCGAACAACGTCACCTCAATTTTTGACTTAGCTCGCCCTGAAATTGCAAAGCTCATGGATGCAGACGGTAACGGCAAAGGCGAAATCTGGATCGGTGCGCCCGGCTGGGCATCGGCAAACGTTAATCAGGTGAAAGTGCGCGACTACGGTCTAATGCCATTCATGGAACCTATCCGTGCAGACCAAGCGGTTATGACAGCAACCGTCGGTGACTCCATTGAGAAAGGCATTGGTTACGCATTCTATTGTTACTCACCCCATGCGATCTGGTTCCAGCATGACATCGTGAGACTGTCCGAGCCTGAGTTTGATGCTGAGAAATACAATGCCTTGCAACCAGACCAAGACCCTAACTGGTTTGAAAACTCCAAGGTTATGACTGAAGATGCATTGAAGCAGGTACAAATTGCCTACTCTAATTCTTTAGCTGATCGCTCACCCATCATTGCAGAACTGGTGCAGAACATTGCGCTAACCGGTGATGATGTTTCGCAGTTCGCGTTTGAAATTGAAGGTGGAACAGCTGCTGCTGATGTCGCCAAAGCATGGGTAGCTGCAAATTCAGATCGAGTAGACGGCTGGCTCGGACTATAAAGTAGTTCCGCAAGTTCAAACCCCATCGGCACATTCTGCGTCGATGGGGTCCCGCCTTTTAAGCCCAAGACCAGCTTCTTTTCCCTTTTACATTGAGAGTTATTTGTGTCAACTGTTTCAGCCGATACACCCAACGCTATTGAAATATCCAACGTATGGAAGATTTTCGGCACACGTGCCGATGAAGCGCTTGCAGCCTTACAGAAGCAATCGCTAAGCAAAGAAGAAATTTTGCAACAATATAACTGCGTAGTTGGCGTTGCCGATGCATCTATGGACATTCGCCTGGGCGAAATTTTTTGCGTAATGGGGTTATCAGGTAGTGGGAAATCTACCTTGGTCCGACACATAAACAGGCTATTGGAACCCTCCGCCGGCAACATAAGAGTTAACGGCGAAGATGTCATGGCTATGGGCCCTGAAGCCCTACGCCAGTTTCGCAACCAACACATATCAATGGTGTTCCAGAACTTTGCACTCATGCCTCATCGCTCGGTTATTGACAATATTGCGATGCCGTTGGAGATACGTGGTGTTAGTAAAAATCAGCGTATCGAAACAGCACAACGAACGATGGATATGGTCGAGCTGACCAATTGGGGCAACAAATTTGCCCATGAACTCTCAGGTGGCATGCAACAGCGTGTCGGTTTGGCACGAGCGCTTGCCGCTGATCCTGAGATCCTGCTGATGGATGAACCCTTTAGTGCATTGGATCCTCTCATCAGGCGTCAGCTGCAAAACGAATTTATGGGTCTTGCAGCCAGCTTCAAAAAGACCACTGTTTTCATTACCCATGACTTAGACGAGGCTGTTCGCATTGGTGACCGTATTTCAATTATGCGAGACGGCCAAGTCATACAGACCGGCACGCCGGAAGAGATTGTTATGCATCCAGCCGATGACTATGTGGCTGAATTTGTCGCGGGCATATCAAGATTGAAAATTGTAAAGGCAAGCGCCGTTATGACGCCGCTTGCAGCGTTCGAAGCAGAGCATGGCGCACTGCCGGGTGACGCGCTTGCTTTCGATAAAAGCACGAGCCTAGGTACGCTCATAGACGCATCACTAGAGACTGAGAATCCCATTGCCATCGTCGATGAAACCCATCAACGTGTGGGCGCCATAACACGCACCGACTTACTGCGTATCGTTTCAGAAGGTCAGGAGGCAGCGTAAGACATGACAACTTCAGCCGATCAACGAAATACCGATATCGCAACGTTTGTCGAGAGCAACCCTGGCTATTATCAAAAGCAGTTTGACTACATCGGGAGCCGACCGGGCTTCAGCTGGACGTTTAACCTAATAGCTGCTTTATTGGGGCCGATTTGGTATGGCATGCGCGGCCTGTGGAATTGGGGGCTGCCGTTCGTTATTTTGGAAACCATGGCAGTCATTCAATTGGGCCGAGGGTTGTTTGGTGACTTAGGTGCTGAAGCACGACAACGAATTGTCGACATACAAGGCACTCTTGAGTTCCGCAATGCACAACTCGAAGCTGCTATCGAGAAGCAATCCGACAAAATTGAAGTATTCGAGCGAACCATCGCCTCTTTAGAGACAGCCATAGCGGATATTGCGCAAGAAGCTGCGATAGCAGATGCGTCTGCCACAGGCGTTGCACTGTTGGGCCTGGGTATGTTGATCGCCGTAAAAATTATCGAGGGAATCGTTGCGAACCCGGCGCTGGAAAAAAGGTTTTCAATTTGGCTTTCCGATCGCTCGATTATTTCCGGGTTAACAACACAAAGAAATATTATTACCATTTTATTTGTACTGATCGTTTTTGTCGTCAGCACGGTGCACTTTGCGTTCCCGGGTCTACTGCAATGGTTAAGTACTTTCCCCACTGATCCTCAAATCAGGCTAAGCGCAATTACCGGTATCGAGAATGCATTTAGCTTTGTTAAAAGTAATGGTCGCTATCTCTTTGATTCGGTTTCTCAAGGAATTCGTATCGTACTGGACTTCCTTGAAATCGTATTTGTAGGTTCACCCTGGCCGGTTGTAGCCTGCTTCATTATTTTATTGACCTGGTTGTCTGCAGGGCTAGGCGCTGCAATCGCCGCCGGATGTTTCCTCACGTATATGGGCTTATTCGGTTTCTGGGAAAAAGCGATGACAACACTCGCTCTACTTGGAACAGCGGCAATGCTATCTATATGCATTGGCATTCCACTGGGTCTTTTTTGCGCAAGGCGACCCAAAGTTTACGCTGTCATTCGACCTATCATGGATTTCATGCAAACCATGCCTTCGTTTGTCTTCATGATTCCAGTTATCGCCTTTTTTAGCGTTGGTAAACCTGCAGCTGTTATCACAACCATGATATTCGGCGGTACACCAGTCGTACGCCTAACTGTTCTGGGTATGCGCGGCGTGCCTGAGTCGGTTCGTGAAGCGGCCATCGCATTCGGGGCATCGCGCTGGTACATTTTGACCAAGGTTGATCTTCCGCTGGCTGCACCTTCAATTCTCGCAGGTGTTAATCAGACCATCATGCTCTCTCTTGCAATGGTTGTCGTGGCATCACTGATTGGAGCAAAAGGTCTGGGTGAAGACGTACTGGAAGCGCTTCAGTACTCATCAGTGGGTCAAGGTATTCTGGCAGGCTTTGCCATTCTGTTTTGCGCCATGATATTGAATCGCGTTGTTCAAGGAACCCGAGATTAACCGCGCTTTAGGAAATTAAGAAGCCGGCATTGAACACACAAACACATGTGCTGTTAGCTGCAGCGATAGTCGGTGGCATTGCTCATCGACTGATCTCTGCTGACACCCGGGAAGCCCCTTCGTCAGCTGAGTCTTTACAACAAGGCTACATCTATATCGCCATTGTCGTGGGTGCACTGCTGCCAGACTTAAGTCTGTTTATCATGTTCGGTTACGCCATGCTCACCGGTGTTCCCAGCTCGGTTATCTGGTCGGAGATGTACTACGCAGATTTCTGGCAGTGGCTGGGAGCACTTAGTAATTCCATCCCTGTCTATCTGACGCTCAGCATATTAAGCACCGCGTATTTAAGGTCAGGTATCAACAAGCTGAAAGCCTCAGCTGAGTTGCAAGCATCGCAATTCGACAGACGTTTGCAGAAAATAGGATACATCGTGCTCACATTGTCGTTGGCGGCACTGGCACACTGCTTAACCGATTTACCTCTTCATCACGACGACGGCCACCCTCATTTCTGGCCTATCAGCAATCGGATCTATGCCTCACCCGTTTCTTATTGGGATGTCAGGCACCATGCATTAATTTGGGTGCCGATAGAGTGCATTGCAGGACTTCTTTTAGTCGCGGTTATATGGCGGCGAAAACCTGCACTTTGGGTAAAAGGATTGCTAGCTCTTGCGGCAACCAGCTATGCGGCACTTACGGTGTTTTTCTTTACGTCACACTAACCCGTTCTGAGCTAGCGTGCTCATTGCCGAATCATCAACCGCTTAATTTTGTAGTTAGCTACTAAGGGTTAATAGACAAGATCACCGTATTGTCGTCAATGGCCACTGTGGTTTCTTGATTGAGCCGACTTCCACCATTGTCTTTGGCCAGTTTGAGCTGAACCGTGTATTGACCCGACGCAGACATATCATAGTAGCTTGCAATATCAATATAGGTTTGCAATGTGTCACCTGCGTTGATTTGCATGTAGTCCTGAGCGCCTGGCTTTCCTCGCTTAACAAGGCGTCCTAAATAGGGCATAGCTACGCCGTTTTTACTAACCGTAAAAATATCAGCCGATAATCTCTTCTCGAAAGGGGTTCCCCAAATGAGTAGGTCAGCGTCCTTTGCCGTATTGTTTACAACAAAAAACTGAATGACTGAAGAACTTACCGACTCTGATGCGTCAGGCTTACGTAATCCAACATTGAGTAGGGTCATTGGCATTGAAGGCTCCAGCTCTACCGATTTCTGACCAGACTGACCTGCAGACGAACATGATGCACACACAATAGTTAACGCAATCGTCGCGGCCTTAAATAGCGTTGTAAGATTCATAAAGACTACCCTCTCACCCGGGCACGCATAGAGAGTGACAACATTAAACTCAACAGTGCAAATAAACCTAACGCACCACCACCCCCTCCGGATGATGTAGAGGTTGTCGGGTCGTCATTACTGGGCACATTGCCGTTAGCGACAATACTGTAAGTCGCATTTGTGTATCCACGCACTAAAACGTAGTGATCGGCGGTATTAGGCACAGCGCATTGATCGACCGTTGAGTCCGAACTGAATTCATCGGACACACAGGAGGCGTCATTTTGAATAAAATTCGAATCGTTAGTGACCAGTAGATCTGCATCGCCGGTCGCAGATGTCAACACAACTGAGCTAGCACCGGACACAACGAAATAGTCAAATTCTCCCTGCTGCAATGCCCCTGTGACGGGTTGTCCCAGTGTTAAACGAACAATATTGGTTGTTGAGGTGTTGGAACGGGCGACGATGGAATAGGTAGAGCTACTAAAACCATAAGCGGCAATGTAGTAAGTGCCTGACGTTGGGACATTACAACGGTCCAATGCGACACCGGGAGCTGTATTAACAGAGGAACAAACTAACGATTCTGTTGAGAAGACCGAACTGTTAAAAACGTATAAGTCAGCATCACCTGTAAGGGATTGTAAATCGACAACACTCGCCCCAGTGACTTGATAGATGACTTGCTGAGATTGTGCCACTGAGCCATTAACCGGCGTTCCTAAGGTGAGCGTTATTCCAGTATCGTTAGTGACGGGATTATTATTTGTGGCAACGATGGAATATGTGGCAGCGTTGAAGCCCGCTACTTGAACATATACCGTGCTGTTATTAAAAATCTCACAAGTATCAAGTGCACTCTGCTGTCTTGAACGACAAATCTCAACGCTAAGTTGATCGTCACTGTACACGTATAAATCCGCGTCTCCACTTAACGATTCCAAGGCAATGCGCGTTGCGTTGGTCACCTGATACGTATTTCTTTCGCCAGCAGCAACACTACTCTGTACAGGAGTTCCTAACTGCAACTGAGAGAACTGAGGCGGGTTAGGGTCATCGTTTGCACGACGAATCGGTAAGGCAGGATCATTCTCTGCAAAGTATTCATGACTATCTGCATTCGCCACAGCAAGATTCGGAGAGGAAATAGCGAGTGCCTGAGTACCTTGGTGTGAGTAGGCATGATCGTCAGTATCAGCAACTACTGTGAAGTGCGAGATTTCATGGATGATGGTGCCAGCCCGAGAGTTTTCTCCATTAGGCGGTGCATTTCGAAATTCCGGACACAAGGTAATGCTGTAGGGAAAGGCGGGATAAACAAAAGCATATATACCGGCTTCGTTACAGTTGCAGTTAAATTGCAATGTTTCATCAGCCATAGCGTTTTGTATCGATTCGAAATTCGATATCACGCGGTTATAGCGAGTTTCATCGTAAGCACCAAACCAAGTGTTGTACCGAGGTGAGCTAGCTCGCTCCGCTGCGGTGAGGCTTCTGAGATCTGTTAGCGCGGTTTGTGTCAGTGTCTCCGCGATATTGGCAGCCTCTACAATGTCAGCTTGTTCCTGTACCGAACAGCTTGCGTACTCCGGTGGTCTCAATCTGGGCGTTAAGTTAGGCTGCAGCGCCATAGTCATCGTGTTTGAATGCATGTGAGTGTATTCAAGTGCATCAACATCTTGAGGATTGATTTTACTGCGACCGGAGATACCACCTAATTCCTTGTAACGAATATTCCCGAAAAACTGTACTCCGTATAAGCCAAACTGCTCTACATCGTAATACTCGTTGAGTGTGACACTTGCTGAGACAGTCTCACCTGAATCAATCTGTATATAGCTGTTTTCAGAAGCGGCTGATCGCTTAACAACACGGCCTGTATATTTGGCTCTAGCGTTGTAGGGAAATCCCTTCGTGGGGCTTTGAATGATGAACACTGGGTGAGACAAGGTGTCTTCAAACGGCGTATCCCAACGCAATACAGAAATCGGATTAGCGCTCGTATTGGTTAGGCTAACCTGAACGACGCCCGGTTTCCCGCCAGGCTCTAGCGAGACCTCAATTGGATTCGCGATCGCCAGACCAGACACCAAAATGCAGAATAGTGCCAGCCCAACTTTTCCGAACGCTCTGAACATGCTTTTACTCACCCGAAAACTCCAGGCTCAGTATAACCAGACCCCGTTTAGAGAGATACGCTTGTCAAACTTAGCGACGAGACAAGGATCACAATATAAAGCAGATATGCCGCAGATATTTTCAGAAGCCTTCCATTGCGTCCAATTACTGTGTTTCCGACTCCCACCAACGGCTCTGCTTTACCTCACCGTCAAGCCGAAAAACCTCACCAATTCTGGGTGTTAGCAAGTCAACCGATGCGTCATCTGCCAACTTTTGCAGTTGAACGACTGGGTCATACCACGTATGAAATGCCAACTCGAACATGCCCCAATGAATAGGCATTAAACGCGCTGCGTTTACTTCATTAAAAGCCAGCAAGGTTTCACCTGGCATCATGTGGACCGCTTTCCACGCTTCGTTGTATTGACCATTTTCCATAAACGCAATGTCAAAGGGCCCTAACCTTCGCCCTATTTCTTCAAAGTGCGTGTCGTAACCGGAGTCACCACTAAAGAAAAGACGCGCATCGTTACTCACGATAGACCACGATGCCCACAGAGTTTCATTGTTGTTTATCCCATCGCGACCCGAGAAATGCTGAGCGGGGGCTGCTGTAAACTCAATGTCATGACTGGATGTGCTCTCCCACCAATCTCGCTCGGTAATTCTTAGCTCTTCTATGCCCCAACGCTTTAGATGCAAGCCGACACCCAATGGCACGACGAACTCTGTATCGTAATTTTGAAAGAATTCGATGGTTGCCATATCCAGATGATCATAGTGATCATGAGAAATTAGAACGATGTCTATCGGTGGCAATTCCGACAGCGCGATGACGGGTGGTTGAAATCGTTGCGCTGTAAAACTTACCGGAGCAGCGTAGGCAGAAAACACCGGATCTATCAAAATAATCGAACCTGCAAGATTCAGTAAAAAAGATGAATGCCCCAACCAAATAATCTTGGCGGATCCATCGTAATTTACAAATTCCTGCATATCTGGTTTTACTTCCGGCAAAGCAGACGCTGGTGTTCCATCAGCACGCTCCGTAAACCATTCCTTCAACATTCCGATGGTGGAACTACCCTCTCGCATTTGCTGAAACAACTCTGCGCGGCGATTTTGAAAAACCCCTTTCTCAACATTGAATGCTGAAGAGCGCTGATAAGACGCTCTATCCAATTCATCGGGGTGAGCACCAAACACGGGAAGCCTAATGCCGATTAGAACAGCAGCAGGTATCAACAACACGATCAGCGCGACGGCAATTAATACTTTCTTCATGAGTTAGCTGTGACAATACGATACGGCTTACAAACGCTCATCGTTTTAAAGACTATCTTAAGCATCTGCTAAGTCAGGCATTAGGCCATGTATCACTTAATCGATAGCCTTCCGGCCAAGGGTCATACGGATCAAGCATGTGCTGATGGGTTCCGGTTATAAACCCGCGTCCTGATATGAACGGGCGAATAGCGGCTACATCGCCAATGCGAGTCTCCTCTTCAATGCCGCAATGAAATTCAGAGTCGAGTATTGAGACACCCACGAACTTGTCACCCATCTTAATTTGATGCCTTGCATGCAACACAGCTAGACGAGCAGAGCACCCGGTTCCTGTCGGAGAACGATCAATTTTTCCGGGCTCTATGGCAACGGCATTCTTACCGAAATAAACACCGTCTTTTATTTCAATAGGCGCAGCAAATTGGCAAAAAGAAATATGTGACCAATCAGGATTACCCGGATGAGAAAAACCCAGTTGCTCAGTTGCAGCCTTAGTCAGCTTAACGCCCAATTGAGAGAGGTCTAGTGCTTCATCTGTTGTTAGTGAGAAACCCAATGCTTGCGCATCAACAATAACGAAGCTATCACCCCCGTAGGCGGTATCAACTGTAAGAGTGCCCATACCTTCAACTTCAATTGTCGCATCAAGCAACGCAGCAAAGCTTGGCACATTGAGAACCCGCACACTCTCTACCCGTCCGTTGTTGCAGCGAGCTTCAACATCTACAAGTCCACCGGGTGCTTCAATTTTTATTCGAGTGATGGGTTCCTGCATTGGCAGTATGCCGGTTTCCAAAAGAACCGTAGCGACACAGATTGAATTGGAACCAGACATAGGCGGTGTATGTGCAGGCTCCATAATGATCCAAGCCGCATCGGCATCGGGATGCTTTGGCGGCACTAATAAATTGACGTGCCTAAAAACTCCCCCTCTGGGTTCATTCAGCATGAAGTTTCGAAGCGTCGCATCTTTTGCAATCCAACGCGACTGCTCCCAGAGAGTTTCACCCGGAGGAGGACGTACGCCCCCGACAATGACGTCGCCCACTTCACCTTCAGCATGACAACTTACCGTATGTATAGTTTTACAACTTCTCATAATCTAGGCACTTACCTTAGGTATTCGAACGGTAAATATTGCGGGTGATATACATGATAAAAAAGCTAAACGCTCAGGGCTTGATCAATGTCGGCGATAATGTCATCAACATGTTCGATACCTACCGACAAGCGAATTAAATCTGGCCCTACACCTGCAGCAATTTGTTGTTCTTCAGACAACTGACGATGCGTGGTTGAGGCAGGGTGAATCACCAATGTTTTAGCGTCACCAATATTGGCCAGATGGCTAAGCATTTCCACCTTCTCAATAAACGAGACTCCCGCCTGCATTCCACCTTTAACACCAAAGCTCATTAACGAGCTGCACCCTTTGGGCAGATACTTCTGTCCTAAATCAAAATATTTGCTGCCAGGTAATCCGGGGTAGTTAACCCAAGACACCTGCGGATGTTGTTCAAGGTAACGAGAAACCGTCATCGCGTTTTCTACATGACGCTCCATACGCACATGAAGTGTCTCAAGACCCTGTAAAAAATTAAACGCATTAAAGGGACTCAGTGAGGGACCCATCGTACGCAAGTACTCCATTCGCGCTTTCATTGTGTAGGCGAAATCACCGAACGTTTCATAGAAGCGCACCCCGTGATAGCCCTCGGAAGCATCCACCATATCGGGGAAATTTCCATTGTCGTAGGGGAATTTTCCTGACTCGATAATAAGCCCACCTATGGAGGTTCCGTGACCACCGATATATTTTGTGGCTGAATGAATAACGATATCTGCGCCATGCTTAAAAGGCTGGCACAAGAACGGAGAGGGTACGGTGTTATCGATCATCAACGGCAAACCGAATTCGTGCGCAATATCTGCAACCGCGGCAATATCTAATACATTGAGACCGGGGTTTCCAAGACTCTCTGCATAGACGAGTTTAGTTTTAGGCGTTATCGCGCGGCGGAAATTTTCCGGATCATCAGGATTAACGAAGTGAGTATTGATGCCTAACTTACGAAGGTTTACATCTAACAATGAATAACTGCCACCATAAAGCGTACTCGCTGCAACGATCTCATCACCTGCCTGACACAGCGTCAGCGTTGCTATAGTTTGCGCAGACATACCTGAAGCAACGGCAAGTGCAGCCCTCCCTCCTTCAAGCGAGGCAACACGCTCTTCCAACATGGCGTTTGTCGGGTTTGATAAACGCGAGTAGACATTTCCGAATGTTTCTAAATTAAACAGACTGGCCGCATGATCGGGGCTGTCAAACACATAGGAGCTGGTTTGATAAATGGGCGGTGCACGCGAGCCGGTAAGTGGGTCGGGAATTTGCCCGGCGTGCAAGCACAAAGTTTCTGGTGCGTAGACTTTATCTGCCATGTTTATGAAATCTCTGGCGAATTGCGGTGTTGATCAAACCTTGTCAGAGGTTAATTTTTTTCGGGCGGCGAGAACTGATCAGACCCGTGTTGACACCGGCCCAATTTAATCCGCCGAACAATCTGGCGTGCTCGATCTTCGTACAACGATTCATGACAACTTCAAGACCGGCGTTTTCTGCAAGCACTTTTGCATCCTCGTTGATCACACCCAGTTGCATCCATAACACTTTTGCTTTGATTGCTATAGCCGACTTTGCAAGCTCAACCATTTGATCTGAGCGCCGAAAACAATCGACCATGTCGACCGTCCCGGGAATATCTTCAAGTGTCGGATACGAGCGAATACCGAGCACTTCATCAAACATGGGATTGACAGGGTAAACCGTGTAGCCGTGATCGAGCAGGTATTTACCCACAAAATAGCTGGGGCGGTGCACCTTATTAGACATTCCAACAACAGCGATACTTTCACTGGTGTCCAAAATTCTGCGCAATGTATTTGCATCTGTCATGCGTAATTCATATACCGATTACAACAAGGTGTTTTACACTCGTATTCTTAATGTTGATTTGCGGCGAGCACTTGACTGGCACGCCGCCCGACAAACCACGCGACCAACACAGTACTGACAAGGCCAATTGATAACAAGACCCACTGTATTGAGCCAGCCCCACCCATAGCTTGCCCCATGACGCCAATATACACGTACAGGGCAGCCCCGGGCAGGATCCCCACCGCCGTAGCTATAGCGTAAGGGACCACTTTGACACCGGTCAAAGAAAACAAATAGTTCTGTATACCAAACGGAATTAACGGGCTTAACCGAACCAGGAAAACCACTTTCCAGCCTTGCTCACTCACAGCGGTGTTCAAGGAATTCAAGCGAGGGTCGCGTTCAATCCAACGACTAACTTTTTCATGGGCAATGTGCCTGCCTAATAAAAACGCTACAACAGCGGCAAGCGTTGCAGAGATAACCACAAGAGGGACTCCCCACGGTCCATAAGCTATGCCTGCCGTTATGGACAACAGACTTACAGGCGCAAGAACTGCCGTGAGCAAAATATACGCAACAACAAACAGGACAATGCCTAAGGCACCCAGGCTTAACACCCATGTCCGAATATAATCAACCCACTCAGAGAGAGGTAGCCAGGACCAAACCCCTACCAGCGCCGCCAACGATAGAATCAACAGCACTAATTTCGTACTTTTCTTCATGACTCGCTGAGGTGCGTAGCGCCAGAACAAGGAATGTTCACAAGCTTTGGAAGTATCTGGAAAGAGAATGGATGATTAACCGGGACGTGCAATAGTTGTAATGTCGCCCGCCATGACGTACTCACCTCCACCTAGTCGTCCGATGGGGTCCAGCTTGTCAGCCAGAACTTTCAACCGACCTTTCTGATCCTCCCCCACTACCTCGTCGGCCAAATAAAGATGAGTCAATTCCAGAAAGGCGATCCACTGATTTTTTATCATTTTAGTATCCACCAGTTTGCTGGCATAAGCGACTCGACAGTCTCTAAGACGGGGCAACGTGCTGCCGGGCATATCGCTAGTCTCAAGCCCGATTTCTGAAACCTCCGATACATCGCGCCCCAATGTCGCCGCACTCAGTGTCATCTCTTTAGCCAATTCCCGGTGAGCAATATGAATGACACCAAATTCACGTTGCTCCAAATTGATACGCGTGTCTTTCAATGAACCATCGTCCCTGACGCCCACCGACATCACGCACATTGCCGGATCACTACACAGGGCATTAAAGTACGAAAATGGAGCGAGATTGTAGGACCCTGATGCATTCTCTGTAAGAATCCAAGCAATGGGTCTTGGCACGATGGTCTGCGTCACAGTCGCGTAGGTTTGCACCGGCGACAGCGTAGATAAGTCGATATGCATGAGAACTGTGCCCCTAAGTAAATTCAGCCGAGGAAAATCAGACTTGGTCCACGCATCCGCTGCGCCGCCAGTCCAACCTGCGCAATTCGGAACATCGCTTATCCGCACTTTACGGAACGATACCCGTAAATTGCACACTATACTTGGGTAATGTTAGACAAGCTGCCAAAAATAGAACCCTTAAGTGACGATGCCATGCATTTGAACTCCGATGCACCTTTTCCCCGTGCATTGAAAGACGCGGCTGTTCTCGTACCATTGGCACTTCATAAAGACCAATGGCATGTTCTGTTTATTCGTCGTGCAAGTAACGAGCAGGATCGCCACAGTGGTCAGGTTGCCTTTCCCGGCGGAAGACTGGAAGAGTCTGACGCCAGTCACGAAGACGCTGCGCTGCGTGAAACACACGAAGAAATAGGCATCCCAGCTGACAAAATAAAGCTGTTAGGGAAAATCACCCCGTATGTCACAGTCAGTGATTACTCGGTCACCCCTGTCGTCGGTGTCGTGGATTGGCCTACCGAACTGGTGCTTCAGGAATCAGAAGTGGCCCGGGCGTTTCTAATGCCACTGGACTGGCTGAAAGACACTAATAACTTCACGTACCGCGCTAGACAGGAAATGGACCCCCAAAGTGCACGCCGCCATCCCATCATTGTTTTTAATGAATACGATGGAGAAACGCTGTGGGGGGCTACAGCGCGCATGACATTGAATTTTCTCAAAGCCGTCAGCGATGGGAATATTGATATTCCCCGTCGCTAGAACGCATCAGGCTAGAGTTGATACTGCAGCCTTCATTCGCTCAACCCCTTTTACCAGCGTCTCGCGAGGGCAAGCAAAGTTCAGTCTGATGTAATTAGGTTGGCCAAATTGCTCGCCACTGGATAACCCTACCCCGTGCTCTTCGAAAAAACCCTGCGTGTCATCCAGCCCCAGCTCAGTAGCATCAATCCATGCAAGGTAGGTGGCTTGAATCGACTCCACTTTCAAACCCGGCACAGCCCCAAGCTCAGTCTGGAGATACGCATAATTTGCTGCCAGGTACTCAAGTAATTCTGCTCTCCACGGCCCTGCCTCTTGATAGGCTGCCTGCGTAGCAACGTAGGCAAGAGGTGGCACAATCGGCACGATAGACTGACTGGCCGCACGGAACTGATCGCGCAATGCCGCATTTTTTATGATGGCAAAGGAACAATTCAAACCCGCAATATTCCAGGTTTTACTCCCGCTCATAAGTGTGACGATATTGTCTGCCATATCCGGACACGCAGCCGCTGTTGGATAGTGCTTGGCCGATTTATCGATCACCAGATCGCAGTGAATTTCATCAGAAATCATGATGACATTATTTTTCTTACATAACGCCGCCAATGACTGAAGCTCATCCGATGTAAACACGGTACCGGTGGGATTGTGCGGCGAGCACATCATCATTAATTTAGTTTTGTCGGTGAACGCTGCTTCCATAGCCGCAAAATCATACGTCCATCGATCTTCTTTGCGACAAAGCGGTACTCGCACCACCTCGTGTCTATCGACTTCATGAGAATCATAAAAATGATGATAGATGGGCGGGTTAACCATTATCTCGTCACCATCGTTGCAAAAAGCCCGACAACTTATTGCTAAGCCGGTAACCACACCGGGAAGCCAGACTATCCAACTAGGATCGACCTGCCACTGATATTCATTTTGCAAATGCGCGATGATTGCATCGCTAAGACCATCCGGTGCAACGGTATAGCCAAACACGCCGTGGGACACTCGCTCCTCAACGGCCTTTTGAATAGGCTCGGCCAGCTTAAAGTCCATATCAGCGACCCAGAAAGGCAATATATCCTGATCACGATATTTGTCCCACTTAAGACTTGCCGTATTTTTGCGAGAAGTGACAGTGTCAAAGTCAGTCATTGAGTTTCTACGTTAGTGCTTGTATTAGAAAGCAGTGTGCAACAGCTTCTCTCATCAGGCAACCGCCACACGCTTACGCCATCTCGCACCAATACCCTTACCCACAACCATAACGTTTCCAACCAACACCAATGCGACACCGGATAAAGCCAGAGGCGTCCATTGGAAGTTTTCGAAAATACTGCTGATAACCAAAGCCACCAGTGGAAACAAAACCGTCGCATAAGCCGCTCTGTCAGCACCTATGCGCCCGACCAGAGTCAAGTAAGCCCCAAACGCAATAATAGAACCGAAGATGCTGAGGTAGAGTAATGAGCCGACATATTCCACTGACATATCGAACGCAAACGGGACACCCTGCACTAGCGCATAAATCAGCATAACTAATGTCCCGTAAGCCATTCCAAACGCATTAGTCTGAAGCACAGGCAGCTCCTTAGCCTGATTTCTTGCAGATAGAATATTGCCCAAAGAGGCAAAAAACGTAGCCACAAGCCCGATACCCAATCCTTTAAGCACATTCTGAGAGGCATGCTCGGATACTTCTCGTGAGGCGGCTATCTCATGCCAGAAAACAAGCGTAATACCCAGAAGCCCTACCATGGCCCCGAGGAGAACTATTCCCTGCACTCGCTTCTTAAGGAAAATTGCGCCGTTCACGATATTCATAACAATGACGGTTGAGAAAATGATCGCAACCAAGCCGGACGTGATTAAACCGGTACACCAGTAAAACAATAGGTAATTGATACTAAAAAGGCAGGCGCCTTGTGCAGCCATTGCCAGATGTTCCCTTGGGGAAAATCTCAGCGGTACGCGACGAACGGCACACCACAGTAGTAACAACACCGCAGCTAGACCAAAGCGATAGGCCAATGACACTGACGGGTCCACGACACCCAGCTGAAAGCGAATAGCGAACCATGTAGACCCCCAAATTAGTACGGTTAACAGATAAAAAACGGCACCTTGCATGGCTTCGTTCCAAAAGATAAATAGGCAGGGGGATGGCAAACCCGAAGTACCGGACAACCAAAATTCGTAGGTTCCGGAGCTTAATTCAAGTGTATGCCAATTGAAGGTCATGAAATAGAGCACAACAAGCTGCCATTGCTCAATTTTTCACCCGAAAACCGATACAATACGCCGCTTGCCCAGACCGTAAGATATCCCGTGATCTCGACTGCAAATCTAACCATTCAATTTGGTGCCAAACCGCTGTTTGAAAATGTCTCCATCAAATTTGGTGAAGGCAACCGGTATGGCCTGATTGGAGCCAACGGTAGTGGTAAGTCCACTTTCATGAAAATTCTGGGTGGAGATCTGGAACCGAGCTCAGGCAATGTGACGCTCCTGCCGGGTGTTCGCATGGCAACACTGCAGCAAAATCAATTCGGATTCGAAGAGTTCACCGTTCTAGACACCGTGATCATGGGCCATCAGGAACTGTGGACCATCAAAGAAGAACGCGATCGCATCTACTCCATGCCGGAAATGAGTGAAGACGATGGCATGCGTGTGGCCGAGCTGGAAGTTCAGTTTGCTGAATTGGATGGATACTCTGCCGAGGCGCGCGCCGGTGAATTGCTCTTGGGCGCTGCAATTCCTATCGAGCAGCACATGGTCCCCATGAGCGAAGTAGCACCCGGCGACAAGCTTCGTGTTCTGCTGGCACAAGCTCTGTTTGCAGATCCCGATTTACTGCTGCTGGACGAGCCAACCAACAACCTGGATATCAACACCATTCGTTGGTTGGAAAGTGTTCTTAATGAACGCAACAGCACCATGATAATCATCTCTCATGATCGTCACTTCCTGAATAGCGTGTGCACCCACATGGCCGATCTGGATTACGGAGAGATTAAAATCTACCCGGGCAACTACGACGACTTTATGCTCGCATCCACTCAGGCTCGCGAACGTCAGTATGCAGACAACGCCAAGAAAAAATCTCAGATCGCCGATCTGCAGGCTTTTGTGCAACGTTTCAAAGCCAACAAATCCAAAGCCCGGCAAGCCACGTCAAGACAGAAGCAAATCGATAAACTTTCTATCGAGAAAATGAAGCCTTCCAGCCGTGTTAACCCCTACATTCGATTTGAGCTAGACAAAAAGCTGTTCCGCAATGCTGCCGAACTTGAAAACGTCAGCGGTGGTTATGAAGACAACCCGGTCATCACCAAGTTAAGCGTCATGATTGAGGCTGGTGACAAGGTTGCAGTTATCGGTCCTAACGGTATCGGTAAAAGTACATTCGTTAAAATGCTAGCGGGCGAATTAGCGGCCACTGCAGGCGATATAAAGTGGGCCGAGAACGCAAAGATCGGCTACTTTGCACAAGATCACGAGGAAGACTTCGAACTTCCCACAACCATTTTGGACTGGATGTCCCAATGGGGGAACGAAAATCACGATGAGCAGGAAATTCGTGGGATTCTAGGCAGACTGCTGTTTGGAAAAGATGACATTAAAAAGCCCGTTAACGTCGTTTCAGGTGGTGAGAAAGGACGCTTATTGTTCGGCAAACTAATGCTGCAATCGCCCAACGTCATGATCATGGATGAACCGACAAACCATCTTGATATGGAGTCGATAGAATCATTGAACCTGGCGGTAGATCTGTACCCGGGAACTGTGATTTTCGTTAGTCACGACCGCGAGTTTGTAAGCTCACTAGCCAACCGAATCATTGAACTTGGCGACAACACTCACACAGACTACCGCGGCACCTATGAAGAATATTTGGAAAGCCAAGGTATAACCGACTAAGAAAACGTAAGGGCAAAACACCTTAGGCCTGTTGAACCAAGCCTAAGCTGTCCTTACAAGTCAGCTGCTATCGCATCGTGACGAGCTCTTCACCACTGGTTGGGTGAATGGCAACCGTATCGTCTAAATCCCGCTTGGTAGCACCCATACGCATGGCAACGGCAAACCCTTGCATCATTTCGTCTGCAGCCAAGCCGATCATGTGTATACCCACAACCTTCTCTTCGCTTCCGGTCACGATAAGCTTCATCGCTGTTTTCGATTTGTGCGGCGTAAACGAGTTGTACATCGCGGTAAACGTGGACTCATAAACCTTAACTGCGTCGCCATATTCGGCACGAGCCTGCTCTTCAGTTAGCCCAACTGTCCCCATCGGAGGGTGACTGAACACAACCGTCGGGATTAGTGAGTAATCCATATGCCGGCCTTCCTGATTATCGTAAATGCGATCGGCTAGTCGTCGCCCAGCGGCAATGGCGACAGGTGTTAACTCCGCCTGCCCCGTCACATCACCGATAGCAAAAATACCTGGAACGTTTGTCTCCTGATATTTATCTACCGGAATGTATCCCCGCTTATCTTTTTCAACACCGGCGTTTTCAAGGCCAAGCCCGTCAGTTGCCGGGGCACGGCCGACCGCGAAAATAACAGCATCAAAACCCTCAAGCGTTACGCCGTTCTCACCGCTTGCACTGATACCCGACGCGGTTTTCTCAAGTTTTGCAGCAGTAAAGCCCTTCTCAACATGCAAACCTTCACTCAACATTTCATCCATAAGCTTTTCCTGCAACAGATGATCAAACTCTCGCAAGAACGACTGGTGACGAATAGCCAAGGTAACCTGACTGCCCATGGCTTGCATCATGCCGGCAATTTCAACCGCGATATAGCCTGCTCCCAGGACTAACACAGACTTTGGCTGCTCGGTCAGTTCAAAGAAGCCATCGGAGGTCATGCCTAACTCTTTACCGGGAATATCAGGCACACGGGCATAACCGCCCGGAGCAAGCACGATACGCTCAGCGCTATAGCGTTTGCCGTCGACCTCTACGGTATTTTTGTCAACCAGAGTAGCGTAGCCACTTAAAGTCGTGACGTTATTCTTCCCCAGATAGTTAGCGTAGGCGTTGTTGATATTACTGATGTACTGCTGACGCTTCTCAACCAGAGCTGTCCAGTCAAAACCATTAACGGTGACATCGAATCCGTAGCCTACAGCGTCTCGTAGAGCATGAGCCGTCGCTCCGGCATACCACATGACTTTTTTAGGTACACACCCTCGATTGACGCACGTGCCGCCCAGAACCGGGTCACTCTCAATAACGAGGCAACGAGCACCATAGCTGCCCGCTCGATTACACGTCGCGATGCCACCGCTACCACCACCCACCGCGATGAGATCGTAATCAAAGTTGCCGGACATAGTCTTTTCCTGTTGTTGTGTTAGCTGTTGACGTCGAGACCCGGATTGTTCAACCCTGACTCACTGGCGCGTTATTCGGGATACTATACCGAGGCCATGCACAGATCGGACTTCCCGACAGTGAAAATCTCTGAGTTCCGACAAAAATTACCGCACTTCGTTGCATTGACTCGATTAGATAGCCCTATCGGCATCTACCTTCTACTGTGGCCCATGCTATGGGCACTTTGGTTCGCCGCCAAGGGGCTGCCCGATCTTGATGTGTTGTTCATCTTCGTTGTCGGGACGATACTCACACGCTCGGCCGGCTGCGCCATCAACGACTATGCGGATCGAGACTTTGACGGACATGTACAGCGAACACAAGGCCGGCCCCTGGCAACTGGTGCACTAAAGCCTTCCGAGGCACTGCTCGCCGCAGGCGCTCTGATGCTAATCGCTTTTATTCTAGTGCTGTTTACCAATACATTGACTATTGCGATGTCGTTTATGGCCCTGTTGTTGGCGTTCATCTATCCGTTTGCAAAGCGCTACACCTACTTGCCTCAGTTCATATTAGGGGCCGCTTTTGGCTTCGCCATTCCTATGGCCTTTGCAGCTCAAACCAACTCGGTTCCAATGACTGCTTGGTGGCTATTTGGAACTGCTGTACTTTGGTCAGTTGCCTATGACACCCTGTACGCCATTGCCGATAGACCTGATGACCTAAAAATAGGCGTGAAATCGTCAGCTATTTTATTTGGCAAATACGACCTTATTATCGTCGGTAGTATTCAATGCGTGGTGCTCATATCGCTCGCGCTGATAGGCCAGCAATACGATCGCGGCGTTGTCTATTTCACTGGCCTTATTGCTGCATCAGTATTTGTCATTTATCAACTATGGATTGCCAGAGATCGCGAACCGACAAAATGTGTACAGGCCTTCCTAAACAACAGCTGGCTTGGTATGACCGTATTCATCGGACTCGTGATTGACTACATCATCAACCCGTAAATGAACGAATCTAACCACTGGGTTACTCAGCTACTGCACCGATATTCGAATGTCGTAGCCAATAGCGACTCGCCATCAGCAAACACCCTATCATCACTGAATACACTTCAGCTGGCTGATGCTGTTCTGGACAATTCAAAACTACTTAGCACTTTTCCAAACCAGCCTTTACAAATCGCCGTTATTGGCCCAACCCAATCAGGCAAAAGCACACTCGTCAACGTGCTGCTGGACTCTCAAGTTGCAGGCATCAGTGCTTTAGCTGGTTTTACGGTGCACGCCCAGGGCTATGCAAGCCAGTGCTCAGAAGCCGATTTAGCCAACATCGATGCTGTGATGCACCCGCTGCAACGCACCCCCGCATCGGAACTCGATGCGACAAAACTCGATAGCTATGTTCTTGAGAGTATTCAAGCCGGCAAGCATTCAGTCCAGTCGCCAGCCGTAGTTTGGGACACACCCGATTTTGATTCAATTGAAGCAAGCACTTACACACTGTCTGTCTTAAACACCGTAGCTTTAGCCGACGTTCTTCTATTGATGGTCAGCAAAGATAAGTACGGTGACAAAAGCGTCTGGGACATGCTTTCACTAATAGAGCCTCTCGGGAAACCTTTAATCGTATGCATCAACAAGCTGGATGAACACGACGAGCAAACCGTCAAACACGCATTTTCAAATCGATACAACACGCAATTTCCGGGAAAAGAAATACCCGATTTGGTGTTACTACCCTTTGCTAAAAAAACTGCTATTGATGCTCCGCCCTTATTTGAGCAATCAGTGTTGTCTGATTTAACAACAGGCTTAGAGGATGCAAACCAGACGATCGACAGAACTCAATACGACCGTCTTAGTAATCAATTTATTGAAGATCATCAAGCACAATGGTTAACACCGCTTCTTGACGAACAAACTGCTCAGGCAGATTGGCAAAATCTGATTGACGATGCCATTGTCAAAGCAGACGAAAGCTACGCTACCGAGTATTTAGATAACGACGATAAGTACGATACGTTTAATCGTGCTCTAGCCGAATTACTGACTCTGCTCGAACTACCGGGTATTGCGCCCACGCTTGCCAAAACACGTCAACTGATCACCTGGCCTGCAAGAAAGCTTCTTGGTGTTGGGAAGTCTGTGTGGAATGCCAAAGACGGTTCCAGAAACCCGACAGGGGCCGAACCTATCGATTTGGAATCAGAGGCTCTAGAGCTTGTTCTCAACACCACCTTGGTATCGGTACAAGGCGCACTGTTAGAGCAACCTCAAAACCCATTCTGGACACACTTGAACCGCCAGTTTCGGCGCAATGAACACGCTATAAAATCCGCTTATCGTGAACAAGCAGCATCGGCTCAAAAAGACTTTGAGCCGGAAATAGAAGAGGCAGCGAGAAAGCTGTTTGAGCAACTGCAATCGCAACCGGCACTGCTCAATTCTTTGAGGGCTGCCAGAGTGACGGCAGATGCCGCGGGTGTCGCATTGGCACTGAAATCCGGCGGCTTAGCGCCTGCCGATTTGATTCTGGCACCTGCGATGCTTTCTGTCACCACACTGCTAACAGAGAGTGCATTAGGTCGCTACCTGGAAACCATTAAACAGGATCTGAAAAGGCGCCAACGAGAACATATAAACCAGCGCGTCATTAGTGGTGTGCTGGGTTCACAGCTAACAGCGCTGGCGGAGGAGTTGGATGATCATCAACTACTCGCACAAAACCTAGAACCCGAATTACAAACAGCTATGCAGGCGTTTAAGGCAAAAACGATTTAAACACTAAACTCAATTTAGCGGCTTCTGCCAATAAAGTGCCTGTACCCTAAACCAAAGAATAATTCGTTGATGTTTTCAACACCGACATAGGCTTCACCGGGGCCAAACGGCATATAGACTCCTCCGCCCAACCCCATGTCTGAATCTGAGGCATCAGTGGATACCAGACCCGACGACACCTCGGTGGTCGATCGGTTGTAGCTCAACACGCCGTACCATTTCATACCGTTATCCAGGAATGCCTCTTTACTTCCCACATGCACGGCAAAACTGAGTTCGGCTAAATCGGTATCGGTGTTTCCGCCAAAGGCATTAAAGTCTGCCGATCCTGTGTGATAGCTGGCCCTGACAGAGGCATCCAACATCGGAAGCAACCGCTGTTTGGCCAGATGGTAGCGAACTCCAAAACCAAAAGCATTTCCGTCTGCATCGCCTAAATCAATGAGGCCGAAGTCACCATAGAGCGTTACCGGTGGTGAAAGCTGATAGCTCACACGACCCGCAATCGTTGAAAAATCACCTTCGGTCAGATAGCCCAACTCTACCGTTGTCTGGCCAGGTTGGTCAGGCTGCGCAGAACGCCCTTCTAATAACCCTAAGGTACCTGCACTAACAGATGCTGCAAACAGAGACGTCAGAAGTACAACACTGCGAGAGAGTAAGCGCGACATAGTGGTGATATCCATAAACGATGACAGTGAGATTGTAACCGCTAATCCTTAAATAACTTCATGCATAAAGGACCAGCACTGATGATAAAGATAAAACGACAGCTATGAACCAGCGCTACTAAACCTGCATCTAAGCCTAAGGCAAACGCCACTAAGCTCACCTCTGCGATGCCGCCGGGAGCAAGCGCAAGGAACAACACCATAAACCCCTGATCGATAAAGCCGGTCATTGCCAGCGCCATAGCCGCAGCCAGCCCCATGACAGCCACGGTAAAAATCGTAGACGTTCTAAACAGTCGCAAGTATTGCTCACGTGGACCGTTGGCTACCTCACAGCCGATGACAATACCGAATACCAATAATGCGCACGTCTTCAGCAATGCGGGAGGTTCTATACTGATGCCTGTGAAGCCCGTTAATAACGCAGTGATAATCATAGGAATCATGACATGTCCGCCGGCCCAGCGAAGCTTCTCTGCGATGAGAAAACAAAAAACAATGAGACCGCCCAGTAGAAGAATCGACGTTTCAGTTGACCAGCGCAAACTGGCCATAAACGGGTCCGGCTCCGCCGGCACACCTAATACCCTTGCCAGCAACGATATCGAAACCACCACGATCACAACACGCACGGCATGAATTAATAGCACCTCTGCCCTGTGTCCAATGTCGCCTGCCAACGCAAGCAGCATGGACAAGCCACCCGGGAAAGCTGACATGAATGCACTGCGACGAGGTAACTCCGTGCGATGTAAAAACCACGGCGTTCCTATCACCACAGTGATAGTGGTGATTAAAATGGCAGCCATCATAGCGAACGGCAAATCCGCCCCCGCCGATTGAATGCTGCTTGCAACCGATGGACCGAGAAATACACCGATAGCTACACGCATCCAACGTTCTGCTGCCGGGTGTAAGGTTTGAACAGGCAGACCGACAAGCTTTCCAGTCGCGCAAAAAAGAAGGCTGCCCAGCATCCATGGAATAGGAAAGCGCAACGCCAACGCGATAAGCGAGCCGACAATACCTAATAGCACGGTAAAGACGAGGGAGCGATACCGACCGGCAAAAATCCGGTTTAGTTCATTAACCATTTTCAACCGTGAATGCTGGTCGATGGTATGCCCCGCGTCACTGGCGGCGGGGCGCACCTTTTAACGCATGGAGTTTCAAATAAACACCATGCGCGCGAAAACCGGATTTACAGTTTTTCCAATACGGCGTCTGCGGCGCTTACAGTGGCCTCGCCCGGATTGGACTCCATAGCCAGATGAGTGACAACACCGTCGTCCAGAATCATAACGTAACGCTGTGATCGCTCGCCAAGACCGTGTGCACTCAGATCGAGAGTCATACCGGCTGCACGTGTAAATTCATGATTACCATCGGCGATCATGTCGACAGAATCGCCAGTGCCCAAGCTTTTACCCCAGGCATTCATGACGAAAAAGTCAGCTGTTGAAATGCAGGCAACAGCCGCAACACCTTTATCACGCAAAGCCGCAGCTTTATCAATATAGCTTGGCACATGCGTTTCTGAGCACGTAGGCGTGAACGCACCCGGCAGTGCAAAAATAACGACCTTGCGACCGGCACAGTAGTCTTTTAACGCGACGTCTGTCGGGCCCGCCGCAGTCATTTGCTTGAGGGTAACGTCAGGAATAGTATCGCCTTCTTTAATCATGCTGATATCCTTTAATGATGGGTTTGATAACAATGAATCGTAACACGCAAGACTATACCCTAGCCTTATGCAGCTTGACGAAACAGTGTTTCCAATTGCCCTAGCATAACCGGACCTAGCTGACGGGCATCGAACACACTCACCGCCTGTGAATAAAAACGGCCAACATCGTGTCCAATGCCTATTGCCATAAGCTCCACGTTTTTCGACCGTTCAATATCATCGACAACACTCTGAAGATGTCTGGCCAAATAGTCACCCGCATTGGCTCCCAGGGTGCTGGTATCTACCGGTGCGCCATCGGATATAGTCATTAAAATGCGTCGTTGTTCTGGACGTTTGTTCAAACGTTGATAGGCCCAAGTCAACGCCTCACCATCGATATTCTGCTTGAGAATATCCCGATCGAGCATGAGCCCGAGGTTGCGTCTGGAGGATCGATACGATGTATCCGCCGATTTATAGATGATATGACGCAAATCATTTAAACGTCCCGGGTTCTCCGGGCTACCCAATTGTTCCCAAGCTTCGGTTGAACAACCACCATGCAAATGGCAGGTGGTAAAGCCGAGGATCTCAACGGTCACACCGCATCGCTCCATTGTCCGGGCAAGAATGTCAGCACACGCCGCAGCGATCATGATGGGACGCCCGAGCATAGAACGCGAATTATCAATGAGTAAAGTAATTGTTGTGTTCTTAAAGGGTGTTTCACTCTCAGCCTTAAAACTCAGCGGCACCAAAGGATCGGTTACGATGCGCGCTAAACGTGCTGAATCTAATTGCCCTTCTTCAAGGTCAAATTGCCATTGTCGTTTTTGCTGAGCAAGCAATACCCTCTGCAAGCGCCCCGCAAGTCGTCGAACCAATCGTCCATGTACAGCTATATGCTCATCTAGCTCAACTCGCCACTGATTCAGTTGCTCGTTGGTGGCCAACTGCGACGCGTGGGCGGTTTCATCAAAGTCTTTACTGAAGACTCTATAAGCTTTTGTATCACCGCTCACATGAATGGTTGGATCCGGACCCGCTATCGGCGCCTCATCTAAAGCCTGCTCCGGCAATGCATCGGTATCGTCAGTGTCGCTATCACCTTCAGCCGCTACATCTTCTGTTTCTTCGTGATCCTCAACAGCCGTAGAGTCGCCCAATTCCATTGAGTCCGGTTCTTGGTCGGTATCGTTTTCCGGAGCAACAAGCTCATCGGGCTGCTCTTCACTATCACCAGCATCGATACCTAATGACTGTTCGTCAGCATAATAGTGTGACAACTTGTCACTAAACTCTGACGACAGCTGCGCGAAAGCCATTTGATCATCTAGCACGGCAGACAATTTTGACAACCAAGGCTGGCAGAAGCGCGCGATGTTGTCCGACGGGTTTGCCAAATTTGAAATTTTGGAGTCATCAACGCTTACACAGCTAAAAGCGTCACGACAGAGCATGACAGTTTTGTGCTCCAACTGATCTCTAGACAAAGCTTCTGATGAATCATAGGCAGGTAGAGAGCTGTAATTGGCCTTACACCTTGCGTCGAGGTTGCGTTCAACACCTTCAAACTGATTCGCCCCTAAAGCTTCATAGCGGGCCATTTCCAACACGGAAAACAGTTGCCGGCTCAGCGAATCTGCTGGCGAAAAACGCCGTTGAATGGTGTCGTCATGGTGGGCTTTCTTCAACGCGAGCGAATCGTACTGGCCTCGAGCTACCGATCGAGAGAAATGCGTCAACGAATCCATAGCCGGCAACTCAAGGGCCGTATCGGCTGCAAGACTCCTCGCACACGCTTGGGCACTACTCTGATCAATAGACTGAGCATTGGGCTTCGCTTGTTCAAAGCTTGCTTGTTGAGACTTACCTTGCACCTAACTGCGTGTATCCTTGTTTATTGACCCGAAGCCATTATCTATGGCCTGTATCTTTAATTTTAATTAACTCATACCCAATTGCTTTCATCATGTCCGAGCTTCCTGCGGCACAACAACTCGCCTTAGAGAACTGGGCCGGCAATGCAATCAAGGCTGGCTGGTTACCCAACGACGCAGCCGAGTCACTTCAAGATGCCGTTGTTGCCTCACCTTCGCATCTTTTTGAAACGTCAAATCGCCCCTTAGTTGTTGGCTTGTTTGGCGGTACCGGTGTCGGCAAAAGCACCCTACTGAATCGGTTTGCTGGAGAAGCAATTGCCCGCGCCAGTGCCGAACGCCCTACTTCCCGGGATATAACGGTATACGTTCACCGCTCCATTTCGGTCGACAAGTTACCTGATAACTTTCCGATGCACAAAATGCGCACAGCGCTGCATAGTAACGCCGAACTTAAGCATGTCATGTTTATCGATATGCCGGATTTTGACAGCGTGGAGACTGCAAACAGGGAATTGGTTGACACCTGGTTGCCCCATCTGGATGTCGTTTTATACGTTGTCAGCCCCGATCGATACCGCGATGACCAGGGTTGGCGCTTACTCCTTGAGCATGTAACGCAACATGCCTGGCTCTTTGTGATGAATCATTGGGACCGGGGCGACCCTCGACAGCTGGAGGATTTTCGCGCTCAACTGGCTGCCGCTGGACTGCACGACCCGGTGTTATTTCACACTGACTCATCTTCACAACCGAATAAAGACGCTGATCAGTTCAACGCATTACACACGTTCATCCAGAACGCAGCCGATCATTCCATCATAAGTAGTCTGGAAGAGCTGGGCGTTGTCGCGCGCTTGAAATCGCTTAGAGATTTAAGTGAGCCTTGGCTGACACAGCTTGGATCGGAAAGCACCTTCAAGACTCTGGCAAAACAGTGGGATTCCCACTGGGACTCCCACGGCAACCTCATAAAAGATTCGCAGGCTTTCAAATTCAAGCAGTATGCAGAAAACTTCACCGAGCCAGGAGGGTTTTGGTTTAAGCGCCTGCGCGGGGAAATGGCTCAATCAAAAGAAACACCGCCTGCCGACACATTGGTTGATGAGGCTCTGCTTGCTCGCTTGGACAACGGCGTCGCTGATTTTATTCATCAACAAGCGCAAACGCTGAACCTGCCGTCTGCCGCGATCAAACAACGAGTGGCTGAGCCGTATGCCCTGGCACGCAGGGATATTGCGACAACACTAAGCACACAGGTTGAAAAATCATTGGCCCTTCCGGGCAATGCTTTTCATCGCTGGGTGCATAAGCTGCTTGGCTTTTTAACCATCATCTTGCCACTGGCATCGATGGCCTGGATTGGATACCGGGTAGTCAATGCTTTTGTCGAAGGGGGTAGCAACCCGGCGGCCTATTTAGGTAGCAGTTTTACTATCAATGCGGCTCTGCT
The DNA here is from genome assembly GCA_020627685.1 of Granulosicoccus sp. Classification (GTDB taxonomy): domain Bacteria; phylum Pseudomonadota; class Gammaproteobacteria; order Granulosicoccales; family Granulosicoccaceae; genus Granulosicoccus. Next base: position 6,469 of record JAHDGK010000021.1, on the reverse strand, counting down.
AGTGGCGCTGGCGTGGGGGCTACCCGCATTTTTGCAGGCTAAAACGCGCCCGTCACAGGTACAAGCAGCCCTGAGGGGATTAAATCTTGGGCTGGACGCAGCCTTATTACAGATCAAAAACGCAAACACACAAGCGCTTACCGACCTGGCACAGCAGTCAAGCCAATTATCAGCTGAGTACAGCGAGCTTTGGCAAAATATTGCTGGAGCCAATTCTGACAATCTTCCCGACCCTGTCCGTCGCATGCTCGCAGATGAGGTCAGCGGCTCGGTTCAACGAGCACTCGATGTCCGAGCCAACACCCACAACTCAACGGACAAGGCACCCGTATCGTAGAGTTCTCTTGCCAATTCACGCGCGGTAGCACCGGTGGTCAGCACATCATCAACAATGGCCACACGCTTCCCATGGACTTCTTCGGCCGCACTGAAAGCCCCCAGTATTCGAAGCTGTCGGGCCGACTTGCTCAAGCCCGCCATTGATCCGGTATCAAATATTCGGCTCGCCGCTCTCGACCGATAGGGAATTCCTAAGTCTTTGGCGCACCAACGGGCAATATCGTCAGCTTGATTGTAACCACGGCCAAGCTGGCGGGACGGGTGCATAGGCACCGCAACAATCATTTGGGGCAAATCAGCCTGTGTTTTCGCAAAAGACGCTAGGAGGCTCCCCAGGACTCTTCCCAGTAAGCGTTGCTTACCGTACTTGAGTTTCTTAATAATGCTGTCCAACGGAAATTCGTATCGATACGGGGCAAGCAGCCGCACAAACAACGTGTTGGTATTTTGACACTGCTGACAAAAAAAGCCCTGAGCGCTCAAAGCTTGCCCATTTGAAATGTCGTGAAACTCTTGCGGCGAACAATACTCAGTTTGCTCATCCCCACACAAGCCGCATAGGTAATTCACTCGATTTCGTGATTTCCTGACAATACGGGGCATTAATAATTGTTCACATGCACAACAAATATCGCGATCAAGACCGCTTTTACGGTTACAAAATACGCAGCAAGAGCCAATTATTAGTCGCCGCAGGCGCAATATCGCTGATTCAGCCGTTCTTGGCACATAAAAATGCATAAGCAAGGGTCCTTTTGCTTCTGGATTGTTGTCTTTAGCCTACACTGAGTGGGCGTCTTTAAAATAAGTTTATCGGCGCTTGTTGTTTTTTTCACACATAATGACGGCCGAATAAGTTTACAATCAAGACAATTGACGCTATACAAGACAAAAATACAACAAGCTAGCCCGGTGTAACAAAACACTGTTGTGCGTAGGGCCGTCTTGTTGATGTTGTTTTGAATGACGCTGTGCATGCGGAGCTACACGATAACCACAAAAAATCGTGCGGCGCTGCATTGGCTTAGTCAGTACAATTTTGACGTTCTAAATGTTAACTAGTGGGAGCTAGCTATGAATAAAAATATTACAACCTTAAGTTCCATTGCAGCCCTACTACTAGGCAGCAGCCTGGCTCTGGCTCACCAGACAGCACTCGATGGATCTATCGAAATTCCTGCAGGTTCCAGCGGTTATCTTAATGCTGGCGGCTCAGCTGTCCGCACCGGCGAAGGTGATTGCCTGACATCAGGCTCTTTCAGCGACGCAAATGTTGTCAACGCGTGTGTTGGCATCGACGACTCAGCCGAGCCTGAGCCGGAAGCAGAGCCAGAACCAGAAGCAGCTCCAGCACCAGAGCCTGTCAAGAAAGAGCCCATCGTTACAACAGCCACACTGGGCGGCGAAGCGCTTTTCGCAACCGGTTCTTCTGAACTAACCGAAGCCAGTGAGCAGTCGTTAGCTAACTTGGTATCACAACTGGAAAAATTCCAGGAAATCTCAGCCATTGACGTTGTAGGCCATACTGATGCGACTGGCGACAACGCGATGAACCAAGCTCTGTCAGAAGCTCGTGCAGCCTCTGTACAAGCTTACTTAGCAGCAGCATTCCCAGAAGCTGCCATAACAAGCAGTGGCATGGGTGAAGAGAGCCCGGTAGCCACAAACTCTACTGCTGATGGCCGCGCGCAGAATCGCCGCGTAGAAGTTCAAGTCACTGCTAAGAGCATAACTGAGTAAAAAACTAACCCGAGGGGGCCTTTATGGCTCCCTCCTATTGACCTCGAGTGATCATTGCTCTACACAATACAGCTGCGACACTCTACTTTTCCTGCCACTTCGCACAATAATTCCATTACGGAGATTTTTTTATGAACACTCGTACAACTCTTGCGCTGGGTGCTTGCCTGTCACTGGTATCACTCGGAGTTTCAGCACATTCAGCAGTAGACGGTGACGTCGAAGCTTCTGGTGGCAGCTACGTCACGGCTGGTGGTACAGTCTTGAAGACCGGCTCAGGCAGTTGCTTACAATCCGGTTCATACTCGGCTGACGACATCATCAACGCTTGCGAAGGCATTGCTGACGAAGTCGAAGAAGAAGTTGTTGCTGAAGCGCCAAAAGCTCCAGAAGCTGCGCCAACTCAAACCAGCAAAATCGATACTGCTGAGTTCAGCGAACAAACTCTGTTCGACACAGACTCAGCTCAGCTGAACTCTGCTGGCATGTCTGTCATGAACGGCTTGTTCGCAGCGCTAGCTGAGTACAAAGGAATCACTGGTATCTCAGTAACTGGCCACACAGATAGCCGCGGTTCAGAAGCCTACAACCAGGCACTGTCTGAGCAACGTGCAGAGACTGTTGCTGCTCAAATCGCTGCACGCTACCCTGATGCACGCATGGAAGTTTCTGGCATGGGTGAAAGCGCACCAATTGCTCCAAATTTCACTGCAGAAGGTCGCCAGCTGAACCGTCGTGTAGAAGTAGAAGTCACTGCTACTCGCATGATTTTCAACTAAGTAACAAGCTTAGGCAGGCACTAGCCTGCTAACGTTTAAAGAAAAACGGTCAGCATTAGCTGGCCGTTTTTCGTTTTGAGGCCTCAAAAGCTGAGTTACCCACCGGCTCAGGCCCGTGAATTGCACCCAATCATCGTCATGATTAGGTCTAAAAACACGTTGTGCGTCGATTCCTCCAGGGTTAACTGCAGCCCTGTTCTCTTCGCCCTGGTAACAGCATTCTCCTTATCAGGGTGTGCAATCGCCGCGGAGCAGCCGATTAACTGCGCGCTTCCTCACACCGACACACGGATATCCGAGTGCAGTATTGTGCGTTCTGCAAGTGAGTTTCCTACTTGCTTATCTGCCAGCGATATCGACGCACATACCTGCATCGTCATGGATACGGACCTGGAGTTCTGCGCCGACCAACCCTCGATGCCAATCACTGCCATATTCGATCGATCAGAGAAAACGCTTAATTGTGCCGGTGGCACCATCGATCATGGCTGGGGGCGTAACGAGCTTCCTGGCGGCACAGCGACCACACAAGAGACACGTATACCTGCAGTACGCTTCTACGACGATCGTTCGCTGACGGACATTACCGTGCAAAACTGCACCATTCGAGGCACCAACCACATCGGCATTCAAGCGACCCGGTTTTACGGAGGGCAGCTAGGTGGAAACGGTGTGCTTGACGAAGGCGAGGAACTACCCGTCGGGCACAACAACATCACCTTTGAAGATCTACTGATCCAGGATACCGGGCTGGGAATTTACCTAGGCACATTCAGCGACAACATAAACATTAATAGAGTGCATGTCGACAACTCCAGCCGCATCGCTATTTACTCTGAAGCCGGCAGCCATAACGTAAGAATTACAAATTCGATTATTAGCAACAACAACACTCGTGAGGCTATCGCTATCGATTCAACGTACGATAGCGAAGTATCAAACACGGTATTTTTAAATAACCGCGAAGGCGGTATCAATCTCTACCAGAACTGCGGCGAGCTCAAAGGCATTGTTTGTCCAGTCATCCGCTCGACACCTTCCAACAACAATCGGATCATTGGCAATACCTTCGTTAACACCGGTGTCTCAGGGGTTCATGTCGCTTCACGCCAAGGACGAAATCATTCTCTGGGATGGTGTGCGACGTTGAACGGATTACCCGGGCAGTTTACGGACACGTCTCAGGATAATGTGGTGAGCGACAACACATTTGTGTGCTCCGAAGGCACAGCGATCATCGTCAAAGACGGGCCCAACACCATCAGCAACAATACCGTCCTCGCCCGTGAAGAGTGCGTACCGTTTGAAATTTCAACAGGCGGACTGGGTGCTGAGGCGTCTCCTATGCTCGATGGGCTCGTGTTTGATAACAACTCGATTGATTCAGCCAGACCACCCAGACTGAGAAACTTAAGTTCTTCAGTGTCAATCAATCACTGAGCAGGCTTAAGGAAAACAACTAGGGGTAGCTGGTTTGAGTGACCAGAAGTGTTGCTCCTTCCGACTCATAGCTTGCATATCTAGCCCGGCTTAGTCGAACGACCAATTGCCGATTAGGCGAAAACAAGGATCTTGCTACTTCGGGTAAAACGAACTCGCCATCGTCGCTTAGCCAGCATTTAACCGTTTCAGTACTGCCCACCGTTGCATCACTGCTGGACACCAGAACCTCAATTGAGTCGGAGTCATCCGCAGACGGCTCCCACATTATGGAATCTGAATACAACGTCATCACTCCACCTTCAGGCGCGTTCATAACGAGCTTGGTCAGCGGAGACAATCCTACCGGTTCAAACGATGGAAACTGATCCGATCCGTTTATCATCAATATAGCGTCATCAGGCAAGGGGGTCGCTAGCCATCGCTCTGTCGTTGCATACACTGTTGCACCGGCATACTGCTGAGCGTTCATTCGCACGACTTCTTCACCACGCGACTCAACGGTAATGGCGTCTCCCGCATCCAGGGTATCTTGCCAACGACTTCCAATGGACGTACCCGCGACGCCTGCTGTATCCGTAAGCAGTTGTACACATCGCTCACTCCCTGACTCCCACAGACTGTTTTGCGTTTGCACAGGTACAGAGCCTTGCGAAAACCAACCATCGAACACGCGCTTATTCGCTCGCTCCTCTATGGTGATAAACCCTTGCTTGGTTCCGCTGAGTGGCTGCTCGACAGAGGCAGTGTTTGAACCACCACCGCAAGCTGTGAGAACCAATGCCCCGAGAAGACTTAATGTCGATCGATAGTTAGTAGTCATAAGCTAGAAACATCGACGCAATATGACGATATGCTGAGTGAACTGACCGGGGATTGATACCTACATCACAGATCGTTCTCGACCAGTTAACTTAGTTTATTTGCACTCGTTAAATTGGCAGAAAATTTCGTGCAGCTGATCCAACCCATCGGTTAGCGCAGCAGGTCCGGGTTGCAGGATATTCGGGGACTTTATTTCGAACAATTGCTTATTTTTAACCGCATCTATAACGTCCCAACCAGGTCGAGCTGCCACCTTTTCAGGTCTGAATTTTTTACCACACCATGATCCGATAATGATTTCGGGATTGGCATCTATGACGCTTTGCGCATCAGCAATGATCCTGTCTTTTCCGTGAGACTTCAAACCCAAGGTCGCAAAGCAGTCATCGCCACCCGCGATAGTGATCAACTCAGAGACCCAACGGATAGCCGAGATCATCGGTTCGTCCCACTCTTCGAAATACACCCGTGGTCGCCGGGCAAACGATGATGCTGACTGTCGTATTTTTATCATACGCTCTTGATACTCGCCAACCAGAAGTCGGCCTTTATCTTCTGCACCAACAGTTGCCGACAACATTAAAATCATGTCAAGGATTTCAGGCACCGAGCGATGGTTCATGACCAGCACGTTGACACCTTCACGTATAAGCGCGGCGGCTATGTCGGCTTGAAGATCTGAAAACCCGATAACCAGATCAGGCTTAAGATCTACGATGCGATCAATTTTCGCAGAGGTAAATGCGGAAACCTTAGGTTTCTCTCTACGAGCTTCAGGCGGTCTGACAGTAAAGCCGGAAATTCCAACGATGCGATCTTGCTCACCGAGCAAATAAAGCGTTTCAGTGGTTTCTTCTGTTAGACAAACTATTCGCTCAGGATAGCGAGCTGCACGAATCACTGAACAGACATATCCGGTAATTCGAACACTTGCCGCTCACCGACCCGACTGACCACCAGCTGCCCGGTAGATATGCTCGACAGAATACGATCGTTTTTCAAAATACTACCGATAAGGAAACGACGCTCGTTTTCTGTTTCTACGTAGGCGGGTTCAGTGGCCGACACTATCACGACAGCACTGCCAAACACGTGCTCAAGCTGCTCCAGGACTGACTCTTGCGAATCGGTTTGGGCAGACACTGTTGTCACCACAAAACTGTTTTGCTCGGGCACGAGTTCTTCAACTTCGACCAAAGGTGTCTGTTGGTCCGGTATTACCACCTCTGCGACTTCAGGACGCTCCACGTTAATGGGTGCGGGTGTGGGTGCGGCCGCAGGCGCAGGCGCGGGCGCAGGCTCGAGCTGTACCACTTTCGCAGCGTCTTCAGGCACGCCACTTTGTG
>JAHDGK010000071.1 GCA_020627685.1 Granulosicoccus sp. | reverse complement strand
GGTTACGATTTGCGATTCGAGAAGGTGGACGTACGGTTGGTGCCGGCGTTGTAGCTAAGATAATCGAGTAATTCACTATGGCAGCTAGTCAAACAATCCGAATTCGTCTGAAAGCATTTGATCATCGTTTGATCGACCGATCTGCTAAGGAAATTCTTGAAACTGCAAAGCGTACTGGTGCTCGTGTTCTGGGTCCTATCCCTTTGCCAACCAAGAAAGAGCGTTTCACTATCCTGGTTTCTCCACACGTCAACAAAGACGCGCGAGACCAGTATGAGCTACGTACTCACAAGCGTCTGATGGATATCGTAGATCCAACAGAAAAGACGGTAGATGCACTGATGAAGCTAGATTTGGCTGCTGGTGTAGACGTGCAGATCAAGTTGAACTAATCGATTCACCGATTTGTTTTTCTTAGAAAGGCCCGCTTAGGCGGGCCTTTTTTGTGGCTGCATGAAAAGTAGCTGCTATGGTTTGCGATAGTCTGAGAACTCAGTGTGTGTTCATGCAAGGAGAGGTTCGCTGTGACAAATCAGCTTTCTGACAATTCGCATCCTGACGTGCGGGTGCCCGTTTTCGATGGACATAACGATGTGCTAACCCAGCTTCGTGATTCAGGGGGTATTGCGGCTGCAGCAAGTTTCTTGCAGAAAACTGAGTTTCATATCGATGCGATCAAAGCAGCAAAAGGTGGTTTGGCCGGTGGTTTTTTTGCCATGTGGGTTGATTCACCTAGCGAGCTGAATTTTCAGTCCTTAATGCAGCAAAGCCAATACGATGTTCCTTTGCCTGCACGAGTTTCTCAATCTGCAGCAATGTCAGTCGTTTTGGAACAAGCTGCAATTTTGGTTGAGCTTCAGAAATTGGGGGCTGTAAAAATTTGCCGCACCATCGATGATCTCAAAACGGTGCTGCCCGATGAGCCCTTGGCTGCAATTTTACATTTGGAGGGTTGTGAGGCTATCGATGAGAATTTTCAAAGTTTAGATGCCCTTTATGCGGCCGGGCTTCGTTCCCTTGGGCCGGTCTGGAGTCGGTCGAATAGCTTTGGTCATGGGGTGCCGTTTCGTTATCCTTCCAGTCCGGACGTTGGAGAAGGGCTGACAGAGCTGGGTTTTGAATTGGTCCGCCGTTGTAATCGCATGGGGATATTGATTGACCTGTCGCACCTGAATGAGCGGGGTTTTAACGATGTCGCTAAAACCAGTACAGCGCCTCTGGTGGCTACGCACTCAAATGCGCATTCGCTGTGTGCGCACGCAAGAAATCTCCACGATGGTCAGTTGGAAGTGATTAAAGCGAGCTCAGGTATGGTGGGTATGAACTTCGCCAGTGCGTTTCTGCGCGAAGATGGTCGAATGCTACCGGATGTAGCGATAGAGCAGATGTTGCGGCACTTGGACTACCTTATCAATCACTTAGGTGAGGATGGAGTCGGTCTCGGATCGGATTTCGATGGTGCGACCGTGCCTGATGTCATCGGTAGCAGTGCGGGATTGCAGGTACTGGTGGAAGCTATGCGTCAGCACGGTTTTGGTGAGCTGTTAATTTCTAAGCTGTGTAATTCCAATTGGCTTAATGTGCTGGGCCGAACCTGGCTGCCCGCCTAAGGGGGATCGTCAACTTGAAAAGCGGGGCGGATAAGTTGCTGTCTTGCGCGTTGGACTCGAATCCTTGCGGGGCAGGATTGGACATGATCGTTAACCAGGCCAAGTGCTTGCATTAATGCGTACATCGTAGTCGGTCCAACAAATGACCAACCACGCTTTTTCAGTGCTTTTGATAGGCGAACAGACTCAGTTGATGTCGGATTCGCTTTTAGCCAGTCCCTAGAGATGTGTATAGGGCGGTTTTCTGGTTTGGGTTCATAGCTCCAGAAAAACGATGCCAAAGAGCCGAACTCCTGTTGTAGTTCTAATGCCCGGTTTGCATTATTTACAGCAGATGAAATTTTTCGCCTGTTGCGGATTATATTCTTGTTTTGCAGTAGATTTTCTACGTCGATTTCCGTAAAGGAGGCCACCTTCGCGATATCGAAGCCTACAAAAGCATTTCTGAAATGTTCTCGTCGATGCAATATCGTTTGCCAGCTAAGTCCGGCCTGAAACCCCTCGAGGCACACTTTTTCAAATATCTGAGTATCTGAGATGACTGGCATGCCCCATTCGCTATCGTGATAGCGCTGGAACACGGAGTCATCAATGGGTACGGGGCATTCCTCGGTCGCAGGCATGATAGCGATACTAGGGTGGTGGAGTGGGTTTTAAATAAGTCTTTAGATTGTGTGAGCAACGGGCAGAAACACTGTGCCGGTAATTCATCAAAATACACGAGAGTGCCGCCAAGAGGCCTAAATCACGGCAAATTAGGTTAAAATCCCGGCGCTCCACGGGCGATAACAGGCATTAGTTTGGATTTATTCTGCTAATTGTCATAATTTGTTGCCCGAACAGTAGTAGTTCTTATATTTAGCTGCTATTATGGCGAGCTAGCCTACCTGATGTGGTTACCCCGTCAGGTTTTGTTTTTTAGGTAGTGAATCACTTCGTTCCGAGCTGCACGGCTCGGCTGTATTGATAACCCCGAAAAACGATTTGCCTGCCAGCAAATCGAATTCTTATGGGGGTTGGCGATCGGTCCCACTGTGCGTGTAGTTCTGTCCGATATACGGTGTGTGGGAGAAAACGATGACCCTTGGTGTAGTTGGCCGCAAGCTCGGCATGACTCGCGTATTTGACGAATCAGGTGTTTCAACGCCTGTAACCGTCATCGAGGTTGCTAAAAACCGTATCACAGCGCGCAAGACGCCTGAGACTGACGGTTATTCCAGCGTTCAGGTCACTACGGGTGACAAAAAAACCAGTCTTCTTAGCAAAGCCGAAGCCGGACATTTCGCGAAAGCGGGTGTTGGAGCTGGTCGCGGTTTGTGGGAGTTCCGCTTAGACGGCGACTCTGGTGCAGATCTGGAAGTTGGTGGTGAAATCGGTATGGATATGTTCGAGGTTGGCCAGAAGGTCGACGTTACTGGAACAACTATCGGTAAGGGCTTCGCAGGTGGTGTGAAGCGTCACAACTTCCAAATGCAAGATGCCACTCACGGTAACTCTGTGTCTCACAGAGCGCCAGGTTCAATCGGGCAGAACCAAACACCCGGTCGTGTATTTAAAGGCAAGAAAATGGCGGGTCATATGGGTGCGGTTCGTCGTACAACCCAAAACCTGCAAGTAGTGCGAATCGATGAGGGCCGTGAGGTCATTCTTATCAAAGGTGCAGTGCCAGGTGCTGATGGCGGCGACGTCATCATTAAGCCGGCCGTCAAGCAGAAGAAGGCGAAGAGCTAAGACGATGGATTTAAAAACACACAGTGGCGGCTCAGTGTCCGTCGCAGACTCCGTGTTTGGAGTTGAGTACAACGAAGGGCTTGTTCATCAGATCGTCACTGCCTACATGGCTGCTGCACGAGCTGGTACAGCTGCTCAGAAAACACGTTCTGAAGTTCGTGGTGGTGGTGCTAAGCCTTGGCGTCAAAAAGGAACAGGTAGAGCGCGTGCTGGTACATCTCGTAGCCCGATTTGGACTGGTGGTGGTGTCACATTCGCTGCTAAGACGCGCGATTACTCTCAAAAAGTTAATAAGAAAATGTACCGTGGCGCTATCCGGTCCATTCTCTCTCATGCAGCTTCCGAAGGGCGTCTGATTGTTGTTGACAGCCTTGAGCTCTCTGAGACTAAAACCAAAGCAATGAAAGCCAAGATGGCCGAGTTGGGTGTTGAGAAGGTCTTGTTCTTGATGGATGACGTGACTGAGTCTGTTTATCTTTCAAGCCGCAACATTCCTTACGTGCAAGTGCTCGACGTTGAAGGGCTGGATCCAGTGAGTCTCGTTCGGTTCCCGCACATTGTTGCTACAACTGCTGCAGTTAAGCAGCTTGAGGAGCGTTTTTCATGAACGATCAGCGACTTTATCAAGTGCTGTTAGCACCGCATGTGTCGGAGAAAACAGCCACTGCTGCAGAAATGGAAGGTCGTCATACCTTTCGTGTAGCAGGTGATGCAACCAAGTTAGAAGTACGCAAAGCGGTAGAAAAGATTTTCGACGTAAACGTACGTGGTGTGCAGATTGTAAATGTGCCAGGTAAAACCAAGCGGTTTGGTTCCAAGGAGGGCAAGCGCTCTGACTGGAAGAAGGCAATTGTTCGTCTGGCCGAAGGTCAAGACATCGACTTCATGGGTATAGAGGGTTAGAACATGGCTCTGGTAAAGTCTAAGCCGACATCACCCGGAAAGCGTTTCCAGGTTCGTGTTGTAAATAAGGATCTCTCTAAGGAAGGTCCATACGAGCCACTGGTAGAAAGTCTTTCTAAATCAGGTGGTCGTAACAACAAAGGTCGCATCACGACTCGTCACGTAGGCGGTGGTCATAAGCGTCGCTATCGTGTTATCGATTTCAAGCGAAACAAAGATGGTATACCTGCGGTAGTTGAGCGTATTGAATACGATCCTAACCGTACTGCACACATTGCTCTGCTTAAGTATGCAGACGGTGAGCGTCGTTACATTCTGGCGCCAAAAGGCGTACCAGTTGGCGCACCTCTGATGTCCGGTCGTGAATCTCCTATTAAGCCGGGTAACTGTCTGCCACTGGCAAACGTGCCAGTCGGTTCAACGGTTCACGCTATCGAATTAAAGCCAGGTCGCGGTGCTCAGGTAGCTAGAAGCGCTGGCGCTGCGGTTCAGTTGGTTGCTCGCGAAGGTATGTACGCAACTCTTCGTTTGCGCTCTGGTGAAATGCGTCGCGTTCAAAGCGATTGCCGCGCAACTATCGGTGAAGTCGGCAATGGCGAGCACGCTCTACGTAAGTTAGGTAAAGCAGGTGCCACTAGATGGCGCGGTGTTCGTCCGACGGTTCGTGGTGTTGCAATGAACCCGGTTGATCATCCGCATGGTGGTGGTGAAGGTCGTACTTCTGGTGGCCGCCATCCTGTAAGTCCTTGGGGCACGCCTACCAAGGGTTACAAAACTCGTTCAAACAAACGCACAGATAACATGATCGTGCGTCGTCGAAGCAAGAAATAGGAGGTAGAGACCCGTGCCACGTTCCCTAAAAAAAGGCCCGTTTGTCGACTATCACCTTATTAAAAAGGTTGATGAAGCTCGAGCGGCTAATAGCAAGCGTCCAATCAAGACATGGTCGCGTCGTTCAATGATTCTTCCAGATATGGTTGGTCTAACCATCGCCGTACACAATGGTCGTGTCCATGTGCCGGTATTGGTTTCTGAAAACATGGTAGGTCACAAGCTTGGTGAGTTCGCAGCAACAAGAACTTACAAAGGCCATGTAGCCGACAAGAAATCGAGATAGTCATGCAAGTTGAATCCACACTGAAAATGGCCCGCATTTCTCCACAGAAAGCGCGATTGGTTGCTGATCAAATCCGAGGCTTGCCTGTTGAAGGCGCACTTGAGGTTTTGACCTTCAGCGAGAAGAAAGCCGGCGCTCTGATGAAGAAGCTCGTTGACAGTGCTATCGCAAATGCGGAGCACAATGAAGGGGCCGACATCGACGAGTTGAAGATATCTGCAGTACAAGTCAACGCTGGACCAGTGATGAAACGGCTACGTGCCCGCGCCAAGGGGCGTGCAAATAGAATCTTAAAGCGCACTAGTCATATTACCGTGACCGTTTCGGACGGCAGGAGCTAAACGATGGGTCAAAAAGTACATCCAATTGGTATTCGTCTTGGTATCTCTCAAGACTGGAACTCAACCTGGTATGCCGGTAGTGAAGACTACGCAAACTACCTGAACGATGACATCAAGATTCGCAAGTTCCTCAAAAAGGAACTGTCGCATGCTTCTGTCAGCCGAATTCAGATTCAGCGTCCTGCAAAGTCAATCATCATCACCATACATTCAGCTCGCCCGGGTATTGTTATCGGAAAGAAGGGTGAAGATGTCGAACGTTTGCGTAGAGCGTTAGCGCCTATGCTCGATATCAATATCAACAACGTTAAAATTAACATTGCTGAAATTCGTAAGCCGGAGCTTGATGCTCAGTTAGTTGCTGAGGGTGTTGCCCAGCAGTTAGAGCGCCGCGTAATGTTCCGACGTGCCATGAAGCGAGTACTGACCAACACTATGCGTCTGGGCGCACAAGGTGTGAAGATCGCTGTCTCTGGCCGATTGAACGGTGCTGAGATTGCACGTCGCGAGTGGTACCACGATGGTCGTGTGCCATTGCATACACTACGTGCTGACATCGATTACGGTGTTGCCGAAGCGCATACAACATACGGTGTCATTGGTATCAAGGTCTGGATTTGTCACGGTGAAGTCTTCGACCTGGAAGAGAAACGCGCTAAAAGCGTTGCCAGCACAACCAGCAAATAATGGCCAGCGCCTGCGGGTAGCAAACAGAGCAGCAAAGAACCATGCTTCAACCAAAACGTACAAAATTTAGAAAACAGCACACGGGACGTAACCGTGGTCTGGCGCAGAACGGAAACAAAGTAAGCTTTGGCGAATACGGCCTTAAAGCAACTGACCGCGGTCGCCTGACAGCTCGTCAAATCGAATCTGCACGTCGTGCGATGACTCGTCACATCAAACGTGGCGGAAAGATCTGGATCCGCGTATTTCCTGATACGCCTGTTACCAAAAAGCCTATCGAAGTTCGAATGGGTAAAGGTAAGGGTAATGTGGAGTACTGGGTAGCCAAGATCCAACCTGGCAAGATGCTTTATGAGATGGAAGGCGTCTCTGAAGAGATTGCGCGAGAAGCTTTCGCTCTTGCAGCAGCTAAGTTGCCATTATCTACCACATTTGTCGTGAGGACTGCAGCGTAATGGCCGAGTCAAAAACAAGCGAATTGACCGCTAAATCTGTAGAAGAGTTATCTACTGAGTTGGGTAGTTTGTTTCGTGAGCAATTCAACCTACGTATGCAGCGTGGGTCTGGTCAAGATGTAAAGCCACACAACTTTAAGCGTGTGCGTCGACAAATTGCCCGAATCAAAACCATCATCAACCAGAAGCAGTCTGCAGGAGCCTGATTATGAGTGAGCAAAACGAATCAGCTTCGACTGACAAGCGTACACGTACCGAAATCGGTCGTGTGATGAGTAATAAAATGGAGCAGACGGCAACAGTTCAGGTTGAGCGCCGTATTAAGCACCCCATTTATGGTAAGTACATGCGCCGAAGTAAGAAGTACCACGTGCATGACGAAAAGAACGAGCTGAACATTGGCGATACTGTTCAGATTAAAGAATGCCGACCATTGTCCAAGACTAAGTCATGGACTCTGGACAAGGTTCTAACTGCCGCTGCTGAATAAGCATTGCGGAAGTTTGATTAATACACAAGCGTGACTGGATAAAGAGTAGCGTCCGATGATTCAAATGCAGACTGTCCTTAATGTGGCAGATAACAGTGGCGCGCGCCGAGTACAGTGCATCAAGGTACTGGGCGGCTCGCACCGTCGATATGCGCGGGTTGGCGATGTCATCAAGGTAAGCGTCAAAGACGCGATCCCTCGAGGCAAGGTCAAGAAAGGCGAGGTGTACAACGCGGTTGTTGTACGTACTCGTAAAGGCATCCGCCGTGGTGATGGTTCAGCGATTCGATTTGATACGAATGCAGCCGTAATTCTCAATGCAAAACTTGAGCCGGTTGGAACTCGAATCTTCGGACCGGTAACGCGCGAGTTGCGTACCGAAAAATTCATGAAGATCGTCTCTCTCGCACCCGAAGTGCTGTAGGGCACATCGGAAACACGAGGAAAGATAAAGACTATGCAGCGTATTAAACAAGGCGACGATGTCATCGTACTCGTCGGAAAAGATAAGGGTCGTCGTGGCAAGGTTGAAGCCGTAATTGACGATCGAGTGATTGTTGACGGTATTAATCTCGTTAAGAAGCACGCGAAGGGTAATCCTCAGTTGGGCGATCCAGGCGGCATTCAGGAGAAGGAACTGTCAATCCATATTTCGAACGTAGCATTGTTCAACCCTTCGACTAAAAAGGGCGGGCGAGTTGGTTTTCGAACAAACGATGATGGCCGGAAAGAGCGTTTTTTCCGTTCTGACTCTTCAGTAGTGGACGGTTGATAGGCATGGCTAGGCTGATATCAGAATATCGAGAAAAGATTGTTCCTCAGATGATGGAGGAGCATAAGTACCAGAGCGTTATGCAGGTACCACGTATCGAGAAGATCACCATTAACATGGGTCTCGGTGAAGCTTTGGGAGATAAGAAGGTCCTGGAGCACGCGGTAAAAGACATGACAGCTATCAGCGGGCAAAAGCCTGTTGTAACTCTGGCTCGCAAGTCAATCGCTGGATTTAAAATTCGCGACGGTTACCCTATCGGTGCCAAAGTGACTCTACGTCGCGAGCGCATGTACGAATTCCTGGATCGCCTCGTTGCTGTCGCTATCCCGCGGATCCGTGACTTTCGTGGCATCAGCCCCAAGTCATTTGACGGACGTGGCAACTACAGCATGGGTGTCAAAGAGCAAATCATTTTTCCAGAAGTTGACTACGACAAGATCGACGCAGTTAGAGGTATGGATATCACTATCACTACTTCAGCTGCATCGGACGCCGAAGCGCTGTCCTTGTTAAAGAAGTTCAACTTTCCGTTCCGCCAATAGGAATTTCCTGACATGGCTAAGAAGTCGATGATCGCGCGCGAAGACAAGCGCACAAAGCTCGTTAAGCAACACGCAGAAAAGCGTGCAGTGCTGAAGAAGACTATCTCATCAGAGGAAAGTACCTTTGATGAAAAGATGGAAGCGATGACTGCATTGCAGAAGCTGCCGCGTGATTCGTCCGCAGCTCGTCAACGCAATCGTTGTCGTATCACAGGTAGACCTCACGGCGTTTACCGTAAATTTGGTCTGAGCCGAAACAAACTTCGTGAAGCCGCAATGCGCGGTGATGTACCTGGTTTAGTTAAAGCCAGCTGGTAGGAGAATTAATCATGAGTATGTCTGACCCAATAGCTGACATGCTGACCCGCATCCGTAATGGGCAGCAAGCGCGAAAGGTATCGGTATCCATGCCTGCAGCAAAGTTGAAATCAAACGTTGCTAAGGTATTGCAAGACGAAGGCTATATTGGTGGTTTCAGTACGGAAACTGTCGATGGAAAGCCCACTCTGACCGTTACGCTGAAGTACTTTGACGGAAAGCCTGTCATTGAAAAGATTAAGCGCATCAGCCGTCCAGGACTTCGCCAGTACTCTGGTGCAAGCTCCATCCCTGATGTCCTTGGTGGTTTAGGGATTTCTGTTGTCTCAACCTCGCACGGCGTTATGACTGGTAAGTCAGCCAAGGCGAAAGGTTTTGGTGGCGAAATTATCTGCACAGTTAGTTAAGCGGATCGCCGGAGAAATATAATGTCACGCGTAGCAAAACAACCGATTGACGTGCCTAAGGGCGTGGAAGTCACAATCAATGGTCAGGCTGTCAGTGCGAAGGGACCAAAAGGCCAGGAATCCATTACCTTGCATGACGATGTCACTGCAAAATTGGAAGACGGTGTTCTGGGCGTAGAAGCCCAGCGAGCTGATCAGAAAGCGATTGCCATGTCAGGCACGATGCGATCTCTGCTCAACAACCTGGTTATCGGCGTAAGCGAAGGCTTCGAAAAGAAACTCGAACTTCGAGGTGTTGGTTACAGAGCACAGGCCCAAGGCAGCAACCTTAACCTGACTCTGGGTTTCTCTCATCCTGTAGTGCACCAGATTCCTGCTGGTATTACGGTTGAGACTCCTAGCCAGACTGAGGTTGTCGTTCGTGGTACCAACAAGCAAGTTGTTGGGCAGGTTGCTTCTGATATTCGCAGCTATCGTCCACCAGAGCCTTACAAGGGCAAAGGCGTTCGATACGTTGGTGAATACGTAGCAATGAAAGAAGCCAAGAAGAAGTAGAGCGAGAGGATAATGGAAAAGAAAACAAGTCGACTGCGCCGCGCCAAGCGAACTCGCGCAAAAATCCGACAGCTCAGCGTACCTCGTCTGACAGTTCATCGTACTCCGCGTCACATCTACGCGCAGGTTATCGATGCTTCTGGTTCGTCGGTGTTAGCAGCTGCTTCTAGCGTAAGCAAAGATATTCGCGGTTCTGTAAAGAACGGTGGAAACGTAGACGCTGCGGTAACGGTAGGTAAGACCATCGCCGAGAAAGCAGTGGCTGCAGGCATTAGCGAAGTGGCTTTTGACCGGTCCGGCTTCAAATACCATGGTCGTGTGAAAGCACTGGCTGATGCAGCTCGCGAAAGCGGACTGAAATTCTGATTACGGCCTAACGGCTATAAAACTATTAGGCTCGGTATAAACGTATGGCACAGAACGATTACAACCAAAGCAGTGACGGCTACATTGAGAAGCTAGTTACAATCAATCGCGTAGCGAAAGTAGTGAAAGGTGGACGTCAGTTCGGTTTTACTGCACTCACAGTCGTCGGAGATGGCAACGGACGCGTAGGTCTTGGATATGGCAAAGCACGTGAAGTGCCTTTGGCTATCCAAAAGGCGATGGAAAAAGCCCGCCGCGACATGAAAACTGTCGTACTTAACGATGGCACGCTTCAATATCCTCTCAAAGGCCGTCATGGCGCAGCTCGTGTTTACATGCAGCCTGCCTCAGAAGGTACCGGGATCATCGCTGGCGGTGCAATGCGTGCGGTTTTTGAAGCCGTAGGTGTTCGAAATGTATTGGCAAAGATCATTGGCACAAACAACCCTATCAATGTGGTTCGTGCAACTATCAATGGACTAAGCTCTATGCAAAGCCCTGAGTCGGTTGCTGCCAAGCGCGGTAAGTCAATCGCAGAAATCAAAGGAGAGTAGTAATGAGTACCCCAACTCTCAAAGTAACGCTGGTTCGCAGCATGAACGGGCGTTTAAAGAATCACAAGGCTTGTGTACGAGGCCTTGGCTTGCGACGCATGCACCAAACGGTTGAGGTGATTGATACACCTGAAAACCGCGGCATGATCAACAAGGCGTACTACATGTTGCGCGTCGAAGAACCACAGGCCTAACTGGCTAAAAAACGAGTTTAAGTCATGAGTCTTAATAATCTTAAGCCTGCAGAAGGTAGCCGCAAAACGGCAAACCGTGTCGGTCGTGGTATCGGTTCCGGAAACGGCAAAACATGCGGTCGAGGCCACAAAGGTCAGAAGTCGCGTTCAGGCGGCTGGCACAAAGTGGGTTTTGAAGGCGGTCAGATGCCTATCCAACGTCGTTTACCGAAATTCGGTTTTACGTCGCGTATGGCCCGTCATTACGCCGAAGTTCGTTTGCATGAACTTGACAGCATAGAAGGCGGTCAGATCAATGTAGAAGCTCTTGTTGCTGCCAACATTGTTCCTCTTCAGACAAAGACTGTGAAAATTATCCTGTCTGGTGAAGTGAAGAATGCTTGCACGGTTACTGGTTGTCGAGTCACTAAAGGTGCTCAACAGGCAATCGAAGCTGCCGGTGGCAGCGTCACGCCAATAGCAGCGTCTTAGAGCGGTATTTAACCTCCAGTCGGTCTTAGACCATCCGGAATTGAGCTAAATCGAGCATTTGACATATGGCAGCTGATAAAAACAAACCCGCGCTTTCGGGTATCGGAGGATCTTCCGAGTTACGATCGCGCCTATTGTTTGTGCTGTTCGCATTGGTAATCTTCCGGATTGGTTCGCATATCACCATTCCAGGTGTTGACCCACGCGTTATGGCCGACTTGTTTGAACAACAGAGCAGCGGCATCTTGGGCATGTTGAACATGTTCGGTGGCGGTGCTTTGTCTCGTATGTCGTTGTTTGCATTGGGCGTTATGCCATATATATCGGCGTCCATCATCATGCAGCTCATGACACACGTCATCCCTCAGCTCGAGCAGCTTCGTAAGGAAGGTGAGAGTGGTCGAAGGGTTATCACCAAGTACACCCGATACGGTACTTTGCTACTAGCCTCTGTCCAGGCAATCGGCATCGCTATCGCGCTGCAGAATCAAGGTGCGAATGGTCAGAGTGTTGTCTTCCTCTCAGGTCCTGGGTTTGTTCTAACTGCGGCGATAACACTAGTCACAGGCACCATGTTCCTTATGTGGCTAGGTGAGCAGATCACAGAGCGCGGCATCGGTAACGGTATTTCCATCTTGATTTTTGCAGGAATTGTTGCAGGGCTTCCTGCGGCGATAGGTGGCACTCTTCAGTTGTCACGTACTGGAGAGCTGAGCTTTTTCGTGGTTATCCTTCTGTTTGCCATGATCATCGCGGTTACTGCATTTGTGGTCTTCGTCGAAAGAGGGCAACGTCGCATCACGGTGAACTATGCGAAGCGTCAGCAAGGCCGAAAAATGTTCGCTGCTCAATCAAGCCATTTGCCGTTGAAATTGAACATGGCGGGTGTAATTCCTCCCATATTTGCATCAAGCATCATTCTTTTTCCGGCTACTTTGGGTGATATTGCTACCAGTAATTCAAATACTTGGCTAAATACCCTGGTTTCGACGCTACAACCTGGGCAGCCGGTGTATATTCTTTTGTACGCATCTGCCATAATATTCTTCTGCTTTTTCTACACTGCACTGGTTTTCAATGCAAAAGAAACAGCGGACAACTTAAAGAAGTCGGGTGCCTTCATCCCAGGAATCAGACCTGGTGAGAAGACAGCTCGATATATCGACGGTGTTTTGACTCGGCTCACGCTTTATGGTGCGCTGTACATCACTGTCGTTTGTCTGTTGCCAGAATTCCTGATCCTGCTCTGGAATGTCCCGTTCTATTTTGGCGGAACCTCCTTGCTGATCATCGTTGTTGTGGTCATGGATTTCGTAGGGCAGGCACAAGCGCACATGATGAGCCATCAGTACGAAGGCTTAATGAAGAAGCAGGGCACGAAGGGAACACCTAAGGGCGCACGCTAGCGGGCGGCCTTTTTCTGGTATTCCTTTATTTAGAGAGGACGTATGAAAGTCAGAGCATCAGTTAAGAAGATCTGTCGCAATTGTAAGGTCGTCAAACGTAAAGGCGTTATTCGCGTCATTTGCAACACAGACGCCCGACATAAGCAGCGTCAGGGCTAGTTTAAGAAACATAGGCGGAGATAAGCATGGCACGTATTGCCGGCATTAACATTCCGGTCCAAAAACACACTTGGATCGCATTAACATCGATTTACGGTATCGGTAGAACACGCGCACGTCAGATTTGTGACGCTGCAAATGTTGCTCGTGATGCCAAGGTTCGAAATCTCTCAGAAGTTGAGATCGAGAGCCTGCGTACTGAAGTAGGAAAATTCACGGTCGAGGGCGACTTACGTCGCGATGTCTCGATGAATATAAAGCGTCTGATGGACCTCGGTTGTTACCGTGGAATACGCCATCGTCGGGGCTTACCCCTTCGCGGTCAACGTACGAAGACTAATGCGCGCACGCGCAAAGGTCCGCGTCGTCCGCTCAAGCGTTAATAGAGATAGTTATGGCAGCTAGTAGCACCAAAAAAAAGGTTCGCCGTACCGTTACTGACGGTATTGCACACATCCATGCATCGTTCAACAACACGATTGTCATGATTACTGATCGTCAGGGCAATGCTCTGTCATGGGCCACTGCTGGTGGTTCTGGTTTTCGTGGATCTCGCAAGAGCACACCTTTCGCAGCTCAGGTTGCGGCAGAGCGTGCAGGTGAGGCAGCAAAGGAATACGGTCTGAAGAATATCGACGTTCACGTCAAAGGTCCCGGACCTGGTCGTGATTCAGCTGTTCGCTCGCTGAACAACGTCGGCTTCAAGATCAGCAGCATCCTTGATGTCACGCCTATCCCTCACAACGGTTGCCGTCCGCCTAAAAAGCGCCGTGTGTGATTGGGTAATGATGAACTTGCGTAGTTTAAAGAATCGTAGTGGGAGTATGAACCGTGGCTAGATATACCGGTCCTAAGTGCAAACTAAGCCGCCGAGAAGGCACAGACTTATACCTGAAATCAGGTATTCGTCCGCTTGAATCAAAGTGTAATCTTGAAACACCTCCTGGCATGCAAGGCGCCAAGCGTGGTCGTCCTTCAGATTACGCCATTCAGTTACGTGAAAAGCAAAAAGTACGTCGTATGTACGGTGTGCTAGAGAAGCAATTCCGTAATTACTACAAAGCTGCAGCCGCTCGTAAAGGCTCCACAGGTGAAAACCTGTTGTCATTGCTAGAGCAGCGTCTGGACAATGTTGTTTACCGAATGGGTTTCGGTTCAACACGTGCGGAAGCCCGTCAGCTGGTTTCTCACAAGTCAATCATGGTAGACGGAAAGATCGTCAACATTCCTTCGTACCAGATCCAGCCCAACCAGGTTGTCACTATCCGCGAAAAAGCTCGTAAGCAAGCTAGAATTGCAGATGCACTCGAATTAGCTCAGCAGCGTGGTCTGCCGGGTTGGATCGAAGTTGACGCCAAGAAATTTGAAGGCACGTTCAAGACTGTTCCTGATCGCGCTGATCTGCCAGCCGAGATTAATGAATCTCTGGTTGTGGAGCTGTACTCGAAGTAAGCACCGCTTACTTACGGAGTTATAGCTTTAGGGTGGGGTGGCACTTTGCTATCCCGCTAACATTAAGGGGTTGAATTACGTTGAATGCTATGCAAACAGAATTCTTGAAGCCACGTATCGTTGATGTCACAGCTGCTAACGCTAACCACGCGAAAGTGACGCTGGAACCATTAGAGCGCGGGTTTGGCCATACGTTAGGAAACGCGTTACGCCGAATTTTATTGTCATCCATGCCTGGTGCTGCTTTTTACGAAGCAGAGATCGAAGGCGTACTCCACGAGTACACCACAATGGAAGGTGTGCAAGAGGATGTACTGGATATCCTACTAAATTTGAAAGGCGTGTCTATCGTTATGCACGCGAAAGAAGAAGCAAATCTTAAGTTGGTCAAGCAAGGCCCATGTGTTGTCACAGCCGCTGATATCACGTTGGACCACGATATCGAGATCATTAACCCTGATCACGTTATCTGCCATCTGACCGGTGACATGAACCTGAACATGACGTTGCGTGCTCGAGTAGGGCGCGGTTATGAGCCAGCTTCACACCGTACGCTTGAGGAAGGTGAGAGTCGTCCAATCGGAACATTGCAGATCGATTCGTCGTTCAGCCCTGTTCACAGGGTTGCCTACAACGTAGAAAGTGCCCGTGTTGAGCAGCGCACCGATTTAGACAAGCTCATCGTGGATCTTGAAACTAACGGCACAATTGATCCAGA
This sequence comes from Granulosicoccus sp., assembly GCA_020627685.1. Classification (GTDB taxonomy): domain Bacteria; phylum Pseudomonadota; class Gammaproteobacteria; order Granulosicoccales; family Granulosicoccaceae; genus Granulosicoccus. The sequence continues at coordinate 2,631 of JAHDGK010000071.1, read as the reverse complement.
AGAAGCTATCCGTAAGGCGGCGACTATTCTTCAGGAACAGCTGTCTGTGTTTGTCGATCTCAAGGCTGAAACTGCGACTCCTGAGGAAGAGCAGGCTTCTGACATCGATCCAATTCTGCTGCGTCCAGTTGACGATCTTGAACTAACCGTCAGATCGGCTAACTGCCTCAAAGCAGAAAACATTTACTACATCGGTGATCTCATTCAGCGCACCGAAGTGGAATTGCTGAAAACGCCTAACTTGGGCAAGAAGTCTTTAACAGAAATCAAAGATGTTCTGGCTCAGCAGGCATTGTCACTAGGTATGCGCCTGGAAAACTGGCCACCACCCGAGTTGCAAAAGCAACGCGAGATGGCCAAGTAGTTTATTAAGAGAAAAGAACATGAGACATCGTAAGAGCGGGCGCCAGCTCAACCGTAATTCCAGCCACCGTAAAGCTATGTTCCGCAACATGGCTGCATCGTTGGTAGAGCATGAGTCTATTAAGACAACTGTTCCAAAAGCGAAAGAGCTACGTCGTGTAATCGAGCCAATGGTTACAAGTGCCAAGCAAGACAACGTTGCAAAGCGTCGTCAAGCTTTTGATCGACTGCGTGATAAGGCAGCGGTTGGAAAATTGTTTACTGAGATTGCGCCAAGATTTGCAAATCGTCCAGGCGGCTACACCCGTATTTTGAAATGCGGAATGCGTCCTGGTGATAACGCGCCTATGGCAATCATCGAGTTCGTTGAGCGCGGTGAATAAGCAGTAATCATAAATGGCACAAAACACCGCCGTGTGTTGTGTCATTTTGAAAAGGCCCGAAGCTTAACCAGCTCGGGCCTTTTTTCGTTTTGGTGTTGGCGTTTATTTGAATGAATGAACTAGGAACCAGTTTTGGCGCTTTACTCCATTTGCTTCGATACGCAAAAGGCTATCGACGCCGTATTGTTTTAGCCAGCGCGTGTTCTGCGTTGAACACGTTTTTCGATGTGATGCCGGAAATTCTCATCGGTGTCGCGATCGATGTCGTCGTGAATAGAGAGGCAAGCTTTCTTGCAGGCTTTGGTTTTGAAACGCCACAGTCTCAGATTCTAATGCTGGGCTTCTTAACTTTCCTAATCTGGGCCGGCGAATCACTGTTTGAATATCTCTACCTGATTCTTTGGCGCAATTTAGCCCAGGATTTACAAGCTGATTTACGTCAAGACGCTTACGACCAGGTTCAGCGACAAGACATGAATTTCTTTGAATCACGCAGTAGTGGTGAATTAACGGCCATTCTCAATGATGATGTTAACCAGCTAGAGCGATTCCTCGATGGAGGAGCCAATGATTGCTTACAAGTCTTTGTCAGTGTGGTGCTTGTTGGAGCTGTTTTCTTCATTATTTCGCCCACTATCGCCATGTTGGCGATTACGCCTATACCGGTCATCGTGTGGGGTGCGTTTTTCTTTATGCGCAAAGCAACACCGTTGTATGCAGATGTCAGAACGAAAGTGGCGGAGTTATCCAGTAGGTTGGGAAACAATATTGGCGGAATCTCCACCATTAAATCGTTTACTGCAGAAGATAGGGAAAGCCTGCGTTTACGACAAGCCAGCGACAACTATGTAGCGGCAAACCGCAAAGCGATTAAAGTCAGTTCAGCGTTCGTCCCCCTTATTCGAATGGCTATTTTGGCAGGCTTTATGGCGACCTTCATCCTAGGTGGGCTTAAGGCATTAGACGGTAGTCTTAACGTTGGTGCCTATGGCATGTTGGTGTTCTTAACGCAAAGGTTACTGTGGCCCTTAACCCGCTTGGCCCAAACAGTCGACTTGTATGAACGGGCAATGGCCAGTACGCGCCGCATACTATCTCTCATAGACACCCAAACAGATGTGCGCGATACGGGTTCGCATGAGTTAAGTGGGGATAGCTCTGGTGCCATCAGGTTTAACGATGTCAGTTTTTCCTACGCGGGATCGAACGCCGGAATAAAAAACGTAAGCCTTAACATTACTGCAGGTACAACTACAGCATTGGTCGGTACAACGGGATCGGGTAAATCAACCTTGATCAAGTTGTTGCTGAGGTTCTATCCCGTTGAGACGGGTAAAATTTTAATAGACGGTATCCCCATAAATGAGCTTAGTCTGAACTCTTTAAGACAATCGATTGGCCTCGTCAGCCAGGATGTCTTCTTATTCGAAGGTAGCGTTTGGGACAACATCGCATACGGAAACCCAGGTGCATCCACTGATGCCGTTATAGAGGCCGCTACTGCTGCTGAGGCCTTAGCGTTTATTGAAGATCTCCCGGCAGGTTTTGAAACGTTGGTGGGTGAGCGAGGTATAAAATTGTCTGGTGGCCAGAGACAACGTTTATCGCTTGCGCGTGCAATTCTAAAAAACCCTCCCATCCTCATACTCGATGAAGCAACGAGTGCTGTGGATAACGAAACAGAAGCAGCCATTCAACGATCCTTATCCGTAATATCGAAGGACCGCACAGTCGTCGTGGTTGCACATCGCTTGAGTACAATCGTGTCAGCGGATCAAATCGTAGTGTTGGAGCAGGGGCGTATTGTTGAGAAAGGCACGCACCAGCAGTTAATCCAAGAAAACGGCCCCTACGCCTCCCAATGGGCTGTGCAGACCGGGTCGCG
>JAHDGK010000070.1 GCA_020627685.1 Granulosicoccus sp. | reverse complement strand
CTGATTCAATTGAGATCGATTCCGATCGTGATGGCATTGCAGATATCGTAGAAAGTGGTGGTATCGATCAGGATGGTGATGGCCAGGTAGATAACTTTGTCGACGCAGATTCAGACGGTGTTGATGATGGCGCTGCAGCCATACCACTCGTTATTGTCGACAGTGATGCTGACGGTCGCCCTGATTTTCAGGATAGGGATTCTGATAACGATGGTATCAGCGACTTGGTTGAATCCGGTGGTGTCGATACAGACGGTGATGGAAACGCAGACGAACCGCTATTAGGTGCAGCGTTACCAGATCAGAACAGTGATGGGATTCCTGACTATCAGCAAACGGGTGTGGGTAATTTTATTCGCACTGGTCTGTCTGGTAGTGGGTGTTCAATAGCGGTAAATGGCGGTAACGGTATTGATCCGTTGTTTTTACTGCTCTCACTGTCAGCCGCTTTCTTTATGGCGCGACGGGTTCGAAACGCCCGCCGTCGTAAAGATGCGGCAGTGGGAATGGGGGTTTTATTGACGGCAACGATTGCGCTGTCATCGAATGTGCAAGCTGATCCTTCTCGCTATTCTACCAACGGGGAGTTATTAGATAGCGCGTTGTTAGGGGACACAAGCTTTTCCAATAAGCGCCCGTGGGGCTGGTACGTGGGCACGGGTCTTGGCATCAGCTCTTTAAAGCCCGAAACTGGTGAGGTACAAGGCTGGAGTATAAAAGATAGTTCTGATGTGGGCTCTCAGATTACTCTCGGTTTGGACTTCAGTGCACGTACATCCATTGAGATGCATGCTGCTGATTTGGGTAGTGTTGCACTGTCTCCGCTAGGCAGTATTGGCTACAGTATGTACGGCGCTAGCGGTCTTGTGTATATCGCCGATAAAGATAAGCGCGTACATCCAACCGGGTTGAATGCCTTTGGCAGAATAGGTGTGGGTTATCTAAAAAACCACGCTGAAGACGGCGTCATTTTTGTAAACGAGAACAGTACACATGTGATGTACGGAGTCGGTCTTGAATACAATTCGCGGTCGCGATTTGGTCTAAGAGCTGAATTCATAGCCTACGATACAGATGCGAAGATTGGTCAGTTAGCTTTGTTATACCGGTTTGGTCGAGCGTCCAAACGTTCGGGTCAAGAGGGTATTTTGGCTAGCGTGCCTGCAAGCATTGAAGCACCGATAAGTGTTGCCAAGTTAGAGTCGACAACCGATGATGTATCGCATAAAAATGCGAAACCGCCAATTCTTGCAGCGGCCTTGCCGAATATGATGTTCGAGTTTAACTCTTATGCGTTGTCACTGGAAACCCAAGAGGTGCTGGATAGTGTTGCGAGTATGCTCAAAGACAATAACACTGTTGGTATTGTCGTTTCAGGTCATGCTGATAGCACTGGTTCGGAAAACTATAATGTAGCCTTATCGCAACGTAGAGCCGATAGCGTTGTGAAGTATTTGCTATCGCAAGGCATCGCCAAGGTTCGGATGCAAAGCGTGGCTTATGGGGAATCCAGACCTGTTCAGTCGAACACCACAGATGCAGGTCGTGCTATCAATCGTCGCGTTGAAATAGACGTCGCTCAGTAGCTTGTTTTGTCGTGGGTATCGCTGCTAAAGCGATGCCCGCGAGCATTATGCGGTTCTGTTAATCCGATTGGTCAAAAATATCGCCACGATAGCAACGAAAAGCGCGACAAGCGTAGCTGCTGAAAGTGTCTCCCAGCCAAATCCAGCGTAAAGCACGCCTGCGGAAAAAGAGGCTAATGAAGAGGCAATGGCAAGCAAGGTATCGTTGATACCTTGAATCAATGGCCTCTCGTTTTCGGTGATCGCCGATTGAAGTAGATAAGTCCCACCAATGAAACCAAAATTCCAGCCTATCCCTAGTAGTATCAACGATACATAAAAGTGGACAAGCCCGGTTCCTTGCAATGCCACGATACCAGCGCCTAGTAAGACGATGAAACCGATTGAAATAATTCTCATGACACCGAATCGGGTAATCAAATAACCGGTGAAAAATCCTGGGGCGAACATGGCAATGACATGCCAGCGGATAACATCGGCTGAATGATGTCCGGCATGGCCAACAAATTCCATCGCCAAAGGGGTGGGTACCATCAGGATGACCATCGCTGCCTGGGAAATAGCGGCGGTTCCTATGGCTAACAGCACGACGGGCCGAGCGAGTATTTCGCGCTTACTAATTTCCGGTGCAGATTTGGCTGACGCTTGCGGCGTTGAAGGTAACAACTTATCCATAAATGCTAACGGGATACACCCGATAGCGGCTATAACGGCGAGCGCCACATATCCACCGGCAAATGGGGCAGGAAGCAAGGCATCTTTGAAATGCGTGTATATCAGTGGGCCGAACAATGCGGCGATAAGTCCTGAGGCTAATAAAAAACTAATGGCCTTGGCTTTGTGCTGATCGCTAACTGATTCGGCAGCAGCAAATCTAAAGAAATTTAAACCGATCAACGCTGCGCCTAAAATCAAGTGGGCAATACACAGTAAGAGAAAGCTCTTGATGGTGAGTGCAAAAGCTGCGCAAAGACCGCCCGCTATCAGAATGGCAGCGCCGAGTAAGAAACCGTTCCGCCGTCCGGCCTTTCCCATATAAACAGAGAACGGGATAGCGACAACAATACCTGCCAGCATTTGTATAGACGGCGGTAAAGTGGCAAGTGTGGGTGTTGGAGCGAGTGATTGTCCTGCTAAGGCGCCCAGCAAAATGAGCATGGGCATGGGTGCACCTAAGATGATGCTTGCAATGACAATGAGCCAGAAATTACGAGTCATGATGTGATGAGTTGATGTTGTTTGACGACACGAGCATCCACGATATAGGGTATGAAGTGTCAGAACGGACAATATTTAATCAAAAACAGACATCTTATGCGCCTGATAGATATTCTTATATTCGATGATGTGAACCTGCTGGATGTAGCGGGTCCGGCACAGGCGTTTGCTAGCGCTATGCTGGATGGCCAGTGTCTGTATTCCACGCGATTTGTCTCGATAGATGGAGCACCGGTCACGTCCAGTTGCGGGCTTCGTATGCATGCTGATTCAACGTTGACACTAAATAGCGATGCTATGGACTTGCTCATACCCGGTGGTCAAGGTGTAGATGCGATTATGCAATCGCCGTTATTGCATCAAGTCATTGGTGAGTGGAACAAAAAGCTTAAGGGGCGACGCTTAATCTCGGTTTGCTCAGGATCATTAGTGCTTGCCAGTGCCGGAGTGCTTGATGGGCTAAAAGCTACCACTCACTGGACACGATCCCAGCAGGCGCTTAGGCAGTTTCCCCGGGTAAATTGGTTGATTGATGAACTCTATGTTTTTGAGAAGGACATTTTTACCTCTGCTGGAGTCACGACAGGTATCGACTTAACGCTTGCCCTTATACAAAATGATCACGGTGGGCAATGCGCACTCGATGTCGCGCGTGAGTTGGTGGTGTATATGCAAAGGGACGGAAAGCAAAGTCAATTTGCAGGTGTGGTTGATGTGCAGTTGCAACCCAGCGATACGATGTCAGTGCTAGTACAAGCAATCGTCGAGAACCCTGAAAGGGAATGGAGTGTTGCGCAAATGGCAGCCTTTTGTCATCTGACAGAAAGAACGCTGACAAGACGATGCCATAAGCATTTGAACCTGTCCCCGAAGCGATTTGTGGAAAAAGTACGGGTCTCCAAAGCGTGCGAATGGATATCAACCGGTATGCCGTTGGGGCTGGTGATTTCGCGCAGTGGCCTTAGCGATAAACAGCAGATGAATAGAGCCTTTAAAAGGCAAATTGGAACGTCTGTTAGCGATTACGTTGGACGCTTTTCAGCCTGAAAATTAAATAACCTAATGTATAAAAGTTCTAACGTCATTAGAACTCACGGGCAACCATCGTACCGGCAGCAGATGCCATGGCAACAGCGGCCCCACGATGCAGACGTGTTTGTGCTTTAGGACTTGAAAGCGCTTTCCTGACACCGACTGCTGCGATAATAAATACACCCCCGACGATTAATAGCACCAAGATAGTAACCGGCACCAACACTGTCGCCCACGTGGTAAACCCAACCGTATCAAGATCCAACACAAGTGGAAGCAGGGCCAGATAAAACGCGATTGTTTTCGGGTTTCCCAACGTAATGGTCAAACCAGAGAATGATGCGGAGAAAAGATCTTTTCGACTGGGCGCTGATGTAGTTAGCTCATGTTGTTTTGCCGTCCAGAAATTCCAGGCTAGCCAAAGCAGGTACAAAATTGAAAACCATCGAATGGCGACGAACAAGGTTGAAAAACTCGACGCGATAAGTGCTAAGCCGAAGACGGCAAAACTTAAGTAGACAAGGTCGCCCAGCATCAGCCCGCCAAGCATGGCAAATGCGGCTGATGGTCCGTTTGCGACAGAACGTGCCACGAGTGCTGTTATGCCAGGACCGGGGATGGCCGCGGCGATGCCTAACGCTAGCGCGTACGAAATAATTTGGGTGAGATCTAGCATGAGGCTGGTAACACAGAGCAAACACTCCCATGAGTGTCAGCTATTCCAGCGACAGACACAATCAAAATTCGAACTGATGAGGAAATTTCACAGGATGAATTCCTGTCTAATGTGAAAATGCTATACATTAAAATGATTATTAGTGTATTTTATATATAGCAAGTAGCTTTTTTTGAGGTTCGCGTATGAAAATCAGCCATAAAGTAAAAGCACAAACAAGGCTTAGACTGCTCGAGGCTGCTGTCGATGTCATTACAGAGAAAGGTTTCGAAAAAGCGTCGATGCGGGAAATCGCAAAGCGTGCAGACGTCGCGGACGCCACTATCTACAACTACTTCTCTACCAAGGAGAAGCTGCTGTACGGCTATTGCGCTCATGTACAGACGCTGGTCCTGGAAGAGCTGAAGGCGATAGATGATTTCCACGAGTACAGTTTGCGTGACCAGCTTCATCAGCTGGTCGAGATGGAAATACGCATGTGGTTGCCTGCACGTGAATTCTTACAAGTAGTTTTCGCGCAAACGTATGCGGCGCCTTCAGTCGGTCACGAACTGTTGGCCGAAACCAAAGAGCATTTGAAATCGATGGTCGTCGAATTGATTGACGCATCCATTGAGGCAGGTGAGATGCCTGAGCAGCCCTATCAAGATTTACTGCCCGCGCTATTTTGGGACTATCAGACTGCCATACTTGCGTACTGGCTAAAAGATACATCAGACAATTTTGCCAATACCACTAAATTGGTTGATCAAAGTACGGAGATTATCGCGCAACTTCTATTAGGTGGCGTTATCGGAAAGACGCTCGACATGTTTTCATTTCTATTCAGAACGCATGTGCTTCAGCATTTAAACACCCTTGATAATCTGATGATGCAACCCGAACTCGTTGCGGCTAAGCGGCGTTTTATGGAGGGTGCGGAGTGAGCAAACTACCGAGTACTCAGTTAGCCCGCGCGGGGGTCGTTGGATCCACCGCAATGAAGCTGGGTGTTGGTAAAATAAAAACTAAGGTTAAACGCCCGTTTTTAAGTGAATCTGCGTCGCAGCGCAGTGAAGAACAACGGGAAGATCAGGAAGCTGAGCTTCTTTTCAAAGCTATCACGCAACTAAGGGGCACGGCAGTCAAGCTTGCGCAAATGCTGGGTATGGAGACAGAAGTGTTGCCTGAGCGGGTTCGTCAGGAACTCAGTAAGTCTTATCATCAAGTTCCACCCCTTAACAGAGTTCTTGTAAGGAAAGTTATTCAGGATGAACTGGGGTCAACACCTGAGGATTTATTCAAAGAGTTCGATTCCACTGCATTAGCCGCTGCCAGTTTGGGGCAGGTGCACCGCGCATTGACGTGGGAAAATCTAGATGTTGCTGTCAAGGTTCAGTATCCCGGGATTCACGTCACTATTGATAGCGATATGAAACTACTCGGCACCTTGGTGGGTGGAGGTAGTAAGTTTCTGAGTAAAGAGCGGCGACCGAATGAAGAAATTCTTCGCAAGTCTTTATCGGAGATCGCGGCCCGGTTGAGCGAGGAAACAGACTACATCAATGAAGCCGAGAATACGCGTTGGTTCAATACAAAACTTGATATCCAGGGCGTTGAAACGCCTGCCGTGTTAGATGAATTCTGCAGTAAGCGAGTTATCGTCACCGAGTATATGTCTGGTGTGCATTTAGATGAATGGTTACGCACGAATCCTACACAAGAAGAAAGGAACAGGGCAGCGCAGCATATCTATGATGTGTTTTTTCAATCCGCTATAAATTTGAAACGTGTGCACGCAGATCCCAATCCGGGCAATTATTTGTTCAAAGACAACGGCGATATTGCACTAATTGACTATGGCTGTGTAAAGGTCTTAGGCGAGCGTTTCGTACGACATATACCCACTCTTCTCTATGCCTTTTATAAGGGGGAGTACGAAGAAATACTCAATGCCTATGAACAGCTTGGCATGAAAATCCGTCGTGACGCTCAAGAGGACTTCGATAAGGTGCTTCGACCTTTTGGTGAATGGTTATCGTTGCCGTTTCAACGTGAAACCTTCGATTTTAAAACCAACAACCGATACACCGTGAACGGCAGGAACCTGATTCATGAAATGGCACATTTGGGCAGTTTTGAATCGGTAGAGGAAGACTTTATATTTTTCGACAGAACCATCTATGGTTTGTTTAAAATATTTGAGCAACTGGAAGCCGAAGTGAATTTTGTTGATCATTGGAAACACCTGTGGCATCAATCAGGCATTTTAGATGATGCATCTGGTGTAGGCAGCGAATAGCGCAGGGGCGCTTCTTGCGCGGGCTGATAGTAACCGTGGATGGCCTATGCTTATTTACGTTGCAACAGATAATCGGCCCTTAACATTAAACTGATCGATAAGAGAACTCACCAACCCTGTTTGTTTTGCTCGTTGTACAAAATCTTTCAGGTATTCGCTAGCGAGTGACTTTCCCACCTGACACCCGATCGATTGCTGAACAGCCGTGAAACTTTGATCGAACAGTACGGAACCAGGCATTAGTTTCTGTTGCTCGATGAGCTTAGGTCTTAAACCGGCGAGTACATCAAGTTTATTTTGATCAAAGATGGTGAACGATTCATCCAGGGAGGGTGCTCTGACCAAGGTGGCATGCTTAAGGTTTTCAGTCAGCCATAAATCGTATGCAGCACGCTCTTTGACGGCTATTTTAACGCCCGGTTTATCGACTTCATCGATGGAGTGAATACTTGAACTAGGCGGTACAAGATAGGTTGCCTGTATTTCGCAGTAGGCCGGGCTGAAATTGATAAAGCGTGCTCTCTCAGCTTCTGCTGCGATGTTTGCAATATCCCATTCGTTAGTTTGAGCGGCATCAGCAACATCACCGGGCCCCTTGTAGGGGATGAGCTTTAACTCAACACCCAGCTCATCCGCTATTGCTTTGGCCATGCGAGGGGAGACACCATCTGGCTCGCCGGTAGATGATGTCTCGTTAACAAGTAAAAAATTACTCATGTTGATACCCGCTCTTAACGTGCCTGTTGGAGCGAGTTCTTGTACAAGTTCTTTACTGATAGTCGTCATACTTAACCAACGTGTTTTGTTAAACCGGTTTTACGAAGAATACCCCAACGCTCACCGCGGTGACTTCCACATGCGTTCCGGCACTCATGGCAGCATCAGTCAAATCTTTTGCAGGCTCCACTCGCCAGTTGATACCGGAATATTTTTGTTCCCCGGAAACCGTACGGCTGATATCAGAGGTTAAATTAAACGAGTGACCGATAATATCGCTACTACGGTCTTTGCCCATTTCGCCTGTGCTTTGCAGCCGCTTTAAAGGCTTCCAAAGAATTGCTGTAATTAGTGCAGTGCTGATGGCGAAACAACCTACGGCAACGATAAATGCGTTGGGTAGAATTCCAAACCACACGAGCGCACCCGTAACGATGGCGCCTAATCCTGCAAACAACAGCACGCCGCTAGCGAAACCGAATGCCAGTGCGTCAATGGCCAGCAGGAGGAAACCGACACCCATCCAAACGGCTGCCTGGTTGTTTGTAACAAGTTCGATCATGTATGTCTCCTGTACGTGTAACTAAATTGACTGGCGTTTAAATATCCGGCGTACTAATTACCGGAATTGGAAAATGCGCCGCTTGAATTCATGGCAGCGACAACCGCCATGCTTTCCGCAACGACTGCGCCTGCATCAGACTTGTTGCCATCCATAAGAACCACAGTGGATTCTTTTGCAATGTTAGCTTTCGCCGCTATGGCGCGTGTAGCAAGGTCCAGCTGCATGGCTTTTTGACCTTCTTCAGTTGCCGCCGCATCACCGACGGTACGTAATGCCATCGCTTGTGCCTCAGCAACCGTTCGGATTGCATCTGCCTCACCTTGTGCTTTTAATATTTGCTGAGCACGTTCACCCTCAGCGGCCAGAACAACGGCTTGTTTTTGACCTTCAGCGACATTAATAGCAGACTGTCTTTCACCTTCCGATTCTAGAACCGTGGCACGCTTGTCGCGTTCGGCTTTCATCTGGCGTTCCATGGCCTCGAGAACACTCTTAGGCGGAGTGATGTCTTTTATCTCGTATCGTAAGCACGTGGTTCCCCACGCTTCACCCGCTTCGTTAATAGCTTGAACAATAGCGGCGTTCAGTAAATCGCGTTCTTCGAATGTACGGTCCAACGTGATCTTGCCGATTTCAGAACGCATTGTTGTCTGGGCAAGCTGAGTCACACCAAACACGTAATTGTCGATACCGTAGCTGGATTTCTCAGGATCAATAACTTTCAGGTAGAGAACGCCATCGACAGTCAATGTGATGTTGTCTTTGGTAATGGCCGACTGAGAAGGTACGTCCAGCGCTAATTCTTTTAACGATACCTTGTAGGCAACTTTGTCGATGAATGGCACAACGAAGTTTAAACCGGCAACCAGCGTAGTTTTAAATTTACCGAATCGCTCAACCACGTAGGCGGTGTTTTGCGGAACAAACTTGATGGAAGAGGTCAGGATGACCAGAGTGACAAAAGCCAATCCAATCCAGAATGAGAAGGCAGAACTGAATAACATATCCATATTGCACACGCACCGGTAAGTTTGCTAAATAAGTGCTTGTAATATGGGGGTATAAGCGAGTTATTTCAACTCGCTTATAACTTGTTTTCCAAGTATTTTACGGTGCTGGCGCTAAGCCCTGCTATTTAGCAGTAAATCCACCGTCAACATACAAAATTTGCCCTGTCATATAGGCGCTGGCGGGGGAGCACAGAAACAAGACAGGCCCGACAAGATCCTCTAGTTCACCGTTTCGGCCGATACAGGTTTGCGCGGCGTTAGCAGCAGCCTTTGCAGGGTCGTCAAAGACAGCCTGTGTAAGCTCTGTTGGGAAAAAACCTGGTGCTATGGCATTGGCGCGAATGCCTGAAGCCGACCAGGCTTCTGCCATGGCCCGAGTCAGTTGAGCAACGCCACCTTTAGACGCACCGTAAGGCATGCTATTAGGAAAGGCCCTTTCCGATTGTAGAGAGGCGATGTTGATGATGCTCCCGTCACCCTTCATACCGGCAACCAAAGCACGGCTGAGAAAGAATGGAATTGACAAGTTCAGTTGCAGTGTCTCGTTCCAGCTTTCATTCGTGATTTCATCCACCGGTTGGCGGTGATTGACGCCTGCAGCATTGATCAGCAATGAAGGAGCACCAAAGGGCTCTGACAGTTGCTGTGCAAACTCGTCAAAGTCCTGCACTTGGCAAAGATCCTTTGCAACGGCATAACCGTTAATGGATTTTGCCAGTTCACGGATAGATTCGACACGGCGCGCAACCACCACCACCTTAGCGCCCGCATCTGCAAGCGCTTTGGACAGGTGTTTACCGATGCCAGAAGAGGCACCGGTAACGACCGCGACACGTCCGCTAATATCAAAGCGTGTCAGACTTGTATTCATTGACCTATGACTCACCAGTTAAGTCAAAGTTTTCACCTGGAAAGTACTTGGCCAGGCGAACGTCTGCAGTTCTGGCATGTCCTTCCATACCTTCAAGACGTGAGATGCGAGCGCAGGCTTGAGCGATATCACGGTTGGCTTCCCGCGTGGAACGCTGCCAAGTGACGGTTTTGATGAACTTACCGACAGACAAACCGCCCGTGTAGTGAGCTGCGCCTTTAGTGGGTAGCACGTGGTTAGGACCGGAGACCTTGTCACCATAGGCGACTGTGGTCTCTTCACCGAGGAAAAGTGAGCCGTAGTCGTTAAGGTTCTCCAACCACCAGTCTAAATCTTCTGTTTGTACCTGAAGGTGTTCTGATGCGTAGCTGTCAGAGACTTGAACAGCCTCTTCACGGCTGTCGCACACCATGATCTCGCCGTATTCTTCCCAGGCAATCGCCGCATTATCCCGGTTCAATTTGGGTAAGTCGGCAATCAGATCAGGGATAAGCTTGTTGACTTCGTGAGCGAGTTTTTCGTCCAGTGAGATCAACCAAACCGGCGAGTTATAACCATGCTCCGCTTGACCGACAAGGTCGGAGGCAACGATGGCAGGGTCGGCACTGGCGTCTGCGATGACCATGCTCTCTGTTGGGCCTGCGAACATGTCGATACCAACGCGGCCAAACAAAATACGCTTAGCTTCTGCGACAAACTGATTGCCGGGGCCTGCAAGAACACGCGCTGGAGAGCAACCAAAGAGTCCGAAAGCCATCGCAGCAATACCTTGAACACCACCCAGGTTGAGAATGTTGTCAGCGCCGCAAACATCTAGAGCGTAGAGGACCGCTGGATGCATGCCTTCACCTGGGCGAGTAGGCGAACAGGCAGAGATGTTTTTAACACCGGCAACTTTGGCAGTGGTTACGGTCATGATGGCAGAAGCGACGTGCGAGTAACGACCACCGGGTGCGTAACAACCTGCTGCAGATACCGGAATTTGTCGTTGGCCGGCAACCAGACCAGGGACGATTTCCATTTCTGTGTTGCCAATGGTTGAGAGCTGCGCTTCGGCAAATCGGCGAACGTTATCCCGCGCGAACCGAATGTCGTCTTTCAGACGCTGGTTGACTGTCGCGTGTGAGGCTTGTCTGTCAGCGGCGGAAACAACGATGTCGCCAGTCCATTGATCCAGCTTTTCTGCATAGGAGCGGCATACATCTTCGCCACCGGCCTCTATCTCATCGAGCATATTTTGCACGATTGCACGGACGTCTTGCTCTCCGGTGGAGGACGTTTTACTGGCTTTTTTGATGTATTGCATAGTAGGAATTACTCTCAAATAGATAAATGTATGCGCTTACATGCTATTGTAAGCGCATACATGGCTAAAATACAAGCTTTACGGTCTTGCTGAAATAATGACTTCGCGACGAAAAATGCCCACTCAGTCAGATGTTGCTGCACGCGCTGGCGTGTCTACGGCAACGGTCTCCCGGGTGGTCAATAACACCGGCATATTCAGTGCCGATGTCCGTGAGCGCGTGCTGTCGGCTATTCAGGATTTGAACTATGTCCCTGATGCCAGTGCACGGGCACTGGCATTACAGCGTTCAGGCACCCTTGGGGCCATAATCCCCACCTTAAACAACGCCATCTTCGCAGAAGGTATCAACGCGTTTGAAAAAGCGGCGCAGGCCTTAGGCTATACCTTGATACTGTCGGTATCGCAGCAGGATCCGGAGCGAGAGCACGACCTCATTATAAAAATGATAGAACGCGGTGTTGATGGCTTGCTATTGGTTGGCAATCTTCATAAACAAGCTGCTCTGGAAAGATTGGAACAGGCCGGTGTGAGGCATGTTTGTACTTGGGCTTTTGATGAGCAATCGCGCTCGGCAAACGTCGGTTTCGACAACAGAGAATCCATGTATGGTGTTGTCGATCACTTGGTGGACCTTGGCCATCGTCACATAGCCATGATGGCTGGTATTGCTCAGGATAATGACCGGGCCAAGGATCGTATTGCCGGGGTTAGAGAACGCTTGGAGAATAAGGGTTTATCGTTGCCTGCATCCAGCGTTGTTGAAGTTGAGTACTCGGTTGCTGATAGCCGTAAAGCGTTTCAACACATTATCAAACCGGATACCACAGCGCTGATTTGCGGCAATGATGTTATTGCCTATGGTGCGTTGTTAGAAGCACAAAGCATAGGGTTGGCTGTGCCAGAGCATCTGTCTATCACAGGCTTTGACGACTTAAGTTTGTCCTCACAACTCAGTCCAGCGCTGACAACGGTTCAGGTGGGTGCAGAAGTTATGGGAGAAACGGCGGCAAAGAAGTTGATTACCGCTGTTGAAAATGAGGAGCCTGTGGGCTCAACACAACTGCATACGCGATTAATCGTGAGAGAAACAACCGGGACTGCACGTCAATAAAACCCGGTAAAGCCTGTATAGAGCCTTACCGGGCAAAAAAGACTTTACGCGTCCAGTGCATCTAGCGCGGTATTTGCGCGCTCAAACCACAACCTGGATACGATATTGTCTTTGGCGAGTGTAATGCCCAGAGCATCCATGCCGGTATGGCGATAACGAAGATCAAGCAGTATTTCGCGAGCCACGTTTAGGTTCCCCAATTCCTGCTCTGCGATAGCTTCGCTGTACAAAGCTGTGTCGTAGTAGGTTGAGTCAGGGTAGTCCTTACGCAGTTGACGCATGGTGGCCAGTGCGGCTGAGTAGTTCTTTTCATCCATCAGCTGGATGTACCCTTTTAGATACAGTGCGTCATCACCCAAGTAGCCGTCGCCATACAAATTTGAGATGACTTCAAGTTCAGTACTGGCTGCTTCATACTGTCCGGCATCTCTTAAGTCCATTGCAGAGAGATATAAATCGAAGTCCTGCCCATCACCGTAAACTTCAGATTCCTGAATTACCGGTAGCTTGATGGCCGCGCGTCTTTTATTCGTGGTGACAGGGTCGCCGTCGATATAGTCGCTATAGAGTTTCTTGGCGGAAGTGTAATCGCCGGCATCTTCCAGGTCTTTACCGGCATAGTAGTTCTGCTCGTTGACGTTGACTGATTCAGGTACGAGCTGGATAGTGTCGTAATCGACTACAAAATTAGCCAGCTTTCGCCCATCAGTTATCGGTTGGAAAGTAATGCCAACGGTAATCGCCTGGGCTGGTTTCAGAACAATGTCGTTAATGGCTTCTGCAGCGAAGTCGTCAGAGTTATCTCCGGTTATACCGACTGATTTCAGCGGGTACTCATCAGCACCGCGATTTGAAATCTGGATCCGTTGAGTCGTATCTGTGCCGACGTCCTTAGTGCCAAAGTAGAAATCGGGTGCAGACACGTGTAAGTAGGTGCCGTTGACTCCCTGTGTGCTTCCACCGCCGCTTTCTTCCTCACAGGCTTGAAGAAATACACAGGCAAGTGTCGCAGCTAAGAGCGGACGAATCCTTGATTGCGTAGTTTTCATGTGATTAGGACGCCTTTCTGTCTTGCATAGATTCTTCAATATCCACCTGGAAATAATCCAATGCATGGCGGCAGTCGTTAATAGCATCGTTGAGCTTCTGAGCGTCAGCGCCATTTTGTTCAACACTGCTTACTTGCTCAATGCCTGATTTAGCGGCTGTGATTTGTTCGCGAATGGAACGTACGGCAACTGTTAGCTCATCGGCGATATCTCCGAAGTCGCGATCATCATCGGCTCGTAGGCGAACATCCAAACGACCATCGCCGATTTGGCGTAGGGCACGTTTGATGGCAAGGATAGGTTGGCCTAGTTTGCGTGTTATGTAGATGCTTAAGCAAACTGTGACGATGACATTAACGACTAACATTGCAGTTAACCATTTACCTAACACTGCAGAGAGTGTGGGTACTGCGTCGTTAGCTAGTGCCATGTCTTCTGACACAAACAGAAGCGGCGATACGCCGGCAAGAATTTGCCCCAACATCTGATGGTAGAAGACACCTACCATGACAGTGGTAATGGCCAGGTAGATCAAACTAAGCTTCAGTACCCTGCGAATTTCTCGCGCTTGGAAAGTCTTATCGCGAAGTAAACTACCCAGAAAACCGGAATCGGACGAACGTGCCATGGAATACACCAACGGTAAGTAGAGATTTATAAGTTTTTGTCGGCGAATTCACCTTTTTCTTAATTTAGAAAAAGACGCTAGGGGGTTCTATGGTGGTTATACTTGTGCTTTAGTTCTCACCCCGGACGGGGTTAGCTGCTTTATGAGTGTTGATCCAGTTCAATACGTCGGGCCGGAAATGGCTTTCCCGTTGGCAGGTGGCCTTTACCTGCTCATGGCGCTGGTCGCTGGCGTGCACGTTATTTTGAATAAAAAGAACGAAGCATCGGCGTTCAGCTGGTTAGGAATCATCATCCTGGCACCCTTGCTGGGCGCAGTCCTGTATTGGTTATTTGGCATTAACCGCATACGGAGACGGGCGCAGGCAGAGTTATCTGAACATTCACCGCTGAGCACAGCGGCCAAAACTCATCATGTTGTACAGGCGTACCAATGCCCCGATCAATGGCAGGAGTTAATGAAGCTTGGGCTTGGGGTGCACGAATCAGATTATCTTGAGGCGAATAGCCTAAGGCCATTGATCAACGGTGATGAAGCCTACCCGGAAATGCTGAACGCCATAAACAATGCTCAGCAGTCCGTTGTGCTGTCCAGTTATATCTTTGAACACGATGAGGCTGGTAGGCAGTTTGTGAGCGCACTGGTCGCTGCAAATCAGCGAGGTGTCTCAGTTAGAGTTCTTATTGATGGGCTTGGCGTGGGTTATGGTTTGAGTCTGGTTCGAGCCGATCGCGTGCTTCGTAAGCAAGGTGTCAAAACGGCGCGCTTTCTGTCCGCACTTTCATCTTCAGGTACCCGGTTTATCAATTTAAGGAACCATCGCAAGATTCTATCTGTCGATGGCAAGGTAGCCTTTGTGGGTGGTATGAATATCCGCCAAGGTAATTTGATAAAAACCCTGGCTAAGCGCTCAGGTAATCAACTGACACAGGATGTCCACTTTAAGGTCCACGGACCTGTCATCAATCAAATTAACGCGGTGTTCTCAGCAGACTGGGAGTTTGCAACTGACGAGGTCCTCAACTTACCTAACTGGTCAGATGAATTTTTCAATCAGGAAAATGAATTAAATACGGAAGCGTCCATTACAACCAGAGTCTTGGTTGATGGCCCCGATGACAACTATCAAAAGCTACCGCTGACAATGTTAGGTGCTATCAATGCCGCCAATGATCGGGTGTGCATCGTGTCGCCATATTTTTTGCCGGGTTCATTAATTATGAACGCCTTGCACATGGCCGTTTTACGTGGCGTAAGGGTAGATGTCTGTGTGCCGGCCCGAAATAATCTTCCCTTTGTCGGATGGGCTATGAGAGCTAACCGGCGTAGTTTATTAGAGAAGGGCGTTCACCTGTATGAATCTGCAGCACCGTTTGATCACAGCAAGCTATTTTTAGTTGATGATTACTGGAGCTTGATAGGCTCAAGTAATTGGGATTCCAGAAGCCTTGAGTTGAATTTTGAAATAAACCTTGAGTGTTATGGCTCGGGCCTGAATCGCTCAATAAGTGACATCATCGATAAGAAGATGCAAACGTCAGTTGAAATTCGCGACTGCACTGACCAACATTTCATCAAGCGTCTGCGTAATAATTTCTTCCGCATGTTTTCACCGTACCTCTAATTTATGTTGCGTCAGTTCCTGCCATATTGCTATACCGCCGAAGATGATCTCAGAGAGTTGGGTCAAGCCTCTCAGGTATCGTTGGGGCCTCATATCAGGGTGCTGGTCTGGAATATATTCAAAGCGAAGAAGGCTAACTGGATAACGGACTTTAAAAATCTGGCCTTTGATAAAGAGCTTATCTTGTTGCAGGAAGCTGTCACCAACGCCCCTTCAGACCATCTGTTCGAACAAGACAACGCTCTACAGTGGGTGATGGCAAGAAGTTTTAAGTACCCCAAGACAGAGATTGAGACCGGTGTGAAAACCGGGTGTTTAGCAGCTACAAGCGCCAGACAGCTTTACATCTCAGAGCATACTGAGCCGCTTTTACAAACGCGCAAACTGTTGCTGAGCACGCAGTACCCGATTGCCGGGTCTACACAGACTCTGCTGGTTATCAATATGCATGCTATTAATTTTGTCGCCACCAAAAAATATGTTGCTCAGTTGGAACAATTAGGCTCGGCGCTGGCAGACCATGCAGGGCCTATTCTGTTGGCAGGGGATTTTAATACGTGGAGTGCGGCTAGGTTAGAGTCGTTTCAGTCTGTCGCGCTAGGGTCTGGCCTGGTAGAAGCTGTTATGGCCCGACAGGGGCGTGCCGCTACGCTTAACCTGCATTTAGATCATGTTTTCTATCGAGGGCTGTCACTGCAGTCCATAGACTCGCTTGAGCATGTGCGCTCTTCAGATCACGCTCCGATAGTGGCAAGCTTCAATGTCGACGGCATAGAACCGTCCGGCTAACGATCTTATTAACAGTCAGCGGTTAGCCTCTGACAGTGGTAATCAAAAAGGCGACAAACAACACGACAGCGCCAATTAGCATTGACACATTCAACCACTCTTTAGAGCTGCCTTTTGGGCCGTTCTTGAGCCAATGTTTGGCCGCCGGAATCATACGCCAAATCATAAAACCCATGACGATGGCAACTGGGATTTGAAACCAAAGGTTATCCACGTATTAAGTCTCGTTTTTAAATTACTAAAGGGTAGAAAGCATCAAGGCCACAATGATGTGGCCTTGAGGGTCCTGACTTCCGAAGATCGGATGGTCAGTCTTGTTACGAACTTAAGGCCCGACGATTACTCGTCGCCCATGATTCCTAGCAGGTGCAACAAGCTTGTGAACAGGTTGAAGATGTTCAGGAACATGCTAACTGTTGCACGGATGTAGTTGGTCTCGCCGCCATTCACGATTCGACCTGTGTCGAATAGGATGAAGCCGCTCATGAGCAGAACAATAGCACCTGATACTGCCATGGAGAGTGCAGGGATCTGGGCAAAGATATTGATGATGGCAGCGCCGAACACCACAATGAGTCCGACAAAGAGCATACCGCCCATGAAGTCGAAGCTTTTCTTCGTTGTTAGAACGTAAGCGCTTAGGGCAAGGAAAATTACGCCTGTTCCGCCCATCGCTGTGGCGATGATTGACGAGCCATTTGGCAGCGAGGCGTAGGCATTGAGCATGGGCCCAAGTCCGAAGCCAAGCAAGCCGGTTCCGAGGAACACGATGCCGATGCCTTTGGCAGAATTTTCAAATTTTGGCAGTACGAACATGAGTATGCCGATGGCGCCTAGGGTACATACCAAAGACATGCCGCGTGGCGGATTCATTGCCATGGAAACCACGGCCATTACCGCGCTGAACAGTAGTGTCGTCGCCAACAAAGCGTAAGTATTTCGAAGCACGCGGTTGGTGGAAAGAATACTGTCCGCCGTCCGGGTGACTGGGCTAGTGGTTTGCATACCTTTAAAAACTCCTCGTAAATGTATGAGATGAAGTATTACAGCTCAAAATTAACCTTATTGCCACTATAACGTTGTAGCGGCAAAACAGGCATGTGGATCATAAGTATTTTTCGTTATGTAACGTCGAAAAACACAGCTCCGATACCTAATAGTAAAAGGTATGGCGATTGAATGTGGCAATTCAAGTCAGCAATACGACCTTTTTTGGAAATAATAGTGCCGAATTTGTCACGGAAGCTGCACATTTTGGCCAGAATCTTGTAAACTTCCGGCCGTCGGAGAGGTGGCAGAGTGGTCGAATGCGGCGGTCTTGAAAACCGTTGACTGTCAAAGGTCCGGGGGTTCGAATCCCTCCCTCTCCGCCAGTACCTTTTACAGCGGTGTAATGAGGTACTCAGCTCCAATATTGGTGTGTTCTCCCAAACCCCCTACTGAACGATATACGGCTCCACTGA
>JAHDGK010000069.1 GCA_020627685.1 Granulosicoccus sp. | reverse complement strand
GTCGTCTCATCCGCACGCATCATGCGCTTTATTAAGCCTGTTTTGAAAACGAATTGCTGAACCAGCGCACCGCCAACGTGAGCAAAGAAGAGTAATAGCAACGGTATTTTCAGCGTGGTATGAATGGTATCTGCTAGTTGAGACTCACCAAACCAGGTGGCCATACCGGACAATGGCATGAGTATCATCAAGGCGTAAAGCGCTCCGTGCGTTATGTGAGCGGCTGCCTTAAGTAGCGGATGTTCTTTTTCAGGTAAGGGAGGAGCACCCCGACTAAAGCGAATGCGTAGCCGCCAAATAGCTAACAACAAAATGACGATACCGCCAAATACGTGGGTCGCAACGAGCAAACCAAATTCTGGTTCCACACCCTCCATTCGCGCATTCCATGCAGCTACAATGGGATCATGCAATACAAATTGCGCGATAATTAAAGCAGCAATAATCCAATGCAGAGCTATTTGTTTGCGGCTGTAGCCCGATGGTGCGTTATCCCGTTTCATACTTGCCTCTTAGATATAACGTTACGCTGGCACCATAAGATCCAACGTCGCCAACAAGCGATCACCGCGTTCCTGAACTCGCATTAGAGGAAAACCTGTGCTCTTGGTAGAGCGCGATATAGGGCGTGGGTCTGAATAAGGCGCTGTTTGCATAACCCGCTCATTAATAGCTTCCGGTAAGTTTGCCTGAGTAGTGAGCAGATTCTTGCCATCTACATGAGCCTTCATATGAATATGAATAGGCACTCCGTAATAGAAGCCGGGATAGACTGTGTCGAATTCAGCAATTCCATCTTTATCGGTTTTCAGCGCGCCTCGGCAAAATCGAGGATTTTCATCGGGCTTGATGTGACCGAAAATGATCGCCTTAACCATTGGAGGCGGCTCATCCGGGTCGCTGCTGTAGCCCGAATAATGGCCTGTCGCGTTACAGGCCCAGATATCAACGACCCCACCGGAGATGGGCTGGCAATCACTATCTAGAAGACGCATAGCAACCGTCAGAGGCTGCCCCGCCTGTCCTTCAGCAATCGCTTTTCCCGGAGCCGGTGCACACGTAAAATAGGGCCCTTCGTGACTGTCTTTTTCCATCTGACAGACATCGCCCGAGAAATCCTCGGGCATTGACATTCGATTTGCTAAATCTGATAACGGCACGCTACTGTTATCGCACGTCTGCTTGCCGCGAAACGCTTTTTCAAGCAGACCGCGATTGGGGCCCACTCCGTCGGCCGCAACACTACTCCCGAAACGTCCTGCCGTGCACGCACCAACAAGTGCACTGGCTGAAAGCAATAGGGCCTGTCTGCGTTTATTTTCCATGGAGGATTATTTCCAGTGGTTAGAAGTTGACAGTCAGTGAACCACCGTTAGCAATGATCTTTGTCAAGTCGGTGCCCTCACCAATTGTGATCAGAATACCACCGTTGTCCATCGTGAATTCCGTAGGCAGTCCATCAACAAAAGAACCACTAGACTTGACCGTCGTACCCGGAGCCACAAGTTCAACCGTAGCACCAAAGTTTTCGTCTGTCTCATCTGATAATGATGCTGATGTGATCTCCTGATCAAAAGCAAAGTAGTAGCGATCAAACGTTGTATCGTCATACAGCGTAACTTGCAACTTTTCTAACTGTGCAATTAGCTTCAAGGTCACGCTATCAGTAGTGAAATCTACATCGTAGACTTGGAATGCGAATCCGGGCAATTCAACGTCATCATTAATAGCAACTGGACCCTTAGCATCAACGGTAAACGGCTGGCCCCCTGTCGCTTTCGCGTTTTGGAAAAAATTAACTGCCTGACTCACAGTGCCAACACTGTCGGCAAAAGATGGCGTTGCAATGGTTAATACAGCACAGGCTAAAACTGCGGCCGATAGTGATAAATAAGGCTTTTTCATGTCAATTGATGTCCATTAATTGATCGCCAAGTTGGCTGAAAACATCCACAGTTCATTTCAAAAACGCGCAATAGATGTTTGGTATTTTTAATAGCTTGCAGATTAGCCACAAATAGGTAGGCTCAGTTTTCTGCTCGCTGTTACTAGTTAACTCGAGCTATAAACTATTTAGTAGTGCCGCACCTGCGGTATTTTTCGGTCTAATCGCTGCCTAGGCTACAACAATCAAATCAATTCACGTATTTAGAATAACGAAAATACTTTTCGATATTTTCAACTAATAGGCCCATTCCGAACGTTTACTGCCAAGCCCATGCAGGAGCTGACTTACAACCTGCTAGTAGTTTTCGGAAAGAAACGATAACAACCTGCGTGTCAGACTGTTACGACGGGCCTTATTGTTCCAGACTGCATGCAAGGGCACTGTTGATAGGGACCATTCCGGCAAGACATGAATCAGCTTGCCATCGGCTATTTCCTGATCGCACAAACCTTCTGGCAGTGGAATAAGGCCCAGACCAGCTACCGCTGCATCTCTGGCTGCGTAGATATTATCAACAACGATGCTTTTTTTACTAACAGCGATCTCTTCGCGCATATTGCCCTTCGTTAGATTGATACTCCAACGCAGCTGGCTTAACGAGATACAATCCATGCCAGTTAAATCGATCGGAGCCGAAATCTTCTTTCTTTTCGCTAGCAGTGTCGGGGACGCCGCAAGCTTCAATTGAACATCAACAATTTTTCGGGAAAAGATACCCGATGATTCGAGTTTTCCCAGTCTGAATGCGATATCAAATCCGTCTTGAATCAGTTTTTTCGGATCGTCTGAAAAACTAATTTTCAAATCAACATTTTCGTACTGACTGGTGAAATCCCAGATGAGCTGTTGCAAGCGAGGATCTGGTACAAAAGCCGGCATTGCAATATGCAGTTGTCCAGACGGGTCATCTCCATCGGCACGGATGTCGGTAGTTGCATCCTCAATCGATCGTATGGCACTGGATGCCACCGTATAAAAATCCTGCCCTTTATCGCTTAAGGTCAATTGCCTCGTGGAACGATACAACAGGGTTGCACCTAAAGATTCTTCAAGCTTGGTGACGTGGTGACTGATGACTGAATTAGACAGCCCGACTTTCTCAGCGGCTTTACTAAAGCCACCCGCTTCAACAACGGCCACAAAGATGGCAATGGAGTTCAGTTCTTTATACATGGCGCGATAATAATGTGATGTAGTCAGTTACACCACTACTATTCGCAATTTTTAAGAGACGGATCAAGCTAATCCAGCAGATTGACCTACGTGGCTAGCGAGCCTCCAACGATTCGATTGGGCATCAAAGAACTACCGTTCGATTTAAATAATCGGCGGGTAGTCGATAATGTCATTAAGTACCTGCGCAGCCTCGTTGAGAATGATGTCTGGTGTGCCTTCACCCTCTGCATCATCGCCCGAGCCGGAAATACCAAAGGCAGCGCGATAGATTTCATCCCGCTGTTCACGATCTGCACGTTGCTCTTCAATCTCTTTTTGCCTCAACGATTCAACAAGGGAGACCGAACGTTGTGTTCGTGCTTCGCGCTGTGCTTCCAACTCTTCAATAAGCACATCAAACAACTCGCTGTTGCGATATCGCGACTCATGGCGTTGCTGCACATCCGAGTAATCTGCTGTACTGGTTATCAGAGCATCGTACTCGGTGGCTGCCACTTCTGCCCAAGGCAAGGCGTTATCGAGTCCACGTTCGCCCTGAGCGTCGGACTCTAAAGCTGTCGGGAACAATACATCGGGCACTACACCGCGATGTTGCGTGCTCTCCCCGTTTACGCGGAAAAACTGTGCGACGGTGATTTTCAACTGCCCCAACTTACCTTCTCTATCTAGAGGCGCAACTGACTGCACGGTGCCTTTCCCAAAGGTAGGCTCACCCACAACAACACCTCGTCCATAGTCCTGAATAGCACCTGCGAAAATTTCTGAGGCAGAAGCGCTTCGTCTATCGACCAACACCGCTAAGGGGCCGTCATAAACCACCGAAGGGTCTTCATCGACCTCCGCTCCTAACTGCCCTCTGGAATTTTTAATTTGCACGACAGGGCCTGATTCAATAAATAATCCTGTGAGCTGCGTTGCTTCGTCCAGTGCACCACCACCGTTACCACGTAGGTCAATGATGATTCCATCGACACCACCATCAGTGCTGGTCAATTCATTAAGTAGGCGCTTGACGTCACGAGTTGTGCTGCGAAAATCGGACTGGCCTTGCGCTCTTGCTGCGCCGTCTAAATAAAACGTGGGTAAATCAATTACACCAAAACGCCGCGCGCCCTCCTCACCGGGGACCTCAACGACAGAGCTTTTAGCAGCCTGCTCTTCCAATTTAATTTTATCGCGTACTAACTGAATCAATTTTGGTGGAGAACCTTCAGCCTCTCCCGCCGGTAAAATCATTAAGCGTACGGTTGAACCTTTAGGCCCGCGAATAAGATCGACAACATCACTCAGAGGCCAACTCACAACGTCAACGATTTCTTCTTCAAGACCTTGTCCCACACCTACGATGCGATCTTCGGCACTGACCTGCTCGCTTAGTGAAGCTGGCCCACCGGGGATGACCCGTTGCACCACTGTGTATTCGTCTTCAGTTCGCAGTGCTGCACCAATGCCTTCCAAAGACAAACTCATGTTGATATTGAAATTCTCAGACGTACGCGGCGAAAAGTAAGACGTGTGTGGTTCAACTGACAAGGTGTAAGAATTTATAAAGATCTGGAACACTTCGTTAGGCGCAAGCTGGCTAACGCGTCGCTCCATCCGCTCGTAACGTTCTTCTAAGGTTTCTACCAATTCTTCATTAGACTGATCTGCCAAACGCAAATTCAGCACATCGTTTTTTACCCGCTTACGCCACAACTCGTCGGCCGCTGCCTGCGTCTTAGGCCAGGATTCATCTTCGCGATTGAAGGTATAAGACTCATCAATAGTGAAATCAAAATCACGCTTAAGAAGCTTGGTGGCATAAGCGGCTCTGTCCTCTACTCTGACACGAAAGCGTTTGAAAATATCAAATACCGGCGTTAGGCGAGCTGTTCTCAGCGCATCATCAAATCGTCGCTCCATCCCCTCAAATTCTTCGATGTCGCTGGCCAGGAAAAAACTCTTCTGTGGATCAAGGGAATCCAGGTAGCGATCAAAAATCTGCTCTGACAGTTCATCATTAACATCCACGCGGCTGTAGTGGTAGCGCGTCATGAGCTGCAAGATGCCGGCAGTTGCGTTCCGATGCTCGTCGGTTGGGACCAAGGTGTCCAGAGGTACAGCCTTGAATTCAGCTGATACCGAGGCAGTAAGCATCAGGCCCAGCGTGAGTAACATTGCACTTGAGGCCGCTTGCACTGATTTGAAGCCGAAACGCAGCTTTTTCGGTGCTGCGCCGCCCAAGGAGAGGCTTGGACGATGCTTCTGCGCGGCACGATACTGCTGATTTAAACCACTGGTGTAGCGCTGCGGCATCGGGTGGTGCTCCTTTGCGGACTTATTGTTTGAAAATATCAATGTTGTGTATCAATCTTAGCGCAGATAGGGGTGTTACTTTGCAAGACTTGAACCGGGGTGGGTTAGGATTTTCCGGATTCGATATTTGTAGACCAAGATACTGTACCGGGGTTCAACTCGAGGAATAGCTCATTACTGTCTTACCACACACTGAAATGAGATAAATCAGTAAATTCTACGTACAAACATCAAAACCCGTACAAAGTGAGCCGTCACACGGCGATAAATCTGACCTAAAGAGCTGGTAATGATCAATCCACAGTCACTATTTAGAATTTTTGCAATCACAACGATCAAGCTGCTGTTAGCGTTGACACTCTCGCTCACATTGATAGCAGCTGCCTCAGCCCAATCTTTCGACACTCAAGAACGTACCCTCACTGTTGAGCGGGTTACGGATGGCCTGAACAAACCGTGGTCCCTGACTTTTCTTACAGGTGATGAATGGCTAGTCACTGAACGTGGCGGGCAACTACGACGAATCGTCGACGGAGTGCTTCAACCACAAGCTATTGTGGGCACACCGGAAGTCGATGCCAAAGGACAGGGAGGTCTACTTGATGTCGTCCCCGACCCTGACTACGCACAAAATGGTTGGATTTATTTGTCTTTTGCGGCCAGCGACCAAAAATTATTCAGCCGGAGCGGCACTGAGGTGGTTCGAGGCAGAATAGAAAACAATCAATGGGTTGATGAACAACAACTCTTTGTCGCTAAACCAAAGCAACGTGGCGGAAGACACTTCGGGTCGCGCCTAGCATTCGACAATGACGGCTATCTCTACATTTCACTGGGTGATCGGGGTGAACGTGACACATCTCAGGACGGGCAAACGCACGCAGGTTCCGTTATCCGCTTACACGCGAATGGTGACGTTCCAGAGTCCAATCCGTTTGTCGGTAACGATGACGTATTAAACGAAATATACAGTCTGGGACATCGCAATATTCAAGGCATGACATACGACCCGCAGACGGACACATTGTGGACGCATGAACACGGACCCCAGGGAGGAGATGAACTTAACAGCGTCGAAGCCGGCAAGAATTATGGATGGCCGATTATCACCTATGGAGTCAACTACGGGCTTGGCACTAAAATCGGCGAAGGGAGTGCCAAGGAAGGTTACGAACAGCCAGCGACCTTCTGGGATCCATCTATTGCACCCTCCGGGCTTGCGCTTGTTACCAGTGACAAATACCCTGAGTGGAAAGGTAATTTATTGGTTGGAGCTCTTAAGTTTCAACTACTCGCGCGGCTTAGCCTTGAAGAGAATGTTGTTATAAACGAAGAAAGACTAATAGAAGGTAAATTCGGCCGTATTCGTGACATTCGCCAAGGACCCGATGGCTACCTCTATTTTTTAACCGATGCCACGAATGGCGGGCTTTATAGAATTCGCTAAACGTTAAAAGCTCGAAAACTCACTACGTAATTTGTCGACATAAACAGTGTATTATCGAGGACCAGTCGATATGTAGCCGCTAATGGAAACACGCTCCCTCTCCAGTGATTTCACGACGGGTACGTTTCTGGTCTTTTTTACGGTCATTGTTTGGGGAATTCAATTTCCTCTTGCAAAGCACACCTTCGATACGATTAATTCCTTTCACTCAGCCGTCTTTCGATTCTCACTCCCAGCAATCATTTTATTGATTGCACTTGGCCTTCGTGAGGGATGGTCTTCGATACACACGGGCGCAGACAAGTTTAAGGTTTTGGGCTTGGGTGTTATCGGCATGTGTGGTGCACCTTCTTTAATTTTCGGCGGCCTTATGTTTACGCGCCCGGAAATTGCCGCCATTATTGTAGCTACCCAACCCTTAATGACCGTACTGGTTCAACGGTTGTTGGGAGGCCCAAAGCCCAGCGTTGTCTCATTGCTATGCGTAGCAGTTGCTTTTCTAGGGGTTGTCACAGTTGTCACCAAATGGCAAACGTCATTAGACATTTCCCGTACAGAACTTTTTGCCGATGTAATGATACTTCTGGGCGCGTTGTGCTTCGTTGTCTACACGATAACCACCGCACGATATCAGCACTTATCAAACCTGCGACTGACAACGTGGTCGATGTGCGGTGGAGCGCTGGCCAACACACTACTTGTTTTCATTTTGGTCTCTTTAGGGTTAATTACACACCCTGATTTGGCCGCATGGTTAAGCATCAAATGGGAACTGTTGTTCCTGGCCATCGTCGGTGTACTAGGCGCGATGCTGACTTGGAATCTGGGATCCAAAAAAGTCGGCGCTTTGAACGCAATGTTGTTCATCAACCTCATTCCAATCGTGACTTTTTGCATCCGCTACTGGCAGGGGTACAGATTTGAGGTCATAGAGCTTGTAGGTGCCGCCATGGTCATCTGTGCATTGTCAGTACAAAACATCGTTATGCGCATGCAGAAGGCTTAAGACGTTAAAGCGTCAAAATTCCCCAAACCCCAAGATTCGGCGCTACAGGCACTAAAGCAACCTCAAATTCACATTGTTTTAAAGTCACTTAAAATGCTCTTCGGATATTCCTGAAAGGCCGACACAGCGCCATTTCAGTTAGCTTTTGACGGGTTTGTACGACTGGGCCATACCGCGCGGCACATTGTAGTATTTGATTATTTGATGCAATGCGGATACGTTAAGCGGCATCAAGCTCGCCATGAACGCTAGATTCCTCAAGTACCGTGCATAGAACGACACCTGCCCGGTCGCGAGCTTTTATAAAGCCGGTAATTGTGAAGAGGGTAAAAACTATGTACGCCGTGATAAAAACGGGTGGAAAACAATATCGTGTCAGTCCTGGAGACAGGCTACGCGTAGAGTCGTTGAAAGTTGATGAGGGCCAGTCAATTGAATTTGATCAGGTGCTTATGGTTGGCGATGGCAGCGACATCACTATCGGTGATCCGCTAGTTAGCCAAGCCGTTGTTGTCGGTAAAGTGGTTTCACACGGTCGCGGTAAAAAAGTAAAAATAGTCAAGTTCAGACGACGAAAACACCACCGTAAACAAGCTGGCCACAGACAAAACTATACTGAATTGGAAATTGTATCTGTCAATGGATCAACGGCTGGTGCAACGACTAAGACATCACCACAACAAGCTGCAACCCCAAGCAATGACAGCGCACCCGCTGCATCCCTACCCCCGCTAAAATTCCTCGATGCGCCAAACGGCGAAGCTGATGACCTCAAGAAGATTCTAGGTATTGGCCCAGTGTTAGAGGAAAAACTTCATGGCATGGGTATCTACCACTTCAGCCAGATTGCTGAGTTTACCGATGCAGATATTCAAAACATCAACACACATCTGAATTTCCCAGGTCGCATAGAACGTGATGAATGGATTCCACAAGCGAAGGAGCTCATGCAAGGTGGCGAAGGCCGCAAGTTAAAGTATCTAGACGGTCCAGAAGGTGAAGCCGACGATCTAAAGTTGATTAGCGGAGTGGGCCCTGTACTCGAAGGCAAGCTTAACGACATGGGAATTTATCACTTCTGGCAAATAGGTAAATTCGTGCAAAAGGATATCGACCTAGTTAACGACGCTATGTCATTCCCTGGCCGCATAGAGCGCGATGAGTGGATTGCTCAGGCGCAAAACCTGGCTCAAGGTGGTGATCCTAAGTAGTTAGTGTTTTGAACACTTCAGTTTGAAAAGCCTGTGGCATCGTAATGGTGCCGCAGCAAATTCAATCTCCCCATTGCGACAATTACTCCGCAGAGTAATATTCGTCGAGATTTCCACCTCTGTACATCTTATAGATCGCACGTTATTCTGAAGGAGTGAGCCCTCATTCAGGAGATATAAGATGTTAAAAACGCGTAAAACGTTCCTACTAGCGCTAGTCAGTAGCTCTTTACTCATTGGGACGGCATCTGCCAGTAGCAAGGTGCCTGATGGCGTAAAGTTAGCGGAAGATCAGACATTCGTCTATCGCGTGCTGGACGAACACAGCTCGGTCGACCCTCAGGTAGTAGAAGACGTCACTGGCTCTGAAGTCGTACGCGATCTCTTTGAAGGTTTAATGAATCAAGATAGCGACGGGAACCTTGTTCCCGGAGTAGCCACCGGATACACCGTCAACGACGACAACACGGTTTACACCTTTACGCTTCGTGATAACGCCAAATGGTCGAACGGTGATGCCGTCACCGCTCAAGATTTTGTCTATGGCTGGCAACGCGCCGTGGACCCTGAATTGGCGTCCCCGTATCAATGGTTTATGGAGCTCATGTCCATTAGGAATGCAGCGGAAATCATTAAAGGCGAAAAGGCTAAAGAAGAGCTTGCGGTCAAGGCTATCGATGATCTTACATTTGAAGTGACGCTTACAGCACCGCTGCCCTATTTTGCACAAATGACAACTCAATCTACCACTTACCCAGCACCTAGAGCTGTCATTGAAAAGCACGGCGACAAGTGGACTAGGCCTGAGAATATCGTTTCCAATGGCGCTTATATATTGACAGAGCATGTACCAAACGAACGTTCTGTTCGTGAGCGTAACGTTCAGTATTGGGATAATGACAATACCATCCTAGATAAGACAGTAGCCTTAGTTATCAATGACGAGAATGTTGCACTGACCCGATTTTTAGCCGGCGAGCTGGATAGAACAGAAGTACCCGCTGGTCAGTTCCCGCGACTACAAAAGGAATACCCGGGCGTGGCCATCAGCTTTCCTAGATTATGTAATTACTACTACACATTTAACCTAAGCGATAGCGGACCAGAAGCGTTTAAAGATGTAAGAGTACGACAAGCTTTGGCATTGGCTGTTGATAGAAAAATTATTAGTGAAAAGGTGTTAGCGGGAGGTCAACCGGAAGCGTACACATTCACACCAGAGGCGGTAGCGGGTTTCACTCCTCCGGTCACGGAGATGGCTACAATGTCTCAGGCTGATAGAGATGCCAAGGCAAAACAATTACTCGCTGAAGCAGGCTATGACAAAAGCAATCCCCTCTCTTTTGAAATGATTTACAACACATCAGAGTCCCATAAAAAAGTTGCTGTTGCCATGAGCCAAATGTGGAAACAGAAATTAGGCACACAAATCAGCTTGGCCAATATGGAGTGGAAAGTATTCTTAGAAACTCGCGGAAATCAGGACTTTGAACTAGCACGCGGCGCCTGGTGCGGCGACTATAACGAGGCTTCAACCTTTTTAGACTTGCTGGATAGTGAGTCAGGCTACAATGACGGAAAATATAACAATGCAAAACTGGATGAATTGCTAGACACCGCCAAGCGAAGCACCGACGCTGCTGATTACTATCGTCAAATCGAAGAGATGTTGGCTTCTGATATGCCAGTAATTCCTGTGTATCACTACGCGGGTGTTTATATGATGGATAGCGATGTAGGAAACTGGCCGGTTAATAATGTTCAGACCCGTTGGTATTCTAAGGATCTTTATAAGACCGCTCAATGACTACTTCTAACAACGGCCCCTCAACATGGGGCCGTTGTTGGTACTGGCTATGCTGAGTTATACGATCCGGCGACTACTAGTCGCCATACCCACAATCTTGTTGTTGATAGTTGCCTGCTTTTTTTTAATGCACGTAGCTCCGGGTGGTCCTTTCACCTCTGAAAGACCTTTGCCAGAAGCTGTATTGGCTAATATTGAAGCCAGATACGGGCTCGACCAACCGCTTTGGAAACAGTTGTGGGACTATCTAACTAACATCGTTGTACATTTTGATTTTGGGCCTTCGTTTAAATTTAAGGATCGGGATGTCAACGACATCATCGCCCACGGGTTTCCGATATCTCTGACCTATGGATTTTTAGCGTTCCTTGCCGCATCGATTGTGGGAATTGCTCTAGGGGTTGCAGCCGCAATCCGCCACAATACATGGATTGACTATTTTGCAGTTTGCTTAGGCGTAGCCGCGCAAGCCCTACCCAATTTCATTATGGGCCCCATCCTAATTCTTACCTTTACGTTATGGTTGGGCTTGTTACCCGGGGGTGGTTGGAATGGTGGTCAATGGCAGTATTTGGTGATGCCTGTCATCGCATTATCAACGTCATACATGGGCTCTATTGCAAGAATTACACGTTCGTCCATGCTCGAAATTCTCCATTCAAATTTTATTCGAACAGCCAGGGCTAAAGGGCTTCCAGAGTATTTAATCATATGGAGGCATGCCCTAAAGCCCACTTTATTGCCTGTCATTTCCTACTTGGGGCCGGTATTTGTTTATGTATTAACGGGTTCTGTATTTGTTGATATTTATTTTTCAACCGGTGGGCTTGGGCAATCCTATGTCAGTTCAGCATTGTCCAGAGACTATGCCGTTCTTCTGGGGGTTACCATCCTTTACGGTGCACTAACAGTGATTGTCAATCTGCTTACAGACCTCGCTTACGCTTGGTTTGATCCCAAAATAAGGTATTAATCATCTTCGGTAAATCTGCCAAAGTAGAGTCCCTTGCATCGGAAATTACCGATCATACTGCAGTTCGTGGTCGCTCCTTGATGCGTGATGCGAGAGATCGATTTCTACGCAATAAAGCGGCTATTGCCTGTATGGCCGTTCTGTTTTTAATCGTAGTATTCGTATTGGTTGGTCCACAGTTTTCTCAATGGAGTAATGAAGAAATAGACTGGGATGCCTTAGGCGATATCCAAACAATGGGAGCCCCGTCCCTTGAAAGCGGGCACTATTTCGGAACCGACGAGCTGGGGCGGGATCTCTTCGCACGCACCATCCAAGCCACAGGCACATCTTTACTGGTGGGGCTGATTGGTTCTGCCATGGCGTTGATATTGGGAACCGCGTGGGGTGTTATTGCAGGCTATGTGGGCGGTCGTACCGATAACATTATGATGAGGCTAGTGGACATTCTGCTCGCCATTCCGACAACGCTAGTCATTATATTGATCTTGATCATTGCCGGTAGATCATTTGTCGCGTTATTTGTGGCGCTCGGTGCCGTATCGTGGTTAACCATGGCACGCATTGTCAGGGCGCAAACCTTGGCGTTGAAAAATCGAGAATTTATTGAAGCCGCAAGGGCTGGTGGTGTTTCCGAAACCATGATTGTCTTTAGACATATTCTGCCAAATCTTTTTGGTGTTGTTATTGTCTATGCATCGCTTCTAATTCCCGAGATGATTTTGTCAGAGAGCTTTATCTCTTTTCTAGGCTTGGGTATTTCAGAACCCTATACATCACTAGGGGCCTTGATTGCTCAGGGGGCAGGAACCATGGCCTATGGAACACTATGGCAACTGTTATTCCCCTTGTTTTTCTATGTGGCGATAATACTCACCATGTTCTTTATCGGTGATGGGTTGCGTGACGCATTGGACCCTAAGGATCGCTGAAGATGAGCGTTCTAAATGTTCAAAATTTATGCGTCCATTTCGACACCTCAGACGGTGTGATCGAATCGGTAAAGGATATTTCTTTTAAAATAGAAAAGGGACAATGCTTAGGTATTGTCGGAGAATCTGGCTCAGGTAAAAGCCAGTCTTTTTTAGCTGCAATGGGTTTACTGGCTAAAAATGGGAGTGCATCTGGCGCCGTGCAACTCGACGGGCAGGAAATTCTTAACTCCCCGATAAGTTCTCTGAACAAGCTCCGTGGCAAAGATGTCGGAATGATCTTCCAGGATCCGTTGACTGCATTAACACCTCATTTAAAGATTGGCCAGCAGATGACTGAGGTTTTGCATGTTCACACCTCTCATAGCCGAAGTGATGCACGTCGTCACTGTTTAGATTGGTTACAGCGGGTCAGAATACCGGATGCAGAAAAACGTTTAAATCAGTATCCACATGAACTGTCAGGCGGTATGCGGCAGAGGGTGATGATTGCTATGGCTATGTTGTGTAGCCCGAAATTACTCATAGCCGATGAGCCGACAACCGCCTTGGATGTCACGGTGCAAGCTGAAGTCCTAGACCTTATCTCAGAGCTTCAAGAAGAACAAGGAACTGCAGTTGCACTCATAACTCATGATATGGGCGTAGTAGCTCGCATGTGTGACTATGTGCAGGTTATGCGACTTGGAAAATTTGTGGAAGAAGGCCCTGTAGATAGCGTTTTCGAAAATCCTTCGCACGAGTATACGCAGCAATTACTTCAAGCAATGCCGCGCATAGACGCCACACATCCGATAAAAGTGCAATCTACGCCAAACCTTTTGCTCGATGCAAAGGATATCAAAGTACATTTTCCATTTAAGGTAGGCGGTCATCTGTTCAGTCGAAGTGTTCCATTACGTGCTGTCGATGGCGTTAGCTTTACGTTAAACGAGGGTGAAACATTAGGAATTGTCGGTGAATCCGGATGTGGTAAGTCCACTCTTGCTCGCGCATTAATCAGACTGATTGAACCCACAAGCGGTGACGTAAGTTGGTTAGGAAAAAATCTCACTCAGTTAGATAAAAACGCGATGACCCAAGCGCGCAGAGATTTGCAAATAGTGTTTCAAGATCCTTTTGCGAGCCTTGATCCTAGAATGACCATCTCGGATTCTATAGCCGAGCCGTTAAGGACGTTTAGACCGGAACTTACCAGCCGTGAGCGACGGGAGTTAGTCCAAGATATGATGAACCGTGTCGGATTAGACGCGTCTATGACTAATCGCTATCCACATGAGCTTTCAGGAGGCCAAAATCAACGCGTTGGCATCGCCAGAGCCATGATCAATAAGCCCAAATTAATAATATGTGACGAAGCTGTATCTGCTCTGGATGTGTCGATTCAAGCTCAGATTTTGGAATTACTGAAGAAACTACAAGCTGAATTTGGTATGTCGCTTTTATTTATTTCGCACGACTTATCGGTAGTAAAGGAGATCTCGGACAGAGTGATGGTGCTCTACTTGGGTCGAATAGTAGAACTTGGAAGTAGTACTGATGTGTGTACCAATCCAGCCCACCCGTATACACAAGCGCTGATCTCCGCTGTTCCAATTCCCGACCCCAAACTCGAACGCAGCCGCGAGCGTATTAGGTTAACCGATGAGCTGTCTTCCCCATTAGACCCTAAAGCCTTTCTGCGATTCCTTCCCAGCAAAATCGATAGTAACGAAATAGATTACGTGCCAAAGCTAAGTGAAGTAGCACCCGGCCATTTTGTGGCTGAACACGATAACGTCGTTTAGACAGCGTATGCCATAGAGGCTATCGCCTTAAAAAATTGGTGTTGCGCTGAAATTGCATTCTGTTGATAGCTCAAACAAGTAAATCGCAACGTTTTGACCCGATGTCATAGTTTTAAAAGCTATGATGGTCACTATGATCTCTATTCAGCCACTTGTTTTTAAACCAATGTTATATAGCCACCCTATCGGAAATAGAGACACCACAAAATGACCAACACCGCCATAAACCCAACTCAAAAACTCTCCCAATTCACAGACCACTGGTCTCCCAAAGTGATTTCCTCTTTCAACAACAACGACATTATGGTTGTTAAAGCGCAAGGAGAATTTAACTGGCATTCGCACCCGGACACTGATGATTTCTTTATGGTGCTTAAAGGAAAGCTCACTATCAAGCTACGCGATGGCGATGTGCATTTGAATGAAGGTGAATTGTACGTTGTGCCCAAGGGTGTTGAGCATTGCCCGGTGGCGGAAGAAGAAGTCCACTTGTTGCTTATCGAGCCTAAAGGCACACCGAATACGGGTGATGAGTCAACAGCCGCCAAAAAAGTTGAACTTTGACGCGGTATCGGCACGCGGCATTAGTGTCGTGGCTGATGAAAGGAAGGAAACTACAAACCAGCCGGAGAGAACTCCGGCTGGCCACCAACAAGGATGCAGTAAGCTTTATAGATTTCTATTCAGCTTGCCGATGACAACTTACATTTACAATGCTGCTTCGCACTAGCCTAGTCAGATGGAATCAGATATGGCCCGTTGGCCTTGCATACCTTCAACAAGGTGATGCACTGTTGACCGACACCTTTCCAGCTTTAAAACAGCTTGTAAATCGAGTTTGTCAAAACGTCAAACACTATGCATTAACGACAACAGTGGTAGCGAATGGCAGTTTTATGTCACTAACCTAGCTACGTGTTTGTCGAGATAGATTGATGTCCTCTGCTGTGAGTGTGACTACATTTTTACCGCACAAATGCAGCTATCCGCAACACTTTTATTTACTTTTTTTCAGCTGTTTTGGCACAACGTCTGCTTTGCGGCGCTCCTCTCATTTGTGCATTTTTTTATAATTAACTGTTGACATAGGTTTTACTCGCCTTATACTCGCGCCCCATGACTTTTTCAGCCAAACAACTTAGCAGTAGCAAACTTCGCTTATCGGTGTATTCAAGCCGTATGCATAGTTGTTTTGCAAGCACACTAGTAACTCGTAATTCAATGTTTCAAACAAACACGACATTAGATTCACTAAACAGGATCGGGCACAACCAAACAGGTATGCCTGTGAGCTGAACTTAACCTGACGCGTTTCAGGAGGGTTCAGCCGATGAACCTTCTTGAAGCGCTTCAAACTTGAAGCCTCGGATGGTTCGTTCCTTCCGGGGCTTTTTTTATGCCTTCCGGAACGCTCTTTTACAATTCGGATGATTAATAACTTTTGGCATAACGCATCGTGCGATATGCCTACAAATTGCCTGGCTACGGACCACTAAATACGTCCGGGTCAGGCTACCAAGGGCGAGTATCGGAAACGACATTCAGCGGTTCGGGCTACAGTCCCGACTGGCGCACTAACGCTAACCATTGCACAGTGTGTACCGAATGTACGAACGACTCATCCACACTGGAATAGCTCAGTTGGGAGAGCATCAGGCAATAAACCTGACAGTCGCTGGTTCGATTCCAGCTTCCAAAAAACGGTCCTGTTAAGACCTCTGGTAAAGCCTTTACGGCCGTGGTTCGAATCCACCCCTGTGTGAGGGTATCACTCCACCCCGGCACCGTCGCCGGCAGTTCCTTTCGTGTCTTTTTGAATGCTTAGGATATCTGCAGCAGAACTGTGGCCGACCATCGCATCACACGGTACGTACCGATCTGGCAACGACGGTTGTGCGTGTAGTCGCGTTTCAATAGTTACAGGGCGTTCTTCAGAACACTCTGTCTGTGAACGCAGCTATCTCGTACAACAACACTTGTCTCGTCCGACGTATCGCCGATCGATAGTCCGCCAGCGTCCTGTGGCGGCGTGGCCTCCTAATTTTTCGACCCGTCGTAAGACGGACCCTCTCTGGAAACAGAGCCACTTCAACACGGAGATAGCATTATGCTTTTCTATCAAAAATTTATCGTGCGG
Organism: Granulosicoccus sp.; assembly: GCA_020627685.1. Lineage (GTDB taxonomy): Bacteria > Pseudomonadota > Gammaproteobacteria > Granulosicoccales > Granulosicoccaceae > Granulosicoccus. The sequence goes on along the minus strand of JAHDGK010000069.1, from coordinate 1,231 downwards.
AAGCACGAACGCGGTCTCCTGTTCAAGGATGGGGATTTTCAATCCTTCCTTGCACCGGCGACTTACCGATTCTTCGACTGGCAAAACCGCTATGCGGTGGAGCGTTTCGAAATATCGCAACCAGCCTTCACACACAGCCTTATCGATTACTTCCTTGAAGCTGAACGTGAAGCCGTCGAACGTCTGTTTGAAGTGGTTCAAACCGGCTCAGAAGAAGTCGCTGTGGTTTACCACAACGAACGATTGACAGACGTACTAGGCCCAAACCAGCGTGCGCTGTACTGGAAGGGTTTGGTTGAAACCGTTGTAAAACGGTTCGACCTGACACAAGGTCTGGCTATCGATAGGCAAGCTAACCGACAGTTGCTTGAACGTGGAAACACGCGAATCAACACGATAGTGACCCGTGCAGTTATGACCAGCAGGATTGACGCTGGCCATATGGGTCTGCTGTACATCGACGGTAAGTTTGTAGAAACGTTGCCTGCAGGTGTTTACGCCTTCTGGCGATTCGATAGGGAGTTCAAAGTAGAAACTGTGGACCTTCGTGTGCAAACACTGGAAGTTCAGGGTCAGGAAATCCTGACACGAGATAAAGTGGCGTTGCGTATCAACGTCACGGCAACCTTTCAGATGGTGGATGCAGCTTTGGCTGCAAAAACCTTGAAAGATCCTCTCGACCAACTCTACAAAGAACTTCAGTTCGGATTGCGAGCAGCCGTAGGCACGCGCATGCTCGATGCATTGTTGGAAGACAAAACTGTCATTGACCGCGAGGTTGCTGAATTTGTCGAACAACGATTCGCGGGTTACGGCATCGATGTGAAAAGTGTCGGTGTCAAAGACATCATCTTGCCGGGTGATATGAAAGACCTACTCGGCAAGGTGGTTGAAGCGGAGAAAGTGGCGCAAGCCAACATGATCCGTCGAAGAGAAGAAACCAATGCAACGCGTTCATTGCTCAACACGGCAAAAGTCATGGAGAGCAACAGCGTGGCGCTGAGGTTGAAAGAACTTGAGACCCTTGAGAGAGTTACTGAGAACGTTGGTAGCTTGTCAGTGTACGGGGGTCTTGAGGGAGTTATGAACGGGCTGGTTCAGTTGAAGCAGTGATGTTCTAGTAGTACGGGAGGGTGGCATGTGTTCACCCTCCCCTTTAAGATATAAACGGAAAACTCACCAGAAGCGCAACGCTATGACAGATTCAAAATTCGCTGGAGATGAAAAGGTA
>JAHDGK010000001.1:175740-249575 GCA_020627685.1 Granulosicoccus sp. | reverse complement strand
GAGCGGGCTGAACCACCAAAACACCGTGAAGTGCTTCGTGTCTGCCGAGTCCGAGAAGTATACAGGGGTAAATCTCGGTGTCAACGTCATCCGCAAAATAATTTGAATTATTTTTAGCCGCCTGAGGCAGCAATATTCGGACCCGCTTAATTTCAGAGAAGATCCCGAACTTTCTTGGCAAGCCTTGCTACGTACGGGTCAACGATATGGATAGATACAAGTGCTCTTTCCAACTCAAACAGATATTCCCTATTGGTACCGCTGGGGCCGCTTCGGGTGGCAATCAGGCGAGCGACCTGCTCGAGCGACTCATTGGCTCTCCAAGACGGATTTCCCTCTGCCGCGATCCAGGTTATGCCAACACCCTTCTCATCGTGATCAAACATTAAAGGCACAGATACACGCGTGTACCCATCCTGCTCCCGGACTTCCAGATACTCAAGAACAGCGTCAGCGTCATCACCCAGTTTGTATGCAAGCCCAGCGCAAAGACTGCCCGTATTCGGCGCGAGGGTCACAACCCGCCCAGGGGCTTCTGGGGTACCGCGATGATCATGCGATGCCTGACAAAAACGCCTTTCATAACCATCAACGGTCGCAAGCCGCTTTTCAACATATTGAAACGCCGGGCGCCAGATTAACGACCCATACCCAAACACCCACAACGCCTCGTCCAAAATTGCTACCTCAGGGGTTTTCAATAGTCATGAGCTTAAATGCAGCAACTACGGCAATCATCTCGCTTTAATCACACACGAATCAAAACTCAAGACATTTTTTTATTCAATACTAAGCAGAGGCTCGACTTAAACTGCAATGTAAAGCTTAAGCCTCAACACGTCCTCACCGACGGAATCCTATTTGCTACCCTATCATCCGATAATCAATACACTTTCACTTGGCGCCGGGACACGGAAAACCTGATGCCTAAACAACAGCTTGCGGTGTAAAGGCAAGCCTAGGAATAACAATGATCAACGCACTTAAAGGCTCTTCACCGGTTGTTTTAATCAGTCGCATGATTATCGCGGCAATTGTGGTGTTTGCCACATACAACCCTACCGGCAATTCTGTCTTTCACTGGGTTGTTAACAATGACAACCCAACTGATGCCTGGGTAATACTCGGAGCAATCGTCGCAATTTTAGCCAATATCGCATTGCTGATTGCCGCGTGGAAAGCACTTGGCAAGCTCGGCACAATCATCGTTGTCATTTTTTTCGCCGCACTCATATATTTATCACTGCAAGAAGGCTGGGTATCGGCAGACAACCGGGTGTCTTTGGAATGGCTGGCACTTATTCTTTACAGTGTGTTTCTCGGCATTGGTCTATCCGGTGCCATTATCTGGCGACGCGCCACAGGGCAGGTGGTCACCGACGAGGCTGACGATCTTAACCATTAAATTGGTAAACAGGCTGAGAACTAGAAAACGCGAATTTGAAACAGGGACTGCCACCGAGCAAACTGAGACTGACGCTAATAGCGGTAGCGTTTGTTGCGGTGGTTGTCGCTGTCGCAAGTTACACCTCGCAACTGATCGTCCCCTTATTTCTTGGTTTATTAACTTGGAGCAAGGCTTGGCTTAAGAGCCTTACTCCAAAGCTAGGCATGCTGATCGTAAAAAACAGCGCAGTCATACAGATACGCCGATTCATTATGCAAGCCTCTACTCATATGCTTGTAAAATCGCACCGCCCGTGGCGCCGATCGATTACAGCAATACGATTGACGCTCATGCGCTCGGTTCGAAACACACTGGAATACTATTTACGACAACCCCTTTGGTTGCGAAGCCTTCTTGCAATAATTTTACTGCTGCTCACTGCTGGGAGCTCATTAGCGGTTTTCGCTTTACTTGTCATCCCTCAACCCGTGCTTAACTGGATGAGGAAGCAGGTAATGAGCTTGCTCAACAAACTGGGAGTTGCGCAGTTTTTCGGGGCAATCTGGCGATTTGTCATTCCGCTAACGCTCAGACACCGGTGGCATATGTACGTCAAGTGGACGCTGGGAAGACGTCAGGTGAGCACAGCCAAAACGCTGCACAACAGCATACGAAGCCGGCAAGCTGGAAAAGCTATAGAGAAATAACCGGCATTAATGCGACGACATCAATCGTCGGCTTTTCGACGCTTGTAACGGTCAGGATCATTAGCCGCCTTATAGTCCAAAAATATCCTTTGGCAGGCGAACATGATCAATATCAAAAAGAACAAAAGTATAGGGAAGGCAAGCGTTGCCAACACGTTATCGAGACTATTCGCAACACGCTGCATACCGAGTTCTTCAATTTTTGATGCACTATCTTCTGTGTTGAACACCGCAAACAAACACGAGCCAGCGCCCAAGATGCCAAAAATAAGCATACCCAAGCTTATTTTCATCCGCAGCGGCATCGGCGGCAGATCTGACTTTGCGCCAACGTTTTTCGATACCAAAAGCTCCATCTTTTGCTGTTCAGCCTTCCTAGGCCGAGTTACTGGTTTAACTTTGCTCATATCAACAAACTGACAAATTAGAGGCGCTATACGCGCACCACCGACAGTAACAACTATCCTGAATTAACCGAAGATACTCAAGCTACACGCGTCAATCTGATAAACCCTTCTCATTTGCAATTTTTGCGAACACCGTCACATCAGCTAATATTGCAACATAGAGTTACAGTACATCATTCAACTGTCGTTCAGGATTAGACGATTAACCTAACACGACTTTTGCACAACGATCCTATTACGTGGCGGGATGAATTCCCACTAAAACTACGTAACAAGTCCGGGCAACAAGCCTGAAGCTTACGACGCACAACCTTTGAAATACGGATACCACACATGAACTTAGCTTCCTCCGCACTGCACTTAGGCCGTTCACGACATCCGGCAGCAATAATATGCCTCTGCACTATTTTTGCGCTTCTTTCCGGCTGTGCTGCCACCACAAGAACCTTAGACCCTGATGTCGAGCAGCATTATGATGCGAGCTACGACTTTTCAGACAAAAAACAAATTGTAGAAACCCTGACAAACAGCTTGCTGAGCTCATCTGCAGTTCCTACAGAATCCGGAAAGCCTGTCATTATTGTTTATGGCGTGGACAACGAAACATCGGAACACATCAACACTGGCGGAATCACCGATGACATCCGTTTGTCACTTATTAAATCCGGTGAGTACAGATTTTTAAATCGCAAGCAACGAAGCAATGTTCAGGCGGAAACAAACTTTCAGCAAGCCGGTTTTGTTCCACCAGAACAGCGGGTAAGTGAGGGTCGCCAACTCGGCGCCGACTACATACTCTCAGGTACGCTACGCTCCATCGAGAAAAAGCAGCCAAGACAATGGAGACTCAATAAAAAGGAGTTGATCTATTACTCAATGAACTTAGAGCTAACAAACCTTGAAAGTGGTGAAATTTCCTGGGCTGACAACGTTGAGATCGCACGCGAGGCATCAAGACCGATCATCGGCTGGTAATACGAAGGTAGACCCCCACCACTCTGGCCAGTCCAAGCAAAGATGCAAGTCCATTTGAAAATGACCAAGCTATGCGCCGTATTCATAGCTTTGGTCACCCTCCAAGCGTGTGCCACATCCGGACCGTTGCTCGTTGCTCGCGACCAATTTCGGCAAGGCAGTCCTGACGACGCATTGCAAACCCTTGAAAACGCGGAAGTATCCAATCGCGACCAATTACTTTTATATTTGGATCAAGGACTGATCGCTCAAGCTTCGGGTAAATATACAGAGAGTAAATTCGCCTTTGAACGAGCGATGGAAATCATTGAAGAGCTTGACTACGTAAGCGTAAAAGATCAAACAGCCTCGATTATCACCAGTGACTGGGCGGCTAGATATCCCGGCGAAACCAGCGAGCAGCTCTGGGTTCACACGTTTCAAATGCTCAACTATCTATTACTGAATTCACCCGAAGGTGCAGCTGTAGAGGCTCGCAGGGCCGCCGCATTTTATGATGAGCATGGAGACTCTTTAAAGAACGACATATTCACAAGAACCCTAATGGCACTCAGCTTTGAGACTGCTGGGCAACCTAACGGCGCTCGTGTGGAATATCGTAAGTTAGCAAACGATTTTGATCTGAACCCGCCTCCGCTACTGAATAAAAACGAAAGCGAGCTCGTCTTTGTTATAGCGTCCGGATTCATAGACCCAAAGTTACCCGGTGATTTGTTTTTCGGTTACGACGCCCGGATAGCCTTTCCGTACTATGCGCCAAGCTTTCAAACAGTTCCGCAAACAACGGTGCGAGTGAATGGAAAAACAAGCAACATCATCACAGCCAATACCGCGCTTGTTGAAATATCTCAGGCAGCTCTTGAAGCTCGCGGCAAGTCTGTTGCCGTGCGTCAGGCCCTAAGATTGGCTGCCAAACACAATATGGCAGACTCTATCAGCGATCAAAGCGAAGTGGCTGGCACCATCGCAAAAGTCTTTCTACTGGCTATAGAACAAGCGGATACGCGTAGCTGGGAAACCTTACCAGCCCATATGACACTTGTCCGAGTGCCACTAAAACCCGGGAAACACTCTATTTCGCTGGATGTTTCATCCTCCAGCAACACCTCTTCTTCGGATTTATCTCGTATTTTTGACGTGGAATTGGCACCCGGCCAGAGACAATTCAAACTGCTACGGACTGGAATCCCTCATCAATAAATCTCGTCTCCCAGCCCTTCCTTTAAACGTTAGAACTAGATAGCTGACGCATTTTTTCGCAATAAACAGCCTTACCGTTTCTATGCTAGTCTCTAGGTTCCAACCGCAACGCAATGGAGGTGATCAAATGTCTAGTGTTTTGATTTTTGTCGGGTCAGCTATGAGTAATAGCGCGATCTAACTAACGTTTTTTTGCGTACGACTCTAGCCAGCTGATTCGTCAGCCAAGGCACGGAAGCCGCCATATCTGGCGGCTTTTTTATGTCTGATACTTAGTTGCCGCACATGAGCGAACTCCGTGCCGCTAGAATCGAAACCACGGATCCCTCGCGACAGATACAGCCAGACTCTGGTTATACTAAAGCCTTACAAAGCAATAACTAGAATCCGTGTCTCAAACTGCGCAAGAGCATAAACCCCGCCCGTTCGTTGATTTAATTATCAGCATCATCATCCCGTCCGTCATCCTCATGAAGTTGAGCGGTGATGAGAATCTGGGGGCAACGAACGCACTTATTTTTGCACTTGCATTTCCGATTGGCTATGGAATATACGAGTTTGTCGTACACAAAAAGCGCAATGGCGTTGCCATCCTAGGGGTCATAAGCGTGTTACTTACAGGTGGAATTGGCCTGTTAAAAATTGATCCTCAATGGCTCGCGGTTAAAGAAGCCGCAATCCCGCTTTGTATCGGCATCGGGGTCATCGTTGCAAACAAAATGGGCTACCCTCTCGTTCGCAAACTTATCTTCAACCCTACGCTTATGAACATCGAGCGTATTGAAGGAGAGCTGGCAGAAAAGCAAAACACCCAATTGTTTGAGAGCCGGCTTGATCGCGCCAACTACTTTTTTGCGGGAACGTTTTTATTTAGCGCAATCATGAATTATGTACTGGCTAAAATCATTGTAAAAAGTCCTGGCGGCACATCAGCATTTAATGAAGAACTCGGCAGGATGACATTATTAAGCTATCCGGTCATCGCCATTCCTTCGATGATAATGATGCTGGGTATTTTCTGGTATATATGGCGAACCGTAAATCGCCTTACAGGACTCTCACTCGAGGAAATCATGGTTTCCGAAGCTGATAAAGAGGACGCCACAGAGTCGAATAAAACCCAGTGACGGCCTCTAATAGCTAACAGGTAAAAACCAAACCCTGCTAGATCAACCTGTAACAGACGGAATTGTTAACGCTAAAAACATCGGAGCGTTTTGACGCTGGATGAGCACAGGTATAGCTTCGTCAGCAGGAGCTGCTTTAACGAGTTTTTCCAACTCTTCCACATCATCAATTTCCTCCCTGTTCAGCGAGATAATAATATCGCCGGAGCGTATTCCAGACTTAGCCGCTGCACCATCGGGAGATAGTGATGACACTACAACTCCGGCATCCAGGTTTAAGCTCTCTTTCTGCTCATCAGTAAGCTCTGCAACTTCGACACCCAAGCGAGACTCATCGACCGGCTCAGACTTGGTCAATGCACTGATCTTCTGGCCTTCATCGAGAGGCTCGATAGTCACAGCTAAAGTTTCGCGCTTACCGTTTCTAAGGATACCCACATCAACGGTCTTACCCGGTCGTACAGAACCCACCATGGGTGGTAGCGCACTGGAGTAGTCAACAGACTTACCGTTGAATTCAAGAATGATGTCTCCGCTCTCTAGTCCCCCATTTTCAGCAGGGCTACCTGCAGTCACTTGGGCCACCAATGCACCGGCAGGCTTGTCCAGGCCAAACGATTTTGCCAGTGCCTGATCTACGTTTTGTATGGCAACTCCTAACCAACCTCGCGTTGCGAAACCGTTGTCCTTGAGCTGATCGGCAACAGAGATTGCAACATTAATGGGGATAGAAAAAGACAAGCCCTGATAACCACCGGAACGTGAATAGATCTGTGAGTTCACACCGATAACTTCCCCGTCCGTATTGAACAGAGGACCACCGGAGTTACCGGGATTCACAGCAACATCTGTTTGGATAAAAGGCACATAGGTACCATCAGGTAAGCTTCTGGCCAAAGCAGAGACTATTCCCTGCGTCGCAGTGTGTTCAAAACCGAAAGGCGAGCCTATCGCCAACACCCATTCACCGACTCGCAAGTCTTCAGAATCTCCGATGGTGACCACGGGTAAATTTGACGCTTCCAGTTTTAAGAGTGCGATATCGGTGGTCGGATCGCTGCCGATAAGCTCTGCTGGGTATTCCCGACGATCTTGTAATCCAACGAGAATCTCAGATGCGTTGTCCACAACGTGAGCATTTGTGATGATGTACCCATCTTCGGAGATAATAAAACCGCTTCCGAATCCGGTGCCACGACGCTGTTCTGGCGCGGGATTTTGCGGAAATTGTTCAAAAAATCGCCGAAACTGCTCAGGCATTTGCTCAGGATCAAACCCTGGCATACCGTTCGAGGCCGCCTTAGTCACATCTGTCGTGACGGAAATCTTGACTACTGCGTCACCTTCTGACTCAACAAGGCCGCTAAAATCGGGCAAAGTACCTGCAAAGGATTTCGTTATCGCAAGAATGGGGACCAGTGCTAACCAGAAAAGTGTTTTTCGATATATTCTGGCAGCACAATAAAAAAACGACTTATTTGAGGTTTCTCGTAATCGTAAGGTTTGTCTAGTGGTTCGGTGCGTCTGTGGCGTATCGTTGAGTGTAAGTATCATGGTTTTACTCCGTGTTTCTAAACTTTCAGAACTTAATCAATGCAAATTGATCAGGTGTGACCAACAACTAGTAACTAGCGTTGCATTACACATTTGTTACTCATTTGAACTGTACAAATAGAGCATCTTCAAATTAAGTTATCGATTCAATCAGTGGGGGCTACATGCGAATTTTACTAGTCGAGGACGACACAGAAGCGGCGGCGTATCTCGTCAAAGGTCTGACAGAAAGCGGCCATACGGTCGAACATGCGGCAGATGGTGAACAAGGGTTACATATGGCAGTTACGAATGCCTACGACTCTATGATCATCGATCGAATGCTACCGAAAAGAGACGGCTTATCTATCATTGAAGAGTTGCGTCGAATGGGCAACATGACGCCCGTACTTATATTAAGTGCACTCGACAACGTCGATGAACGCGTTACCGGGCTGAAAGCCGGTGGCGATGACTACCTGACAAAACCTTATCAGCTCAGCGAGCTAACGGCCCGATTACAAGCCTTAACGCGACGAGCGCAAACAGGTGTTCAAGGGACCGTGCTTCACGCAGGTGATCTGACGCTGGACTTGATAAAACATAAAGTAACTCGCTCTGGTCGTAACATCAATTTACAACCTCGCGAATTCCGATTACTTGAATACTTAATGCAGCACACGGGTCAAGTTGTCACTCGGAGCATGTTGCTAGAAAACGTTTGGGACTATCACTTCGATCCGCAAACTAATGTTATCGATGTGCAAATTAGTCGTTTGCGCAGCAAGATTGATAAAGACTTCGACTCTCCACTGTTGCACACAGTGAGAGGCGCGGGATATAAGCTACAGGAAACGTCATCTTTAGCAGACATTCACTAGCATTATTTCGTATCAACAATGGTAAACACGGGCGCACAATGCGCCCGTGACTCTAAGTGCCACATCGCTTAGACTGCATCCACTTATTATGGCTTCCAATGTGAAGGCGCAAGAACAAGCCAATGCCGCCAAACCCCGAGCAAACAACTAGTTCTTCTGAGCCTATCGTTAGCGCAGCCTCGGCCGAGAGCACGCAATCACTTCCAGATAATCGGCGCCTTTTTAGGACCTCAGCCTTCCGCATGTCGCTTATCTACGCGACCTTATTCAGCACCCTTTCGGCTGCAACTCTAGGCTTCATCTATTGGTCAACACGCGATCAAATTGAGTCGCAGGTGGACGCACGGCTTCGCCTTGAAACCGACTACCTAATTAATCTGTACAAGTCCGGCGCGTTGCCCGAGCTTCTTGAAGCCATACAGCGGCGTAATCAAATAGACACGTACGGGCGCTTCTATTATTTGGCCAACAACGACACATCCGGTAGCACAACCGAACAAGCCGACGATGGACTTCCCATGCGATTGAAATCCATCCGCTCGCATACGACTCAAAACATGGGCGATGTTGCCGACCTTCCACCAGGAAGTGCGCGTGCATTCAACCCGGTACGAGTTGCTGAAACGCGTTTATCCAATGGCCTTAAGTTAACGATTGGACATGAAATAAGCGACGAAAAAGCACTCCTTGACCACACATTTGTATTGGTGGCAGGAGCCACCGGACTAACTCTATTGTTCTCGCTTATTGGAGGTCTTTGGATTGGCACGAGCGTTCTAAGACGCATTGACTCGGTAAGCCGTACAGCCACAGAGATCATGAGCGGGGACTTGTCTCAGCGCCTGTCTGTGACGGCACGAGATGATGAATTTGATGAGATTTCCACAAAACTCAATCAAATGCTGAACCGCATTGAGCACTTGATGAAAAGCATGCAGCAAGTGACGAACAACGTTGCGCATGATTTAAGAAGCCCGTTGACTCGATTACGCAATCGGCTGGAAGTGACTCTGCTAGAAGAGAGAGATCCGAAAATCTACCGTGAGGTCATGGACGAGGCTATTGGAGATGCAGACAGCCTTATTCATACATTTAACGGTATGTTGAGCATCGCTAGACTCGAGGCCGGCATTGATTCTGAGGAATGGAAAGACACACGTATTGGTGATCTTGCCGCTGAGCTGGCTGAACTTTACGAAGCGGTTGCCGAAGAAGAACAAAGCCTGACATTCATTAGCGATATTCAAAGCAACCCGATCTTCTATTGCAATCGACACCTAATAGGCCAAGTGGTTACTAATCTTTTAGACAACGCCATTAAGTATACAACTGACCCAGGCATTGTCAGCTTAAGCGTTTCAGGAAACAACGACGAGTTTCATGTATCCATATCTGACAATGGCCCGGGTATTCCAGCCCATGAGCGCGAAAGAGTTCTTGAACGATTCGTTAGACTGGAGAACGAAAGAAATTCACCGGGAAACGGCCTTGGCTTGAGTTTGGTACATGCCATTGTCCGCTTGCACTCAGCGAACCTTGAATTGTCTGATAACAAACCGGGTTTAAAGGTGACGATTACATTTAAGAAGAAAGTTGCACCGGATTACCGCCCAACTAAAGCAAAGCGAATTCGCTTATAAGGCTTGCTAGTACACCTGATTTCAAGTGATTGCTGTCTAGTCAGCGCTTAGGTCCATCTCTAAAAACACGGTTTCCCCCTGCTGTATCTTCCAGGCCCATAGGGTTCGTGATCCTGAAACCGTTGGTGCTATTTGAAGTTGAACGCCTTCACCTTTTTTCAGCTGTTGTAGTTGGAGAAGCTGCTCTGGCTGAACCCGGAGCCCACGCGTATTGCCATCAGTATTGATCCACAGATAATGCCGACCTTTTGAGCCGGACTTTACCTCAGAGAACCCTGTAAAGATGCCGCTAATCTGCTTACTCTCCGACAGAATAGGAGTCCCTTCGCTCTGCGCAGACTCCCCTTGATAGTAAAAGTACAAACCCACAACCAGCATAATGACAGGCAAGGCCGTGAGTACAGAATGAATGGCATTCTTTTCTTTAGGCACATAGACATCATTGGGATCTGGTGGCGGAGGCCAACTGTAACGCTTCTCCTTCGCAACCTTAACATCTGATTTTCTCGGCTTTTGATCAGCCACATTGATGCTCTTTACGAATTAAGCGCGGCCATAGTTATCGCCCACACGGACGATATCATCTTCACCCAAGTAGGAGCCAGATTGCACTTCGATCAACTCCAATGGAATAGTGCCTGGATTATGCAGCCGATGCATAGCGCCCAAAGGAATATAAGTAGACTCGTTTTCCGTGAGTAACAGCTCTTCATCACCGTTAACCACAATAGCAGTGCCTTTCACAACAACCCAATGCTCGGAGCGATGAAAATGCTTTTGCAGCGAAAGTTTCGCCCCCGGCTTTACGCTAATGCGTTTCACCTGAAATCGCGGATGAAGTTTGAGCGACTCATAATGGCCCCAAGGCCTGTAACAAGTCGTATGACTGATAAGCTCTTTTCGCTCTTGCTGCTGAAGAAAACCAATAACATCTTTAATACTCTGTGCATTGGAATGATCGATAACCAGCACCGCATCTGAAGTTTCAATAACAGAAAGATCTTTTGTACCTAATGCTACAACGAGGCGTTCACTTGAATGGAGGTAGGTGTTTACGGTTTTATGGTGCAACACGTCTCCAACACCAGAGTTCCCATGCTCGTCTTTGTCTCTGATTTGATGAACCGCATCCCAACTGCCGATGTCAGACCATCCAGAGTTATAAGGCAGTACGACGACATTATCAGCACTCTCCATAACACCCACATCAATGGAAATGTTATCGCACTTTGCGAAGGATTCTGATTCTGCGCGTAGAAAATCCAAATCTGAAACTGCATTATTTAATGAAAATTGGCTGTGCTGGTGAATATCGGGTTGAAATTTCTTTAACGCGTCTAGGAACACTGATGCCTTGAAGATAAATATACCGGCATTCCAATAGCAGGACTGACTTGCTATGAGTTCTTCGGCCTTGTCTTTGTTGGGCTTTTCAATAAATTGCCTAACCGATTTTGCTGCAGAATCAAACCCAGGCAAGTCATTTCCAGCTGAGATATATCCATAACCCGTTGCAGGCTCTGTCGGCATAATTCCTAAGGTGACCATATGATTGGCATTTGCCAATTCCACCGCCTGCGAGATAGTCGAGCGTAATGCATCGTTGTCCTCTATGACATGATCGGCGGGCAACACCACCATTACGGCATCTGGGTCGTCATTCACCGCTTGCCATGCTGCCAATGCAATAGCCGGTGCTGTATTTCTAGCAACAGGCTCAAGAACGATAGTTGCATTATTGACGTTGATAGCTTGCAACTGCTCAGCAGTTAGAAATCTGTGCTGCTCAGAACATACAACGATTGGGGCTGACGCAAGAGCGGTGTTGAATCTTGCCACCGTAGACTGCAAGAGTGTGAGCTCTTCTCCCAGCGTTAAGTATTGTTTCGGGAATTCGGCACGTGACAACGGCCAGAGCCTCGTGCCCGAACCTCCAGCAAGAATAACAGGAACGAATTTATTCACAGAGACTCTCAATAACGTTAATAAGTTGAGTATTTAAAGTGTCGAACCGACTTTATCATACCAGTCACAAGCAACTTTCAAGCCCTCGCGCAGCTTGATGCCATGCTGCCATCCTAAGCTATGGATACGTGTTACATCTAACTGCTTGCGCATCGTGCCATCAGGTTTTTTGGTATCAAAAACCAGTTTGCCTTTAAAGTTGTAAATGGAGGCAATTTCTTCAGCTAACTCCCTTATCGAACAGTCGATACCTGTACCTACATTGATATGGGAGCATCGTTCTGTAGTCACTGAGTCATAGGCTTCACGAGATAGGTTCATCACATGGATACTGGCGGCAGCCATATCATCAACGTGTAAAAATTCCCTTCTAGGCTTTCCAGTACCCCAGATAACCACCTCTTCTGACTCTGCTTGAACAGCTTCATGAAAGCGTCGGATCATTCCGGGAACCACATGAGAATTTTCAGGATGGTAGTTATCACCCGGCCCATATAAATTGGTTGGCATTACACTTCGGAAGTCAGCTCCATGCTGTCGCACGTAAGCCTCGCACATTTTGATTCCAGCAATTTTTGCCAGCGCATATTGCTCGTTAGTGGGTTCTAACTCACCGGTAAGTAGCTGCTCTTCGCGGATAGGTTGCTCTGTGTGCTTCGGATAAATACACGACGAACCCAAAAACAATAAACGACTCACACCGGCCGCAAATGCCTGACCAATGACATTAAGCTGAATGGCCATATTGTCCATGATGAAATCAGCCGGATACGTATTGTTAGCGTGAATACCACCCACCTTAGCCGCTGCTAGATACACCTCATCTATGGCTTGATCTGCAAAAAAGTCTTTTACTGCCTGCTGGTCTTTAAGATTTAATTCATGCCGGTCTCGTAACACCAACTCTACAGATTCATCACCTGATAGCTGACGACACAAAGAGCTGCCCACCATGCCCTTGTGGCCAGCGACAAATACTCTTTTTTTACTCACGACGGATCACCCACGCTCATTCATTATCTGGCACTGGAACAGAATATCCGTGCTCTTTAAGTAACCTTAGTTTACGAGCTTGATTCAAATCTGCGGAAACCATTTCATGACACATGTCTTCTGCAGTTATCTCCGGCATCCAATTCAAGTTGTTCTTGGCAAGTGTGGCATCACCTAATAGAGTCTCTACTTCAGCTGGCCTGAAATAACGTGGATCTACCCTGACCACTGTGTCGCCCACACCTACTTTGACATCCACGTCGGCATCGATGGCTGATACGACACCAATCTCGTCTACTCCTGTCCCCTTGAATTCCAATTTGATACCTAAAGCTTCAGCACTCCAACGCACAAAATCTCTAACGGAATACTGTTTTCCAGTTGCAATCACATAATCTATAGGCTCGTCCTGTTGAAGCATCATCCATTGCATTCGAACATAATCTTTAGCGTGCCCCCAATCTCTTAGCGCATCCATGTTGCCCAAATACAGGCATTCGTCCAGTCCCTGCGAGGTATTCGCTAATCCTCTGGTAATTTTTCGAGTAACGAACGTCTCACCTCTTCGAGGCGATTCATGATTGAAGAGAATGCCATTGCAGGCATAAAGTCCATAAGATTCCCGATAATTTACAGTAATCCAATAAGCGTACAGTTTCGCGCAAGCGTATGGTGAGCGCGGATAGAAAGGCGTCGTCTCTCTCTGAGGTGTCTCTTGTACTAATCCAAATAGCTCTGAGGTAGAGGCTTGATAAAAGCGGGTTTTGTTTTCCAATTTTAGGAATCGAATAGCCTCAAGTAGACGAAGCGTGCCAATGGCGTCTACATCTGCCGTGTATTCCGGCGAATCGAAACTCACGGCCACATGAGATTGAGCGCCTAGATTATAAATTTCATCAGGCTGCACCTGGCTGATAATTCGCGTTAAGTTTGACGCGTCAGACAAGTCGCCGTAGTGAAGAAACAGGCGTTGATTCTTATCTTGAACATCCTGATAGATGTGATCAATACGATCTGTGTTAAGCGAAGATGATCGCCGCTTTATACCATGGACATCGTAGCCCTTCTCCAACAGCAACTCGGCCAGATAGGATCCATCCTGGCCGGTGATACCGGTGATTAGCGCAACCTTACTCATCGTGTTTTAGTCTCTAGTCTTGCGATTGCGCCCAGTTTATTCAACGTTTTGTACCTGTTCGCGCATTTGTTCAATAAGTACTTTCATGTCGACTGTAGAATTCGTTGTGTCGGAATCTGCTGATTTTGCACCCAAGGTATTAGCTTCCCGATTGAATTCTTGCATCAGAAAATCTAGACGCCGCCCCACTGGATCGCGCCTCTGCAACGCCTTATGCAATTCAGTGCAATGGGCATCTAAACGGTCCAACTCTTCATCTACATCCAGCCGCTGCGCAGCATAGACTAATTCCTGCTCCATGCGAGTTTCATCATGCCCCAGTGATAGTTGATCAAACTTTGCTCTCCATCGCTCCGTTTGCCGCTCGACAACAATTGGCCTGAGTCTACGAATTTCGGAAACCAGATCCTTCAGCTGTTCGGTTTTCGAACTCAGAAGCTGAGAAATTTGTTCTCCCTCCCGCTCTCTCGTGGATAGAAAATCTTGTAATGCCTGCTCGAAGCAGTCCATTGAGTCGCTGGCAATAGTTTGTTCGGAGTCATCCAACACATCCATAACTCCGGGCCACTGCAGCATTCTCAAAGGATCAACCGTACCGCCACCACCGCTGAGCGAGGACACCTTTGAGGCAGCCGCCGTTAGTTTCTCCAGCAGGGATTCATTAATGACGAAACTCTGTTGTTCAGAGGATGTTTGCGTGTGCTTTATCGAGACATCGATTTTGCCGCGATGGACAACCCCTGCCAGCCTTTCCCTTATCGAAGGCTCCATCACACGAACCGGCTCAGGTAACCGAATGGAGATATCCAAGTACCGGTGATTTACAGCCCGCAGTTCGCAGACAAGCTCGTATGCGTTGGTTTTCAAGCTGCTACGCCCAAAGGCCGTCATACTGCGCAACATAATTTGATGCTTTCTCAGGTGGTGATTTAACGCCCAATTTACACGATAGTCATCAACGGCAGCGCACAAATAGCATGATACCGCTCGTGAGACGGTATACTCTGCCGCCCCTGCGCCCCAACACGGGCTGCCTGTTTTTATATAGCTAACTAAGGATTCATCAATGCGACCCAGCGGACGTGCCACTGACGAGCTACGCGAAGTGTCTTTCCAAAGACAATTCACCAAACACGCTGCAGGATCTACGCTTATCTCCATGGGCGACACTAAGGTCCTGTGCACCGCGAGCATCGACAATAGAACACCTCCTTGGCTCAAGGGCACAGGTAGCGGTTGGGTTACTGCTGAATATGGCATGTTGCCCGGAGCAACCCATTCACGAGTTCGCCGCGAAGCTGCCGCTGGAAAGCAAAGCGGTAGAACGCAAGAAATTCAAAGACTGATTGGGCGCTCTCTGAGAGCCGCGATTGATTTGGAAGCGCTTGGCGAACGAACAATCACAATAGACTGCGACGTCCTTCAGGCGGATGGTGGCACTCGAACTGCTTCTATCACCGGTGCTTATGTCTCGCTATGCGATGCCGTCGATCAGCTGATCAAAGAGAGAAAAATCAAACGCAATCCTATACACGGCCACGTGGCTGCGATATCGGTGGGTATTTGCGGGGGCGAGGCTGTACTGGACTTGGACTACGACGAGGACTCTAACGCCGAGACAGACATGAATGTGGTGATGAATGAGGCCGGTGGCTTCATTGAAATTCAGGGGACTGCTGAGGGGCATGCTTTCAGAGAAACAGAACTTCAGGATATGCTGAACCATGCCAAACACGGAGTCACACAACTAGTCGCTGCTCAAAAAGCAGCACTTTCCTCCTAGACAACGCGTATATCAAATACAAAGTGTCACTTCGAGAAGACTATAAGTGATGAGTCAGGTCGTGTTCGCCAGTGCCAATCCAGGCAAAATTAAGGAGCTTCAGGAGCTACTTTCGCCCCTAGGGCTCGTTGTCGTAGCCCAAGGGGAATTTTCAATTTCATCTGTAGATGAAACCGCCCACACCTTCGTTGAGAATGCACTGCTAAAAGCAAGACATGCGTCAAAAATATCGGGCCTGCCATCCATTGCAGACGATTCCGGCCTTGAGGTTGATTTCCTGAAAGGCGCGCCGGGCCTGTACTCAGCAAGACATGCAGAGCGACATGGCAAAGGCTCCGGCGACGTCGCCAATTATGAATTTTTATTGGAGCAACTTGACGGACTAGCGGATGCACAGAGAACCGCACGATTTCGCAGTGTTGTGGTCTACCTTCGCCATGAATTCGACCCATCACCCATCATCGCTGAAGGTGCTTGGGAAGGGCACATATTGCATGCGCCTGAAGGTGAAGGCGGCTTCGGTTACGATCCTGTTTTCTGCAACCATGACACTATGAGCCCGACAGCACTATTGAGCCCTGAGACCAAAAACAAGCTGAGCCATCGTGGCAAGGCCGTCGCTGAGATGGTTAAGCAGCTCAGCGCGAGAGCGAAATAGCCTGCATGGTTCGCGAGTTCACTGAACTCCCGCCGCTGTCACTTTACGTGCATATACCGTGGTGTGTTCGAAAATGCCCTTACTGTGACTTCAACTCGCACGAGGCTCGTGGAGACATCCCGGAAGACAACTACGTTGACGCTCTCTTAGCAGACCTTGCTGCGGAAATGCCCTCGGTTTGGGGGCGCACTTTGCACTCCGTATTTATAGGCGGCGGCACTCCGAGCCTATTTAGTGCTGCCGCAATAGATCGCCTGATGAGTGGTATTAGAGCACTGACAGGACTCGCTCCCAACGCGGAAGTCACCATGGAGGCAAATCCCGGAACTTTTGAACAAGCACGTTTTTCTGAGTACCGAAAGTCAGGAATCAATCGTCTTTCGATTGGAATACAAAGCTTTAATTCACAGTCACTTAAAAATCTAGGCAGAGTCCATTCGGCAGAAGAAGCGACCCGTGCTGTGGGAATTGCGCACGAGGCAGGATTCGATGAAATTAATCTGGATCTGATGTTCGCTCTGCCGGAACAAAACCTGGAGGCAGCGCTTCTCGATGTAGATCAGGCACTCTCTCTTCAAACCACACATTTGTCGTGTTACGAATTGACCTTGGAGCCCAATACACTTTTCGCTCGATTTCCACCTGCGAGACCCGATGATGACTTACGCGCTGACATGCAAAACGCGATTGTTGAACGATTAGCGACAAACCATTTCGAGCGTTACGAAATTTCGGCTTATGCAAGAATTGACAATACGCGCAGCTCGGCTCAAAAGGGCTCTCCGCATCGTTCACAGCACAATATGAACTACTGGCAATTCGGTGACTATCTGGGCATTGGAGCGGGGGCACACGGAAAAATCAGCGCCGCTGACAGCGGTCAGATCGTTCGCCGCTGGAAACACAAGCACCCTGCAAAATACCTTGCCGCCAGCTCTCAAGCCGAACGCATTGGAGGCGAGACTGCAATTCCAACCAGCGATAGCGCGCTTGAATTCATGATGAATGCCTTGCGTCTGATAGAAGGGTTTCCCATCCCTCTTTTCGAACTTCACACCGGCACGTCGCTCATACCGTGGCAAGGTGTCATTGAAGAGGCAACACAAAAAGGTCTACTGGAACAGCAAGGGTTGAATTTAAAGGCGACACCGACAGGCATCAATTGGCTCAATAGTTTACTGGAACTGTTTTTGGAATCCCCGACCAATCAGCCAAACCACCCTGGCACATCATCAACGATGGAAGAAAAACGTTACCCGATTATCCCGTTGAACCTTGTAAAGAAGTAGGTCGCACCAGCCTATTGAGACTGAAGCATTTTTATGAGTTGCTTTGGGTTAACTGAACCAGCACCGTCTCCAGACTGAGACGATAAAATCTTGCCCACCACACCGGGTAACTCACCTCCCAGCTGATCAGCGACGTCTTGCACCGCAGGATCGGAATAACTTCCTGCTTCTTCCTGCTCGCTAGAGGTATCGATTCCGACACTTGAGGCCGACTCTGTAACTCGTCTTCCAGAGTCAGTCGCTCTTTTCTGCACAACTTGGGGCGCCTCAGTCACTTTGACCGGAGCAAGAACATTCTGATCAGGATTCACGCTCACTGTTGTTGACTGAACACCAACAGGGGCTACAGTCCCGAAATGCGTGACCCCGTTTTCATCCTTCCAGGTCAAGACCTTGCGGCTAGACGACGCGCCCGGTGCGACGGCACCCAAGCCACCCTCAGCTGCTCGGCTCACTGTTGCAGCCGCTCGTCCTGCGTCCTCCTTCACACCGGAAAACAGCGATCCAAACTGGGTGACGATCCCGGAGCCCGCATTTTTCCACATGGCGGACGGATCTCCCCCTTTCATGTAAACACCGTAGGTAAACAAGCCGGCAATGATTAAAAGCGGAAATGTGGCTTTTAAGAGCAGTTTTGCCATGATTCTGAGTAACATAGGCGTATCCAACAGGGATCGTTCATAGGAAATAAAGGTATTTGGGCGAAAAAGTACTCGCCACCTCTTCCTTTAACGGCCTATTTCGCAAACTACTTGATCCTGGCACTTGCAATTTGCGGCTCATAGCCCTAGTATCCGGTTCCAATTTTTTATAACCGGGAGGTTGCTATGAAACCGGAAATCCATCCCGAATACAAACAAATCACAGTCACATGTAGCTGCGGAAACACGTTTGAAACGGGTTCTACTGCAGGTCGTGACCTGAGTATCGAAGTTTGTTCCGCTTGCCACCCTTTTTACACGGGTAAGCAAAAGGTTATGGATACCGCAGGACAGGTGGACAAATTCCGTCGTCGTTACGGCGCGAAATAAGTTCACTCGTCAGGGCCGATCTCGGCCATGCGAGTATAGGGTCGGTGAAAACTGGCCTACGATCAGAGAAAAGGCACCCACTGTGGTGCCTTTTTTTCGTGCTTTTGCAGGCAATCGTACTCTCCCCTGCCGCAGCCCTCACGACGGTACCCGGCTGCCTCCAAGACGCACCCAAGCAATTCGGCACCGTTGAAAGAGTCAGTGATGGAGACACCATCGTGCTTCGCGATCGACGTCGCATCCGGCTGATTGGCGTTAACACGCTGGAACTCAACGCCCGCTTCGCTCCTGATAAGCGCTGGGCAGAAATAGCGACACAGCGCCTAGAGACCCTGATAGGCGGCAAACCCATCACGCTGGCAATCGGTCATGATGAATTCGACCGACATGGGCGCACCCTCGCCCATCTTGTCCTAGCCGATGGTTCAATAGCCGCTCAGAAACTCATTCAGCAAGGATTAGGACTTGCTGTCACAGTTGGCGCGAACACGAGGTGCTTTGAGGTGTTTCACACTGCGGAGACACAAGCCAGGGAAGCCAGAATCGGAATTTGGCAAACGCCGGGAAAATGGCAAAACAACAAAGCTGTATTGAGTCATCGAGACAGAGGCTTTCAGTTAATTACGTCCGTGGTAACTTCTGTAGAGCTTAAGAAAAACAAACTCCAGATGACTTTGAAAAACGGTTTAGCGGTCAAATTTGACCAGCACTGGTACGGTATAAAGAATTCGACGGTCGAATCAGTGCGGGACCTTGTCGGGAGAAAGGTTGAGCTGCGCGGCTGGGTCGGTGGTTCTGCCGGAAAACCTGTTGTGACATTAAGCCATCCAGCCAACTTGAAAATACTCTCACACTGATCATGCTTTACCTGATCGATTCCAGCATCTATATTTTCCGCGCTTGGCAGACTCTGTCTGTGGACACCAGGAATCGTTTCGACGAACCGGACAACGCCGTCCAAGGTTTTACCGAAACCCTTTGTCATATTATCGAAACGTATCGCCCTGAATACATGGTTTGCGCCTTCGATGAGTGCTTCAGACAAGGAGTGCGCAACCAGCTGTTCCCGGAATACAAAGCCGGACGGCCTCCAGCGCCTGAAGATCTGGCTCCTCAGTTCGCGCGCTGTAAAAAAGTTGCAGGCATTCTGGGACTTCGTACGATAGGCAGTGATCGTGTAGAAGCAGATGATGTAATCGGTCACTTTGCCAAACAAGCTCAGCTACGAGATATTCCTGTGACTATTGTCAGTGGTGATAAAGACCTTGCTCAATTCGTATCCCCCAATGACCACTACTGGGATCTTGGGCGTCGTTCAATTTCTGATTACAACGAACTACACAAACGCTTCAAGGTACGCCCGGAACAGATAGCAGACTGGCTAGCGCTCAGCGGTGACAAAAGCGACAACATCCCGGGAGTGCCCGGTGTAGGACCTACAACCTCTGCACGACTACTCAACAAATGGGGTGATATAGATACATTGCTTGCCAATTTGGGGGAGGTCGCGATGATGAAATTCAGAGGTGCGCCCAGAGTAAGTCGACTCCTCTACGAAAACAAACAAACTATCTCCCTCGCACGCTCACTCACAGGCCTAATTGAAGATGATCGCCTGCCTACTGACATCGATATCTGTCGAAGAGAAGATCTAGAAACGAACACCGTAATCGCAGAGTTGTACGATTTGGGCTTCGAAGAATCTCTGGCAACCCGGATTGCGAAGAGAACGAGTTGTTAATGAGCGCATCATCTAAGGACTCAGAAACAAAATTATTACTGTTTAACAAGCCATTTGGCGTTCTTTGTCAGTTCACCGATGAGAGCGGAAGAGACACATTGGCAAACTATATCCAAGCACCCGGGTATTATGCTGCTGGCAGATTGGACAAAGACAGTGAAGGGCTGTTGCTGCTGACCAACGATGGCAAGTTGCAACAACAAATCAGCGACCCGAAATTCAAACTTCCCAAAACATATCTCGTTCAAGTTGATGGGCAGATAAACTCAGCCGCCTTACTTAAGTTAAGACGTGGTGTCCGGCTTAAAGACGGGTTGGCGAGAGCCATAAGCGCAACCGAGGTCGATGAACCGGAGAACCTTTGGCAGCGTCAGCCGCCCATCAGAGTCCGGCAATCGATACCCACGAGTTGGATTGAAATTACATTGAAACAAGGAAGAAACCGGCAAGTTAGGCGAATGACAGCTGATGTCGGCTTCCCCACGTTACGACTCGTCAGAACGTCAATCGGGAACTGTAGCGTATGGCCAGTAAAACCGGGCAAAACTGAGTTTAAGGAAGTTTCCTCACTTTACTAACTTGCCATAAACCAGACCTCGTTCAAAGTACTTGCATCAGGTTGCTATTCGGTCATAACAAGACCACCCAAACAGCTCATACCAACAGACGAGCCTGATAAACTGCAGTTATGACAGTCGTCCTCAACAAAGGCTTATCTTTTCTTTACCCACTGTTACTGGTGGCGCTGATGCTCGCGCTCCCGGTTAACGCTAATACCGCCAGTCATAATTTCGCACAGGTAACCACACCCGTTCAATTAGCCTTGAAAGAGAACAACATCCTTGAAGTCGCAAGTGATGATCAACTCTGGCTTATAAAACTTGAGCGTATTTCCCTACTGGATCACAGCGATTCCTTGCAATCGGCCCTGCTTGATCTTCCCATTTTTTTCCGTGGTTCAGTCCTCAACAATACGAGCTCATGGGTTCGATTGAATAGCGAAACAGAACTATTTGGCGTAGAAGAACCCTCGCTCGATTCGGCATCTATTACAGGGCATATCTTTGTTAACGGCGCCCTATACAATCTTCACTATTCACCGCTCACCGGTTACGCACTGGTACCTCTGGAAAGTACTCACCCACAACGCTTGAACCTATCACCCCGCAGCGCGATATTTCAGTCTGCAATTCCCGTAAGTGGCCAGGCCATCAGCGGTCCCGCTTTAGACAAGGCGATTAAGATCGGTATCGTTGTCGACAGCAAATACGATGAACACCATAACGGCAGAGGGTTAGCAAAAGCGCTTGGCATCATTAACGGGGTGGACGGTTTATTTCAAGACCAACTGGGACTCGCAGTAACTATTGAAAGTTATCGATATCACAACAACGCGGATAGCGACCCGTTAAGAGACTTTTCTGGCGATTTAGAAGAAATGCTAAATGAGTTCAGGCTTAATAGACTCAATGATAACGTTCTTGACTCCGAACTTGCCTTAGTTCATTTGTTTACCGGCAATTCCGACCCTAGCCAACCTATTGGTCTTAGTTGGATAGGTACGGTTTGCCAAACTGACGGCTACGATGTCAGCGTATCAACCCCCTTCCCGTACAACATGCTTTTAAGCGCTCATGAAATAGCGCACAACTTAGGCGCTGTGCACGATGATGAGCAACGCTGCGTTGTAGACACTTCCATTACAGGCAACGAAGTGATGTGGTCTGAACTCTCACACAACACCACGGCTACCTTTTCAAACTGCAGCATCGAAACCATGAGAACCGCTCTGTCATCGTCGTGTGTTGCGGAAAACATCGAACTATCGATGAGTATTATTTCAACACCGGGCGACAACCTCTTCGAACAGGACGTAATTATTTCTGCAACAAACTGGGACACATCACGAGTAGCCAGAAATGTAACCAGCGTTACTGAATTTCCTTCAAGCGTCCAACTGTCATCCTTGAGCGCCGGCTGTCGCCTATCCGGCATAACCTTAAGCTGCGATCATGGCAATATCGGTCTATACAGCACGAGTAGTGCAACCGTAACCGTGCAATATGCAAATGCCGACCCCGCCCAAATAAACGGTGAGCTTCAGCATAGCCAGTTCATGGATACAAATGATGAAAACAATAAAGCTGCTGTTCAAATTGACTTTAATGCCCGCACATCCAGCGCTAATGCCTTAGCCGCCAATGATGATGAAAGCCAAAGTGTCAGCTCGGGAGGCAGTGCAGGTATTGGGAGTATCGGACCCTTCGGATTACTAAGCCTACTTTTATTACTGACACCGGCAACACTTGCCAGACTCAGGATTGCTTAGTACAAACGCTCAACTGAATAACGAGCAATTCGAGCCAAAGCATCCCGATGCTTGGATTGCGGTATTACCGATAAAGCCTCTACCGCTGCATCTGCACTTTCGCTGGCCCGATGAATAGATTTTGCCAATGCATCTGTCTTGCTGACGACCTCCATCACGGCCGCCAATTGATCAAGACCGCCTTGACGAATGGCGTCAGCAACTAAAGCTGCCTGCGCACTGTCTCCATCACGCATGGCATAAATTAAAGGCAAGGTTGTTTTTCCCTCGCCCAAATCGTCACCTATATTTTTTCCCATGGTGCCGCTATCACTTTGATAGTCGAGGACATCGTCAGCAATTTGAAACGCTGTCCCTAAGTGCATACCGTAACTTGCCAATGCTAGTCGAACTTCACTGGGCTGACCGGCAAGCACCGCGCCTAACTCGGTTGCCGCTTGAAAAAGCCGAGCTGTTTTCGCCTGGATAACCTCAATGTATTGCGCTTCGGTTATGTCAGGCTCATTAACATTCAACAGCTGCATGACTTCGCCTTCTGCAATTCGATTGGTCGTCGTCGCTAAGATGCTCATGACGTCCAGACTGTGAACATCCACCATCATCTCGAAGGCACGGGAATACAAAAAGTCACCAACCAATACAGCCGCTTCGTTTCCCCAAACGGAATTGGCGGTGTCCTGACCTCGGCGCAGATCCGATGCATCGACGACATCATCATGAAGCAATGTCGCAGTATGGATAAATTCAATAATGGCAGCGACGGTTACCGGATTCTTTGCACTCTCTTCAGTCTCTTCACTGTCTAATCCGCAGGCAGCAGCAGCTAGCAGCACAAGTTGCGGACGTAATCGCTTCCCACCGCTACCAATGATGTAGGCAGACAACTGATTAATCAGTACGACGTCCGAGCTTAATCGGAGTCGGATGAGTTCATCTACACGCTCCATGCCTTGAGCGACCAGCGAACGGCAATCTTCTATGGACAACGACATTATTCGAAAAGCGAGAGATTCTTGGAGGGCTTGAGGTTGTACGCTAAATTATATTGTCAAGTTCAAAACTAATGATCAACCAGCTGAACCAACGCTATAGTTGTGCTGCGGAGCGCAAGGATAACCTATTGATTAGTGAATACGCGCGCCACTGATACGACTTTACGACACAAGCCGAAGTTCCTTAGCCACAAACTGAGGCTCAGATTCGCACCGTACGGGCTAGTATTTGCAATTGTAGGATGGTTGCACAGTTTATGCACAACACTAGTGTTGACGCCCGGAAACATATACTGGTATGATTGTGGGCTGTCCGCGGTTACGAAACCGCACATCATGCTCAAGCGCTTAACAATCATTAAGCCAAGTTTTTAGGACCACAAATCATGTACGCGGTAGTCAAAACCGGTGGCAAGCAGTACCGGGTCAGTCAAGGTGATCGACTTAAAGTAGAAACCATTCAGGCCGATGCAGGCGCCGAAGTCAATCTTGACGAGGTATTGATGGTTGGTAGTGGCGAATCTGTGACAGTTGGCGCACCTATGGTCGCAAATGCCTCTGTTAGCGCTAAAGTCGTGTCCCACGGCCGTGGCGACAAAGTTCGCATCATCAAATTCCGTCGCCGCAAGCATCACCGCAAGCAGGCTGGTCATCGTCAAAACTACACGGAACTGGAAATCACAGGCATCAACGCGGGTTAATTAGTACCCGACACGATCTGGCCTCATATTTTCATATCCGAATTAAACAGCTGAAGAAAGGTAATCAGTCATGGCACATAAAAAAGCAGGCGGTAGTACTCGCAACGGTCGCGATTCAGAGTCCAAACGTCTCGGCGTGAAGCGATTTGGCGGCGAAGCGGTACTGGCTGGCAACATCATCGTTCGTCAGCGTGGCACGCGCTTCCATGCAGGCGTAAACACGGGAATTGGCAAGGACCACACTATCTTTGCTAAGACAGACGGCGTGGTATCTTTTTCTATCCGCGGCGCCAACAACCGTAAATTTATCGACATCGTACCGGCAAGCACTGAAGGCTAAAGGCTTTCGACTTACATCGGAACGAAAGCGAAACCCGCCCAGTGCGGGTTTTTCTTTGCCCTGAGAGAAGATTGTGAAATTCGTAGATGAAGCCCGCATCAATGTGATTGCCGGAGATGGCGGCAACGGTGCGCTCGGATTTCGCCGCGAAAAATACATCCCCAGAGGTGGCCCGGATGGCGGCGACGGCGGCAATGGTGGAAGCGTCTTCTTAAGAGCCACTGAGCGCCTAAACACCCTCGCAGACTTCAGGCATCAACGTACCTATCTCGCCCAGCGCGGTGAAAATGGTCGTGGGCAAAACTGCTCCGGCGCCGGCGGGAAAGACTGCATTGTTGACGTACCTGTTGGCACAGTGGCCTCCGACAGAACGACCGGACAAATTGTTGCAGACCTTAAACACGTCGGGCAAACGATTGAAGTCGCCAAGGGTGGCTGGCACGGACTCGGCAATGCCCGCTTTAAAAGCTCTACGAACCAGGCGCCGCGAAAGACAACTGACGGCAAGCCCGGCGAACGCCGCGAATTGCAATTGGAACTCAGAGTCCTCGCAGACGTTGGCCTTCTGGGACAGCCCAATGCCGGGAAGTCCACGTTAATCAGGCAACTATCGTCTGCTCGCCCCAAAGTCGCAGATTATCCGTTCACTACCCTGCACCCGAACTTAGGGGTGGTTAGCATTGAACCTCACCGCAGCTTCGTTATGGCAGATATTCCAGGCCTTATCGAGGGCGCTGCCGAAGGGCATGGCTTAGGGGTCAGGTTTCTAAAGCACTTAAGCAGAACCCGCCTGCTACTTCACTTAATCGACGTCCTGCCGGTTGACCAAAGCGACCCTGCAGAACAAGCTCGAGCCATCGTCAATGAGCTACGAAAGCATAGCGAAGTGTTGTACAACAAGGAACGGTGGGTGGTCCTGAATAAATCAGACCTTCTTCCAAAAGATGAGATTGAAAGCCACTGCCAAAGCATAATTAACGAGCTTCAGTGGACCGGTCCGATTTATACCATTTCCGCGGTGACCGGCGAAGGCTCTCAAGCCCTTGCTGCCGACATCATGAGTCACCTTGAAAAAATGCGAGAAGAGGAAGAAGAGGCAGCAGCCAAATCTTTAAGAGAGAATGCCACAACGCAATCCCGAACAAGCTCTTTAGAAAATAGCGATCGTGGACAAGCACCTGGGCCGGATACACACCCTACCGACGATGCGTGAACGGCTGCGCACAGCTACTCGCTGCGTCGTTAAAGTAGGTAGCTCCTTACTAACGGCAGATGGAAAAGGGCTTGACCATGCCATCATTAATCAATGGACCGCCCAAATTGCAGCCCTAAAGGCTGACAATCGCGAGGTAGTACTCGTCTCCAGCGGCTCCATAGCTGAAGGCGTTGCCCGGTTAAAGCTCAGCAAACGCCCCACGCGCGTCAACGAGTTGCAGGCAGCTGCAGCTGTCGGTCAAATGGGTCTAATTAGAGCCTACGAAACAGGCTTTGAGCGGTTTAACACCCTGACAGCGCAGATCTTACTCACCCACGATGACTTGTCTGATCGCAGAAGATACTTGAACGCGCGAGCAACACTGACAACACTGTTGAACCGAGGCGTTCTCCCCATCGTCAATGAGAATGACACGGTCACAACCGATGAAATTAAGCTGGGTGACAACGACACATTGGGAGCACAGGTAGCCAATTTGATTGATGCCGATGTTCTGATACTGCTGACCGACCAAGCCGGCCTATTTGACAAAGACCCAAGACATAACTCCGACGCAAAATTGTTGGAACGCGCAAATGCCTCCGATACCCGTATTTTGTCGGCAGCTGGGCCGGCGGGATCCTCATTAGGTAGTGGCGGCATGAGAACCAAAGTGTTAGCGGCTGAACGTGCCGCCCGAAACGGTGCGACAACCGTCATAGCCGACGGCCGGGAACCCGATGTTCTACTCAGAATATTTGCCGGAGAAACTATTGGCACGATGCTGACCAGCGATCAGAAACCGCAAGACGCGAAAAAAAGATGGCTGGCCGATCACTTACGCGCCAAGGGCACCCTTACCATCGATGACGGTGCATGCGATGTTCTGCGCAACAGAGGCTCCAGCCTTCTGGCCGTTGGCGTTAAAAGCTGTACGGGAGAATTCTCTCGCGGAGAGCTTGTGTCATGCGTAAGTGCAGACGGCCGGGAAATAGCTCGAGGCCTTGTCAACTACAATTCAGCGGATACCCGGAAAATCATGGGTTCATCCAGCGAGCAGTTCGACACGCTTCTGGGGTATTCAGGGGAGCCCGAGCTTATTCATCGGGACAACATGATAGTGCTGCAGTGATAGTGATTGGCTCACCCTGCCAGCAATATGCAGTTATCGGTTTACAAATATGTACCACCGGCAGGCTTGGAGCCCACTTGACGCCCATGATGACGTCCACGAAAAAACGGCTTCCCGTCGCAGATAACAATGCGACTGGGAAGCTTCACATCCGGGGATTAACCCAGAGCACGAACCTGTGCGTTGAAACGGCTCTTGTATCGAGCAGCTTTGTTTTTGTGAATCAGACCCTTACGAGCCATGTGATCCAGTACTGGAGTTGCTTCTTTCAACGCAGTTTCTGCAGAGCTTTTATCGCCAGAGGCGATAGCAGAAAAAACACGCTTTACCATAGTGCGCATCATAGAGCGCTGGCTTGCGTTGCGTTGACGAGATTTTTCGGCTTGGCGAACGCGTTTGCGTGCCTGAGCAGTGTTGGCCACGGACTGTCCTCTAACTTGTCTGTACGTAATTCAGCCGCCCATTATCCACCGGGTTTCACTCCACGTCAACGTCCGAATCAATGAAACCGAATAATCTTGCACGTTCTGGAACGATTGTCGGGTTAATGACCCTGCTTTCACGCGTGCTGGGGTTCATCAGAGATCAGGTGCTTGCCATTGTCTTTGGCGCGGGCCCGGTCACAGATGTATTTCTGGTGGCGTTCAAAATACCTAATTTTCTGAGGCGGTTGTTTGCCGAAGGTGCCTTTGCTCAGGCGTTTGTACCCGTATTCACAGAATACAAAGAAACCCGAAGCCGCGCGGCGTTGCTCGATCTTGCAGCACACGTCTCAGGCACCTTGGCAGCCGTGCTGTTAGTAGTCAGCACGCTGGGTGTCATGCTCAGCCCACTAATTATTATGTTATTCGCACCCGGATTTATCGATGATCCTGAGCGATATGACTTAGCTGTGCATATGCTGAGGATCACATTCCCGTACCTCTTTTTCGTCAGCTTGGTTGCCTACGCCGGCAGCATGCTTAATACCTTCGGGAAATTTGCCATTCCCTCTTTTACGCCCGTGCTGCTTAATGTTTGCATGATCGGCGCAGCGCTGGCTTTCAGTCCCTCTTTCGACATTCCAGTCGTAGCTCTGGCTTGGGGAGTATTTGCTGCCGGCGTCCTTCAATTGAGTTTGCAGCTGCCTTTTCTACAAAAGATGGGCCTGTTGCCCAGACCCAGATGGGGCTGGAAACACTCAGGTGTTAGACGTATTCTGAAGCTGATGGCGCCCGCTATATTAGGGTCCTCAGTCGCTCAGATAAACCTCTTACTCGACACCATTATCGCGTCATTTTTAACGGCGGGTAGCTTGAGCTGGCTTTACTACAGCGATCGGCTGATGGAGTTTCCGCTGGGGCTACTAGGCGTCACCCTGGGTACCGTGATACTGCCAAGACTTTCGCGTGAGCATGCCCTGCAGTCACCCGAAAGCTTTACCAAAACGGTTGACTGGGCGATCAGATTGACGCTGGTACTGGGCATACCTGCCGCCATAGGATTAATGCTGCTAGCCCGCCCGATGCTACTAACGCTTTTTGGCTACGGGCAATTTCAGCCACACGATGCAACGATGGCAAGCTTTAGTCTCATCGCTTATGGAGCAGGATTACCCGCGTTTTTACTGGTAAAAATCTTTGCACCCGCTTTTTTCGCTCGGCAAAACACGCGTACACCTGTCCGCATAGGGATTATCGCCTTGATCTCGAACATGGGATACAACCTGCTCTTCGTTTTGCCTATGATTTGGCTCGACTTTATCGCGCCTCATACCGGCCTTGCCATCGCAAGCTCTCTGGCCGCATGGCAACAGGCACTGATGCTTTATAAGCAACTCGGCAAAGACGATATCTATCGCTTGTCGAAACCTGTCTTACAATTTTTTTCACAGCTAATACCAGCCTTGGTGGTGCTAAGCGTTTGCCTTTGGTGGTTTGCCGCTGCTCAGTGGGAAACCCTTACGGCAATGGAGCGTGTCGCTCGACTCCTTCTAATCATTAGTGGGTCTGCTATAGCCTATGCAATAACATTATTAGGCATGGGAATACGCCCAAAACATCTGGCCAGCCCCTAATTACGTGTAAATAATGTGTGCGACAGTACCCGCACACGCTCAGGTGAAGCATACTTCGCAAGTGACTATTTTTAAGCAACAATCTCCAACGCAAAACAGGTGTGCACAATGCACTTGATACGCGGATTAAACCGTTGGCCAGATCGCGTGGACACCGTGGTCACCATGGGGAACTTCGACGGCGCCCATCGCGGACATCAAGCTATGTTCTCAGCGCTGCGATCCGCTGCAAAAGAGCATAACGCGCCGTCCACCGTACTGAGTTTTGATCCTTTACCCCATGAGTATTTTTCTCAGCAACTCTCACCGCCGCGGCTGCAAGGATTAAGAGACCGCATTCACAGCCTCAAAGTGGCCGACATAGATCGCTTTGTACTCGTGAAATTCGATCGGGCATTTGCTGAACAAAGCGCCGATGAATTTATTCGCGAAACGCTGGTGAAACGCCTCAATGCCCAACACCTGGTCATTGGTGATGACTTTAGATTCGGTCACAAGCGTCAAGGTACTTTTGAACTTCTCGAAGAAGCGTCGAAAAAATTTGGCTTCACGCTCCAACAAAGCCCAACCTGTGAGCATGAGGGCCAACGCATATCCAGTACGTTGATTCGTGAAAATCTGGCAGCTGGCAACCTTGATGAGGCCGCGGCTTTATTGGGTCGTTATTATCGTATCAGCGGCCGTGTCATTCACGGTGAAAAAGTGGGTCGTCAGCTCGGCTTTCCAACCGCAAATGTCGCACTGGGTAAGCACCAACCACCACTTCGCGGAGTATTCGCCGTCATAGCCAAAGACCTTGAATCCGGCAAATCCTACCCGGCCGTCGCCAACCTGGGCGAACGCCCAACCATCGGCGGGCGGAAACTATTGCTGGAAGTCCATGTGCTGGATCAATCTGTGCACTGGTATGGACATCATTTGGCCATAGATTTCTTATCGCAACTCCGGCAGGAGATCCGATTTGAATCACTGGACGAACTTAAAACTCAAATTGCGAAAGATGCCAACGATGCCAGGCAGATGATTGGCACCAGATGACATACACTTACGCAAACGGCAGCGTGTAATTCCTCGTTTGCCAACACCCTCTTTCGTACCCATGACGAAGTAAATCAAGTGACCGACTACAAACAAACGCTGAATTTACCCAAAACTGATTTCCCAATGCGCGGAAATCTGGCTAAACGCGAGCCTGAAATGCTTGCCCGCTGGAACGAAGAGGGACTCCACGAGCACATTAGGCAGCACTCGGCGGGTCGCCCGAAATTTATTCTGCACGATGGCCCCCCGTACGCTAACGGCGATATTCATATCGGGCATGTGGTCAACAAAGTCATAAAAGACATGATCGTGAAATCGAAGCAACTCGCAGGCTTTGACTCACCGTATGTTCCCGGTTGGGATTGCCATGGACTGCCTATCGAAAACAAGGTGGAAGGGCTTATCGGCAAACCCGGTGACAAAGTAACGGAAAGTGAATTTCGCGCAAAGTGTCGTGAATACGCGACCGAGCAAATCGCCAACCAGAGCCAGGAATTTCAACGACTGGGTATTCTGGGTGACTGGCAGGCGCCGTACCTAACGATGAATTTTTCCAATGAGGCCAACATCGTTCGTGCTTTGGGCAAGATTGTTGAGCAAGGCCACATTTATAAAGGGACCAAGCCCGTTTATTGGAGCTGGGGCGCGCACTCCGCCATGGCAGAGGCTGAGATCGAATACGAAGACAAAACCTCAACGGCCATAGATGTTCGTTTCGCACCGCGAGACAAGGCTGCCATGCTCGCAGCATTCAAGGTCGATGATGACGGTGAAGATATCAATATCGTTATCTGGACAACGACGCCCTGGACGATTCCTGGCAATCTAGCTGTCACGCTTCATCCAGAGTTGCAATATGCACTGGTCAGCGTCAACGGTGAAAAGTTGATTGTGGCTGAAGCGATGGTCGATGACGTTATGAAGCGTTATGAATTTTCCGACTATCGCATTGTCGGCACAACCGACGGTGCTTCGCTAGCGGGTTTAAAACTCAAGCATCCTCTCTATGAGAGAGATTCTTTATTAATTCTCGGCGACTACGTAACAACAGATGCAGGTACCGGTGCTGTGCATACTGCACCTGATCACGGTGTTGATGATTTCTACGCTGCGAAGAAGCACGATCTCGGTCTTTTAGATTCAGTAAACGACCATGGTGTTTTCCGCGAACACGTCGAACTATTCGGTGGTGAGCATGTGATGAAGGTAGACGCCCATATGCTTGAGGAACTGACAAGTCGCGGAAGGCTTGTTAAAAGCGAAAAATATCAGCACAGCTATCCCTACTGCTGGCGTACTAAAACCCCCATTATTTACCGGGCAACTCCACAGTGGTTTGTCAGCATGGATAAGGAAAATCTGCGCAAAGACACACTCTCTGAAATTGAGAAAGTTCAATGGATTCCGAGCTGGGGACAAGATCGGATTCACGGCATGATCGCTGATAGACCAGACTGGTGTATTTCCCGACAACGTTACTGGGGTGTACCACTACCGTTATTTTTAAATAAGCAATCAGGCGAACTGCATCCTAGAACGACAGAGATCATTGAAGCTGCCGCCGTCGAGATTGAAAAACATGGCATCCAAGCCTGGTTCGATCTCGATCCCGAATCATTGATTGGCGATGACGCTGCTGCTTACGACAAAGTTACAGACGTACTTGATGTTTGGTTTGATTCTGGAACCTCTTGGATGCACGTGCTGAAACAGAATGAAAATTTGACGTATCCAGCCGATATCTATTTGGAAGGATCTGATCAACATCGCGGTTGGTTTCACTCATCGATCTTAACGAGTGTCGCTATCAATCAACACGCACCCTATAAGCAGGTGCTGACTCACGGTTTCACGGTTGATCAAAAAGGTCGCAAAATGTCCAAATCATTGGGCAACATTATTGCGCCTCAAAAACTTCTGAAAACTTTAGGTGCTGACATTGTTCGGCTATGGGTGTGCTCAACCGACTATCGTGGTGAGATGACGGTATCCAATGAAATTCTGGATCGCATGTCTGACGCCTATCGCCGTATCAGAAACACTGCCCGTTACTTGCTCAGCGCCATCAATGATTTCGATCCGGAAATCCATACCGTGGCTCCGGAAGATATGCTGGCTCTGGATCGCTGGGCTGTGGATTGCGCTCTACGCACCCAGCAAAATATTCAGGAAGCGTATGAAACCTACCAATTTCATACGGTGTACCAGACCATCCACCACTTCTGTTCTACCGATATGTCCAGTTTTTATCTAGACATCATCAAAGACCGGCAGTACACCATGGCCCAGGACAGTCACGGTAGACGCTCAGCACAGACAGCGATGTATTTGATTACCGATTCACTGGCTCGTTGGATTGCACCGGTTCTGAGCTTCACCGCTGACGAGATTTGGCAACATCTGCGTGAACATTCTGCTCAAGATAAAGCTAATCGGGCGCAGAGCGTGTTCACTCAAACCTACAGTGATGCTTTATTTTCCCTAGACGACACTGTCTCCATTAGCGGCAGCGACTGGGAAGCGATTACTCAAATTCGGGATTCAGTGTCCAAATCACTTGAGACACTCAGAGCAGCCGGAGATATTGGCGGCGCGTTGGAAGCCTCGGTTACGATCTATGCCAGCGACGAAATAGCGACGCTATTAGCAAAACTGGACGACGAGTTACGATTCGTACTCATCACCTCGACTGCATCTGTTAGTCGTTTGAACGAAAAACCTGCTGACTTGGAAACACTGTCCGTAAATACATTTGACTACGCTGTTCAAACTAGCAAGGCGAGCGGAGAGAAATGTATTCGATGCTGGCATTTGCGTGACGACGTAGGTACGAATCAGGAACATCCAGAAGTTTGTGCACGCTGCATTAGCAACGTACACGGCACGGGTGAAAAACGAGTCGTCGCCTAGACAATGCCTCACTTACTACGCTATGCCATCGTACTGGTCATCGTTGTGGCGGACCAGATCACCAAGATCTGGGCTGACACATCGTTGGCTATGTACGAACAGGTACCTATAACCAGCTTTTTTAACATCACCAAGGCATACAACTACGGAGCCGCATTCAGTTTTCTAAACGACGCGGGCGGTTGGCAAAGATGGTTGTTCACCGGTATCAGTTTGGTAGTAAGCATCGTATTAACGGTATGGCTGTATCGAATGAGTCGACAAGAGCGCTGGCTGAGCTTATCGATAGCGCTGATACTGGGCGGAGCTGTTGGGAATCTAATTGATCGGGTCTGGTACGGCTATGTGGTCGACTTCATCCAAGTTTATTGGAACACCAGCTACTTCCCATCTTTCAATATCGCTGATGCAGCCATATCCTGCGGCACAGTGATATTGCTTGCCATTACCCTGTTTGAAAAGAACGACACAGAAAAAGACGCAACCGGATCACAGGATTAACCGTATGCAAATTTTACTAGCCAACCCGCGTGGATTTTGTGCAGGTGTTGATCGCGCTATTGAGATCGTTGAAAGAGCCATAGAACTATATGGCGCTCCTATTTATGTTCGTCACGAAGTTGTCCACAACAAATTCGTGGTCGATGCGCTGCGGGATAAAGGCGCGATATTTGTTGAGGAACTCGATGAAGTGCCCGATGATGCGACTGTCATTTTCAGCGCTCACGGCGTGTCCCAGGCTGTTGAAAGCGCCGCCCAACAGCGCGGCTTACAAGTATTTGATGCAACTTGTCCTTTGGTTACCAAGGTGCACTTGGAAGTTGTTAAATATGCAAAACAAGGTAAGGAAGTCATCCTCATCGGGCATGCAGGACACCCTGAAGTAGAAGGCACGATGGGACGCTACGACACCAGCGATGGCGGCCGAATCATTCTGGTTGAAACAACGGCTGATGTTGACACGTTGGAGATCGCCAACCCTGAAGAGCTCGCTTTTGTTTCACAAACCACATTATCGGTGGACGACACGCAGGACATCATCGATGCATTGCGGACAAGATTTCCGGGTATCGTTGCCCCTAACCGCGATGACATTTGTTATGCCACTCAGAACCGACAGGATGCTGTAAAGAAACTGTGCGAAGAAGTAGATTTGCTGCTAGTGGTAGGCGCCAGCAATAGCTCAAATTCAAACAGGCTGGCCGAGCTTGGCGTACGAGCAGGTGTTGACTCGCGACTCATCACTCGTGCCGTGGATATCGAAGAACAATGGCTAGACGGTAAGCGTAAGGTCGGGGTTACGGCGGGAGCTTCAGCACCTGAAGTTCTGGTTACCGAAGTCATTGATCGCTTAAAGCAATCCGGCGGCGAAACGGCAACAGAAACTGACGGAATAGAAGAGACCATTACGTTCTCCATTCCAAAAGTACTCAGACGAATGGACAAGCAAAGCCCGGCTTAACCGGAATAATCAGGTAATGCCCTTCGGGTAAAGATCATGAAAGCAGGTTGATTAACCTGCTTTGAGTAAACCCTGCACGTTTACGATCCTGCTACTAGCTGCGCGCACGATGGCGCCCGGTGAAGTTAGGTCAATTCCAGCCTGTTGTAAACGCCGTGCCAATAGCAGGTTGTCTGCACTTGGAATTGAGCTTGGCTGTGATTCAGGCATTTCTGAATTAATAATCAGCAAGGCTGCAGTAACAAGATCGGTGTAGGTTATTTCACCGTTATGCGTTCGGTACCAGTCCCGGGCTTTTAACGATGCATCTAAAAACTCCGGCGGAAAATCCCAAGAAGACATCAACCAACTGCTAACGATCAAGCGCAAATTCTCTATAACCGTTGCTAACTCCTGTTCGGAAGTGAACTTATCAGCGTGAGCATTCGCATACTTGAGAACCAATAGTTCTCCAACATCAGCAGATAGCGCAACCAGCATAGCAACTTCAGATTTCAAATGAGGCAACTCTCTGGAGATTACCTGGGCTATTGCTGCACATAGAGTTGTTCTATGGATATAACGCTTTAAGCGAGTATCAATTACTTTGTTTGCCGGCACCATGGTGTTCACTTTCAACAACTCGGCAATGGCGCGTTGAGTTTCTTCAACACCTAAACGCGTGATAGCGCCACGAATACTGTGCGTTGACTCGGTTGTACCCACATCTACCCGGTTGGCGGTTTTAACAATATGGACCGCCAGGCCAGGATCACATTGGATAACTTCGGCAAGCTCAGGGATTCCCGCTACCCGCGCAAATGACCCTAAGATTTTCAGTGCGGCGTCAGATGAGCTGGGCAACGCAACTGACTGCGTCATCATGGCTTCACGGATATCGTCAAATACAAGGTTGTCGAGTTCACCGACATGAACATCAGTTACAGAGACGGCGTTTTTTTGCTGCTCTTTTAACAAGATATCCAGTTGCTCACGACCGAACTTTACGATCTTCGCTACCGTGTTCGTTCGAACACTTTGATAAGCGCCTTTGTCCTGAAACAAGGGTTGTAATGACTCAGATGTATTCGCATTCAAAACACCCACTTCATCTTTACCACTATGAAGTGTTAGCGAACCTTCAACCAGGTACATCATCCAGCGATGTGAGTTTTCAGGTTTTATTTCATCATTGCGCTGAACATGAACAACCACAGCGGACTTACACAACGCCTTGCAGTTCTTCGCATTCAGCTCAGTGACGGGCGATACCGTCCGAGCTGCAGACTGAACAAGCATGCTGTTCTCGTCTGAGCTTGAAGCTGTTGGATTCGAATCGCTATTGAAAGCCATAATAACTATATCTTCCGCTTATACCGTCACAGCCTGTGACATTTTGCGTAACATCTTTTTATTGTCTATGAAAAATACAGCTTGAGACTCTTACCTATTTTTCTAGGGCTTGAGTCTCAAACAGATCTCCTACTCGGTATCAAAACAACTAGTGCCCGTACCGTAAGGGCTAATTTGATTTGGTGGTGCTACCGTCACATCATCAGTTTCAGACGCTAAAATGCTCAATCGCTTCTCAAACGAATTAATAGCTTCGGTCCCTAGTGCCTCAGCATGTGCGTTAACGTTAACAGTGGCCCACAATGAGTGACTCTTGGGATAACGTAATTCAAAGAAACCACTTCCAGTTGCATCGGTTGTCAATGCACCTGTGCCACCGACAATAGTCGCAGCATTGGCCTGGTTGTCTTCTACCGCTGCAAGTATCGCAGGATCTTGCGGGTCCAGTGAGCCGTTGCCATTACGATCTTCACCGGCATCAAGAATTCGGTTTCCGTTGATGTCTTCCGACTCACAGGTTGCAGTTACATTCGCTGCCCACCCTACAGGCTCACCAGCCTCGTCTACAAATACCTGCATCATTCCTTTGAAATAACGCACAGGTGTTATAGACAACGCAACATCAGCATCTTCTATGGGTGCACCGCCACCATCAGCGACTTGTGAAACAAAGGCGACTCCGTACTGAGTATCAAAATTTCTAACGGTCAACAGATTCGATGTACCCAAGGTCACGTTCAACACTTTCTCTGTCACACTCAAATCCATGCTGTTCGTAATTGCAGTACCTTTGACAGTTGCGTTGACTGAGATATCATTAGCCTCAGTTGCATTGGAACCTGCCGTAAACGTAACGCTTGCGACACCTTCTGAATTACTGGTTGCAGATGCCGGGCTAATTTGTCCACCCTTCAAATCCAAACTAGAAAAGTCCACAATCTGATTCTTAACCGGATTTCCTTGTGCGTCTCTTACCGACGCCATTAGTGTGCTGGTGTTTCCGACTTCAACGCGTGATACTGAGGCGTCTAAAGAAATCGTTGCAGGGTTAGTTCCCACAAATTCTAAATCGGCAGATGTCTTTGGACGAGAGTCGGACGCATCTTCTACGGTCAGCTTAACTGGACCATAACTATTAGATCTAATCTGAACTGTTGCCTGCCCGTTTGCATTAGTTGCGATGCTGGAATTTCCAACGATCTCTCCTGCTGTTGTAGAAAACAGTAGTGATTGACCCACGACCGGCTGAGACTGACTGGTCCATGTCACTGTAATCGCGTTGGTTTGAGCAACAGGCAGCTCAGTATCTTCTATTCCTTCCTCAAAACGCAGGATATCCTGAGATACCTCAAATTCATGTTCGGCACTGACAGTCCCGTTAAGCGCAGAAATACGAATCTCATCGTCGCCATTCGTAGTACCAACGCTCACGGTGACTCGACCGTCCGGCCCTGTCATTGGAAAAGTAGGCGAAATAACGTTTCCTGCGGTAGAGACCACACTGATCTGATGATTAGCAATAGGCTCATCGTTACCAGCAACCAGATTGATCACCAACTCTGCCTCGTCACCCGAGACTAAGTTATCAGGCCCGCTAACTTCAATTGAAGAACCGGTAGCAGCCAAGGAAGCCGCTGATCTAACACCTTGGACCTCTGCAGTCACAACAATGTTTTGGTTCTGATAATCCAAGGGTAATTTCAACGTCGCAGAGACTTCCCCGTTCTCATCGGAAATAGTGGTTAAGTCCTGAAGCACACCACTGGATGTCGTTAGGATGACATCAGAACCGGCTAGAGCATTATTGTTTTCATCAGTGACCAAAGCCGTAATGGTCGCAGTATCTGTTCCGCCCGTCGTAATGGAGTTTACGTTGGTGATGACTCTGACACTAATACCACCTGTATCAGTAGGATCAGTTCCAAAGCCACCAGCAGCATCAGGCCGCTGTCCACATGCACTCAGTAAAACTGAGAAGGCCATAAACACTATGGCGAGAAATTTTCTGTCCATTTTCATCAGATCCCGTGTTCTCATTAGCCGATTAGCGATAGCCACCAAAGTAGTGATGAAACCCGATCGTCGTTGCTTTGAAAGCACCATCGTCAATGTTGATCACATGGAAATTCAACGAGGTAGTACGGTTACCAAACAGGTTGATACCAAATCCAATAGCATTGCCCGAGTCGGTATCAATAAGCTGGGAATCAATATCCAACGCGGCAGTTCCTGCCAGCACGTAAACACCAATCTGATTCCACTGGTAGCCTGCGCGAAGCATGGCCGCCTGATAAGTCACCAGAGGATCGCTCACTATGCTGCCCGTATCGTCAGACGCTGAGCCCATTTCCAACTCAACACCAAAGTACTTATGCAAGC
The DNA here is from genome assembly GCA_020627685.1 of Granulosicoccus sp. Taxonomy (GTDB): domain Bacteria; phylum Pseudomonadota; class Gammaproteobacteria; order Granulosicoccales; family Granulosicoccaceae; genus Granulosicoccus. Next base: position 211,251 of record JAHDGK010000001.1, on the reverse strand, counting down.
GGTAGCCAAGATTGACTGATAGATTTCCCACCGTCTTTTCGCCACCAAACTGGTTAGCAACTGAGCCGTCGGAAAACCCTCCGCCAAAATAGATTTTGGACATATCGGCTTGTGCGGCACCGGCCATCAGGCCCAGGCTCAGCACTAAATAGCTGAATAGTCTTCTCATGAAACACGATCTCCAGTTAACTGCTGTCTCCAGCCTGCGTATGGCGCTGAAAACTTATGAATTCGAACAAATCGGCGTTATCTCTCATAGAGAAATTGCACAGATCACACCCTTCCAACAAAAATGTCGGCCAGCAAACGAAATTCCTTTAGGTTTTGTTACTGGCTACTCAATGACTGACCGGTTACACGAAAGCTTCCGACACTCGGTATGATTGGTGCCATACTCGATATGTCTGGCAATGCGTCTCTAAGGACCGGCAGTTACACGTTGAAAACCGAAACACTTTCTACGCCAACCCGTATCAAGGCAGGGCTCACAAAATTACGAAAGGTAACTACGGCTCTCTGCTGCTGCGCCCTGTTGGCCGGATGCGGCTCTAAGATTGAGCTGAGCGATTCCGTGCGGACCCTGAGTTTCAATACGCTCAGCGGCTCTACAATCGCGTTAAACGAGGTCAATGGCCCTACGCTGGTGAATTTCTGGTCAACCAGCTGTGTTATTTGTGTGAAAGAGATGCCCCATATGGCAGACCTCTATCGCGAACTGTCACCACAAGGCTTTGAATTAATTGCCGTGGCCATGCCGTACGACCCGCCTAATGAAGTGTTGGAACTGAGCGAGAGGCAGCAACTGCCCTTTCCGGTGGCGCTGGATCTCAACGGAGAGGCTGTAGAAGCGTTCGAGTCAGTACAGGGCACACCCACGAGCTTTTTGATTGATAGGAACGGAAAATTAGTGGAACGTTACATCGGAGCTTTAGATCTGACCGAGCTGCGGGTGGCCGTCGATAAACTACTGAGTGCTGGCTAACATGTTGTGGGTTAAATCACTTCACGTCATTTTTATGGTTACCTGGTTCGCCGGGCTGTTTTACCTACCTAGAGTGTTTGTTTATCACGCGATGACAGATGCAGCTAACACTGAGCAATCAGAAACGTTTAAGGTCATGGAGCGGAAACTCCTCGCCATAACGACCATGGGCGCTGTGCTCACACTGCTGTTCGGCAGCTGGTTACTCATTGGCTGGCTACCCGGATTGATAACGCTTGGGTGGATGAAGCTTAAGCTGCTGCTGGTTCTAGGCCTTCTTGGCTACCACCTTTACTGCGCAAAGCTTGTCAAAATATTCAGAGCCGATAAAAACACTCGATCGCATGTCTGGTACCGGTGGTTTAACGAGGTGCCAGTGGCGTTTCTGGCAGGCATCGTCATCCTGGTGATCGTCAAACCTTTTAATTGACGTCGGGCGCCTGCCCGTACGTAACCTCTCAAGGCAACACCGCTATCAAGCGTTGATAAGCAAGGGTTCCAGTTCTGCCAAGGCGCGCTTGTAGACTTTGCGCTTGAAGAAAATAACCTTTTTAGACGGCTCCCAGTAATCCACCCATCGCCAGTGATCGAACTCGGGTTTTGGACTACTAGCCAGATCAACTGCGGACTCATTCCCCAGCATTCTCAGCATGTACCAGATCTGTTTCTGGCCAATGCACACAGGGGTTTGATTACGACGGACGTAACGCTTGGGCAAGCGATAGCGAAGCCACTCACGCGTACATCCCAAAACATCAACATCACCTGGCGAGAGACCTGTCTCTTCCATCAGTTCGCGGTACATCGCCTCTTCCGGGGATTCACTTTGATCGATACCGCCTTGCGGGAACTGCCAAGCGTCCTGGCCAATCCTGCGCGCCCAAAAGACCTGCCCATTACTGTTGCTCAGTATGATGCCGACATTTGCTCGAAAGCCATCGCTGTCAATCATGTCGGTGCTCATAAAATTAACTGTACCGATTTTTTCAAAAAAAAGCCAAAGAGGCAAATTGATTACGTTCGAGGTAGCGTCACGCCACGTTGACCCTGATACTTACCTCCGCGGTCAGCGTATGAGGTTTCACAGATTTCATCGCTTTCAAAAAACAACATCTGCGCGACCCCTTCGTTCGCATAAATTTTTGCCGGTAATGGCGTCGTATTAGAAAATTCCAGAGTGACATGCCCTTCCCATTCCGGCTCAAGGGGGGTCACATTCACGATAATTCCACACCGTGCGTATGTGCTCTTGCCTAAACAGACCGTCAGGACATTTCGAGGAATGCGAAAATACTCCACGGTACGGGCCAGCGCGAAAGAATTAGGTGGGATGATGCAAGTATCGGATTGAATATCGACAAAACTGTCCGGGTCGAAAAGCTTGGGGTCGACCACCGCATGATTAATATTCGTGAATATCTTAAATTCGTCCGCACACCTGACGTCATATCCATAGCTGGATGTGCCGTAGGAGACGATCCTTTGATCATTCTCATCGACCCTCACCTGTCCAGCTTCAAAGGGTTCGATCATGCCGTTGGATTCCGCCATTCGACGGATCCACTTGTCTGCTTTAATGCTCACGTGTTCTGAATCACAATGTTTGGAAATTTAGCGGAATAGTCTTTAGCCTGTCGCGATAAGCGCGCTGCTGCTCGACGACCAATCTCTCGATAGGCTTCTGCGGTTCGACCATTGGGCTCTGCCACGACTGTGGGTTTTCCGCTATCTGCCTGTAAACGGATGCCCATCTCCAAAGGCAACGAGCCCAATAAGTCAATGCCCGCCTCTGTGGCCATTGTCTGACCGCCACCTTCGCCGAAAATATGCTCTTCGTGCCCACACTGACTGCAGACGTGTGTCGACATATTCTCAACGATGCCCAGGATAGGCACCTCGACTTTCTCAAACATCTTGAGACCCTTACGCGCATCAAGCAGAGCGATATCTTGTGGCGTGGTGACGATAACGGCGCCACTGACAGGCACCTTTTGAGCTAGCGTTAACTGCGTGTCGCCCGTTCCGGGGGGCAAGTCGATAATCAGGTAATCGAGATCGCGCCAGTTAGTGTCATTTAATAACTGCTCTAGCGCTTGAGTCACCATAGGCCCTCGCCAAATCATTGGCGTTTCCTCATCAATGAGAAACCCAATGGACATGGTCTGCACACCATAATTTTCCATGGGCTCAAGACTTTTGCCATCGGTGGATTCCGGCTGGCCTGAAAGCCCCATCATTCGCGGCTGGCTCGGACCGTAGATATCGGCGTCGAGCAAGCCAACCGTTGCACCCTCAGAGGCAAGCGCCAGGGCCAAATTTACAGACGTCGTTGATTTGCCGACCCCCCCTTTACCCGAAGCAACGGCGATAATGTTCTTGACGTTTTCAAGGCGTTTTACACCCTGTTGCACGGAGTGAGGAATAATTTTATGGGTGACGGTTATCGATGCGCCGGATATACCAGCATGCTCAGATAGCGCCGCTGACACCATTTCCTTCAAAGATGAGGCCCAGTGAGCACATGGATATGGCATGCACAACGTAAAGCTCACCGATGTACCGTCTATCTCCACATCCTGAAGAACCTTTGCCGCCAACAGGCTGGTATTCAGGTGCGGATCCGTGACTTTATCGAGGGCCAGCTCAATTTTTTCGCGCGAAACTTCAGACATCCGACTGCAACGCTCCTACTTAGATGGACTGTGTGTACTGTACTGTTAAACTATCAAGCAACCCGCAACTATACACGCATGCGCAACGCACGGAACCCCTCGTTTCGCGCACTCACCCAATGACACAAGTAAATACCTGATGAGCCGCCGTATACTGGTCACAAGCGCCCTCCCATACGCCAATGGTGCCCTCCATATTGGACACATGTTGGAATATATCCAGACCGATATCTGGGTCCGATATCAACGCCTGATGGGCAACGACTGCCAGTGGGTGTGGGCAGACGATGCGCACGGCACACCCATCATGCTGAAGGCCGAAGCGGAAGGGGTCACGCCCGAAGAACTCATCGCGCGGGTTAAAACCGAGCACGAACGAGACATAGCGGGCTTTCTGCTTTCTCCGGACAACTTCCACACAACGCACTCCGACGAAAACAGGGAGATGGCTACCCTGATTTACAAGCGACTAGAGGAAGCTGGCCATATTATTAAAAGGACCATAAAGCAGCTTTACGACAGTGAAAAGCAAATGTTCCTGCCCGACCGCTATGTCAAAGGTATATGCCCGAACTGCGGAACAGCTGATCAATATGGCGATAATTGCGAGAATTGCAGTGCGACGTATGATGCAACCGCACTGAAAGAACCCATCTCACAGGTCTCCGGAACAACACCGGAGCTTCGGGACTCGGAGCAGTACTTTTTTGCGCTAAGCACATTCGGCGACATGCTAAAGGAATGGACCGATAGCGGATCGCTTCAACCTGAAGTTGCCAACAAATTAAAGGAGTGGCTAGAAAGCGGCTTACAAGACTGGGACATTTCCAGAAACGCACCCTACTTCGGATTTGAAATCCCAGATGCTCCAGGTAAATATTTTTACGTGTGGTTGGATGCACCTATCGCCTATATCGCCAGCCATAAACACCTGTGCCAGCGTACTGGTGAAGATTGGGAAGTGAGCTGGAAACCTGACTCTGACGTTGAGGTTTATCACTTCATCGGCAAAGACATCATCAACTTTCATTGCCTCTTCTGGCCGGCAATGCTGGAAGGCGCTAATTTTAGAAAACCGACCGGTGTCTTCGCTCATGGTTTTCTAACCATCGACAATTTAAAAATGTCGAAGTCCCGTGGTACCTCTATCACGATTGAAACGTGGCTTAAACATCTAAAGCCTGAATACCTAAGGTACTACTACGCCTCCAAGTTGTCCGGAAGTGTTGTCGATTTGAATATGAATTTCGATGACTTTATTACCCGAGTGAATGCAGATCTCGTTGGTAAGGTTGTCAATATTGCAAGTCGATGCGCAGGGTTTATCAGCAAGAAGTTTGACGGAAAACTTGCGGCAGAATACCCGGAACATCTTCAGAACGACTACACACAATTCACGAGTGCGCAGCAGATGATCATGCAGTACTACGAACAACGTGAATATGGCAAAGCTATGCGCGAAATAATGTTACTCGCAGAGCATGCCAACACCTACATCAACGATGCAGAGCCATGGGTGAAAATTAAGGATGAAAACGCGTTAACGGAAGTACAACAAATTTGTACAGTCGGACTCAATTATTTTCGCATCATCGTGACTTACTTAAGCCCCGTTCTCCCGGAGCTGGCGCGACAGACTGAAGAATTTCTGAATACATCTTTAAGCCTCGCCTCCCTTGAGACACCGCTATGCGATCACCCCATCAACAAGTTCAAACCAATGATGACAAGGGTTGAAAGCTCTCAAATAGAAAAGATTCTGGAAGAAACTAAAGGCAGTAGTGAACAGACTAACGCTCAGGCCATTGCAAACGCCAACAGTAGTGTTGAAGCAATAAAGCCCGAAATCGAGATCGATGATTTCAACAAAGTCGACTTACGTGTTGCGATTATTACCGATGCGCAGAAAGTTGATGGCGCAGACAAGCTTGTACAACTCACTCTGGATATAGGCATAGAAACCAGAACCGTATTCGCAGGCATCAAAGCCGCCTACACGCCGGAATCATTGATTGGTAGAAGAACCGTCATGGTTGCAAACTTGAAACCGCGCAAGATGCGTTTTGGTGTCTCAAGCGGCATGGTGCTAGCCGCGGGGCCCGGTGGGTCTGACATTTTCATACTGACACCGGATGACGGTGCTGAACCCGGCATGCGGGTGAAATAGTTAAACTTGGCGCGTGCGTGATGTTGCATTAATACTGATTGGAACTGTACTGGTTAACAATTTCGTACTAGTACAGTTCCTCGGTCTATGCCCATTCATGGGAGTCTCTAGAAGAGTTGACTCCGCAATCGGCATGGGCATCGCCACCACTTTTGTTTTAAGCCTGGCTTCATCCATTAGCTATCTTGTCAACGAGTGGCTGTTACAACCCTTTGATCTGCAATATTTAAGAACGCTTAGCTTCATTCTGGTCATTGCGATTGTCGTGCAATTTACTGAAATCGTGATAAGACGGCAAAGCCCGCTACTCCATAGAGTGCTTGGACTTTATCTACCACTGATCACTACCAATTGTGCAGTACTGGGCGTAGCTTTACTCAGCGTCAATCAACAACATAGCTTTATGGAAGCAATGCTGCATGGGTTCGGCGCAGCCATTGGCTTCACATTCGTGCTTATTATTTTTTCGTTGATGCGCGAACGGCTCGAATTAAGCGATGTTCCTGTTGCCTTCAAAGGAAGCTCGATCGCTCTAATTAGCGCGGGCATTATGTCCTTGGCGTTTATGGGCTTTAGCGGCTTAGGGCAACAGTGAGTAGTCTTTTCGTCATACTTATTTTGGTGTTGGCTGCAGCGTTGGCAGGCGCCGCACTTTCACGACTATCAAACCCTAAAACCTCAACACCGGATACAGACAACGCAGACGCTGATTCCACTGAGAGTATCGATAAGCTCATAGAATCCGTAAACCAGAAACTGCCCCAAACACAATGTGCACAATGTGGTTATCCCGGATGCAGACCCTATGCAACGGCCATTATTAAAGACGATGTTGCTATCAATCAGTGTCCGCCCGGCGGGGAGCAGCTCATACAGGAATTGGCTGAGTATCTGGGTAAAGAGGTCATCGCCCTGGACACTGAGCGGGGCGAAAACAAGCCTCCACAAATTGCGCGAATAGTGGAATCAGATTGCATTGGCTGCACTCTTTGCATTCTCGCCTGCCCGGTCGATGCCATTGTTGGGGCTTCGCGCTTGATGCATACAGTGATAGAAGACCATTGCACTGGATGCGAGCTCTGTATTCCTCCCTGCCCAGTGGATTGCATCGATCTAGTTGAGGTCGAGACGCCTCTCCAGCGCTGGAACTGGCCGAAGCCGTCATGATAAACGGCATACTACAATTTCTACGACCTTCTCCAGTAGATAGCCTGAGGGGCGGTATCGCTTTAAAACGAAATAAACCCGGCCTTCCTGACAATGGAGATATTACTTCTCTTCAAGTTCCAGTAACCGTTCGCATACCGTTACTGAACTACCAACGTGAGGTGCTACAACCATTGGTTTCTGTGGGTCAACACGTTAAGTTGTCAGATTCACTCGCACGCGGTGTAATCGCAAGCGTTAGCGGAACCGTGGTTGAAATCTCACCACAGCCAATTGCTCACCCGTCAGACATTCGTGTGCCTTGCGTCGTTATTGCTACTGATCAAAGTAATGCACACGAAAAATTAAAGTCGCATAAAGAACTTGACTCAGTCACAGTTGAACGCATTCATGATTGCGGAGTGCATGGCTTAGGCGGCGCTGGCTTCAGCACAGCAAGAAAACTACATAGCTCATCGAATAAAGAACATCGCATACAGACGCTCATCATTAATGCGGTTGAATGCGAACCACTGATCAGTTGTGATGAATCATTGCTCATGACCGATTCGGACAAAATTGTTACTGCAATCCAAAACATCATTGAGTTTACAAATTGCACTAGATGTATCGTCGCCATCGAAGATGACAAACCACAGGCATTGAAGGCATTAAACCATGCAATGCTCAACTTCGAAGGTACATTAACATTCGAGCTTAAACTGTTGCCGGCCGTCTATCCAGCTGGCGCTGAAAAACCTCTGATAGAGAGACTTACGCAAACACGCATCCCAGAAGGTAGTTATCCAGCTAAGCACGGCATTGTTTGCATTAATGTATCTACAGCACTGGCTATTGACGAGGCTCGACAAGGATACCCGCTAATATCCCGCATCGTCACCATTGCGGGTGACTTAGCGCCTAACCCTACAAACGTACGTGTTCGATTTGGAACATCTATCGCCGATGTCTTGAAGCAAACTAACAACCATCACAACATTAGCAACGCTTGCATTCGCATCGGCGGACCACTCAGCGGCTTTATCATTAATGACCTGACTGTACCTGTCACTGCCACAACAAACAGCATCATTGTTGAAGAAACAAGAACGGCAGCAACACAGATGGCATGCATTGGATGCAGTGCCTGTAGCGACATTTGCCCTGTAGACTTACTCCCTCAGCAGCTATTTCAATATTCTGTTAACGAAAACACCAAGCGGGCAGAGATAACAGGCATTAACTCTTGCATTGAATGCGGCTGCTGCGACTTGGTGTGTCCATCAAATATCCCGCTAACCCATTCATTCAGATTTCTAAAAGGACACATAAAAGAACAGCGTCGACAAGAGACGTTGGCGCAGGTCGCGGAATCGCGTTTTCATTTGCGTGAACAAAGACAGCAGCAACGCAGAGAACTGAGGGCAAAGAAACGCGAGGCTGCCAAACAGCTGCTCACAGCAGATAAAGCGCCAATTGCTGATGCGCTTGAGCGCGCGAAACAACGGCGAAGGAAGAAAGCCGGGAACAAAAACAATACAGGATCCGATCGCGGCAAGGACGAAAACAACACACAAACGCGTGATCAGCAGCCATGAGAACAGGATCCCACGGCATTACCTTAATATCGTATAAAAAGCCATCGGTGAGTTCGACCATGTTGCACGTCATGGCGGCCCTCCTACCAGGCACTATTCTCTATTTCCACTTTATAGATTCAAGAATTTTTATAAATCTTGCAGTCGCTTTTTGCCTATCTTTAGCGTGCGAGGCGATCTGTCTTGCGCTTCGCAAACGCCCACTTCTTCCCAACTTAACAGACGGCAGCATTGTATTGGCTACCTGGCTTCTAGTGTTGTGTTTGCCCCAGTCTTTACCGCTATGGCAACTGGGTATAGGTGTCATTATTCTGGTGACATTAGGTAAACACGTTTTCGGGGGCTTAGGGCAAAACCCTTTTAACCCTGCAATGGTTGCCTATACGGCATTACTCATATCGTTTCCTGTCACTATGACGTCTTGGAACAGTCATTCAGTTAGCACTCTAGCCACTGACGTTGCTCCAACATCAGTACCATCAAGCGTTGAGCACTGGGATGCACTTAGCGGGGCCACAACGCTGGATAGAGTCCGGCAATTAAAGCGCTCTGATAACATGACTAAGGACACAAATACTGATGAAGTATCTCATCGTATTCAGGAGCACTACCTTAGCTCACCGTGGTCATTGATCGCTCTAGCCTGGCTCGCTGGCGGACTCTATCTGTTGCTGTTGAAGGTTATCAGCTGGCATATTCCCGTCAGTGTCACTGCCACAATTTTGCTTTTGTATACCGGCAGTAACTTTTTAGGTTATGCCACGTTGCTCTCACCCATCTCAGTGACCCTATCGGGGGCGATCATATTGGGCGCTTTTTTCATCGCAACTGATCCTGTTAGCGGCCCAAGCAGTCGCACGGGACAACTTATTTTCGGCGCAGCCATTGGGGTTTTTACATTCATCATCAGAGAATTCAGTGCTTACCCAGAGGGATTCGCATTCGCTGTTTTATTGATGAATATGTGCGTACCGTTGATCGACCACATGTCGAGCCGAAAACAGACACACCAAAAAGATGAGCCGCGCATCTTATGAATAACCTGACTGTGAAAGCCAGCTATGTACTAGCTGGCAGTGTGCTCATCGCGATGCTTGCCTTGTTAATCATCAACGCACTTACGTCCGAGCGCATATCACAAAGCCAACAACAGTTTAAAAGTCAATCTCTGATGGAGGTCCTCCCCGCCGGCCCATTCGACTACAGCCCATTGGAAAAATCACATTTTATTGAATCAAAAGCTTTATCTCCGAACAGCCCGGTTGAAGTATTCCCTGTTTATAAAGATGGATTACCTCTTGCCGCTGCACTCACCCTGATAGCACCTGACGGTTATAACGGTTCAATCAAAATATTGTTAGGCGTCAGTGTGGATGGGACCATCATCGCTTCGCGCGTTTTAGATCATAATGAGACGCCCGGGCTTGGAGACGACATTGAGTTAAGAAAATCAACTTGGATAAACTCATTCTCTAGCACCTCCTTAGAGACACTGCCCGATTCACAATGGAATATAAAAAAGGAAGGCGGTCAATTTGATGGTTTCACCGGAGCGACAATTACTCCTAGAGCCGTAGTAAAGGCAATTCATCGCGCTTTAGTCTGGTATGAATCAAATTCGAAACAGGTATTCATACAAACATGAATACCAATAACGTAAATCCGGCTTCAGACACCTATCGTCTTTGGTCAGGCGGCTTATGGATTGACAACCCGGCGCTTGTGAAGCTTCTTGGCCTTTGCCCACTACTGGCTGTCAGTAATAATGTTATTAACGGGCTGGGCTTAGGTATTGCGACTCTGCTGACACTCGTTATAGCCAACGCCCTCACGTCAATCACTCGCCCCTTATTAATGACGTCAATAAGAATCCCTATTTATGTTCTTATCATCGCTACGACGGTCACCATTATAGAGCTGTTGATGGAAGCCTGGCTTCCAGGACTTCACGCATCACTGGGAATTTTTCTTCCGTTGATTGTCACAAACTGTCTTATTATCGGGCGTGCAGAAGCTTTCGCATCTCGAAACACCCTTCCCTCTTCCTTAACAGATGCATTTGCTATGGGCATCGGTTTTCTCTGGGTCTTACTGGTGTTGGGTGGACTGCGGGAAATTATCGGACAAGGAACTTTACTCGACCAGGCCGATCTTCTGTTTGGCGACAGGGCTACCGCTTGGACAGTACACCTCTTTAATCCCGACTCAGGCATGCTACTGGCGTTGCTGCCGCCAGGTGCCTTTATTACTTTAGGCTTGTTACTAGCTGCAAAGAACGTGATCGACAACGCCTATCAACAAAAAGCGGATAAAACGTAAATGCTATTCACACAGGATCGTACCCGCACCCGGCAGATGTTTAGACATGCCTGGCAAAAACACAAGAACGGAGAATCTCTGGAACCACTGGAGAAGCAGCTTGCATCTCTTCTCGAGGATCATCCTGAGTATCACAAGCTACTTGAAGGCTCGGACGACCTCCTAGACCATGACTTCACGGCAGAAGACGGCCATGAAAATCCCTTCTTACATTTAAGTTTGCACTTAGCGCTGCGTGAACAAGTTGGAACTGATCGCCCCGCGGGCATCGCATCAATCACGCGCTCACTTCTGCTAAAACATGGAGAAGGTCACATTGTTGAACACTTAATGATTGAAAAACTGGGACTCTACCTGTGGGAAGCACAACGGCAATCCAGAGCACCAGATGAACAAGCCTATCTACAAAGCCTGCGTGAGCTGTTGTAGATTAGATTCAAAGAGATAGCTGTCACAAAGCGATTGCCAATGACTTAGCACTTTCAACAGGAGCCAACAAAGTACTTCATAAATGGGTTAAGGGAAATCGAATAACGTCGATTACCCCAGCAGGCTGACAATAACAATAGACCTTTAAACGGCGCGGAACCCAGCCATCCTGCCCAATTCACATGAAGTGACATGGCACATCGAAAATACACACTTGCGTGCCTGACTCTTATGTCAGGACTTGCTGTTTTCACCCACTCGCACGCCAATACTATTCATCCTGATAATAAATCAGGTGTATACGGTATGGGCGCATTTGCCGCAAATACGCTGTCAGAGGCTTTAAAGGTCGATGATTTTCATGCAACCCAAACGGTTCTGAATAGCGGCAATACGCTTCAAGTTTCTAACAAGCCGTCCGAATTTTCGATTAATAAACACGGCCCATGGCTGATGGACGGCGGCATCTCCGGGAACTCGCAGCAACTTATCAGCATGCTAAAAGATGCGGAAGCACACGGTCTAAATTCCGACAACTACGGCCTGCCAAAAATCCTGTTCACCGTTAAGAAAATTCTTGAGCTTGACTACGGTAAATCGGTTGCAGACGAACTATCAATCACTGAGCTGAACACGCTTAAAGTCTCACTAAGAGGAGATCTCGACAGGCAAATGGATGACGCCTTTCTGCGCCTAGCGCGAGATTTGGGGCGCGGTGTCACCAAAGCCACAAAAGTGCAGCGGCAGATGTTCCGCGAGGCACCGAAAGTTAATCCTGAAGAGTGGTTGGACGCCGTTAATCGTGGCGAGATATCTGCGAAATCCGCTCTACAGTCTTTGATGCCTCACGAAGCCGCTTACCACCGACTGACCAAGCACATGCGTAAGTTATTGAATGAGCGGTCATCCGGCAAACGCCGAATTACTGTTGCGGACACGGAAGAGCGCGCACAACAATCCCCCGTTAACGACATTGAACGTTTACAACTGCGTTTGATTCAAACTGGGGAATTACCTCTAGATACAGAGCTTTCGACAACGTTTACCAAAGATTTGCAATTTGCCATTGAGTCATTTCAGCAACGCAACGGTATCCCCGTAACGGGCGTGCCGGATAGCAGAACACGGGTGGCATTAAATCAAAGCGTAGAGTCCGAAATTCAAGCAGTAGCTTTGAGCTTAGAGCGCTGGAGGTGGATGCCGCGCATACTGGGCGAAAAACATATTTTAGTGAACATCCCCGACTACACCGTTCAAGTCAGGAAAAAAGGTAAGACTATTCTATCCATGCCGACGGTTGTGGGTAAGGTACGCCATGCAACACCCACGTTCAGTGAGGAGATGGAATACATCGTCTTCAATCCTACATGGACTGTTCCACGCTCCATAACGAATCGCGAGATGATTCCAAAAGAACGAAAGAACCCTGGATACCTCCAATCACGAAATTTTGATGTTATGCGTCGTGATGGCGACCATCTCATTAAAGTGCCTTATGAGCAAATCACAGCAGCAGACTATGCCGCCGATCGATTTCCGTATGTTTTACAGCAACGCAGCGGACCGGGTAATGCTTTGGGCAACATGAAATTTATGATGCCGAACCCATACAATATATACCTGCACGACACACAAGCGAAAAAACTGTTCTCACATCATGATAGAGCTTATAGCCATGGCTGTATTCGTCTCAGCGACCCTGAAACTATGGCCAGAGTTTTATTGCACGAAGACGGCTTCAGCGATGAAGAAATAGAATTTCATCTGGCCAATAAAGATAGGAAGCTTGTCAGATTTAAAACACCTGTTGCTACGCACCTGACCTACATGACAACCTGGGTGGACGAACAGGGTGTATTAAATACACGTGCCGACATATACAACCATGATGAAGCATTGATCGGGGCGCTCAAAGCGAAAAATACGCTAATTAACAACTTGCAGCGTGTACCACCTATCAGCTCAGCCGGCAGACCCGGTGGACGAGAAGGCTAAAATTCTAAATCGCCTGCGTCGACGTTCTACGACTCTCGTTTAGCGTCATCCCAAAGGGCATCTAACTCACTTAGCTCCATAGCATTGAGTGTTTGCTTACGGGATGACGCTAGCTCCTCAACACGTCGAAAACGTGATTCAAACTTTGCGCTGGCTCGGCGCAATGCAACTTCAGAGTCAACCGAACAGTGCCTGGCTAAATTAACAACGGTGAATAGCAGGTCCCCGATTTCATCTTCAATTGCTGCCTGGGATTGGGAATCGATAGCCTCTCTAACCTCTCCAATCTCCTCATCCAATTTATCCCACACCGAAGACACTTCCGGCCAGTCGAATCCGACTCGAGCGGCTCTCTTCTGAATTTTGTCCGCACGTTTAAGTGCAGGTAAATTCGCAGCAACACCATCCAAGGCTGAAGGTAGCAGTTCTTCCTGTTTTGGTTTAAGTGCTTTTTTTTCTGCCCGCTCTTGAGATTTTATCGCTTCCCACGCCGCCTTTAGTTCGGCCTCTGATTGGTAGTTGGCATCACTAAAAACATGCGGGTGTCTCCGTATCATCTTTTCGACGATGGAACGAGTCACATCGTCAAAATCAAAGGCACCTATTTCACTGGCCATTTGCGAGTGGAAAACGACCTGAAAGAGCAAATCTCCCAGTTCGTCTTTTAGATCGTCCAGATCATCGCGCTCTATAGCGTCCGCAACCTCATAAGCTTCTTCTACAGTGAAGGGGGCAATACTTGAAAAAGTTTGCTGTACATCCCAGGCACAACCCGTTTCCGGGTCACGCAATCGCCGCATGATTGAGCGAAGTTCCGCTATTCCGTTCTCCGCTGTGTCCATTCGATAAGCCGCAGGTTGTTAAACCCGCTTAGCTTACCACCGACAGTCAAACTCACCGCAGACTCTAGGCGAAGCTGCGTTTACCCAATAGATTCGTTTAACAGATAGATCAGAATGAAATACTGAGACCGAAATGAACATTGCGATCTAAGCGAACGTTGTCTGCATCGTTCGTATCAAATAGCATGCGTCGATATCCAACGTACGCCCGGGCCCGTGGCATAACTTCTACCTGAAGTCTTGCAGTGAGCTCACCAAATCGCTCGGCATCGGAGAAACTGGTAATGCTGGGTGCGTAAAAACCTTCAAAGCTCAACTCCACCGGGTTGTAGCTGGAAGGAATGACCATGCCAGCTTGAAAACCGAGCGCGAGGGCACCCACCGATTCGCTTTCGGTGACATCTGCAACAGCAGTACCCACTTCAATTTCACCACCGATCAACTTCATACCGGCGCTCACTTGATACTGCGAAGTCAGAGAGGTTCTTACGCCTCGTGCGAGGATTGTCGCATGCAAGATATTATCGCCAGCCTCGCTAATGAAGCCACCCACTGCAAGCTCAGCACCACCATCGTTGTAGGGGCTGTTCTCAGTCAGGAAAGGATCCTGATTAAGCGTGATGGAAAGATTTGCAGTGTCGTTGCTAAGCGCAAGATCAAGCCCGCCGGCAAACGCCTGTGTGGATCCAGCCAGCAAGACCAAACCTGCGAGTACCTTGTTCATGGACTACCTCAAAGAAAATAATGTCTATCGAAGGAGTCTAGACGCGATTTTCAAGCTCGCAAGGGAATTTCATTAAAAAACGTCAAAGTTTCGGCATCCATTTCACCAGCTCCTCAACGCGATTCTCCAGACGTGAAACAGAGACTTTTTCCGCAGTCCCTAAGTCTTGGGCAAATAACGATATTCTCAACTCTTCAAAGCTCCATCGAACCGCTTTGCGCGCCTCGACATAGTCAGGATCATCATCCCGATTGAGCGGCAATTCTTTGAAGCTCTCCCACACCGGGAGTAGCTCAGCGCGTCTACGTCTGTCTTTATCAGGTGATCTATCTATTGCATCCAGACGTTTGTCCATAGCTTGAAAGTACACAGGCAATCGATTCATCCTTGATAAACCCGTTGCGGTAACAAACCCCGGATACATCAAAGCAGCTATCTGGTCTTTGATATCGCCAGCAGGTTCAATCCAGCTTAGGGACATAGACTTTTCCAAACGCTTTGCCACTTGTCGGTGCTGTTCAAATACCCGACCAAGCGTGTCGCAAAACTGTCCGGCAACAGAGACTAATTTGGGTTTACCGACATTGAGTTGCTCAATAAAAGCATCACGGGTTCGCGGCAGGTGTTTTTTATCGATAAACACTTCATCGATGGCAGCATTGACGATGTCACCAATTAGTAATTGCTTACTGCCAAAAGGCGTGAATCGCAATGCAAGTACATCGATGCCCGGGAGCTTTCGATGTAAGTAGCGAACTTCATCTTTCAACACTTCGCGGTACAACGCGCGAAGCCCGACCGGCATCGATGTTCTAGCCGCATGTTCGGTGGCAAAGAGTTTTATTCCTACCCCTTTTTCTTGTTCAAGGAGGGCCGGAAAACCTTGTAGTGTCATGCCACTTTTTTCAATATCAACACTGTTAGGCAAGTCTCCAAAATTCCAATCGCTTACGTTGTCTCGCTCAATACTATTGTCACTAAAGCGAAGTAAGGTCTCTTCAACTTCTCCCACATAAGCATCTTGCAGTGCTTGCAAATCTCTGCCGCTTCTCAGTTCCTGACCGTTGTTACCCACCACAACAAAGCGCATTTTTAAGTGTTGAGGTAAATTGCCGGAGTCCCAATCCTCTTGAGTCACTTTCACCCCGGTCATGCGATGCAATTGGCGAGACAAACCACCCAGCAATGAACCTTCCTCGGCGTTCATCGCTGCTGATGCAGCACTCGCGTAGTCTGGAGCGGGGACAAAATTTCTTCGTAGCGATTTTGGTAACGCTTTTATTAACAGCGTTATTTTCTCTTCTATCATGCCTGGCACAAGCCACTCACATCGCGCGCTGGACACCCGGTTCAACACTTCTACAGGACAGATTAAGGTCACTCCATCATCATCTTGTCCTGGTGCAAAGTGATACTTCAATGGCAACACCATGCCGCTCATTTCAATTTGATCGGGGTAGTCCTTATTACTGACTTCCACAGCATCATCGGTCAGTAGCTGTTCGCGTGCAAAGTACAATCCTCGCGGGTGTTCAGTCTCGTAAGTCTTTCGCCACTTTTCAAAATCACTGGCCGTGCAAATAGTGTCCGGAACGATGGCATCGTAAAATCTCACCAACTCTTCCGGGTCTACAACAATGTCGCGACGGCGTGACTTTTCCTCAAGCGTTGTGACTTCATCTAACAGCGACTGGTTATATCGATGAAACTCCCCTCGGGTTACGAGCTCACCTGCGACAAGTGCATCACGGATAAATATCTGCCGTGATTCCTGTGGGTTTATTCGCGCGTAGTTAACGCCTTTTTTCGGGTTAATGATAAGGCCGTATAAGGTTGATTGGGCCCATGCTCCAACGGTTCCCTTTTTTCGCTGCCAATGTGCATCGCGATAACTGTACTGCAGCAAGTGTTCAGCCTGTGCTTCGATCCAGTCAGGTTGAATTCCAGCTACTTGTCTTGCATACAACTTACTGGTTTCAGCGATTTCTGCGGCCATGATCCATTTAGGGCCTTTCTTAAAAAGCCCGGACCCCGGGAATACATTTAGGTGTCTGTTACGAGTACCCAAATATCCTTTTTTATCGGTTTTTATTGCGACATTCGCAAGCAAACCACTTAGCAAAGCGCGATGCACATTATCGAGAGAGGCTTCGCTACTACTTTGCTTTAAGTCTAATTCCTTGCACAGTCGTTCAAGTTGTTTACGTACGTCCATCCATTCGATGATGCGCAATGCAGAGAGAAAACGCTGTTTGCACATTTTTCGAAACTGCGAGTTCGACAGATTCCCCTTCTGTACTTGCACAAAATTCCATAGATTTAACCAAGCAGCAAAGTCTGATGTTTCGGTATTAAACTCAGCATGCTGCTCATCAGCTGCCTGACGTTTATCAAAAGGTCGCTCACGTGGATCCTGAATGGACAATGCGCTAACGATAGTTAGAACTTCACTAACACACCCTTCATCGGCTGAAGCGAGAAGCATTCTTCCTAAACGCGGATCAATAGGTAGACGAGCGAGTCGCTTACCCAAGGGGGTCAACTGACGTTTTTCATCTAAAGCCGCCAGTTCCTGAAGTGTTCGATATCCATCATTAATGAATTTAGATTCAGGTGCTTCTACAAAAGGAAAATCATCAATCTTGCCAAGCTTCATGGAGGCCATTTGCAAGATAACTGAAGACAAGTTGGTTCTGAGTATTTCAGGCTCAGTGAACTCTGCACGAGAGTCAAAATCATCTTCGGAATACAGTCGAATACAAACCCCTGGGGCCTCTCGTCCACACCGGCCTTTACGTTGATTAGCCGATGCCTGTGAGACTTTTTCTATGGGGAGTCTTTGTACTTTACTTCGCACACTATAACGGGAGACGCGTGCATAACCCGGATCAACGACTGCACGAATTCCCGGAACGGTTAGTGATGTTTCTGCAACGTTGGTTGCCAATACTATTCGCGGGGTGTTATGAGATTGAAATATACGATTTTGCTCAGCGTTGGACAGTCTAGAAAACAGCGGTAGAATTTCAACACCTCTAAAGGTTCGATTGTGCGATGACTGCTTACCTAAGATGTCTGCCATCTCTCTGATGTCTCGCTCGCCACTGAGAAAGACGAGTATGTCGTGCTGGCGTTCCTGCAGCAGTGTTTCGCATGCTTGAACAATAGCCGTTGGCATATCGATATCGTCTAGTGAATCTGACTCGGCTTCCGGCGGCGCGTAACGTAATTCAACCGGATAGGTTCTACCCTCCGCGGTGATGATGGGCGCATTGTTAAAATGATAAGCAAAGCGTTCCGGGTCAATCGTTGCCGACGTAATAATGAGCTTTAAGTCTTTTCTTTTTTGCAGAAGACGTTTTAAGTAGCCCAACAAAAAATCAATATTCAGAGATCGTTCGTGCGCTTCATCAATGATGAGCGTGTCATATTGATTGAGCCACGGATCATTCTGAATTTCCGCTAACAGAATTCCATCGGTCATGAGTTTTACGTAAGTACGATCACTGACCTGATCGCTAAAACGAATTTTAAAGCCGACTGACTCTCCAATATTGCTGTCCAACTCACTGGCAATTCTTGAAGCAACGGTGCGCGCAGCTATTCGACGTGGTTGCGTATGGCCAATGAGCCCTGCAACTCCCCGACCGGCCTCCAGACAAATTTTCGGTAACTGCGTGGTTTTCCCAGATCCCGTTTCACCACATAGGATGACTACCTGATGGTTTTTTATGGCGTTAAGAATGTCCTCACGCTGCTCAACAACTGGTAGTTCGGTGGCGTAGACTGGCTTAGGTAAATTCTCAGCACGCACCTGACGCTTGGCACTGGATGCCTCCACTCGCTGCATGAAGCGCAGACGATTTTCATCCTCAGCATCTAATGCAGCAACACGCTTCACCTGACGTCTCAGGCGATGTTGGTCCAACAACAAGCAGCCATCCACCAAGCGATGCAATTCTTTTCCGGACTTCCCGGGTCGGACCATCATAACCAGTTGATTAAATTAACATTAACGACCAATACAAGTCGTTTTTTGGCGTTAAACATGGGAATCTCCCCCTAAAAGAGCTCAATTAGGGGGAGAGAATTCAGCTAATTGTACTGCCTCAAGCGCAGTAATAAGCCTCGACTTCGCGGACGGCATAACAACCGGACTCCAATGTCGCACGACGACCCGGATTGCTAAACGACATTGCTCGCTTCATCTTCAAGGCGTATTCCAGGTTGCCTACAGCCACGCTTTCTGTCCAAAGAGATTCGCGCTTAAGCTGACCTCTTATGAGCTCAGCGTCTATCCACGCCTCACGAGCTTTCAAGAATTCCTTCATGCAATCGAAGCCAAGCATACCTTTCACCCTCTCATAATCGATCCTCGCACCGCGCCGTCTAGGGTGCTTTGTCTCGTGATAGCCGCTGCAAGACCACTCTTCCGGGTGCGATACCTCACCGGCACGCACCATATTCAGGTCTATATACGTCAGACACCGTGCTAGGTGTTCATTCGTTTGTACCGCCGTTGCGTGATAACGATCCTCCCAGAACGCACCTGTGCGGCCATGCCGTTTGTTGAACTCTTGCGCCGTGCGTCCGGAGATAAGCTGCATCGCTTTAGAGATGGAATCATTGCCATGATCGTGGACAAGCAAATGAATGTGATTAGACGTGACGATGTAGTTGAGTACACTCAACCCGTATCGGCGCCTCGCTTGATAAAGCCAATACAGCCATCGGCGTCGATCAACTTGATACCTGAGTAGAAAGTGCTTTTGGTGACAACGCTGCGTGATGTGCCACACCTGCCCAGCGATAAAATGGCGGTTCGCTCTTGCCATCGTGTTCCCTCCATGGAACAAAATTCGACTTTTTCGTCTATCGACTCCTGCCTCATGCTGGAGCTGACAATCACTTTAACCGCTGTACGAGAGCTTATGCAATCACCAAAAGTAAGAGGTTAGAAGTTCAAACGGCCGCTTAAACAGGGGTTTTCGCAGGTCAAAAAGGTTGATTAAGGGTGCTGGAGGCTGCGAATTAGCCGTAAATTTAAATTAAAACAACGACCTATGATGGTCCGACCCGCTGGCTAGCCGGTGACGCGGATGAGTTTGTAGTTGATGCCGCCTTTTTGCAGGCGCTTTTTGGCGTTGGTGACTTTGATCTGGTCAAAGAACGGGCCGATGCGCACTCGGTGGCCGGTGGAACCGTCGCTGTCACGTCGAACGACAATGAAGGCTTCCAACCCCAGCAAGAGCACAGCCGCTCGGGTCTGTTCAGCTTCTGCCGATCGGCGGAAGTTGCCAGCTTGCAGATAGTAAGACTCCTGCCCAAGATTACTCGCTGGAATTTCCGCATAACTTTCCGCGGCTAAGTTTCTAGCAGAAATACTTTGGACGTTGCCAGGTACGACGCGTGTCGCCGGGGGAATATTCTGCAAGGGCGCAACGGGAGACGGCAGTATTGTTTCGTTTCTCTGAACCGTCTGGTCCTCAAGAATGGAGTAGAACTGATAGTTGTCGCCGCTGATGGATTCCGGCCGAGTCTCGCTCAGCGCGAAGTCACTTAATGTGGAGTCCATCGGTAGTCGGGAGAGCAACAAAACAAAGCCGATAACAAACCCGACGAGCAGGCCAAGGGCCAGCACGAAAAAGCGGCTACTGGAAGCAGTCGGGTCACTCGACATTTGTTACATAACCTCTGGTGTCGACACGTCAATTAAAGCGAGTCCATTGCCTAGTACCTGACGAACTGCTTTCAACAGGCACAAACGTGCATGGCGCAACTCGTCATCTTCAACGAGCACTTTATGCGCGTTGTAGTAACTATGTAGACCATTTGCAAGATCTCGCAAGTACCCAGTTAGCTGATGGGGCTCATGCGCCAACGCAGCTCGTTGAATTAACTCAGGAAATGTCGCCAAAAGCGTCATTAAATCTGTTTCAGAAGTTTCCGTTAAACGCCCTAAAGCGGCCAATCCGGCGGCCTCGTCAAAGTCTAATTGACGTTGCTCAAGCTGACGGAAAACACTGCAGATTCGCGCATAGGCGTATTGAACGTAATACACGGGATTGTCATTGGACTGAGATTTCGCCAGATCAAGATCGAAGTCCAGATGCTGCGAATATTTACGCATGACGTAGAAATACCGAGCCGCATCCTTACCGACCTCTTCCCGAAGCTCACGAATAGTCACGAACGATCCGGAACGGGTAGACATCTGAACCCGCTCGCCATTACGAAACAATATGGCAAATTGAATGAGCAGGAATTCAAGACGCTCCCTTGAATGTCCCAAGGCCTCACAAGCAGCATACATACGTGCCGTATATCCATGGTGATCTGCTCCGAATACGTAGAGGACCTGATCAAAGCCACGCTGCATCTTGTTATCGATGTAGGCGATGTCTGACGCAAAGTACGTGGTCTGCCCATTGGCGCGAACGACGGGTCGGTCTTTGTCATCACCGAAATCAGTAGAGCGGAACCAGGTGACCCCTTCTTTAACGTAAAGATGTCCAGACTTATCCAGCTTCTCGACAACTCGCGACACGTCGTCAGTTAAGCTGCGCTCACTGAACCAGTTATCGTACACAACGCCGAATTCGCCGAGGTCTTCCCGGATATCGTTAAGGATGGAATCCAATGCGGCATCGAACACTACGCGATAGCTTTCATCCCCCAATAAATCTTTCGCGCGAGCGATTAGCTCATCTATGTGCTTTTCTTTATCGCCACCTTGTGGATCGTCAGCAACGATATCCGCAAAGACTACCTGACTTCCCTGATGAAACCTGTCTGCATGCGAGTCTATTAACCCTTGGCTTATTTCAAGAATGTAGTCGCCCTTGTAGCCGTTTGACGGAAAGTTAAATTCTTCTCCCATCAACGCTAAGTATCGCAGCCAAACACTGGTTGCCAGAATGTCCATCTGACGTCCGGCATCGTTAACATAGTATTCACGCTGCACATTAAAACCGCTGACTTTCAGAAGATTCGCGATGGATGCACCTAACGCAGCACCACGACCATGCCCCACATGTAATGGGCCGGTCGGGTTGGCCGAAACAAATTCCACCTGGACAGACTGACCAGCCCCGATATCGCTGTGTCCAAACGTCGCGCCCTGCTCCAGCACATTTTTTACAACCGCGGATTGTGCGTCATCAGCTTGGAAAAAATTGATAAAACCAGGGCCGGCAATGACCACGTCTTTAATGGAATCGGACTTAGGCAAAGCATCAATCAAAGCCTGAGCAATATCTCGTGGTGCACGTTTAGCAGGCTTAGCGAGCATCATTGCAAGGTTGCTTGCAAAATCACCGTGACTGGCATCTTTGGTTCGTGTGACGCTTATCTGCGGACTTAGCTCTGACGGAACCGTCCCGTCAGATTGCAGGACGGACAAGGCTTCCGCCAGTTGCTGTTCGATTTGTTCTTTCACGGTTCAATTTACGCAAGTTCTATGGCACTAAGTTTAGCACCGCTCATGCCCGACCCGCTTCAATACGTAATTCAAAGATCAGGTATCGAACATAGTCGCTATTTTTAAGTTTCTAAAAAAGATCTACAGGGTCCACATCAATTGACCAACGACATTTTCGTGCACCGGGCAATTGATCGATACCGGTGCTTAATCGAAACAAGCTGTCATTCAACGTAGATCGTTTGTTTGACTGCAATAATAGTTGCGCACGAAAACGACCTCCCAAACGCTCCATCGGAGCAGGTGCAGGTCCCATCACGTCTAAGGTTCCAGCTTTGTGCAATTCCAAGGACTCAGCCACTTGTAGCAGGAACGCATGCGCCTCGCGCGCATCAACCGCTTCTGCACGTACCAAGGCCATAAACGAAAACGGCGGCAGTTCAGCCATCTTTCGATCATCCATGGCCACATTTGCAAACGGTTCATACCCTTCCTTCACCAGTGTCTGAAGCATCGGGTTATCAGGGTTTCTCGTTTGGATAAGAACGGTTCCAGCACGCGACTCACGACCGGCTCGACCGGCAACTTGAACAATCAACTGCCCCATGTGCTCCAGCGAGCGAAAGTCAGTACCGAACAGCCCGCGGTCCGCATCGAGTATGCACACCAGAGTCAACTTGGGGAAATGATGTCCTTTAGCGAGCATTTGTGTGCCAACAAGAATTCTCGCCTCCCCGGAAATCGCACGATCCAATTGTTTCTCTAAAGCACCTTTACGTCTCGTGCTGTCCCGATCAATTCTGGCCACTCTCACATCTGGAAAAGCCTCAACCAGAGCATCTGCAATGCGCTCAGTCCCGTAACCGACTCGATCCAGATTTTCCGAAGCACAGCTATCACACACCACTGGCATCTG
Source organism: Granulosicoccus sp. (assembly GCA_020627685.1). Classification (GTDB taxonomy): domain Bacteria; phylum Pseudomonadota; class Gammaproteobacteria; order Granulosicoccales; family Granulosicoccaceae; genus Granulosicoccus. The sequence goes on along the minus strand of JAHDGK010000001.1, from coordinate 188,041 downwards.
CCGTTCAGACCCACAATGGTGGCAACGCAACTGATTGGTTCTAACATGAACGGTCATGTGCGCATCGCAGCGACGACAGTCAGCAGCAGCGCCACAGTCATTGCACAGTAGAGTCGGCGCAAAGCCCCGTCGATTGATGAATACCAGCGCCTGACCATCGTCCTCCAAATGAGACTTTATATGATCCATCAGGCGATCACTCATGCCTTCGATCAACTTGCGACGGCGTATGTCCACTAAAGCCAGGGTCGGCGGCACAGCATCACCCGCACGCTGTCGAAGTGGCAACTCCACTAATCGACCAGCCCTGACATTATTCAAACTTTCAAACGACGGCGTGGCCGTCCCTAAAACCACCGGACAACTCATGTCACGTGCCCTCATCATGGCCAGATCGCGCGCGTGATATCGGAAACCGTCCTGCTGCTTTAGAGAGCCATCATGTTCTTCATCGACCACAATAAGACCCAGCTTGGGCATTGGCGCCAATATGGATGAACGCGTACCAATGACCACGTCAGCATGCCCCTTGGCGGCACACACCCAATTCTGCAATCGCTCTGTGTCGTTTAATCCCGAATGAAGACTGACAAGACACCCGCTTAAACGGTGCTCAAAACGAGACATTAATTGTGGTGTTAGTGAAATCTCTGGAACCAGCACGAGTGATTGCAACCCTCGCGCGCTGGCCTCCTCGATACAGCGAAGATAAACCTCAGTTTTGCCACTGCCGGTGACGCCTTTTAAAAGGAAACCCTGAAACTTGCCAAGACACTTGTGGATCTTATCGACGGCGTCTGCCTGTTCCGCTAGTAAGTTGGGAGCCTCGCCTATGGCTGTATTCGATGGAAGCTGGCTGACTTGTTCGACACCAACCCAGCCTCGCTCAATCAATGCTTTAAGAGAGGCTCGCCAGCGCGGGCTGATTAAACGCAAATTTGCCGCAGGAACCGCTTGCCCTTTGCGTTCACGTAAACACGCTATCAGCTGTTGCTGCACGGCTCCACCCTTCTGATGCTCAGTGTCAGAGGTTGTAGGTAGCCAACGATAGAATTCCTGCTCAGCCAGTTCACAGGCCTTACCACGGCGGAGCAATACCGGTAAGGCTGAACTCAGCACCTCACCCAAGGGGTGGTGGTAATAGCGGCTCGCCCATTGAAGCAGATTCATGATGTCCGGTGGAAGAACAGGTTCGGTATCAAAAACCTTATGAACGGCGCGCAATTTACTTTCCGGAACACTGCTCTGTTCAATTTCATCAACGACAACGCCGGTTACCGAGCGTCGCCCAAAGGGGACTAAAACCCGGGAGCCGGGAATTATCGGCAGGTGTTGCTTCCAGCGGTAATCAAATACCCCGTACAAAGGCGATGGAACAGCCACCTGAACTAGCCTATTCAAATGCTAGCCCCCGTTCGAGTACTGGAAAAATTGCGCCGTATTTGGCTGGCGTCAGCGTGAGTTGATTCATTGGCGCCAATAAGCCACCCCTTTATCCACAAAATCTGTGGATAAGGTTGTGGAAAACCTTCTAATTTTCACCTGAAATGCACAAGCGTAAACAGCCTCATCAAATTGCATATTATTTGAACAAAGCCATTTTAGTTATTATTTTCAGATAGTTACGAGCCATTATTTACGTAATCTCACGCTCAACTACACCAAAACATCTTATCAATCAACGCTTTTTCGCAACTGTGCATAAGCTGGAATAAAAACGACCGTGTCAAGCGGTTATCACGACAAAATTTCGACGAAAAACCGTAACTTAGGCCCGACTTATCTCATACGCTCGAGCCGTATATTCGAGCTAGATCCCATGCAGGCTTTTCTGGCGGAATCACCGAACCGTTGATTGAAAACGCCTGCTTATTCTAAGCCTTTGATCGCCAGGATAAGATCCTGCACAGAGTCCCGCGCATCACCAAATAGAACCCGGGTCACAGGCGCGAATAACAAGGGGTTCTCAACACCGGCGTAGCCGGTGCCGTCACCACGCTTTAAGACGATGACACGCTTTGCGCTATCAACATCCAGTACAGGCATACCAAACAATGGCGAATCTGCGTCGTCGCGTGCCGCGGGGTTAACGATATCGTTAGCACCAACAACCAAAACCACATCCACCTGAGAAAACTCCGCGTTTATATCACTCAGATCCTGAATCTTTTCATACGGGACACCCGCTTCGGCCAATAAGACATTCATATGTCCAGGCATACGTCCGGCAACAGGGTGAATGGCAAAACTCGTTTGTACTCCGCGTTCATCCAAAAGCTGTGTCAGCTCACGCAACTTATGCTGCGCCTGAGCTGTCGCCATACCATAACCCGGCACAATGACCACCCGACCTGCATAGGCCATATCTACAGCAGCATCTCGTGAATCAATCGTGTTGACATGATCTTTGTCAGTTGATGTAGCTTCTGCTTCGTCAGTGATCCCGAAGCCGGAATACATTATCTCACTCAAGCGCCTATTGACACTTCTCGCCATCAAACGAGTCAGCAAAGACCCGGCTGCAAATACGATGGTTCCGGCCACAACCATTGCTGGGTTTTCGAGAACAAATCCATCAAAGGCAACAGCTAAACCGGTCAGAGCGTTATAGAGTGAAATCAAGACAGGCATGTCTGCGGCGGAGGTAGGCAAGGTCATTAGGATGCCAAAACAAATTGCCAACCCTACAAACAGAAGTAACAACACCGGATGCGCTGTGGAGGATGCAGCGAGAATCAATCCTAACAACATCACCAACGCACCACTGGCTATGTAGGCCACCTGCCGCTGAGCAAAGCCTGAACGACGCGAGAAATAACCGCGCAATCGTAAGTAGGCAAACAAGCTACCCGAAAATGCAATGCACCCGATAAGACCGCCCAGAACAGCCAGAGATTTAACCAGCACGCCATGCTCTGAAACATTTAATAATACAAGCATGGCTATTGCGCCAGCAGCAATACCACCCAGAGAGTTATATAAAGCTATCATCTGAGGTATGCGGGTCATGTCGATACGTTGCGCGTGAAGTAATGCGATACCCCCGCCAATACTCATTGCAGCCAAAATCAAAACTTGGTTTTGACGCAACTCGGGATGAAAGTACATCGATGCAATAGCGATGAGCATTCCCAGCCCCGCCAACCAGATACCGGAGCGCGCGTTGTTGGGAGAACTTAAACGTCGTAAGCCCACAATGAAAAGCAGTGTCGTGACAAACCACGCAAGCTGAAGAGCTAAAGGCACTGTATCGTTCATGCGATTTTGCTCACGTCATCTGACTGTGCGGAGTCTGAAGTCTCAACAGTAGACTTGATCGTCAGCGGGGAGATACCGGCGTAGTTGCCTTTCTTTATCGTCGCTTTATCAAACAATGCCAACATTCTATCGGTGACTACAAACCCTCCGACAACATTAGCTGAAGCTGCAGCCACAGCGATAAATCCGATAACTTGCTCTAAGAAGGTATCAGCTCCTCCTAATGCCAGCATGGCCCCAGCCAGAACAATGCCATGGATAAAGTTCGAGCCTGACATCATCGGTGTATGCAAAATAGACGGCACACGCGCAATCAGGACATAGCCAGCGACCCCGGCTAACAGTACGAGATAAAGCCCGCTTACTCCACTCATTGCTTCGACTCCATCAGCTTCTTCGCCTGACCTGACCAATCTTGCTCTGTAATTTGATTATCCAGCTCAAGCTGAACAGATAGTTTTTCGGTACTTTGATCGTCCAATTCTGCAATCTGCTGCCAACTTGTATATCCGAACTCATAGAGTCGAATTTGCATAGCAGGCCCCACGCCTTCAATGAGCGTTAAATCATCAGTGGGTAATTGTTCTTCAGACATTGCCGCTACATCAAGGTCGGTCGCACCGTCCATTGCTTGCAAATCAGCCAAGGTCTGCTCGTCTTCCAACTGGCTAAGTTCGGACTCCTCAACCAGTAAATCCACTTCAGAACTAGCAACAGCATTCTTTGCGTCAACGCTTGAATGTGTATCTTGATGTGAAGCTTCCGTATCACCCGGGTTGATCTGTTGCACGGCAACTGCACTTTTATCGTTAAGTGATGCTGCGGCATTGTCATCGCCAGAGCGCTTTTCCTGACTGACATCATCAGCGGATTCATCACTCAACCATCCCGCTGTTTGATCAGGCATTTCATGGGCTCGATGTATAACACCACCAAAAGGAAAACACTCCACATCAAGAAGTTTGGCAGTGCCCTCGTGATGGATCTGACCATCGTGCAGCAATACACATCCGGAAACAATTTCATCATCGGCGTTTAAATTGACTTCACCATCGTGGATGATCAATTCAAGCATGTTGTATACGTTTCTTGAGTACATCTCACTGGCGTGTACAGCGCCGTGACTGGGAAGATTCAACGGACCCACGATAAGCGTTTCGTGGTGATAGTAATGCTCACCGATACGAGTAAGCTCACAATTACCACCGGAGGATGCCGCCATATCCACAATGACCGATTCGGGCAGCATGCCGTCAACCATATCCTCAGTGATTATTTGCGGTGCACGTCTACCAGGAATCGCAGCAGCGCAGATTACAACGTGAGCTTTAGCCAGATGCTCAGCCAGCGCATCATGTTGTTTCTGTTTTTCATCTTTACGCAGTGCGCGGGCAAAACCACCAGCGCCCTCAACCTCCACGCCAGTGTCGATCATTCGCGCACCCACTGATTCTATTTGCTCTTTAGCGGCACGCCGAATGTCATAGGCATCCACTTGCGCACCCAACCGTTTGGACGTAGCAATTGCCTGCAAGCCAGCCACACCGGCCCCGATCACCAATACGCGAGACGGGCGGATAGTTCCTGCAGCTGTCGTAAGCATAGGAAACAGTCGAGGAGATAACTCAGCCGCTAGAAGCGCTGCTTTGTAACCAGCCACCGTTGCCTGTGATGATAATGCGTCCATGGGTTGAGCCCGCGTTGTTCTGGGCAGATGATCCATAGCCAGCAGCGTAATTTGCCGATCACGCAAAGCAATGACTTCATCGGTGTGTTGAAACGCCGACATGATGCAGATTAGTAGGCACCCACGCGGCATAAGCTCTATTTCTTCGACCGTTGGGCACACCACTTTGAGAACGATGTCTGCACTGGCAACAACATCTGCGAACGATTCTTTGACAACAGCGCCGTGATAATCCTCGTCATGAAAACTAGCCGCATGACCACATTCTGCTTGTATGTGCACCTGCAAACCACTTTGAATCAAGCGTTCTGCACGTGACGGGTCTAACGCGACACGACGTTCACTGGGACGACTTTCATGGGGTACAGCTATGATTAATGACAAAACACACCTCAGTCGCAAAAGCTGAATAACAGCAGCTGTTGAATCCTAATTGTGGAAAAACAGAGCCGAAAAGCGCCTTTGAAGACGTTTCATATCTGGCTTAGGCTAGGGTTATACTACCTGTAGAGGGCAGTTTACTAGCTCTTGCGCATCTTGCGCCTGATTTGAGGCACGGTTGTAGGATATGTGCCTCTGAACTCCAAATCCCGATATTAAGCGTAAAAGCTCTTCTATCTACTCCCAACAGTCTCTCTTCTCGTTCATGAAATATATTGGCACACCGAATTACGAACACGGAACCGGGGAGCGCATGGGCGTTCTTGTCGTCAATCTGGGCACGCCAGAGGCACCTGAGACCAAGCCTGTACGACGATACCTTGCCCAATTTCTCAGCGACCCTCGAATCATAGAGTTACCACGCTGGCTTTGGAATATCATCCTGCACGGGGTGATCCTTCGGGTGCGACCCTCTAAGAGTGCCAAGGCCTATGAGGAAGTGTGGTCTGAGGAGACCGGCTCACCGCTGCTGAGCATCTCTCAGTCACAGACACAGGCAATTAGAACTGAGCTGCAAAAGCGATTTGGCGACGATGTCGTGGTCGAGCTTGGTATGCGCTACGGCAATCCATCTATCGATAGTGCGATCACAAAGCTTGAGGCGCAAAATGTCCGTCGACTGATCATTCTGCCCATGTATCCGCAGTATTCGGGCACCACTACAGCCTCCGTATTCGATGCTGTGGCAGAACGCATGCAACGAACTCGCTGGATTCCAGAGTTGCGTTTCATCAATCAATTTTGTGATCACAAAGCCTATGTGCAAGCTCTGGCGGCCACCGTGCGTGAGAGCTGGGCTGAGAACGGTCGGGGAGATTTGCTCGTCACCTCTTATCACGGAATTCCCAAGCGCTATCTCTTATCCGGTGACCCTTACCACTGCCTTTGCCACAAAACTTCTCGACTGCTGGCAGAAGAGCTCGGCATAAAGCCGGATGAAATCAGAGTCGTTTTTCAGTCCCGAGTAGGACGCGAAGAGTGGTTACGCCCGTATTGCGATGAAACCATGAAACAACTACCGGGCGAAGGTTATAAATCTATCGATGTACTCTGTCCGGCTTTCTCAGCTGATTGTCTGGAAACGATTGAAGAAATTAGTGGTGAGAATCGGGAATATTTCGAAGAGAACGGCGGTGAACGCTTTCAGTACATACCGTGTCTTAATGAGCGCGATGACCACATACAGTTTTTAAGCGACCTGCTGGTCAATCATGCGCAAGGCTGGCCTGAGGTAGATAACTCCAGGGATGTGGCTGCAGCAAAAGAGGCCTTTGAGCTATCCGGGCGTCTGGCAACAGCGCTGAAGGAATCCGCTCCGGCTAATACCTAGCCGGGAAGGCGGTTACAGAACGCGCTATACGCAAGGCTCTGCATATCTGGGCCCAACGGTATCGCTGACCCCAAATATTGAGCCATAACAATTCCACTAACCGCATTTTGTCGATCGATCCAGAAGTAGGTAGAAGCAGCGCCCGCCCAACCACCTTCACCGGGGACACAGACGAGACTGGCACTTGCCGAATCGGCCATGACTCTGCCAGTTAATCCCCAACCGTAACCGTGATAAGCACGATCGCCTATTCTTATAGGCATTTGCGAATCGCTTAGACGATTTTCCCAAAGCATATCCAGCGTGGGCTTAGATAATAGGGGAGCACCCTCCTCGGTGTTTCCGTGCATTAACACCGGCATAAACCGCTGATAATCTCTCATGGTCGAGAACAGGCCAATACCGCCTCGGGAGAACCCGGTATTTTCGGCCATTGGGTAGCTCGGCTCGACATTCATCGCCAGCAGGTCGTTGCCTGCGCATTCACCATTATCAACATCACCCAACTCCCTTTGCCCGAACATCTCTGCAACACGGTGCTGATCTTTATGGTTCACAAAAAAACCGGTGTCCGTCATGTTCAGTGGCTCAAAAAGCGAGCTCTTTAAATTCTCTGCAATCGATCGCTGTGTAATGCATTCAATTAAGTGAGCAAGTACATCGGTTGCATAACTGTAGTACCAGCGAGATCCAGGCTGTGAGGCAAGAGGCAGATAAGCCAATTGCTCAACCAACTCTTTTAAGCTTCGAGCGCCGTCACCGGCTAAATCTTTTTCCCGGTAGAGCTCCGCAACCGGGCAATCAATTAAAAAGTCGTAGGACAAGCCCGAGCGGTGAGTCAGTAAGTCTTCAACCGTAATGGGTCTGTTTAACGGCTCTAAGCTACCGTTTGCACAAAGAACACGTTGCTGCGAGAAGGCGGGTATCCAGCGACTTATTGGATCATCCAGCCTCAGGCGCCCTTGCTCCAGAAGCTGAAGGCAGCGTACCGAAATAACAGGCTTAGTCATTGAGTACAGGCGGTACAGCGTGTCGCTACCCACAGGTTTACTCAATGCATGATCTGCAAAACCCAAGAAATCTTCGGAAACAATCTCACCACGATGCTCCAAGCTCCAGGCTATGCCTGAAAAATTTTTGCACTGCAGCTGCTCATTGGCATATTCACTAAGCGCTCTGAGCCGGGTCTTATTGAAGTAGGGAGAATTCATCGGGATCGTATCTGACACCTATGCGTTGACACATAGTGTATCGAACTGAGCGCAAGATACCGCGCCTATGAAAAAATGCGGGGACTTACCGAAGACCTAGCGCCGGACAGTGTCCATATCGAGTTCTGCATCCATAACTTGCTGACGCTCAAAGTCAGTAATGGGCATACCCTTCAAAGCGAGCACAGCACCTCGTCTGGCCTGCTCTAGCTCTTGATCGTTGATCGCAACAGATAGCAAAGAGTCTATGAGCGTTTGGTTGACGTTCTTGTGGCCTACCAGGGCATAAGCTGCCGATTCACGCACGACGGCCGCATCATCGGTCAAACCGCCCCTGATAACTTCCGTATATTGACCGTTTTTGTTCCAACGGGACAAAATGTTCAAACTAACGCTACGCACTTTTTCACTGTCATGATCAGCAAGAAAGGCAATTTGGTCGGATAAATACTGACGGGTTCCATCATCAACAGTTCCTGGTCTTGCCAGCGTGGTCAGTGTGTCGACCAACACACCCGGCTCCACCTCTGTCGCTAAGAGCGTCGATGCGATGTTTCTGGCTTCGGCATTGCCAGGCTGCACGGCCTGTAATAATTCTAGACCGATACGACGACTCTCCGGATCACCGGAGAATACGAGCTCGCTAGCGGCAAGCGTCACATCAGCGCCGCCTATCTCACCCAAAAGCTTTGACAATGCCGCTTTGCGGGTAGGATCTGTTTCCTGACGAAACTCATCAATGAGTTGCTGCAACTGCGCCGGATCGTTACGAAAGTGTTCTGCGAACGCTAAAAATTCCTGATCTCCTAAAGCACTACGCCCCAGTGCACTGATATCAACGGGCTGACTAGTGACGTTGTCGGGAGTTTCATTAAGGACAGGAGTTTGCGAGGCCTGTTCGTTCGACCCTGATGCTATCTCGCCCAAGACATCGTCGGCTACGGGCACGGGATCTTTGATTGAAAAAGGCGACTCTGCGACTTCAGAGCTAGACGACGCGTTGTCCAGCAGAGATTCTTGGCTGGCAGTGTCAGCGTTTGAGTCTGTGACAGCTGCATCGTCGCTGCCCTGATAAAGCCATATACCAAGAAGCACGGCGAGAACGCACACGGTGGAGTAAATCCCAATACGTGTGCGCCTCACCGTCATTACACTAATATTTGAAAATCAAACGCCGGGACTAGAGGCGACCAAAGGGCGACTCATAAGAAAACGGGATCCGCACCGTTTCATTAGGTGCATTTCTGGCCAGCTCCCATCCACCGAGTACAATGCCATCGCCTGTGGCACTGGCAGTTGTAGATTGATAAAACATCGGGATTCCAGCACATCGCCCGTTTGAAAAACCATAGGTATCAGGCACGGTACCGATAGTCCCCGGGGTCAACAACTCGACCTGCTGACGCAAACGTCCCCAGGTAATTGGTCCAACAATACCGTCATCGGTTAAGCCCTCAGCACGCTGAAATTCCTGTACGGCAGCTTCAGTACCCGGTCCGTATTCGCCATCGGCAAAAGCACCGTAATTTTCCCCTGTGCCATATCCACTGCAATAGACAACTCGCTGGATACCCACAGAGAACAGACTGTCTGCGAACTGGCCGCCTATAGAAGTACGCTTGACGACACAGTTGTCATCCCAGGTATTGTTTGATGAATTATTGTCTGATCCGTTTTCACTTCCACACACAGCTGCATCTGAAACATCGGTAAATCCGTCGCCGTCAGCGTCGCCATCGGTATCGGTATTCGTTGCAGCTGCCTCGGAAAGCAGCGAATCATCGTCAAGTCCATCGCCATCACGATCTGTAAACGGGTCAACCAGATCAGCAACACCGTCTCCGTCGTCATCATCGTCTAGATCATTGATGATGTTATCGCCGTCTAAATCACGCTCACCGACAGGTGTGGTGGTGGTATCGCCAGAACTGCCACCACCGCAGCTTGCCAATGCACCGGCCATAACGCCGATGAGTAGTAACCGGCTGGCGCTACCCGACAGCTGGGAAATCAGTTTAACCATGTTGCTCTCCTGGAAAATGTCTAACTCAATGATACTTCAGCGGAACCCAGCCAGGGCGCGACCGGAACTCGTAGCGTTTCCGTCGCTTACTGGCGACCTGCTAATCAAGCGTGTCTTTTGCCACTGGGTAATCATAGGAGAGAATGCGCGTTACGGGCCAACTCTAGCTATAAGTTGCAATTTTTCACATAGAACATGCAAGAAATTGGCGAATGATCAAACTACTAGACCGTCACTGCCATTCAGAACGTATCGCGCAGGCCACTGAAGAAATTCAAAGACAAATTTGAGGTTTTATGATCACCCAGCATCTTTATAACTAAGGGTTCTTCCTCGAGGCTGATACTGTTAAAAAGTGGAAAGTACTCACTGCCCTCATTAAGCGACACGCTACAGAACATCACACGCTCACCTCGGCAGATAGTTGTCAGCAAACCTTTAAGCTCCCGAACACAGCTGACTTCAAAACCACCAATCTCGAAAAACTTGACGTTAAGCCCCATTTTAACCGTTGTCTTTTTTCGTCCCCATGCAACCGATTTACCGTAGCGATATTGCTTTATTTTTTCCGCCCCGTACTCATTTGTTTTCCACACAATACTTTCCTGCAGCATCGGCCTGAGCGCTGCTTTCGAATCGTGGTGTGAACTACAGTCGCAAGTCACCAAATTGCATTTCAGTTTGGTTAACAGAATGCCTGGAGTGATACGCATTCGATGCATATCAAAGGATTCAAAATCCAGCTTTTTTAAATAAAGAGGTAAGGACGTTGAATTTGGAAATACATAGATAAATTCCGCACCCGACTCCTGTAGGTACTTTTCGCTGTACCTCATAAGCTTAGGCCACAAGCCCTGCCCACGATGATCACTACCGGTAGCATTAAAACCAGACTGATAACCAAAACAGACGGTTGAGTTTATGGAGAATGACATCTTCATAAACACACTCATGCAGACGAGCTGGTCGCCAATATACCCACCAAAAACAATGGTTGTGCCCGATGCGTAGTTAATTCTTTTTTTGAACTCAGGCAAAAAGCGCTTTCCACCTAGCGCATCTTCTATTAACAACAGCACAGCAGAGTCTACTGCGGGGTCTTCCCCTAGCTCTATTCTCTTAACCTCAAAATCATCCATTGAAAGCTTACTCAGTCCTTCTCACCATAAGCAGGTACTTCATGACGCAGTACCTACGGTTATCCGCCACACGCTTCTATGCAAATAGCAATATTTCATTCCAGTGAGAATCTACACGAAATATTACTAAGCAGTATGGATCGAATTATTAAAAAAAGTTTCAGGATTCATGTTTTTCGAGGAAATACCACTTTTGACTTCAAAAGCTATTCAGTGGGCAGGAGGTGACCAAAAATAATAGGTAGATGCATACCATCTAACTAAGAATTACCAACAATTAAAACAGACTCTATATCTGAAAAGCACACCCCTCAGCAAAGTGAATGTTGCTTGTTTTAGACACAATTATTTTCTTTTACATACACAACCACATTTAACAAAGGAACGAGAGCAGAACCGCGTTACACAATGTCAAATATCAATGACTATCATGCGCGCTTTGTAACATTTCATTAAGTGTTCAGCAAAAGCGAAAAATACTCAACAAGCGACAGTATGATGTCCCCACTGTAATTCGCAGGCACCACTCAAGGTGCCAGTATTTGCATATTGATTTTAATCTGCCTTAAACAATTCAAGGCATAAACTAGTTGTAACTAATACGGAGTAACGCATGTCATTTAACATTGTTGATCTTGTCAAAGACCAAGTTGGAGACCAGTTAATAGGTGTATTGAGTGGAGCCCTTGGTGCTGGCACTGACCAAACCAACGGAGCACTTGCTGGCGCTTTGCCCAGTCTATTAAGTGGAATTACTAATGCTGCCAGCACGCCCAAGGGTGCGGTAGATCTATTCAATGCTGCGCAAGAACAAGACAACAACATGCTTGGCGATATTGGCAATTTGCTAGGGGGCGATAAGGCACACGAGATTTCAAACAGTGGAAACTCACTGCTATCCAATCTCCTCGGTGAAGGTGCGCTAGGTCAACTAGCCGGTGTTGTTGCAAGTGTTGCCGGAGTGAGCCGGGGAAATAGCAATTCGTTATTAGGAATGCTCGCGCCTATCATTATCGGCGTCATTAAAAACAAAGTAATGGAAGGAGGCTTAAACGCTGGATCGTTATCCAATTTACTTTCAGATCAAAAAGACAATATTAATGCTGCGATGCCTCAAGGATTTTCAGACCAACTTCAGTCTGCAGGATTTTTTGACAGCATAACCCCTGATGCTCTGGCCTCTACAAATACAGGCACTTCATCAGCAGCTCC
>JAHDGK010000001.1:14083-175640 GCA_020627685.1 Granulosicoccus sp. | reverse complement strand
GCATAACCCCTGATGCTCTGGCCTCTACAAATACAGGCACTTCATCAGCAGCTCCTAGTCCAGCTCCGAGCGCTGCAGCAAGCCCTGCACCTGAAGCCATTACAGAAAAATCTGGAGGCGGAATCATGAAGTGGGCATTGCCATTAGTCGCTATTCTGGGAATAGGCTGGTTTGGTATGCAATACATGAATCAACAGGCCGCCGATAAAGCAACCGCACAAGCGGAAGCTGCAGCACAAGCCGCTGCAGACCAAGCTGAAGCACTTAAACTTCAGGCAGAAGAAGCGAAACAACAAGCCGCTGATGCATTGAATGCAGCTCAAGAGGCGATGCCTGCTGGAGTGGACCTTGGAAAAATCTCTGGTGGCCTCGAAGGCGTCTTCGGATCCGCTGGAGATGCGCTGTCAGGTATTTCGGATCTTGAGTCTGCTAAGAGTGCGATTCCTTCACTGGAAGATGCTGCTGGCAAACTCAGTGGACTCAACGATATCATCGTGCGTCTTCCCGATGCGGCAAAAGGCCCGATAGCTTCGATAGTTCAAAATGGCATGGGCACTATTCAGCCCTTAATCGATAAAGTAAGTGCTATTCCAGGTGTTGGCGCCATCATAGAGCCAGTGATCGCACCAATCGTTGAGATGCTAAACGGCTTAGCCGGATAAATTAATACAACAATAAATAAGAAGTACCACTGTTTTAAATCGCATCCGGCACAGGGATTAGCCGGATGCATTTTTCAAGATTCTGAATGTAAAGACTCAATGGCGCCGCGTAACGAACCCTTGTAGTCAGCCAGTCGCTCAAGCGCTTTCTCAGAAGAATCACCTAAGGCCAACAGCGCCGCAAGTTTCACCCACCCTCCTGCATCGGTTAACGCCTCTTGTGCTTTGTCATCGGATAAATGCGGTAGTACTCCTTGTAGCAGTCTGACTCTTCTGACATCCAGTTTTTTATTAACTGCTGCCATGTCTACCATTAAATTTCCATAGGTGCGATTCATTCGAACCATAAGCGCCGTACTGAATAAATTTAAAGCAATTTTTTGCGCAGTGCCTGCACTCATTCTGGTAGAACCGGCAAGTACTTCAGCCCCTGTATCAAGCCAAACGGGACACTGGGCGATCTCCAACAAAGGCGTGCCCGCATTGTTGGCCATGCCAATAGTTAAGGCCCCGCTCTGCTTCGCCTGCTCCAACCAAGCACATGTCCAAGGCGATTTTCCACTGGCGGCTAACGCGATGACAACATCGTCCGATGTCAGTTTCGCATCACTGGCCTCTGTCACGGCTGCGTTTGAATTATCTTCAACACCATCCTGGCTGGTTACAAGTGCAGTATCCCCGCCAGCGATACATAGCATCAGCCTTTCATGAGGCCATCCAAATGTAGGCCATAACTCTGCGCCATCCTGCACGCCTAATCGCCCTGAGGCTCCTGCCCCTGCATAAATGAGCCGTCCACTTCCTTCGATGAGCCTCTGATGAGATAAGGCCACAGCATTATCAATTGCCGGTATGGCCTTCTGTACAGCTGTAACAGCCAATTGTTGGCTTGAGAGTAAATGCTGCAGCACCTCACTGGTGTCGAGCATATCCAGATTATGCAGATCGGAATCGATGGTTTCTGTTTGAGTCATAAGATAAAACTGACTTATATTTTTTTCAGTGCCAATTGCCACAAGCCATGAAGCGCATCACCTCTTGCCTTGTCAACACGATCCGCCAAGAGCTCACTGAGTAAGGGACGTAACTGATCGCCCACGCCGCCGACAATATAAACAGGTAAATGTTCAGGGGCATAACGCAGAAGATTCATACAATGACTGACAGCCTCGTCAACAATAGACTCTGCCAGCTCATCTCCGGCAGATGCGTGTTCAAACACCAGTGGGGCTAATTGCGCTAACACACTGGATTCCGACTGAGTCGTCCATTGCTGAATGTCTGACACGGACGTACCTACACGCCCGGCAACGGCGTCCATCAACGTTGAATCATTAGTTTGACCATCAAAATGCCAAACGTATCGCTGGACTAAGCGCATACCTAACCAGGCACCGGACCCTTCATCACCGATAGGGTATCCCCAGCCACCAGCCATACCACTTTGTCCATCGGTATCCAGCCAGTGCACGACACTCCCTGTTCCCACGGCTAAACAAATTCCCGGAGCACCGCCGCTGGCTCCCAGGAGCTGCGCATGACCATCCGTCACCAGGTCTCTCTCGATGGAGGGAGGGATTAGTTGGAGCAACTCACGGCGTCGGCTTTCTTGTAACGATCCTGCCAGACCCATCATGAGAAAATCCGGCTGCCATGAAGGTTCTTTTTTCAGCTGCACAGCCAATAGACGTAAACCTTGATCGATAGAACGCCATGCACCCGTCGGACTAATGGACGGACTAGCGTGTGACTCCAAATTGACACGCGCCAACAGCTCACCGGTCTCATTGAACGCCGCAAGTCGGCATCGACTGCCGCCGCCATCTACTGCCACTAATATCGACATTCGCTATAGATCATTCCAATGACTAAAACGCCTAGTTTGTCTCTGCTGAACACACAATACAAGACTACACACATCTTTACAGTAGGAGGAGAACCGTAATTGATATTCTGTGATAAGACCTAGCGCTCAAACCGAAGTTCAGCTCATTAAGCCAACGTTCATGCTTCTTGCATTAGTCTGTTAAAGAACTGTCTGCGGCAAAAATGCGTTTGCACACATCCGCCTAGCGTTTCGTATCAATATCATCGACAACAAGGAACCTACACGTGAATCCAATGAATGACTCGAAAATTGCCATTGCATTGACTATCGCTGCCAGCGCTGCTTTGAGCGCCTGCGGGGGCGAGAGCGCCCTTTCATCGGGATCAGGTTCTGGTGATGGAACTCAAAACGAACAAATCGCAGCAGCCATAACTCTGATAGAACCCTTTGTAGGCGTTTACGATTTACAACAAAACTGGAACGGTATTGATGGCGACCAAGCCTTTCTATCTATCCGGCTAACCGGTAATGATGGCGTGTCAGAGGCCGTGCTGTTTGATGTTGATGATATAGACAACTGCATTCCAACTCGGCCCTCTACAGGTGAAGTCATTAAGGATCCGTTTTCCAACCGCGTGTTTCTAAACGACTTCATTCAGTTCAGCGCAGCCGTGCTAACACTAAATGGCACCACGCTGAACATCAATACCGTTGATGCTTCAGATATCGACAGTGATGGCGATAGAGAAGAGACCATTGACATCAGCGCAGAACGAGTTGCCATGGTGGAGAATGATTTAGGTCCGCTATGCGAATAAAGAGGTGGCGGCCCTAGGGGCCATTACGAATGTGCCCAAACAGCTAACTCGTTACCATGCGGGTCAGTGAATTGAAATCGCCGACCTCCCGGGAATGAGAATATAGGCTTAACGATATTGCCTCCAGCATCAATAACCGCCTTTTCAACGGCCTCTAAATCGTCCGCGTAGAAGATGACCAAAGGTGCGCCTTCGTCGGCAGATGATCGCTGGCTTGATCGATAAAAACCACCATCCAGCTTTCCATCGGAAAACGCACGGTACTCATCGCCGTAATCTTCAAACGTCCAAGAGAAAACAGCCTCATAAAAAGTTTGTACCGCATCAAAATCCGAGGCAGGCATTTCTATGTAATCGATTTTCAGATCGGTGGCCATGATTGATCCCTTTTTTGTAGCAACGAGTGCTGTCTATATGTGACCTGAGCTACTAAGCTGACTCTGCGAAACTCTCAGGCACCTCAATACTGGCATTTTAAACAGTATTCTGCAAGTTTAATTCGGTGCTTCATCCAAGGCCTATTCATGCGTCGACGGCTGGCGCTGTGATCACCGCATTGTCCGTCGAACATTTTTCCAAGACGAACGCTGACGTAAATGACTGTCAACACGTTGAAGGCGACTAGAAAGGCCAAAAACTGTCACATTTCAGGACAAAAGCACAAGAATCGCGACAAGAGTAGAATACAAGTCGTACTTGATAGACTTTTTTGATGAGATAGGCTCTTATCATTAAAGAGTGCCGCGCTACAGGGCCTATGCGACTAACTGCCGGGCCCTGAGATATCGGATATCTCGATTTTTTACTGCTGTAGAACTTGAAAGCCTTAAGAAAATGACAAATGCGATTGAGCTACTAAGGAACGTTGATTTCTTCTCCCATCTCAGCGACGAGCAGCTTGCAGAGCTCGCGGCCCAGACACGGGAAATAAATTTCAGGAAAAACGCTATTTTGATGACCGAGGGTGAAGACGGTGAATCAATGTATGTCATCAATAGTGGCAGCGTTAAAGTCTATGTGAGCGACGATGAAGGTCGTGAACTCGTCCTTTATCAACAAGGGCGCGGGGCTGTCATTGGAGAAATTGCGCTACTCGATGATAATCCGAGAAGCGCATCAGTAAGCACCCTGGAACCCTCGACCGCTTTAATGATTGGCAAACAAGCCTTTTTAGACTGTCTTCGCAACAGCCCGGAAATGGGCATCAACATCATTCAATCCCTCACTCAGCGTTTACGTGACGCAACTGAAGGCAGTAGAAGCCTGGCACTTGACAACGTATACCGCCGCCTTGCAGACAAGCTTGCCGAGTTGGCCGTGACCAACGGCACGAGTACGCCGTCGCTACCCAAAAAATTCTCCTATCAAGAGCTGGGCAATATGATTGGCGCGTCGCGAGAGATGGTCGGAAAGGTTATGGCGGAGCTGGTAAAAGGTGAATACATCGAAGTCATCGATGGAAAAATACACTTGTTACGCAAGTTACCTAAGAATTGGTAAGCAACCTACGCTAGTCTTTTTTTCTGGATTTCTTACGCTTAGTTTCAGACTTTTTAATGCGTTCAAGACGCTGATGAGGCAACTCCATTGGTTCGCCCTGCGGTTTGAACGCAGTGGTTGGCAACCAATCTCTGAATTCGTCACCGTATAACTCCCACAAACTGACGAACAGAGCTGCCACTATCGGCCCAATAACGAACCCCATAAAGCCGAACATTAACAAGCCACCGAGCGTACTGAAAAAAATCATCAGCTCGTGCATTTGTGTGTCGTTACCCACCAGCTTGGGACGCAGAACATTGTCTACCGTGCCAACGACAATTCCACAGAAGAGCGCCAAGGCTATCGCAGTCGCAAAATGACCTCCGACAACCAGATATATAACGGCCGGAATCCAGACTAATGCCGTGCCCACACCAGGCACGACTGATAAAACCATCATTGCTACCGCCCAGAAGAGGGCGCTGGGAATACCGGCAAAATACAAAGCTAAACCAGCCAGAGCACCCTGCAAAAATCCGATGACCGCCGTTCCTTTGAGCGTCGCTCGAGTTACCGATGTAAAACGATGAAGCAACTTGGTTTCATCTTCATCGTTTAACGGTAAGTAATACAGCATGTAAAACAGCAACCTGTCGCCATCAATTAAAAAGAAAAACAAGGCGTACAGGACAATCAGAATACTAAGTAATGCGTTGAAGGAGCCCAGGGTTGCAGACTTAAGCCCGTTTACTAACCATCCACTGACAGAACCGGCAAGATCACCCACCCGCGTCATGACCACATCCCGATACGGCTCGATGTAGCTGTAAAACGGCAGGCTTTCCAGATACTCGGTTATCAGCCCTGGCGTTAAGAGTTGCTGCTGAACCCACGGCACAGCCGTTTCAGCAATATCCACCGCTTGACGGGCAACCGTTGAGAACAACAAGCCCAGCGGAACCATCACAAAAAAAATGACAGTAATTAAGGTTAAGCCGGACGCCAGACTTCGCCGATCACCCACACGGCTTAAAATTCGGCGATAAAACGGGGTGAACAAAGCAGCAAACAGGGCGGCGATAAACACCGCCTGAAGAAACGGTTTAACCATTGCCAGAAACAGCAGGGTGATACCCAACAGTAGGCAAATAAGTACACCGCGATTGACAAGACGTTGCTGCATAAAACCAGATTTCCTATTTCAGCTAAGGATAGTCGCTTCTAGAGTGTCAGCCCGGGGTACAACCCGTCACTGTCAGGTAGCTGGAGTATAGGGAGGTCGTACCGCAAATAAATAGCCGGTTTAACTTTGCCCCTCCAAATGTCACATTCGCAACCCATTCCGGGATATGTATCTTGCCAATGAGCTGGCCGTCTGGATTGAGACAATGTACACCGTCAGCGGCACTGGTCCAGATTCTGCCACCGGTGTCGACCCGAAAACCGTCGAACATGCCGTTACTACACTCGGCCAATATTCCTGCGTCGTGCAGCTGAGTTCCGCAATCGCTCAATTTCATGGCCCGGATATGCCTTGGTCCGTCTGGATCATGAGACGCGCCGGTGTCAGCAATATATAGGAGTGACTCATCAGGTGAGAATGCCAGCCCGTTCGGCATGACGAAATCTGATGCCACACAACTAAGCTCGCCCTCAGGACTAATTCGGTACACCTGACACGGTATTTCAGGGATTGCCTGCTCCCCTTCGTAGTCAGACAATATTCCATAGCTTGGATCAGTGAACCAAATGGATCCGTCAGATTTAACCACGAGATCGTTAGGCGAATTAAGGCGTTTGCCTTCCCAGCGATCCGCAAGCACGGTGATACTGCCATCGAATTCGGTTCTCGTTACCCGCCGTGTCAGATGCTCACAGCTCAAAAGTCGACCATACCGGTCTACCGTATTTCCGTTACTGAACCGGCTGGGTGATCGAAATTCAGATACCTGAGCACTCGTCTCGTCCCAACGCATCATCCGGTTATTCGGGATATCAGACCAAACCAGGTAGCGACCGGCTGCAAACCAGGCAGGGCCTTCTGCCCAACGGGCTCCGCTCCAGAGTCGCTCAACCCTTGCATGACCCACGAAACACTCGTTAAAGGCGGGATCGATGACCTCGTATCCGCAGCCCTCTATTTCACCGTACATAACCGACTCCTCGTATTACTGTTGATGAAATTACCCGGTTAACGCTATCATCACTCATACCGAAACCCAATTAGCGCAACAAAATTGCGTAGCAAGCACAACCTGATTCTATGAAAAATAATAACACTCCAAGTGCACCACTCATTATTGTGGTCATGGGTGTTAGCGGATGTGGCAAGTCAACCATCGCAGAATCTCTGGCGAATCAGTTGCAAACCCATTACAAGGATGGTGACGATCTGCATCCGGCCGGCAACATAGAAAAAATGGAAAGCGGCGTACCCCTAAGCGACGCAGATCGAACCCCTTGGCTTGTCGATGTCGCGCGTTACGGTTCCGAACAAGCCTCCCTGCATGGCAGTTGTGTCATTGCGTGCTCGGCGTTAAAGCGCAGCTACCGTGACATACTCAATCAAGCCGGCAATGTTGTCTACGTGTTTCTGGATGGCTCTTATGAGCTCATCGCCTCACGCATGCATGCCCGCAAAGATCACTTCATGCCCGAGACACTGCTCGATAGTCAGTTCGAAGCCTTGGAATCTCCGAAAGGTGAAGAGAACGTTGTGTCTGTTGGGATAGATAAAGACCCGGATAGCATTGCCGCTGATGCCGTAACGGAGCTGAAAAAGTACGGTTACCTCGTTGATTGACGCACGCCCACATCGAAGGAATGCGTCGTTACCTTCTTACGAATTTTGAGATATAAAAAAATGGATCACACCCTGTTACTCATGGGCCCGCTCTTACCATCCGTGCAAGAAAAACTGGAGTCAATTTACAACATTCACCGTTATTGGGAATCAGACAATCAGACTGCACTGCTTGAAAGTATCAGCGATTCGTGTGTTGGTGTCGTTACAGATGGTGGTCGCGGTGTAGAGGCTGCTGTTCTTGAAAAGTTACCGTCAGTGCAAATCGTCTCTGTATTCGGTGTTGGCGTTGACGCCGTTGATCTTGAATACTGCGCCAAGAAAAAAATACCGGTTACTAACACGCCTGACGTACTTAGTGACGATGTAGCCGATTTGGCAGTTGCTCTGGCGCTCGCAGTATCGCGTCAATTGGTGGTGGGTGATCAATACGCTCGCGCTGGACGCTGGCCTAAGGAGGGTGCTATGCCCCTGACTCGCCGGGTGATGGGTAAACGTGCGGGTATCTATGGAATGGGAAGCATTGGTGACGCTTTAGCGAAACGGCTAGTGGGTTTCGGCATGGACATCAGTTACTGCAATCGATCCGAAAAAGCGAACTCAGAACATCGATTCGTCGCATCACTTGAAGACATGGCGAATTCTGTTGATTATCTGTTCGTCACAGCTTCGGCAACCCCCGGTACCATCGGCGCAATAAATGCATCGGTTCTAGATGCACTTGGGCCGGACGGTTACCTGATCAATGTCTCACGAGGCACACTGGTTGATGAACCCACCCTAGTATCGTATTTACAAGACAAGAAAATAGCCGGCGCAGGCCTAGATGTATTTGCGCATGAGCCCAGTATTCCTGAGGCGCTATATGCATTGGACAACGTAGTTCTTCAGCCTCACCATGCGAGTGGCACTTGGGAGACTCGTGAGGCTATGGGAAATCTTGTATTGGACAACCTAAACGCACATTTTTCTAACACAGCATTGTTAACCCCAGTCGGATAACACTGACACCATCACCCAACCGGAGCAAATCCATGAACGCCTCTGCGAACGCCTCTGCTGATATCGCCGTAATCGGGCTCGCTGTTATGGGTCAGAACTTGATCCTGAACATGAATGATCACGGATTTAAGGTTGTTGCCTACAACCGGACGTATGAAAAAACTCAGCAATTCATTGATGGTCCGGCCAAGGACACCAACATCATAGGTGCTGATTCTTTGGAGTCTATGGTTAGCTCTTTAAGCGCTCCACGTAAAATCATGTTGATGGTAAAAGCGGGTGCTGCTGTGGATGCCGTCATCGACGACCTCATCCCACTGCTGAGCCAGGGCGACATTATCATCGATGGCGGTAATAGTAATTTTGAGGACTCAGAACGTCGTGCAAACTACCTTGCCGATAACAATCTACTGTTTGTCGGCAGCGGAGTTTCCGGAGGCGAGGAAGGTGCACGCAACGGCCCATCACTCATGCCTGGCGGACACAAGGCAGCCTGGCCTCACCTGCAACCTATTTTTCAAGCTATTGCTGCTAAAACAGAATCCGGTGACCCCTGTTGCGACTGGGTTGGCGATGGTGGAGCCGGACACTTTGTAAAAATGGTTCACAACGGCATCGAGTACGGCGACATGCAACTTATTTGCGAAGCGTATGACTTTATGCAAACAGCCATGGGCATGAGTAATGAGGCCATGCAGGCTACTTTCTCAGACTGGAATAAAGGCGATTTAGACAGCTACCTCATTGAGATAACTGCCGACATTCTAGGCTTTCAAGAAAACGGGCAATACGTTGTTGACACGATCATGGATAGAGCCGGACAAAAAGGTACCGGCAAGTGGACAGGTATCAACGCACTGGAACTGGGAGTGCCACTCACTCTTATCGGTGAAGCGGTATTCGCGCGCGCACTATCTGCTGTAAAAGAAGAGCGAGTTGCCGCATCAAAAATACTTAAGGGTCCAGATGCCCAAGATGTTCTCGCTAACGAGCCATGGACAGACGCACTCGGACAAGCGTTATTCGCGGCAAAAATTATTTCCTACACGCAAGGCTACATGCTAATGCGCGCGGCGGCAGAGGAATATAAATGGGATTTACAGTACGGAGCAATCGCGCAAATGTGGCGAGGTGGCTGCATCATTCGATCAGCGTTTCTCGATGACATCAAAGCGGCCTACGACAAAGCCCCTGCCTTAGACAACCTGCTTCTGGATGACTACTTCCGAGATCGCATTCACGAGACACAACTCAGCTGGCGTAAAATTATCGGCGAAGCAACATCGCGTGGAATACCCGTTCCGGCAATGAGTGCGGCGCTATCGTTTTACGATGGTTATCGCAATGCTCGATTACCAGCCAACCTACTTCAGGCACAACGTGACTATTTCGGAGCGCATACCTATCAGCGCGTGGATGGCGATGGCAGTTGGCATCACACTGACTGGATAGGCAGCGGGACGTCTGTCTCCAGTAGTGCCTACAACGCTTAATATGTCTTAGTTATGCTCTCGGTGGCTTGCAACTCGTCAAGCCACTGATAGCTTCTACAACAGCAAGCCCAGGACGAATGGCAGGTAGAAGATCGCTCCAATATGCGTAACTAAAATCATCCCAGATACTTCTGAGCTATCGCGCCCATGTTTCACCGCGAGCAAGTAGTTAAAGACGGCTACCGGTACGACCGTTTCAATAATAAGTACACCTCTGGCAACCCCTTCAAGGCCTAATAGCTCGGCGACAGAAAAGCCAATAGCAATGGCCAATCCGGTGCGAACAAAGGACCAGAAAACGGTCAAGTGCAACATTGAGGCTCGCATCCCAGCCAAGCTCACACCGAGCGTGATGAGCATCAGAGGAATAACAATCTGACCCAGCAGACTTGTACTGTTCATGATCAGCTCGGGAGGTTGCCAATCTAACAATCTGACTACAACACCGATCCATATTGCGTGTAGTATCGGCGAGCGCAGCATACGTTGGAAGTTAATGCTCCCGGCATAGATAGCATCACCCAGAGAGAACAATAATATGCACTGGATTGAAAAGAACGTCATCGCATAGGCAAGACCCTCCTCTCCGAACGCAAAGAAGCAGACTGGCAAACCCAAATTGCCTGTATTGCCAACGACATAACTGATACACAGACGCCAGTCTTTACCGGAAAGTTTGAGTGTGAGGAGTGCTACCGCACTGAAAACAATATGAATGACCAGTGTCGCAAAAGCCATTTCCCAAAGAGAGCTAATAGGCACTACCGAGGTTGCCAGCGTATGAAACAACAGCGCGGGCATCGTGACATTAAGTACTAAGGTCGAGACGAAGTTGACAGGAAAAGGTGGGCCTAACTTTACCCACAAGAGTCCAATAATTGCCAACAGCATCCCGGGAGCCAGGATGTTGACAATTTGAAGCATCAGTTCATTCACTGGTAGATAACTAGGCTCACAAGAATACCGCGACGAGTATACTGCTTAGCTCCGACGTCGTGGCCTTATCACTTTGAATCGCTCTCATCTCCTGCTCCTCATAGGTATTAATGCTTTATGGGGGTTTAATTTCATTGCAGGCAAACAAGGCACAACAGCATTTGGCCCCTTACTGTTCATCACACTACGGTTTGCTGTAGTACTTCTTTTGTTGTTATTTTTTATACGCTGGGTGCCGGGGCAAATGAAACGCATCGCCAGCATCGGATTTTGCATGGGTATCGGACACTATGCATTCATGTTTTACGGCATACACTTAGCAGGATCTCTCTCATCCGTTGCGATAGCCGCTCAATTGACAGTGCCTTTTGCCACACTACTGGCCATACTGTTCTTAGGAGAACGGATCGGCATTACACGAATCCTGGCCATCACTGCATCTTTTACTGGGGTAGCTATTATCGGGTTCGAACCTTTCGGACCTGAACACACTATCGCCCTACTCTTCACAGCATTAGCGTCTGTTGCTATGGCTACGGCGACCATATTGATGCGCCAACTTAACAATGTCGGCGTATTCAACCTTCAGGTATGGATAGCGTTATGTGCGACTGTTTCAATGGCACTGATCACGTGGCTAATAGAGAAACCAGAACTATCACTAATCAAAACGATAGATATCAAGGAGTATTGGTCAGTGCTCTACTCGGCCATCGGCGCCACGATCATTGGACATGGCCTCTTATACTACCTGTTACAACGCCACCCGATTAACAGCATCGCACCGTTTATAACACTGTCAACTCTGTTTGCAATTTTATTTGGAATGCTTGTCTATCAAGACCAGCTAACACTCAAAATCATGGGTGGAGGGCTGCTAACGCTACTAGGGGTAACCGTAGTAGCCGTAAGAAATGCGAAAGAAGACACCCCGAGCAGCATTAGGACACCACGTTAGAGCCTTTGGACACCTAACCGTTATCTCATTGAAGAGCTAACTCTGACGCATTCAACAGTTACTTTTCAAGGGTTGCCTGTATTCACGCACTTAAATCTCCGAGGCGCTAGCCGCTAGCTATATGTTGCCTATCGAATTTTTGAGATTCCATAAAATGGACATTAATGACCTACTCAAGCGACTTGTAGATTTCGACGGATCTGATTTGTACCTTGCCACCGGTGCACCACCGAGCGCAAAGTTTTCGGGTGAGCTGACGGCTCTAAGCGAAACACCATTCGCACATGGTGAAGTAGAAGCTATCGCTAGGGAAATAATGAACGAGGAACAATGCCAGGAATTCGATCGTGAGCTTGAGATGAATTTGGCTATCGCGCTAGAAGGTATTGGTCGTTTTAGGCTTAACATTTTCAAACAAAGAAACGAAGTGTCTTTAGTCGCTAGAAATATTCAAACGGAAATTCCAAAATTTGACGACTTAGGGCTACCTGAAATACTCAAAGAAGTCATTACTGCGAAAAACGGATTAGTGCTATTTGTCGGAGGTACCGGATCCGGAAAATCAACATCGTTAGCAGCGCTTATCGATCACAGAAATTCATTCAAGGGCGGCCACATCATCACCATAGAAGACCCGGTGGAATATGTGCATCCCCATAAAAAATGCATCGTGAATCAGCGCGAAGTTGGAGTGGATACAAACAGTTTCCATGCGGCACTTAAAAATACGCTACGACAAGCACCAGACGTCATTCTTATTGGTGAAATCCGCGATAGAGAAACAATGGAGCATGCAGTCGCATTTGCTGAGACAGGCCATTTAGCGATATCAACTCTCCATGCAAACAATGCCAACCAGGCTTTGGACAGAATTATTAATTTCTTCCCAGATGAGCGAAAAGCACAACTACTTAATGATCTGGGTAATAACATCAGGGCAATTGTTTCTCAGCGCCTTGTTCCGACCGTTGATGGAAAAAGGTGTGCTGCGATTGAAATACTTCTTGGCTCTCACACCATTAAACAATTGATCATGAAGGATCAGCTTGCCGACATAAAAGAGGCAATGCTTAAATCTGAAAACCAAGGCATGAAGACGTTTGACAGCTCCTTATATGAACTCGCGAGGGCTGGTAAGATAACGGAAGAAGAAGCATTGAGAAACGCTGATTCGGCTAACAACCTTCGCTTGCGCTTTAAACTCAGCTCACCCGTTAGGCGCGATGATGAATTAGTGCCCGGCAAACCAGTCGCAAAACAGACCCCACCAGATGATGGTAAAAAGGCTCAGGCAATGGCGGCAGCTGAGAAAGCAAAAGCTAAACTCGCGGCCATGAAAAAGGCCAAAGCCGATGCAAACGGAGATCCTGCCAATACGAATGTGAAAGCAGCAATTGCGGGCCAAAGCATCAATCAACGTGCCGCTAACGATCAAATGAGAGCCGGCGCACCTTCGGTGAATAAGGGTTCTGGACTGGAACTGTCACTCGAACCTGACGTAGAGCCTGACGCGTCTGAGAGCGAAGATCCCAACCCAAATGAGACTGATGGTATGGGCATGGGTAAAATACGTTAAACCTCCCCTCCCTGCAATTAGTCATTAAAGAGCCGTGGTTGAGGCTCAATACATTTACTCTTCAAATCAGTAAACGCAGCTAGCAAGGCTATATAATGAGCTCTTTCGAATAAACGAAAGAGCCTAAAAGATGCACGAAATCATCTGCCCTCATTGCGACAAAGCGTTCAAAGTTGATGAAACAGGCTATGCGGACATACTAAAACAAGTCCGTGACGAAGATTTCGAACATCAACTACACGAACGTCTGGCGTTAGCAGAGAAAGAAAAAGACAACGCTGTAGAGCTTGCCAAAAGTAAAGTTGGCAATGAGATGCAAAAAACGGCAGCGCTAAAAGATACCGAGATTCAAGAACTCAAAGCCAAGTTGGATGCCGTCGATGTAGCACAAAAGCTTGCGGTGACCGAAGCACTCGGCACTGTAGAAAGGGAACGCGATTTACTCAAGAACGAACTGGACAAATCGAAACAAGAGAGCTTAGCGGCCGCAAAACTACTGGAAGCGGAGCTTTCAAAAACCGTTCAGGAAACTGCAGCTAAGAAAGATGCAGAAATCCAAGAGCTGAAATCCCAGCTTTCTGCCAAAGAGATTTCTCAAAAACTTGCAGTAACCGAAGCCGTTAATCAGATAGAAAAAGATCGCGACATATTAAAAACTGAACTCAAGCAGGTTGAACTAGAAAAACAACTTGCCGAGAAGTCTCTTAAAGATAAGTACGAGACACAGCTTAAAGACCGAGACGATGCCATAGAGCGGTTACGCGATATGAAAGCAAGGCTCTCCACTAAGATGATTGGTGAAACTCTTGAGCAGCATTGCGAAACTGAATTCAACCGCATTCGATCAACGGCGTTTCCAAGAGCCTATTTTGAGAAAGATAATGATGCCAGGTCTGGCAGCAAGGGTGATTACATATTCCGCGATTCAGACGATACAGACACTGAAATTGTGTCGATCATGTTTGAAATGAAAAATGAGAGTGATACCACTGCGACAAAGAAAAAGAACGAAGATTTTTTAAAAGAACTCGATAAAGATCGCACTGAAAAAGGATGTGAATACGCAGTGCTGGTCTCACTATTGGAACCGGAAAGTGAACTGTACAACTCTGGAATAGTCGATGTATTTCATCGTTACCCGAAAATGTATGTTGTACGACCTCAGTTCTTTATCCCAATCATCACGCTGCTGAGGAATGCGGCTATGAAATCGCTGGAGTATAAGAAAGAGTTAGCCTTAGTAAAAACTCAGAGTGTCGACGTAACTAACTTTGAAAGTAATCTCGACAAATTCAAAGTCGCGTTCGCTAAGAACTATGAACTTGCCTCTAGAAAATTTCAGACGGCAATCGATGAGATCGACAAATCAATTGATCATCTGCAAAAAACGAAAGCAGCTCTGCTAAGTACGGAGAGGAATCTTCGCTTAGCTAATGACAAATCCCAAGACGTCACCATCAAGAAGCTCACAAAAAGCAACCCCACCATGGCCGCTAAGTTTGAGGCGCTAGAGACAGAGGCCCCTCAAAATCAAAGCGATCTTGACTTCACGTAGTGGACGTTAATCAGGCCTTTTTTACCCTAAAAAAGGCCTTTTAAGGCGCTAAAACCGCCCGATTTCAACAACAACCCCAGTAAGATCAACAACCTACTGGGGTCCGACCCGGTCTAGATGGCCAGGTATTCGTGGCGGAGCTGTTCGTTGTTGAGGACTTCTTCGGCGGAGCCGTTGAAGACGATCTCACCGGTGTCGAGGATTAATGCGGTGTCGGACAACTTCAATGCCGCGACCGCGTTCTGCTCAACTAAGATGGTCGTGATGCCGGTGTTCTTAACCTCAATCAGTGCTTTCTCGATGTCATGTCGAACAACCGGTGCTAAGCCTTCATAAGGCTCATCGAGAAGCAAAAGCTTGATATCACGAGCCAGCGCACGACCGATAGCCAGCATTTGCTGCTCGCCACCAGACAACGTTGTACCTTCCTGCTTGCGACGTTCTTTCAAACGCGGGAACAACTTATAAATTCTTTCATAATCCCAGCCGGCAGAACCTTCTATGCGAGCTATGTCGAGGTTTTCTTCAACCGTCAACCCGGGGATGATTCGGCGGTCTTCCGGTACGAGTTGTATGCCAGCAAGCGCTGCTTCAAAATCTTGCTTGTCATGAATAGCTTCGCCTTTAAGCCAAATACTTCCACTACGCAGTTCAGGGCTTGTGGCACGTGCAATCGAGCGAAGCGTTGATGTTTTTCCAGCACCGTTTCGTCCGAGCAGTGCAACGATCTCACCCTCATTAACGCTAAAGGAGATGTCTTGAACGATATAGCTGTCGCCATAGTAGGCCTTGAGACCTTCTACTTTGAAATAGCTGTCTTTGGTGTCTTGAACAGCTGATTCCTGCGTCGTACTCATCAAACTTGCTCCTCGCCCAGATAGGCCTCTTTCACTCGTGGGTCCGCTTTTACCTCTTCGGGGGTGCCCTGACAGATGATTCTACCGCCAGCCAACACAGAAATTCTGTCGGCCAAACTAAATACCACGTGCATATCATGCTCAATGATGACTTTAGTCATACCGCGAGCTTTGATTCGCTTTAGCAGATCAATAGTGGCATTCGTATCATGACGGGCCATACCAGCAGTTGGCTCATCTAGTAGCAAAAGCCGTGGCTCTTGGGCTAAGCCCATGGCCAATTCCAATCTGCGCTTATCCCCTCGAGACAAACTACCTGCTTCCGATCCAATAAAAGAACCTAAACCAAGATCTTCAAGAATCCCCTCAGACTTCTGGCGGATCTCTTTTTCGGCTGAAAACCTGCGAAACCAGCGTAGCTTAAACGAACCATCTCGCTTGGCCAGAACCGGAATCATGACATTTTCCAATAGAGACAACTCTGGAAAAATTTCAGGTGTTTGGAAAACACGAACCACGCCTAATTGATTGATTTCATGCGGCTGTTTACCGGTGAGGTTTTCACCATCGAACACCACATGTCCTGAATCGGGGCGAAGTCTACCGATACAAACATTAAGCAACGTTGACTTGCCTGCACCGTTGGGTCCGATGATGGCGTGTGTTTCGCCCTCTTTGACAGAAAGATCGATGTCACTCAACGCATGCAGACCAGCAAAGCTTTTCTGCACATCAGCAACATGCAATACGACGTTATCCATGAGCAGCCCCTAAGATTGTTCTGCTACAGCACCGCTGGACGGTGTGTTGCTTTTGTTGCGTGTAAATATTCCACCAATTCGGCGAAAGCCCTCCATGATTCCACCCGGTAAAAAGATAACGGTAATCATGAACAATAAACCAAGCGTTAAGTGCCAGCCTTCACCAACAAATAGGCTGACCGTATCAACGACGATTCCCTGAATGCTATCGGGCAGAAAAT
Organism: Granulosicoccus sp.; assembly: GCA_020627685.1. Taxonomy (GTDB): domain Bacteria; phylum Pseudomonadota; class Gammaproteobacteria; order Granulosicoccales; family Granulosicoccaceae; genus Granulosicoccus. The sequence continues at coordinate 158,688 of JAHDGK010000001.1, read as the reverse complement.
CAAATGCTTGATTTAACGTCTGCTCATTGAAGGCTGAAAATATATTTTCAAAGTACTTGATGATTGAAGCGCCAAGCATAGGACCAATCAATGTTCCGGCACCGCCTAGAATGGTCATCAAGACAACCTCACCCGAAGCTGTCCATTGCATCCGCTCTGCACCCGCTAATGGGTCAGTTGACGCCATGAGAGCACCCGCCAAGCCTGCATACATACCGGAGATAACAAACGCCCATATTAAGTAAGGCCGCGTGTTAAGACCTGTGTACGCCATTCGCGTCTGATTAGACTTAATGCCTTTGAGCATCGTGCCAAACGGTGATCGGAAGATACGTAGTGAAATAAAGAAACCAATAATCAACACGACCGCGCAAAAATAGAAACCCGGTAAGCCGCTCATTTTCACACCAAACAAATTGGTAGACGGTAGAGAACGACCCGTACTAATTCCAACCGCTGCATCTAAGACACGCGGATCGCTCAAGCTCAATTGAAGCCCTGTCTCACCATTGGTGATTGGTGTTAATACCGAATACGCCAGGTTGTAAGACATCTGCGCAAAAGCCAAAGTCAGAATAGAAAAGTAAATTCCAGACCGCCTTAAACTGATGTAGCCAATTAAGAAAGCAAAGACACCAGCTACCAATACGCTAAAGAAAACGGCTGGTAACACGTTCATGGTCAGTAACTTCATTGACCAGACAGCTGCGTATGAACCGACACCCAAAAAGGCAGCATGCCCGAACGATAAGTAGCCCGTTAAGCCAAACAGCAAATTAAAACCGATGGCGAATAGACCGTAGATAGCAAATTTTTGCATCAAGTCCGGGTAGTTAGCACCAAAAGGTGCAAGCCAGATCGGCATGGTCAGAATGACCGCCGAAAAAACAACTAAGAGAATCCAATCGGATACTGCATTTGATTTATTCATGGTCTTCTCCTTAATCTTCCATCACGCCTTTACGACCCATCAAACCTCTAGGCCGAACCAGCAACACAACAACCGCCACCAGATAAATAATGATCTGATCGATACCCGGGAAAATGGTTTTGACTTCATTCATGGACGCAAACGATTGCAGAATCCCCAAGAGAAAACCTGCGAGTACGGCTCCACCTAAAGACCCCATTCCGCCGACTACAACGACAACGAATGAGAGAACCAGGAAGTCCATACCCATGTGGTAATCCGGCGGCAATATAGGTGTGTACATAACCCCGGCTAGGCCCGCAACGACTGCCGCAATACCAAAGACGATTGTGAAACGACGTTGGATATCAATACCCAACATGCCGACCATCTCCCGATCTTGCATGCCTGCCCTAACCACCATTCCGAATGTCGTGAATTGCAGAAAAGCGAAGACAGATGCAATAACTAGAAATGCAAATCCTAAATAGATAATTCGCCACCAGGGATAAACCACATTTTCCCCTAAACCTATCCACAAACCGATGTTGGCACTACCTGAAACAATCTCAGGGGCCGCCTGCGGGATAGGGTTGGCACCAAAATAATGCCTGACAATTTCCTGAAAAATAATCGCTAGACCGAACGTCACAAGAATTTGGTCCGCATGCGGTCGCTTATAGAAGTGGCGTATCAAACCACGTTCCATCATTAAGCCCAAGGCCAGCATCACCGGTATAGCGAGCAGTATGGCAAAGGGTACGGAGTAGTCGACGATAAACGCACCCACAACCGGAAATTTGGCCTCCAAGATAGGTACTTCTTTATAGGCATCGAAAAAGGTGATGCTTTCATCTTTCACCTTGGTGGATATGGTTAACACCTTTTCCAGTGTCACGGCGCAGAAAGCGCCCGCCATAAAAAGAGCACCGTGTGCGAAGTTGACAACCCCTAAGGTGCCAAACACCAGAGTTAGACCCAAGGCGATCAGCGCATAAGCGCCACCCTTGTCTAAGCCGTTTAAAACTTGTAGAAAAATTGCGTCCACGTGTGTGCCCCGTGTAAATCAAAAACCGACCATCGAGGGGAGTTCCTCAACAGCTTTCACCTAATCAGGAGCCGCCACGTTAACCACCAAAAGCGTGCTAACGAGGTCTTATAGAACCCAGACAGGTGAAGTACCGCAGTTAGATGATCAAAAAAGAGTTGGCTAACTTCGTAAGCGCTCAACTTGCATTCTGGTCCGACGTAGAACGGAACCAGCAGATCTATTTGCGATGAACGAACCGGAGTAACTTATGAGTGAGTCAGTTAAGTCACAAAAAAACCATTACTCCTACCGCTAAAATGATCTGGGTGTTCTGTAACAGAACACCCAGACCCTACTAACAACTTACGACGAATTACGCGCCGTTGTTGCAGCTACCCAAATCACCACCAGCAAACATTGGATGATCAACCGGGTACTCAACCTGAGCACGAGGAGTAACTTCAACAACTTCTAGAAGGTCAAACTGTGAAGATGGGTTTTCTTTACCCTTCACAACCAATACATCTTTGAAGCACTGGTGATCTTCTGCACGGTACTCAGTAGGACCGTTACCCAGACCGTCGAACTTGTGGCCTTCCAGAGCTGCAACTACTGCGCATGGCTCGAAAGAACCTGCACGCTCACAAGCATCTGCATACAGCAGAGTTTGTACGTAACAAGTGTGAGCAGCCTGTGAAGGAGGGAATCCGTATTCCTGACCAAATGACTTAACGAAAGCCTGACTACCAGCATCAGTCAAAGACCAGTGCCAGTTAGTAGAACCGAAGATACCTTGAGCGTTTCCACCTGCACCCTGAGCCATCAGACGAGAGTAAAGAGGAACGATGATCTGGAAGTCCTTACCTTCAACTTGCTTATCTTTCAGACCAAACTGGATAGCTTGAGTCAGAGAGTTAACCATGTCCTTACCGTAGTGGTTCAGGATCAGAGTATCTGCACCAGAGTTCAGCACCGGTGTGATGTACTGACTGAAGTCACCAGCACCAACAGGTGTTAGTACTTTTTCAGCAGTTTCCCAACCGATAGCTTCTGTCGAAGCAACGATTGATTCTTCCTGAGTCCAGCCCCAAGTGTAGTCAGCTGTCAGGTGGTAAGTACGACGCTCGTTACCATATGCCTTCTCAAGTACAGGACCCAAAGCAGCGCCTGACATGTAGCCGTTAAAGAAGTGACGGAAACCGTTAGCTTTCTTGTCTTTACCCGTTGTGTCATTAGAGTGAGTCAAGCCGGCCATGAAGATGATGCCTGCATCCTGACAAAGACCCTGTACAGCGATAGCAACACCAGAGGATGAACCACCAGTAACCATGACTACACCGTCTTTCTCGATCATTCGCTTAGCAGATGCGCGAGCAGCGTCAGACTTAGTCTGGGTATCACCTGTTACGTACTCAACTTTCTTACCCAGGATACCGTTGCCCTTCAGTGCACTTGGCTGAAGCGTGTTCATCATGCCGCCGTCGCCTTCACCGTTCAGGTGCTTGACAGCCAGTTTGTAGGCACGCAATTCGTCCGCACCCTCGTCCGCGTATGGGCCAGACTGTGGAACGTTGAAACCCAAAGTTACTGTCTTTGAGTCGCCAGGGTTGTTCAGGAAATCAGCGCCATAGGCGTGACGTGAAAAGAACATCGGGGCGCCGGTGATCGCTGCTGAAGCCGCACTGGCTTTTAGTACGTCACGACGTGACCAATCGTTGGTAGGTTTCTTACTCATATATTCATTCTCCTAAGGTACTTGCGTTGATGGCTGATCGAGCCTGCGGTACCGAAAAGACAAACAACTCTCTCCGGTGTCCGACCGTGGTGTGTCGAACAAAAAAGCTTGTGCTGGCCTACAACCTCATTTCCACGTCTTTTTAGTGTTAGCAGAGCATAGGAGCTATGCCAGACCCACAAAAGCTTGGCGTTAGTATAGAGAAAGTCCAGCTCTGGACATGATTTACTAAAATCACATGAAATACATGAGCTTACGCATGAGACGGTTTGGCGAAAGGCTCTTTTGCTAGGTAAGAATCTAACGTTGTTACGAAAAGTAACGTGAAATTTTCAACCTGAAACCCTATTGGCTAACGATTATTCCGGTAGCGGAATATCAAACAACCATTGATCCAATATCGAATGGACATCTTCTATGCCTTGTTTTTTCAGGGCTGAAAAGTCCTGAAGCGTTGCTTCGATATCCGCCTTAGATAATTTCGACTGAACACTAGACAAGGATTTGGCGATTTGATTTTTCGACAATTTGTCTGATTTCGTTAACAAAATATGCAAGCCAGCATGACCTCTTTGCTGCAGTTCGATCAGTTGCCAATCACTATCGGTTAAGGGGTGGCGGATATCCATAACCAAAATCAAACCCTGCAAACTGTCTCGCGAAACCAGATATTGGGTCATGGCCGCCTGCCATTTCTTTTGTTGGGATTTTGATACCTGGGCATAGCCATAGCCCGGCAAATCAACGAGATAACGATCATTTTTCAATGAAAAATGATTGATTAACTGAGTACGACCTGGCGTTTTACTGGTCCGCGCTAGCTTGCCGTTTCGGGTTATTGCGTTGATGGCACTGCTCTTGCCAGCATTGGAACGACCGGCGAACGCAACTTCGACGAGCGACGACGGGCAGTGATAAGGATCACTGGCGCTGGACTCGAATTCTGCCGAAAAATACACCGTGTTCATGACGTTCGCCTTAATGTTGTCTGTCAGTCTGCTAAAATTCGTCGATCCCAAGAGGTCTGGGCTGCGTACAGTTTACCGACTAGACCCCATTCACGTTATCAATCGGAGTTTCCATGAAGAAATGGGCCCTTGCAGCAGCGCTCATAGCAGCCTGGTTTGTTAGTCCTGTCAATGCCGCCGGCGATGCCGCCGCTGGTGCCACTAAAGCAGCGGTGTGTGCCGCTTGCCACGGCGCTGATGGTAAGGCAATTCAGGGCAGTTACCCTAATCTTGCCGGTCAGCACCCGCAATACCTGGCCAAGCAACTGACTGATTATCGAGATGGCAACCGCGTCAATGCTCTGATGTCAGGCCAAGCAACCAACCTGTCCGATCAGGACATTCTGGATATTTCAGCCTACTTTGCCGAGATGACCAAAATCGAGGGCGTCGCCTCAGAAGAGAACCTAGAACTCGGCATGAACATCTATCGCGGTGGAATCACCTCCGCTGGTGTTGCTGCCTGTGCAGCCTGCCACGGCCCTGCTGGTGCTGGAAACGGCCCGGCTGCCTGGCCCATGGTATCCGGCCAGAACGCTGAGTACACGGCTGACCAGCTACGTTATTTCCGCTCTGGTGAACGCGCAAACGACCCGGCCGCTATGATGCGCGGAGTCGCCGAGCGCATGACCGATGCCGAAATTACTGCCGTCTCGAATTACATTGCCGGATTGCACTAATTCTGTTCAGATCAACGCGGTAAGCTTACGCTACAGACACCGCTTTGGTAGAAACGATGTAACCCAACGGCCCGTCTTCGGGCCGTTGTCATTATTAAAGATACTTTTTTGCACAGCTTGTTAGCCAGTGTGAGAATGCGAACCCTCTCCAATTTCGGGTGCAATTTCTGCATAAATAACAAGCATTCATTGTGCGTTCAGGTTCCATACCTGATGCTGCTTCAACACTACGAGGATCGACAACATGCCTATTTCTAGACGCGGCTTCATCAATACCTTGACCGCCACCGCCATCACATCAGCCGGACTGGTCGCTGTAAACGGCACCGCTTCTGCCGCTGGCAGGTACAAGGCCATTAACCCACCATTAAACACATCCGCTGCTGATAAGGTAGAAGTGCTGGAGTTTTTCTGGTTGGGTTGCCCTCATTGCTACTCATTAGAACCAACATTGGAAGCCTGGGTAGAAAACATGCCTGAAAATGTTGTTTTCGTTCGCGAAGCACCACCACTGAACAAATCATGGGAGCAACATTCCCGAGGATTCTATGCGGCACAACTCATGGGACAAGAGCAACCTTTCGTCGCGGCTATGTTTACAGCTATCCATGAAAACAAGCAGCGCATGAGAAAACCTGATGACATCGCAGAGCTAGCCAGCGGCTTGGGTATGGATAAGGACAAATTCTTAAAAACAATGAAGTCATTTGCCGTTCAAACAAAAATGAACAGAGCAAACCAACTTGCACAGGGCGCACGCATCACAGGCGTACCTTCTATGGTTATTAACGGCAAATATCTCACAGGTGCCAGTCTTGCAGGTGGCAACGCCGGTATCATTGATGTTATCAACGAGACGGTAGCCATTGAAAAAGCCGAGATGGGCTTAGACTAATCGGCACAAAAAGCCAAAAGCTCGCTCTTACTCGTTAAGAACAGACAATAAAAAGGGCCGCTTAATGCGGCCCTTTTTATTAGTTGGAAATCAGTACTACTGTATTTGCCGTAACAAGAAAGGTACGACTTCCTCCTGAGAAGGATCTGAAACACCGATTGCAGGAATGTAGGAGACATTCATGATGCCAATAGCATCCGCTTGCTCTTTGAGTTCTCGAGCGTGAAACGGATGATGGAGTATCTGTGTCGCAGAGAGTGGAAATGCAGCAGGCTGTTCAGAATTTCTGATCCAAAAATTGGGATCACCTACGCTTAACAGACCTAACAAATCAACGTCACGACGATAGGCTGTCACTTCATTACTCAGTAAACCCTCGGTATCGCTAACACCATAAAATGACAACAAGCGTTGTGACAGTATTGGTGACGCTTCACGCATCGTATCGACTGTTAAACCATAGTCAATAAATACATCGCTCTCCCAGCGGTAAATATCATAGCTTGCTTGCGTCTCGATAGCCCCCGCAGTTGCAATACGCGTTGACTGTCTAAGCACGGGGTCTGGATTGACAGGGTCGGCCATGTCATCGTGAAAAGCCAACCAGAGACTGGTTCCTGCTCCGGCTGAATCCCCGTACATCGCTATGCGAGAAGAATCAATATTAAATCGCTCTGCATGGTATCGAATGAATTGCAATGCTCGCCGGCTGTCTCCCATGGGCTTGATAACACCTTCGGCATCAACCGTATCCAATAGGCGGTAGTTAATGGTGGCAAATGCAGCCCCTTGCGCTAATGCTGTCTGTATTTCTGCAGCGCGCTCGCTCTGGTAGATAACAGACTTATCACCACTGGTGAACCCTCCTCCATGCACATAGACAATGAGCCCGGTAGGCTGACTCGCTTGTGGCAGAAAGATATCAAAAGTGTTTCGCTCGTGACTGTCGTAGGCAATATCCGCAGCGTACGAAGCGGCAATGCCTGTCAGGTCTATGGGAGACGGTGAAAAGGCGATATCAAGTGTCGTGTTATTTCCACTGGAGGTAGTGGTAACACCACCCGAACCGCAGCCGCTCAGCAATAGCGCGGCAGTTAAAAGTACAACAGGACGTATATTCATAGTTATCCGGTCAAGAACAACGCCCTGTTAGCCAAATTGCTACGGCGATAGCGCGTCATCCAGTTCGACAATGGGAAATGCTTTAACAAAGGGCAAAAGTTGTTCCGCATTTAGCTCAGTTGATGAAATCATGAGCGAACCGCCACTCTTAAGTTGAACCATGTACTGCCCCTCCCCGGATTCACTGAGATCCAGCACCGTTCTTTTTTGAATGCGCATTTTTTTGCCAGCCCCAGCATTCATGCCCATACCCAGTTGCGCAAGAGCAGCCAAGCCACCGCCAGCCATGCCGGTAGTTAACGATACGTCGACATCAGACTCTGAGTTCGAATAGTTGCGCTCAAGCATTGTCATACCCATTGCACTTTGATTACTGAGTTCGCCTCCGGAGTAATCAAGCACTTCATCTGGGAATACCTCAAGCATGGCCTGCTGTTTAATTTGCTGCAGACTTTCAACACACCACTTGGCCTCTTCCAGCGCCCCGGCGAAATCCTGTTCGTTGATCAATTCAACCGCATCGCTACAAGCGGTAGCAGCCTCTTCCGCCGATTGGGCATACGCGGCTTGACTAAGAACGATGGATAGTCCAGCGGCGACTATAAATGTTGATTTCATGGGTCTCTCCTTCGAATCGAATTTAGGTCAGATCTATCACCTGCGGATCATTGGCAATTTGATAGTGTCTGTTCATGGTGCTGATGTTGCGATGTAAGACGTCATTGACGTGCTTCGAGCCAAAACCCTCATGGATATGACCAAACAAATGCAAGCGTGGTTTAACGACACTTATGCGCTGAAGCAATGCGCGACAACCAACGGCTTCATCCGGCATATCTTCGCGAATGACAACATCCAGAACACCAAACGGCGGGCCGTGAGTTATTAGCACATCGGTATTGAGTGGGATCTGATTCCAGTGCTCTTCAATCGGAGCCCCCTCATCAAGCATGAAAGACCAATGCATAAACCGAGGTGTTATCGGAGAGCCCCAGAAATGAACACCATTTATTTCAACACCCGAGGCATTGAGTAGAGACACGCCTGAATCGATGGCAAGTTGAGCAGTAGTCACCGGGTCATCTTCCATGAAGGTATCGTGATTGCCGGCAATACAAATTTTGTGTTTAAACGATTGCTTGCTCATCCATTGAAAAAAAGAACGCGTCTCGTTTTCCGTACCGTGGCCGGTTACGTCGCCTGCATGGATTAGCACATCGCCCGCTGGCAATGACACGCTTTCATGATCACCATGAGTATCACTGATACAAACCAGTCTCATGTTATCGATACCTCATCGTTGACCAATGACCATCTCAACACGCAGCAAGGCTCCATAGGATTGTTCGTAATCATTAGTGGCCGGCCACGATACAGACGGCCAAAACTCATAGAAAAACCATGGTCGCCACACATTGTGCCTCCAACGAAACCTAAATTCATGTCCTCGAAATCTATCTTCAATTCCTTCATTAAGAGCAGTGTGGTAACCCGCAATTAATTCAAACGCTAAGGACTTACGTTCTCCAAATTGCGTGTATACACCGAGTGTTTGTCCAATCACCGAACCTCGTCGTCCTTTACGCCAATTGAATTCAGTAAAAGAACGAAAAACAAACTCCTCTCTATAAAACTGCGCCCTTCTGAACGTAAACGATAGTTTGTCTTCAAATCCAGACTTGTTGTAATAGTAATAACTATTGGACACGCCCGCTGTCCAATATTCCCCAAAATCTCGATTCATACCGGTATTGAGGCGAGTGAAGAACTGCAGATCACTATCCCGTTGCCGAATACCCAAATCCAGATTTAGTTTGCCCTTAGATCGTGCAGAGCGAATAAACCGGATGGCAAACGATGCATTTTGATTACTATCACCAGGCCCGCTGGAAGCTCTTCCAACACTATCGCCCTCTACATCGGTATCGTCCTCTTCCGTGCTAAACAAAAGTTTGAATCGCCGTTCTGTTTGCGGCAGCACAACTCTGAGCTTCAAAGAGGGTTTTATATCTATTTTTTCATCTGCAGGTTTTTTTGCATCGATGCGGATACGGGCCCAGCTTCGGTTATCTACAACGTTGTCAGAAGCCGTTGCGTCACCGAAAAAATCATCCACCTGAATCATGAAATTGTTAAAACTTTCAGATGCCTGACGTTGAGCGCCATCCACGTACCCTGTGGCTTTTTCAACCAACCCCACGCCCTCTTCATCGGTTTGCTTGGGTGGATTCAGCAGCCAGGAATCTGTTCGGTCATTAGCATGCGACATACCGAGCACACCGGCACAGGTAACCAGTGTTGCCATCACAACAAAGTGACGTAATTTAGGCATCTAAGACAGCCATCAATTTCTGCATTTCATCGGGAGTGCCTATTGAGATCCTCAACCATTGATCAAGCAGTGGCTTCGACCAATACCGTACTAAAACACCTGCGTCACTCAGTTTCTCAAAAATTCGCGCCGCACTTTCATTACCGGGCACTTTGGCAAACACAAAATTAGCAGACGAAGGCAAAACCTCGTAACCTCTCTCGCGAAGATCACGCACAGCCTGTTCCCGCGTTTCTAGAATCGTGTTCATGATGCTGCGATAGTATTCTTCGTCTTTGATCGATGCGATACCTGCTGCCTGAGCGAGTGCATCAACCGGATAAGAATTAAACGAATTTTTTACGCGCTGAAGTCCGTCTATGAGCTCTGGATGACCAAAGGCTACACCTAAACGCATTCCGGCTAGTGAGCGACCTTTAGAAAAGGTATGGCTTACCAACAGGTTGCGGTAGTCATTGACTAATCCGACGACACTTGTTGCTCCCAAATCCGCGTAGGCCTCATCCACTAGAAGTACCTGTTCTGTGTGTTTTGCCAATAGTTGTCTTATTCCTTCCTCCGAGACATCCATGGCCGTCGGTGCATTGGGATTCGGGAAAACGATACCGCCGGCATTCGGCTCAAATTTATCCAGATTCACCGAGTAATCTGATTCCAACGGAATCATATTCGGTGTGATCCCGTACAGATCACAATATACCGGATAGAAGCTGTAGCTAATCTGGGGGAACTGTAAAGCTTTGTTATTGGTGAAATAAGCTAGGAATGCTAACGCTAGTATTTCATCAGAACCGTTGCCAACAAACACATTGTCCAGACTAAGACCATGGTAATCGGCCAATGTCTGTCTTAATGCCACACTCTCTGGATCGGGATAGCGCCTTAATTGATGACCGTCGACAGAGCGAATGGCCTCTAGAACCATCGGTGATGGCGGATAGGGGTTCTCATTCGTATTCAGTTTTACGATATCCGACCCCGTGCGCTGTTCACCCGGTACATATGGTGTCAGGCGACTGATCGTATCTGTCCAAAGAGAGTTCATACGTATTTATTATGCAGGGTATGTAAAGCTTTAAGGTATGACAATTAACGCGTGATTAAGCAAAAACAACACTAATCATTCAGTAAATTCGACAGCTGTTCACTGGCTGAGAGTAGCTGCGGCAAAAAATCGGTAACCGCTGAAAATGGAAGTCTCATACACGGCGCATACAATGACAAGGTGGCATACAACCTCCCTTGCTTGTCTTTGATTGGAACAGCCAAGGCAACCATGCCCTGATAGAACTCTTCATTATCCAATGCATAACCTCGGGCCGCAGTGGCTGCCAGATCTGCTTCCAACGCACTTTTGCTCACCAGCGTATTGTCAGTAAAACGCTTAAGCCGCGTATTCGCAATAACGCGTTCACGACGGGCGGTGTTGAGCGTACTCAGATACATTTTGCCGCTGGCGGTGGCACAGGCCGGCACCCGGCTGCCCACCTGCAAATTAATTCTAACCGGCCAATGCGTCTCAGCCCGGTCAAAGTAAATCATCTCAGCACCATCGGGCACGGAAATATTACACGTCTCCCCGATATCTTCAGACAACTGAACCAAAATCGCCCGGCGCTGGGCTTGAAACGGGGCGGCCGACAAAATGCCTTGAGCCATCTGGTTAAGTCGATGGCCTGCCTGCAATCCCCGACCACTCAACCGGGTTTGCAAATAGCCGTGCTGCTCTAATGCCGAGCACAAGCGATGTACGCTGGCCTTGGGAATGGTCAGCTGTTCAGCAATTTCGGTGGGGGTGAGCGGGCGATTCGCATCCGCTACCGCATTAAGAATATCTAGCACTCGAGTGACGGTCGACCCTTTGGCATTCTTAGCCTCGCCGTTGTTTTCGTTGGTCATTTGCCCGTTATTTCCTGAGTAACGCCTCAGTTTTACCCTCAGCACACAACTTTGGGTATATCAAAAATGAGATTTCCAGTACCATTATCGTACTTTTTTATCCTTCAACCTAGGCTGGTGGCACCCCACAATGTCAGAAGAATATGATTATGTAGTCGTTGGCGCCGGATCGGCCGGGTGCGTTTTAGCCAATAGATTGAGTGCTGATGGTACAGCAACCGTTGCTTTGCTGGAGGCGGGGGACAGTGACTGGAATCCGTGGATTCATGTACCTGTGGGGTATTTCAAGACCATCCACAACCCGAAAACTGACTGGTGCTACGTCACGGAAAACGACCCCGGTCTCAACGGACGCTCCTTGAAGTGGCCAAGGGGCAAAGTCTTGGGAGGCTCAAGCTCCATTAACGGTTTGCTCTATGTGCGCGGACAACGTCAAGATTACGATCGTTGGGCAGAGCTTGGCTGTACGGGTTGGGATTACGAGAGCGTACTTCCCTACTTCAAACGGGCAGAGAATCAAGCTCGGGGAGAAGATGATTACCACGGTGTAGGTGGCCCGCTGCATGTTAGCGACATGACCTTTAAACGTCCTATATGTGATGACTTTATCCGCGGCGTAGCCGAGATGGGCACGCCTATCAATGAAGACATTAATGGAGAAAATCAGGAAGGCGTAGGCTATTACCAACTCACCGCCCATAAGGGCAGACGTTGCAGTAGCGCTGCTGCCTACCTCAAAGGGATAAAAAACAGACCCAACCTCACCATCATCACGATGGCCATGGTCAAGAAAATCGGCATTACTGACGGTCGCGCAACCGATGTGCACTTGGAGCGTAAAGGACGTCCGATGGTGGTACACGCACGTGAAGAGATCATTCTGTCGGCTGGCGCTATAGGATCACCCCAATTACTACAGGTCTCAGGTATCGGTCCGGGTGCATTACTGCAATCACACGGCATCGAGGTAAAAGTCGACTCACCGGATGTGGGTGAAAATCTTCAGGATCATCTGCAAATTCGAGCCGTTTATAAGACTAAGAAGCCTGTCACTCTCAACGACGAGCTATCTAATCCGCTGCAAAAAGCTCGGGCAGGTATCCAATACCTACTGAATAGAAGTGGCCCCTTGAGCATGGCAGCAAGCCAGGTATATGCGTTTTCACGTACACGACTGTCTAATGAGCGTCCCGATATTCAATACCATTTTCAACCGCTATCCGCTGATTCGCCGGGAGAGGGTTTGCATCCGTTCTCAGCTATTACCGCATCGGTTTGCCAACTGAGACCAGAGAGTCGTGGAAGTATTCAAATCAAGTCTGCAGATGCGAATACTCATCCGGTCATAACACCTAATTACTTATCTACCGACCTGGACTGTAAAACAGCGGTTGAGTCACTTCGCTTCACACGGGGCATCATGCAGTCAGACGCCATGAAGGATCATATTTCCGAAGAAATGCTGCCTGACCCTAAGGCAACGTCCGATGAAGAAGTCCTCGATCAGGCCAGAAATATTGCTAACACCATTTATCACCCGACTAGCACCTGCCGTATGGGTGCAGATGACAACGCTGTACTTGATCCCAGACTTCGCGTGAAAGGTGTTGATGGCTTACGAGTCGTAGACGCCTCAATCATGCCGGAGATCGTATCGGGCAATACCAACGCACCAACGATCATGATTGCGGAACGGGCATCAGATTTTATTTTGGAAGATAGAAAAGCACGCTAATACTTCGGCGCGAGACAGCACAGGCACGTCCCAACGCAAACTACGTTTGCGGAGCGTCTCTGCGTTGCTTAAAGGTAAATGCCGTGTCGCTGGGGCCGGACTCGTTCAACTGCATCAATCGCTGATGCGCTTCATGGAAATCCGGCCGGTGACCCTCAGGCACCCACCACAGTACCGCTGAAGCCTCCTTCCTGGAGACAAACCACTCATGCCGTCTGCGCATCACTTCAGTGTGAGCCGTGCGGTAAACGTAGTCGTGCAAGGAATCGATGTCTTGCCATACCGACAAGTTCACGATGGTGTCTTCTGCAAAAGGGGCTAAAGACAAAGAAGCATCATCAGCATCGCCGGTAAAGCGCCAGACAAAACCTGGAGACTTTTCTGCCAATTCATTTATGCGGTCTAAATTTGCGACAAAATCAGCAAGCTCCGGAGAATCCAACGGGGCGACTGATTCAGCAATATTCAGTTGCGCTAACTCCCAGACAGCCATAGTGATCACTTTAGAAAGAACATGATCGCGACGTTAGCAGATCAACTAGACACCGACAAGTGCATGCGTTTTGTGTTGTTTTATGCTTTTTTGTTATGTAAATTACGAAAAAGCTCGAATATTCGGTGCCTGAATGACTCCACATAAAATCATCAAAGCAGTAATCCTGCTGGTAATCGCTGTGTTCGCGCAGCCGCTAACAGCTGCCAATCCATTCATTATTGTTCAATCCACTACGTCTACCCAGAATTCAGGTTTGCTCGATGCCGTTCTGCCGCTGTTTTCCGAACAAAGCGGCATTGATGTTCGAGTGGTGGCAGTCGGGACCGGGCAGGCTATAAAAAATGCGACTAATGGAGACGGCGACGTCCTTTTGGTTCATGCCAAGGATTCGGAAGAAGCCTTTGTGGCAGCAGGCTATGGCGTTGAGCGTTTTGATTTAATGTACAACGACTTCGTACTGGTCGGTCCGGCTGATGACCCGGCACAAATAAAAGGCAATGACAATATCGTGGAGGCGTTAACAACCCTCGCCGGGTCGGGCTCCTTGTTTGCCTCAAGAGGAGATGACTCTGGAACACACAAAGCAGAACTTCGCCTTTGGGATGCTGCCGGCGTCGATAGTGCTGCGGCATCTGGAACCTGGTATCGGGAAACAGGCTCTGGCATGGGAGCAACGCTCAATGTAGGCATCGGCATGGGTGCTTATGTCCTAACAGATAGAGCCACATGGATTGCATTCGGCAATAAAGGAAACTACCAAATCATCGTTGAAGGCGATTCTCGACTCTTCAATCAGTATGGAATCATTTTGGTGAATCCTGAAAAGCACCCTTCAGTCAAAGCGGGCGAAGGACAACAGCTGATTGACTGGCTTACCGGTGATAAAGGCCAGCAAGCGATTGCAAATTTTAAGATTGATGGCCAGCAACTGTTCTTCCCCAATGCTCAGTAGCGTTCAAACTTAAGCACTGGCGTTGTATCGAACGGTTCCAAGTTTTGAGATGTCATAACCTCCCAGTTGCGCGGCCCTATTGGCAAACGCCTCACTCTTCGTAAAGCTCAACAACGTTTGGAAAGGTTCATCGAACCAAGCCTGTCGCCACACCAGCAAATCAAACTGCTCTTGCATAACGGGTACGTAATCAAGCTTTAGGCGCGTGGCAACTGAGTGCAGACCAAACGCAACATCGGCTTTACCATCAAAAACTTGCATGCCGAGTTCATCTTCGGTTCGAGCACACTCCGTACACAAACTTACCTTGTTGATATCACTACCTGCATCCAGCATCATTTGTTCAAGCATCTGTTGGCTGGCGGCACTCTCTTGTCGTCGCGCCAGCTTGTATTTGGCTGCATCCAAAATGGTATTGATGTTCTGCGGGTTGTTTTTCGCAACAATGAATCCCCGACTACGACGCGCAAATTCAATCAACACCACCGCCTCGTTTGCACACGCCTGCTTAACGGTTTCTATGTTCCAACCGTCTGATTCATGGATATGCAGGCCCGCTGCGACTCCTTCACGCTGAACTAGGCGCTTCACGCCATCGCGGCTACCGTCAAAGAATGCTGCCAAGGCACAACCGGATTCCTTCAACGCCCAATCGAGCAACGGATCATGACTACCAAGAACAGTCGGCGGTAACTTTTCTCTTCGCGATACGGAAGGTCCGGATTGAGCAGCTTCTATCCACTCACCAATCTGCTCTTTCGGAAATAGCAATTTTCCAACGACACGCACACACGGCACTTCGCCATTATTAGCGAGCTCATAGACTTTGCGTTCTTTAATACGCAGCAAATCAGCCAGTTCACGTGTTGTCAGGTAGGCTTCTTCAGGCGATCTCATGATCTGATCATAACCGCTATTTCGACTGTCCTCACATATTCTGTGTACACACAAGACAGAGTCGGGACAGTGAGCACCTATTCCCTTATCATCGACACTTCTTACCCATTTTCCCGCATTTGCTATGTCCGTATTCAATCGTGTGCTCGACGTTGCTAAACGCAATATACGACGTGTGGTTCTACCTGAGTCACTCGATGAACGCGTTATGCGAGCGGCTGTTCAGTCGCAGGCAAATGGCATAGCCGAAATCATACTATTGGGAGATTCCGACGAGCTTTCCAGCATGGCTGAAAATCTTGGCTTGTCTTTAAGCGGCATTGAAATCGTAGCGCCGTCTCAATCGCCGCGTCGCGCTGCCTACATCACTGCTATGGTAGAAAAACGCAAACATCGAGGCATGACGGAAGAGAAGGCTGAATCCGCAATTGATGACCCAGTGACCTTTGCCTGCATGATGGTCAGCGAGGGCGATGCTGATGCGTGTGTTGCCGGTGCCATCACGGCAACCGCGGATGTCGTGCGCAACGCCGTTCGTTATGTCGGCAAGCATCCGGATGAGGCCTTAGTATCCAGCTGCTTTATTATGCTGATGCAAGAGCATCACCCGGTTCAAGACGCGATGGTCATCGGGGACTGTGCACTGGTCATAGAACCAGACGCAGAGCAGTTAGCAGGTATTGCCGTATCTACCGGTGAAACAGCGAACAAGCTGCTTCAATTAACACCAGAGGTTGCCATGCTTTCATTTTCAACTGAAGGCAGTGCACGACATGCAGCAGTGAGTAAAGTCACTCAAGCGACTGACATAGTCCGTGATAAACGAAGCCAATGGCGGGTTGTAGGCGAGGTTCAACTGGATGCAGCAGTCATACCTTCCATACTGGCAAAAAAATCCCCAGCGCAAGCTGCAGAGACACCCTGTAATGTCTTGATCTTCCCCACCCTCGATGCCGGCAACATTGGATACAAGCTGATTGAGAGATTTGGCGGTGCACAGGCAATCGGCCCGATTCTACAAGGGCTGAATAAACCGATTAATGATCTAAGCAGAGGCTGCAGTTCGGACGACATCATTAATATTGTGGCTGTGAGTGCAGCACAAGTTCGAGACTGACCAAGCTCCTAGACCGGGCTCAGGCGCTTAACGATTCCCAGTCTGAAGAAGGCTCCATGCGTCCGATAGTCTCGCCACGCGAATTATTAACAGACGGTCTGAAATATTCAGCCAGCATCTTCGCCTCCCCTGTCGGCATCACGCCCAAGGTTTGTAGAACGGCACCCAACGCCACTCGCGCAGCTGCATCGTTACCATCGTCAATTTTTAATGCAACGCCTAATTGGTGCTCAGGAATCACAGCGGTATAAACACCGTCCGCACCCACCTTAACGAGGATGCTCGGCGCCAAGCGTTCCATCAACGATGTGCAGAGCCTTTCCTTGCCAGCCACCATATAAGGATTACTGGTGACCGCTGCGTGTATACGTTCAACAGCGGCCCGACGTTCGCCTTCAAATCGCGAGGGCGTACCAAACCTTGCCATCGCCAGAGCGATTCGTTGCAGCGGTAATGCAAGGGTGGGGATTGCACATCCGTCATAGCCCCAGGGCAACTGACCGATACGTGTATTGGTTAAACTTTCAAGCACTTCAAACCAGCGCTGCTGAGACACGTGGTTGTACAGGCGATAATTCTGTGTGGGGTCGCCAAGCTGCTTACACGTGGACAAAAAGCCTAAGTGTTTACCCGAGCAATTGTGATGATGGCGCTGCGGCCCTCTTCCTTGCGACATGAGTTCAAACTGAGTGGCTTGATGCAACGGTAGTTCAGCGCCGCATTCAAGATCATCGTGCGAACAACCTATGCGCTCAAGCCAATCTTGCGCTAAGCCTGCATGAATAGGCTCACCATTATGAGATGAGCAGCTCAACGCAATATGACGATCATCCAGTGAATACGCATCGATAGCGCCTGACTCAACAAAAGGAATAGCCTGTAAGAATTTTATAGCCGAGCGAGGAAAGACAGCACGCTGCACATCTCCCATAGCGGCAAAAACCTGCCCCGAAGCCTCGACTACAGCCACAGCTCCACGGTATCTGTTTTCAATAGCATTACCACGCCAGCGATTAACTAAAACAGGATTCATGACACACCAACAGCTCGACGTAGCTCTTCGAGATAAGGGCGACTGTGGGCCCGAGCTTTCTCAGCCCCTTTTTGCAAAATAGCATCGATGACTGAAGGGTCAGCCATTAATTCGTTGTAGCGTTCGCGTGGCTCGCTCAGAACACCGTCGACCAATTCGAACAATTGCTGCTTTGCATCGCCCCAGGCAATCCCCTCAGCGTAGGCGGTACGCAACGCTTCAGTCTGCTCTTCGGTGGCAAACGCTCGATAGATTTCAAACACCGTATTGCCCTCAGGATCCTTAGGCTCACCAGGCTCCTGCGAATTCGTTTTAATTTTCATGATCGACTTACGCAACTTTTTTGCGGTGTCGAACAATGGAATGGTATTGCCGTAGCTCTTACTCATTTTTCTACCATCCAACCCGGACAAGACAGCTGCACGCTCCTCTACAACGACTTGCGGTAGTACCAGCAATTCGCCGTAGTGATGATTAAAGCGCTGTGCGATATCTCGCGCCATTTCCAGATGCTGGATTTGGTCCCGACCAACAGGCACATGGGTGGCCTTGAACATTAAGATATCTGCTGACATCAAAATGGGGTAGCTAAACAAGCCCATGGTGATCCCTTTATCGGGGTCCACCGAACCGGAATCAACATTCTCCTGAACAACGGCTTTATAAGCGTGCGCTCTATTCATGAGCCCTTTAGCCGTTAGGCATGTCAGCATCCACGTTAATTCCATAATCTCCGGGATATCGGACTGACGATAAAAAGTTGTGTGGTCGGTATCCAGACCCAAAGCTATCCAGGCGGCAGCGATTTCCTGACGAGACTCGCGCAACATCACTGGATCTTGATTTTTGATCATCGCGTGATAATCAGCCAGAAAATAAAACCCTTCCTGATCTAAGTTGCGACTCGCGTCGACAGCCGGACGAATGGCCCCGACATAATTTCCGAGGTGTGGAGTACCGGAGGTGGTGATTCCTGTCAGCCAGGTTTGTTTTGACATACCAATGCAGTTCTATTTCCAACCCTACCCTTTTGGCGGGTCTCGACCGTATAATTGTATCAAGCTTCTAGCGCCTAAGAGCTGACAAGGTCGCAGACTCAGTGACATCTCATCGTAATCTTACATAGTCAGGCATTCATCTATGCTTGACCCTCTCGCAACCCAGGTTAATTTTTAAGCCTTGATTCCACAGCGCCTTCATATCACAGCCTTGGGGCTCATCTTCGCCGCACTGTTTATCCATCGGCCAAGCCTGGCGGCTAGTAGCAGCGATCTACTGGTCGTTCTGGATGAAGACGGCAGGCACTATATCGCTCAACATACATTGTCGACTGATGAGGAGCTCCTGCTGCTTAAGCTGCCGGAAACGCGAGATGCATTAAGCACACGCTTTACAGGTCCGGAACACCTCACCTTTAGCGCAGCTCACGCTCACAATCCGCACGCGCTCTCACTATGGTCCGGTAGCGCCATCAGTCGATATCGCCATGAATACACCACCGGCTTGGAATCCTTAGAGGACAGCATTCTAGAATTATCGATCAGAGATGCGCACTTTGCAGTCGATAGTGAAAATGCAGCCACTCTTCACTCCACCATTACCTGGGTATTACCCAGCGATGCAAAGCTAATTTCTTACGGACAAACCAATGTCGTTGATGACATAGATGGCCAGTGGCAGCACAATGACAACGTTTTAAGCTACTCACAAAATGGCGGCGCTATTCCCAACCTGGTTGTGCAGTTTTCATTAATCGTCCCTGAGTCGGTTATTGTCATTGATCCTTGCGCAGCGGTGATTGGTCCGAGCGACGAATGCTCGCCGGATATCGATAAAGATGAAATTCCAGATTACCGCGATGTCTGCCTTCCTGATGCAGCCGAGCCGATAATCTCAGAACGCCCGGGTGAGGATGTATTGGGCTGCGACTCCCAACCGCTGGTCATTTTAAAAGATATAAATTTTGAAGTCGGCAATAGCTATCTGAACGTAGCATCCAGACAGGTGCTTGACCGTGCAGCTATCGCCCTACAAAGAGCACCGGATCATTTGTTTGAAATTGCCGCTCATACCGACAACGCTGGCAGTGACTCGAACAATCAAAAACTTTCAGATAAACGGGCGGCTGCCGTCAGACATTATCTGATGTTAAGAGGGGTGGGACCGAACCAGATTAGAGCCGTTGGATATGGCGAGCGGTTCCCGATTGCGAGCAACCGCACGCGAAAAGGACGAGGCGATAACCGCCGCATCGAACTCAAGCGCTTGAACTAGCTTAATGCGGCTAAACTAACTGGCGGTTTCGGCAACTAATGCGTGGTGGGCTTGTCATCCGTTCCTTTGTTAATGCCGCCAATATACTCAAATAAAGCGGTATGAGCTTCTGCGTTATTTTGTTTTAAGGCAATGCTGGCGCTGGTAAATCGCTTTACCTGTTCGTCATGATCCTTGAGCAAATTGGCGATTAACTGCTGATCTAATGCCGTTGGATCTATGTTGTAATTTTTCTTTTTGTTATCCAGAATCTCAAGAAGATCAAAATGGCGACGTTTTGTGGTCTCCATCGCATTGTAAGCCTGCCACGCATCGGCACCGACGCCGTTCAGCACGGTATCTGGTCGTTCTACAAGCTCCTTCTCGGCTCTAAAAATAGGGGCTTCGTTCATGTTTTGACTCAAATATTCGTGTGTATTAAGAGTAACAGATGCTGTATGGGCTTCACCAGCACACACCCTTTGTGACACACTCTAGGGACGACTCTTTTACGTGCTTCTTATCTGACGTGTTAGCGAACAACTCTCATCCGGTATCGCGAACCTGCTTTAGCAGTGGCATCGTCGTGCTGTGGAGTGAGACCGCCGACACCGCTGAGTTGTGCGCAGCTATTGCGCAAGAAGCACAGAAGCAAGAGCTAGCCTTAGCCATTATTGGTTATTCACTAACCCGACACGACAGCCAAAACCTTGTTGAGGGACTCGCAGAACTTGCACCGGGATTACTGTTTACAGGCTGCTCAACCAGTGGTGAAGTGACACCCGACGGAATGCAAGAAAACGGCTTTATTGCCACATTGCTTCCCAAGCGTTGGTTTGACGTCCATGTTCTACTCATGAGAGATGTTGCGCACATGGGCATGGAAACCATTGCACGTAAAACCGCTGATGCTCGTCATCACTTCCTCACGAAGTTACAAAAAACTGACGACAAGTCCGGTATTTTCTCCCTAAATCTTATTGACGGTCTTTCCTACTCGGAAGAGACGGTGACACTGGCCATCGACAGAGGCCTCGATGGCATTCCGCTTATCGGTGGCTCGGCGGGAGATGATTTACAGTTTGTTAAGACCTGGCAGATTACTAACTCCCAGGCATGCTCCGGCGCTGCGGTTCTCACGCTTATTCATTGCAAGCTTCCGTGTCAGGTTTATAGCAACAACAACTTCGTTCCAACAGAACACAAACTGGTGGTAACCGAAGCCGATCCGGACAAACGTTGCGTCAGTGAGTTCAACGCAGAACCCGCAGCCGTCGCCTACGCCAGCGCCATAGGAATGGACCCGCAAGACCTCGACGCAGGCAGTTTTGCTTCGTATTCAGTCATTGTTAGATTTGGCGGTCAGCATTACTGCCGTTCCATTCAACAACTCAACGATGACCAGTCACTGACTTTTTTCTGTGCTATTGATAACGGCCTGGTGCTCACAGTGGCACGCTCGGAAGGCATGGTGGCATCTTCACGTCACGCGATTGAAGAAATCGAACAGGAAATCGGCGAGATACAAATGCTGTTTGGCTTCGACTGTATCTATAGAAAATTAGATGCAAGGCATCGCCAAACTACCCATCGAATCTCAAGTTTGTATAGAGAAAAGAACTTTGTCGGCATAAACACCTATGGCGAACAATTTAACTCTATGCACATAAATCAGACATTCACCGGCGTAGCTATTGGCTTACCGACAAGCAATAGCGACTCACCTTAAATACTTCATGACGAGTGATGAAAAAACGGAGTTAGAAAAACTTCGAAAAATAAACAAAGCATTGATGAGTCGGGTGGAGCGCTCCGCTGACCAACAAAGCAATGCCTACTCGTTATTCCAAACAGCGATTAGTCTAGAGGAACAGGTTAGGCGTAGAACCGCCGAACTTAGCAGCACACTTGCCGATCTGGAACGATCCAATTTGCAACTCATCACCGCAAAAGAAGCTGCTGAGACCGCTAACCTATCCAAGACTCGCTTCCTCGCAGCAGCAAGCCACGATGTATTGCAACCGCTTAACGCAGCCTTACTGCTAATGTCCACTCTTAGCAGTGTGCAAAGCAATGATGAAGGCAATAGGCTTTGCCAGCAGGTAGAACATTCCTTAGAAACCATGGATACGCTTTTAAGAAACTTGTTGTACATGTCCAGGCTCGACGCCGGCGATGTCAGACCACAATGGCAAACGGTATCTTTAGACAGTTTATTTGAATCAATAGCGTCTGACTTCCAACCGATAGCGCAAGTGAGAAATCTGGAATTACGCGTACGGCTAACGGGACTTTCGGTTTGGTCTGACCCCACGATGCTCAGACGAACCATACAGAATATTGTCGCCAATGCGCTTCGTTACACCAAAACCGGAGGAGCGCTATTAACCGCTGGAAAACGAGGCGACCACGTGCTCATTCGGGTCGCCGACACAGGGATCGGCATTGAGAAAAACCGACATAAAGATATATTTATTGAGTTCAAGCGGTTTGGTCAAGGTCGAGGCGACATAGACGGTTCTTCGGCCGGACTTGGCTTGGGATTGGCTATTGTCGAACGCATGGTCAATACCTTGGGAATAGGATTAACCCTGAACTCGCGCCTGGATCACGGCTCATGCTTCAGCCTCAAACTACCGTATAAAGAAACTCCATCACCCGCACCCAAACCTAAAACAAGCTTTAGACACCCGGAAAAACTCGGTGGTGCAAGGCTCGCAAATTCCAAAGTATTGGTTGTCGAGAATGACGTCGCCGCCTTGCAGGCACTGGATGCCTTGCTCACTCAATGGGGATGTCATTTAAAGCTTGCCAGCTCCACCAAGGAAACGCTCTTTGCACTGAACAATGAAGCCAACTGGGAACCGGATCTAATCATTGCCGACCAGCATCTTAACGACAATGAAAGAGGCACGTCTATTATCCGGATAGTCAGGCAACTAACCGGTCGAAGAATACCGGCTATTGTGGTCACTGCCGACCCATCGGAGCGACTATGGAAAATGGCCGATCAAGGCAGACTAGAAGTGATGCAAAAACCGGTTAAGCCTGCGCAGTTAAGGGCGCTAATGACTCATCTGCGTTCGAGAGATTATGAACTGAGTGCTTAGTGAATGAATTCACTAATTAAGAAATCGCTTTTCCATATCAAAAAGCTCGTCCTGATCTAACTTTGATACCTCAATAACCGCTTGAGTGCGACTATAAACTCGCAGTTTTCTGAGTATTTCAGACACGTGTTTTTTGACAGTTGTTGCACCGACATCTAATTCGTATGCTATTTGCTTGTTAAGTAGTCCTTCACGCAACATAAACAATACTCTGAGCTGCTGTGGTGTCAAACTTAACAGTCGTTCTATGATTTCAATTTTTTCAGCAGCACCGTCCGGGGCTTCGTCTAGTTGCATTTTATCGGGCACATAGACATCACCCGCCATAATAGTGCCGATAGCTGTGGCCAACACTTCGCGCCCCAGAGACTTGGGCAAAAACCCCGCTGCCCCATAGGTTATCGCCTCGTCGATTATTTGTTCGTTTTCCAAACCGGATACCACCAGCACAGGTAATCGAGGGTGGAGCGTTCTTAGCTGCAATAAACCTTCAAAACCGTTAACACCCGGCATGTTCAAATCGAGCAAGGCAATATCAAAATCACGATTGGAGGCCAATTCGTTTATGGCATCTTCCAAGGTGCTTACTTCTCGTGAATGAGTATCAGGGTAGGCGCGACTTACCGCAGCACTTAACGCTTCACGGAACAACGGGTGATCATCAATGATCAAAACTTGTGTTAGATCAGTCATGGCTTCCTAATACTACGCAAGATATTCAGTGATAAAAAAAGGCAGGCCGAATGAACGACCTGCCCTTCTTGTTTTACATTGAGCAATCAGTTGATGCAAGCCATAAGCTTAAGCAAACCGTGTTGCGTGTTTGTAAATTAGCGCGATGCTAGACCTTCAGGGATCTTGAAGACCCAGACGGATCCGCCTTGGTTGAGATAGCTGACAACCTTGGCCACTTCACCGCCCCACAACGGAACCGCTCCACCCCATCCGGTGACGATCGCGACGTACTGCTCGCCGTCTTGTTCCCAAGTGATCGGAGAAGATACGATGCCGGTGCCCGTTTGGAATTTCCAGAGCTCTTCACCAGTCTCATCGTCAAACGCTTTCAAGTAGCCTTCAGGTGTTCCTGTGAATACCAAACCACCAGCGGTAGTCAAAACGCCACCCCATAAAGGTGCTTTGTTTTTGTATTCCCATTTAATTTCACCTGTTGCAGGATCCATCGCCTTTAGTGAACCGATGTAATCATCAAAGATAGGCTTGATGGTGAAACCGGCACCAAGATAGGCTGCGCCCTTCTTGTACGTTACAGGCTCATTCCACAAATCCATGCCCCATTCGTTAGAAGGGATATAGAAGTTGCTGGTTTTTTGTGAGTAAGCCATAGGCATCCAGTTTTTGCCCCCTAGGAAACTAGGAATAGCAAATATGGATTTACCTTTCTTGCCATCGGCAGATTCAGTCGGGTCACCCGGACGGTTTTCCGGATCGAACAATGGACGGCCATTCTCATCCATGCCTTTTGCCCAACTGATATTTTGAACAAATGGCGCAGCTGAAATGAAGTCACCGTTGGTTCGATCGAGAACATAGAAAAAGCCGTTTCGATCTGCGGTAGCTCCTGCCTGAATCGTCTCACCGTCTTTTTCCATATCAAAAGAGATGAACTCGTTTACACCATCATAGTCCCAACCATCATGAGGCGTGGTTTGAAAGCCCCAGGCAATGTTGCCGGTTTCCACGTCGATGGCAACTCGTGAAGATGTCCACTTGTTATCACCGGGACGCAGGTAGCTGTTCCATGGCGCAGGGTTCCCTGTTCCGAAGTACGCTAGCTTAGTCGCCGGATCGTAGGTTCCACCCAACCAAGTAGCACCACCACCGTTCTTCCACATGTCACCGGGCCAAGACTCGTTAACTGTGCCTGTCATGGTGGACTCTTTGCCATTGAGTGTTCCCATATGGCCTTCAATGGTCGGACGAGACCAGATGAGTTCGCCTGTATCAGGATGACGGGCTTCTACCGCACCGACAATACCGAATTCACCACCGGAGTTACCGGTCAGAATGAGAGGACCGTGCGCTTCAGTCGGTACGATGAGTGGCGCAGCCGTGTAGGAATAGCCTGCTTCGTAATCACCAATTTTCTTACGCCAAATAACCTTGCCGGTTTTTGCATCGAGCGCAACAATTTTTGCATCGAGCGTACCAAAGAATACTTTGTCACCTAAGATGGCAGCACCACGGTTTACCACGTCGCAGCAAGGCAGAATACCTTCTGGTAGACGGGCATCGTATTGCCAGAGTTCTTCACCAGACGCTATATCGATAGCCCACATACGGCTGTAAGAACCGGTGACGTACATAACGCCGTCTTTGATCAAAGGCTGCGACTCTTGACCGCGTTGCTTTTCACCACCAAACGAGAAAGACCAAACCGGGTAAAGGTTCTTGATGTTGTCTTTGTTGAGAGTATCGAGTGGGCTGTAACGTTGTGCACGTGGCCCCAGTCCGTATGACAGTATGTCCCCGCCTGTGGATTGGTCATTCATGATGTCATCAATAGTGACATCCAGCGCTGTGGCCGATGTGCTGAATCCAGCGACACCCAATGCCAGGGAGCCGGCAAAAGCCAGCAGTGTTTGTTTTCGGTTCATTAACAACTCCTCAAATGGTGTTCGTAAATTACAACCCGTGGATGCACAACGGAAAGTACTGTTGTAATGACGGCGCAAATAACCCGCTATCGAGGAGTCTAGCCAAAATGCGGGTACGACCATAGTGACCAAAGGTCTACTGTGGCCCTCTCTTTACAGGGAGATGACAGAGCCTACTGAGAGATTTCTATGACTGGGTAAAGTGCATCTTCTAGAGCGGGATAGAGATGCACTACCGATCGCTCAAACTCAGTACGAACCACGCCAAGTCCTTCAAATTCCGGGGAAATAGGCAATATCATGGCCTCGTTCATCGTCAGGCCACGGCTCACAGCGTCGCTTAAGGTTCCGTACAGCCAATCCAGATAATCGCGAGTTTGACTTAATGACTCGTCTTTCGGATCGCTGGGGCCATGCCCCGGCAGCAATAAATCCTTATCGATTGCTGCCAAAGTATCCAATGACTCGCGCCACGCATCAATTTGCGCATGCGGGGTGGTCGGGGCACGATACAAAAAGGCCAAATCTCCCGCAAATACAACCCCGGTCTGGTCGTCTCGAATAACGAAATCACTACTTGTATGGCCGGAGAGGTAGAACAATGAGAATTTACGACCTCCCACCTGTTCACTTTCTGAGCTTAAGGCGACCGTGGGTGCAATCGGCAAGGTGCCCCGCATCCAGTCTCCCAAAATGCGATACATATTGTCCGCGAAACCGTTGCCGTCAATGGTTATGTTCTCAATAACCTGTTGCGGGGCGGCAATAACATTCGCATCGAAGGACTGATTACCGAGAAAATGATCGGGGTGATGATGCGTGTTGTACACCCGTAGAATAGGTTTCCCGGGCACTGTTTTTTCAATAAGTGCTCGTAGCGCATCGCCGTAACGTTTAGAGGGACCGGTATCAATAACAACAATACCGTCAGGGACTTCAATGAATGCAACGTTAACGATATTTCCGCCATTGGACATATCGAAGTAGTCCGTGCGGCCTAACACTGCCCATGTTTTGGAGGCGATTTCTACCGCTGACAAATCGAAATCGAGGAGCCGGGCGTTGATAGAACCACATGCGGCGCAGCCACAACCCGCGACCATCCACTGCAAAGCACGCCTGCGAGCCTGCGAAAACGGAGCAGCGCTTTTACGTAAGTGATGGGAGGTGCTTGCCATCACAGACCTGCCGATGACGGCACCGTTAAAGGAAACTCAAACACGTTACCTTCCGTATCTCGCGTGGACACTCGCAGTACAGATTCCGCACTACCGACAAGCGGCTTCAGCGTAAGCGTCGGGTTTTCGCTGACGGGTTCATACATATCCACCTCAGCCAGCACTTGTCCGTCATCGTCTTTGATGACGAGTTCGTTCATGTAAAACGCCGGTATACCTGCAGCAAGACCGGTATCCATCGGATGCCGCATGCGAAGCGTCAGCCTCGCATTACTGAGCGTCTCACGCCCGGCGTAGGCCCTGGTTTGCCCCAAGGTTTTCATCCAGTTACTGTTTCCGTGCGCGGCCGCAGGAGCCGTACACCCACCACCTGCCGCATCCACAATCACACCGGCAACATGCCAAACACCGTCTGAGGTTTTAACGCCAACGTGAATAGGGGACGTCTGTTGCAACTTCAATCTAAACCCGACGTACGACAAGGCAGCTTGCGGCCGGATAGTGAGTACCAGAGGAATAGGATTCAAATCGGCAACCGCAATAATTTTTTCCACGTTATCTAGAGCGGTAGCATCGACGGTTATAGGCACGTGAAACTGATTTTCGGCAGAAAGCGGCGCCATAATCTTGACCTTGTCATCAAAGACAATGTCACCGTCCGGCATAAACCGATCGGCCATAGATTGCCACATGACGGATTCGAGCGGATCTGGCGGTAATTCACGCGCATGGACATGAGTTGCAGTAAGGGACAGCGCCGCAAACATAACGAGTGTACGCAACATGAACAAACTCCTTAATCCAATTTAGGCGGTAGCCATTCCACACCGTATTTCGCGTAAATGGACGTTATTTCGCCTGACTCAGTAAGCTCTGTCAGAACATCACCCAAAGCGTAGCCCAAATCCCGACTATCGTGCTTTATCGCTATTCCGATAGGCCAGCCTGTTCGCACTATTCCGGGCATGGGCGGCTGCGCAATCGCAGAATTTATGTTCGTCGCTTTGAAGGCCACCCACTCTGCTTGAGCACGCGACCCTAGCAATGCACCAACTTCACCGCTGGTATATAGACTCTGGGAATCCGCAAAAGTTCTTCCACGCTGGATACTTTGCTGCAGGCGACCTCGAAAAGCATTGGATAGAAAAAAATCGCCTGCCGTATCCAGCTCGACAGTAATCGGCTTGGATACAAAACGCCCGAAAGTCTCAACGCTTGGGTGAACGTCCTGGTCGTAAACCAAGGCTATTTGTTCCTGAAAATAGGGAGCTGTCAGCACCGCTAATTCATTTCTGACATCCACCTCACGATCAAACGGGGCATGCATCATCACATCAGCAACTTTTCGATGAATGAGATCGCCTTTCCATATATTGACCCGCAGGTCGTCGTCCAGATTCTCATCAGCACCTCTGATAAGAAATTCAACCTCCACACCTAAGCTCTTGCCAAAGTGCTTAGCAATATCTACATCGATTCCACGCGGCTCACCGTCTTCCATCCACGAATACGGGGCGTAATCGCTGTACGCAAATACGACCAGTTTTCCACTGTCGACAACTTCATCAACCGGCCTTGCATGAGCAGCACTACCTATAAGCGTTGCCACGAGCAGGGCGAATACGCACAAGGAGCGACGTAGTCCTAAGACACCTGAATGTGGCGAGATTGCAGTCAAACTACTCACGCTCTTCCCCAAATCAAAACCAGAAGAATACACCTACTCCGGTCGCGGCTGAGTTTCCGTGTATGAACGAATGGCCCACATGGCTTCCTGGCTTAGGATTTGTGCAAACGGCGGCATTTTGTACGCGCCATTTTGGCTATAGCCTTTAAGAACTCTTTCCATGTACCACTCATCGCCGAACTCACCGTCCTCCAGCATGCGTAGATCCGGCGCAATGCCTCCTGAAATCGCTTCTAGGCCGTGGCAACGGGCGCAGTTAGAGTTGTACGCTGAGGCGCCAATCTTCTTGGCTAGTTCATACTGTTCACCGCCTGCAAGTCTGTAAGGGTTTTCAAGTGCGATCTCTTCAGGCAGCGCTTCGAGACCCTCTGTGTCAACCGCTTGCGGCTGCACATCACCGTGCGTCAAACCTGTTTTTACGAAGAACATCTGTGATGCAGCCAAGCCCAAGGCTGCTAATAAAATCAAACGATATTTCATGAAAAGAAAAGCCTGAGAAAAATTATGGACACAGGATAGCGCAAACCCAAGCGGGCTCAACATGGTACTTTTGAACTATGAACACCCCTGCTTTCACGACTGACACTCAAAATGAGGCCATCGTTAGTGCCACGCCCGCACTGGATTTAGCCGGTGTCACCTTTCACTACGGCAAGAAGGTTGCGCTGGACAGTGTTTCGCTATGTATTAAGCAAGGCGAGAGTGTAATTTTGCTGGGCCCCAACGGCGCAGGTAAGACCACACTATTCTCATTAATTTGCGGTTTGTTCGCACCGGACACGGGACATATTCATATCAATGGAAAGTCACGTTTAAACGATGCCAGAGCACTTGCACCACTGGGCATCGTTTTCCAATCCCAAACTCTCGATTTAGATTTAACCGTCTTTCAAAACCTGAGTTACTTCTGTTCTCTGCATGGAATTAGCCGATCAGAATCTAAATCGAGAATTGAAGTTGCACTTTCGCGAATGGATCTCTTACAGCGTAAAGACGACAAAGTCCGTGCATTAAATGGTGGCCATAGAAGACGGGTTGAGATCATTCGTGCAACCTTGCATCAGCCGAGCATATTGCTATTGGACGAACCGACCGTCGGCCTTGATATACCTACCCGCACAGAACTCATTGAGCAAATTCACCGACTACCCGAAACACAAGGATGCGCCATACTGTGGGCCACTCATCTGGTTGATGAGATTCATGACACCGACCGCGTGGTAATACTGCATGAATCGAAGCTGGTTAAGGATGGCAACGCCCGACAGCTACTCAAAGAAAATGGTGTTGATGATTTTTCTGCTTTGTTGCAACAGGTGATGAACCCATGAAGGCTTTAGTGGCCAATCATGGCTATGCACTGTTTGGCATAGTACGCCGAGAGCTCATGCGCTTCGTTCATCAACGTGAACGTTTTATCGCTGCACTGGTTCGACCTTTACTCTGGCTGGTTGTATTTGCCGCAGGATTTAGGGCCGCACTTGGCTTATCGATAATCCCGCCGTATGAAACTTACATTACCTATGAAGTTTATATTGTGCCTGGGCTTATTGGCATGATTCAACTGTTTAACGGTATGCAGTCTTCACTATCCATGGTCTACGATCAGGAAATGGGATCCATGAGAGTGCTGCTAACCGCGCCCTTGGCTCGCTGGTATTTACTGCTGTGCAAGTTGTTAGCTGGCGTCATGGTCTCGTTATTACAGATTAGTGCTTTTCTTATAACTGCCCGTATAGCAGGGATAGACTTCGCCTACGACGGCGCGTTTCAAGCGCTCCCGGTTCTTATTATTACGGGCATCATGCTCGGAGCATTGGGGCTTCTAATAGCATCGGTCGTTAAGCAACTGGAAAACTTTGCCGGGGTTATGAACTTCGTTATATTCCCCTTGTTTTTTATGTCTTCGGCTTTGTATCCGATATGGAAGATGCGTGAATCCAGCGAGTGGCTTGCAACGGTTTGTGAGTACAACCCATTCACACACGCAGTCGAGTCCATTCGATTTGCTTTCTATGGCCAGATAAACGGTATTTCTCTGGCCGTTGTCATTGGGTGCACGCTAGTCTTTTTCTTCGTCGCCTGCTGGTCATATAACCCGGCAAGACGATTCCGCGCGGGGCGCACTGCCGGCGCATAGAACCGCAGCGTCTTAACAAGCGTTAGAAAGGCAAACCTATATAATTTTCAGCCAAATCACGGCGAGCCGTTTCCGAACGGGCTAAATGACTTAAGGACGCTTTGCGCATTTGACCCGCAAACGAATCTTCTCCATCAAATTGATGGAGCATCGTCGTCATCTGCCAACTAAACCGCATGGCTTTCCAAATGCGCGATAAGGCTTTTTCAGAGTACGCATTAATATCTGTTTGAACATCGTGCTTTATAGCGGCAATGAGTGCCTGATGAAGATAATACACATCAGAAACCGCTAGGTTTAATCCCTTGGCTCCGGTGGGTGGGACAATATGGGCTGCATCTCCGACCAAAAATAGATTGCCCCAACGTAAGGGTTCGCTAACAAATGAGCGTAGTGGTGCAATGGACTTTTCAATAGAGGCACCCGTTACCATGTTATTAGCTGTTTCGCTGGGCAACCTTAATTTTAATTCGGTCCAAAACTGTTCATCGCTCCACTGCTCGACGGTATCACTCATTGGAACCTGTATGTAGTAGCGGCTTAAGTTCTCGTTACGCATCGAGCACAGCGCAAAGCCACGACTGGAATTAGCATAAATAAGCTCATGGTTCGCAGGTGGCGTGCGTGAAAGAACACCCAACCAGCCAAACGGATATACCCGTTCAAATTCAACCCGGGCATCTTCAGGTATGGTTTTTCGACTCACTCCATGAAACCCGTCACAGCCAACCACATAGGAACAATCGATTCGTTTACGCTGCCCCTCTAGGGTGTATTCGACAAACGATGTTTTCTGATCAAGCTCGTGTATGGCAACATCTTCCACTTCATGGATTATCGTTGTACCCATGTCGTCCTGCGCAGAGTACAAATCTGTTGTTACCTCTGTTTGTCCGTATACCATTACCCGCTTACCCGTAAGCTCGTAAAAGTTGACATGGACCATCAACTCATCATCGCTTAGGTAACAACCATCGTGAGGAAGTCCTTCCTTTTCAAGCCGCGTGGCAATGCCCGCATCCTTTAACAAAGACACCGTTCCGGTCTCCAGCACTCCCGCGCGAATTCGTGACAACACTCTTTCCCGAGTCGTGCGCTCCAGCACAACCGTTGCAACACCGGCTTTGTTGAGCAGCTGGGATAAAAGCAGACCCGAGGGACCACCACCAATTATCAAGACCTCTGTTTTCATCAAGAAGTGTTATAAATAGGAGAAACACTGCAAGAATAGTGTCTCATAGCCCCAAATCACATAGACTCTTCCCGCAATTGCTGGTATTAATCGAACATGAATCGCGCGGAAGGCATCCCCGTTTTCGAACTCTTCGGAGAAACGGCAGAATTACCTGATGTTGTACATTGCGAACGGATAAGGGACCGGGCCAAAGAGCACGGCTGGAAAATTTCAGCTCACCGCCATAGGCGAATGTCACAACTCATTCTGATTGAGACAGGGCAAGCTCAATCAATACTCGACAACGAAGCTTTTGTGTTTGAGTCGCATACCTTTCTCTACCTACCTCCACACTGCGTACACAGCTTCTCTTTCGCGCCTGATACCGAAGGCATTGTTATTACCTTACCGCTGGAAATCGTACGCAGTTTAGCCCCACCCTCTCAAGAAGCTGCCCACAGCCTGACGCAGGTTATTAAAGGCACTACACCTGATTCCCTGAGCACACTGGTAAAGCTTTTTACAACCGCATACAACAACAAAAACCTGCTGCGCACGCAACTCACTGTTAGCCTTGCTCACACGATACTGGCAACCATTGCCGCCATCGGTTGTGACAACGCAATACAACTCGATGAAACGCACAAAAGTCATTTACAGCAATTTGACAGACTACTAAACCAGCATTTACAGGATGGTTGGAAACCGTCTGACTATGCGTGCGCCCTATCCATCAGCACCGGGCATCTAAGTCGACTGTGCAGAGAATCACAAGGCGTTAGCGCTTCAACATATATAGAAATTGCAACTATGTCAGAAGCTGCAAGACTACTTGCATTCACTCAGATGTCTGTTGCAAATGTTGGTTATAAATTGGGTTTTAACGACCCTTCCTACTTCAGCAGACGTTTTAAAAGCACACGTGGAAAAACACCCAGCGAATACCGAAATCAATTTTTGGATAATCACTAACGCTATAGAACACCTGCAACCCACAGGTTCAAAGGCGTAAACATATGCAGCGTGTAAAATGATGCAATCAGCGTTTTATCAGAAGCTTGTTTTATTTCAAGATACTGCGAAAATTTCGATTTACATGTTTGACATGCCAACACCAATCGGCAGGCGATGGACAATACCCGCAGCCGTGCGCCCTTCATCATTAACGGCTAAATAAAAACCCGTTTTTTTTAGCCAGGGAACGGCTTTAGGATAAACATTCAGTCTGAATCGTTGATCACCGGTATCGTTAATCAAAACTGACCACAGAAGGCTTCCGTCACGCTCATAGAATAATCCCGCACTGGGCCGCAAATCGGCCTGAATATTACGCTGTCTGACAATCTCCTCTACCGCGGCACCAAAGGCCCAGGAGAACGTATGGCCGGATGCACGCTGATGAGACAAACCGAACATATTGTTCAATCCGGTATAAACGAACAGGCGTTTGTTTGCCCATTGAAAACGGGGTGGCCTATAAACATAGGCAATACCGGTATTTGAAAAACGGTTTTTTCGTAAGTCCCAGGCGGTTATTGTCGGCCAAATGAGCGGATCTAACATTCTATGTACAGCGCCGGCAAACCACTCCTGGCTAAACAACAAAATGCCCAGAGGCCTAAATATATAGACATCGGCAATCGCATCAGCATCGGTTGTGTTCTGTGCCTCTAAGCCCTCCTGCAATACCTCACTGACCATTGCGATCATAGCCGCCGTCAAACGCGGATAGGGATAGTCGTGTTCACGAAACCATTCAACATCACGCCGGTAAGCCATACCATCTCCCAGTAAGTGCAATGTGTAATTGGGCAACATTGCAAAACTATCGCGATGATGGTCAGAGTCTATCGGGAATATTTCACGATTAACAAAACGACGAAAACCTCCTTCATTGTCAATAGCCCGCCGCGGGTGTTTCAATTGCTCCCATACGTCGGATAAGTCGTCGTTATAGTTGTCCAAATCAAAATTTTCAGACAACTGCAATGTATCTAACGAATAAGTGAAAAACGCACTCGCTGGATTGTAGAGCGCATCAGAACCAAAGGTTTTCTCTGAGTAGAAAAAGGCTTCTTTCCTATCACCGGCGACACTTGTCAGCGGCAGAAAAAGCAAGAGCACCAAGGTGGCCACAGCATGTAGAAACATCGATCAACTCAGCCTCACATAGAAGCAACAGATAGGAATTGGCCCATGACTATTTTAATGATATCGAACCCTCATGTTTGCACAAGGTCATCGGCGTCACTACCTGGGCGCCATGCGAATTGCACCATCAAGCCGGATGACTTCACCATTTAACATTGAGTTATCAATGATGTGGCAGACCGTGCTGGCATATTCTTCAGGCTTACCCAAACGCGAGGGGAAAGGTACTTGAGCCGCTAGAGAGTCCTGCACCTCTTGCGACATTCCAGCAAGCAGGGGTGTAAGAAACAAACCCGGCGCTATGGCGCAGACCCGTACACCTTTGTCGGCTAAGTCACGCGCCATAGGGAGCGTCATACCGACTATGCCCCCCTTAGACGACGAATACGCTACCTGGCCCACTTGACCATCATAGGCCGCGACTGACGCCGTATTAATGATGACACCTTTAACGCCATCCTCGTCTAGTGGTTCCGCAGCAACCATTAAATTAGCCGCCTGACTGGCGCAGTAAAAACTCCCTATTAAATTGACCTGAATAGTCTTAGCAAACACTTCGGCATCGTGCGGCTGCCCTCTGGATACGGTTTTAGCTGCTGGTGCGATACCCGCACAGTTCACTATCACTCTCGGAGTTCCTAGCTGAGAAGACACCGACTCCATTGCATCAGACACGCTGGAGGCGTTGGAGACGTTGACACTATAAAAATGTGCATCTAACTTGGACGCCGCTGCCTCACCCGCCTCTGTATTCATATCGAAAATGGCGACCTTCATACCACGCACAACCAGAGCATGAGCGGTTGCGTAGCCCAGCCCCGATGCCCCGCCAGTAACAACGGCAACTTTTCCGATCCAATTATTCATACTCAAAGCCAACCCTTATTTAATCAATAGAAGAAAACACTCGCCTCAAACAAAGTGTTCGCTAAATCACACTATGCGGACTAGATTAACAGCCAAGACGTTGAAAAAGTGCTGAAATTCCTTACTGATGCATCCGGTCAGCCTTCAGGCATACTCGAAAACTCTGCGTAACCTTATCCGTTATCAAAAATACCGACGGTAAGGGAATAAAATCCCGTACCGCGCTGTTCTCTTCACTATGAGCCAAGAATCGGAACATGTCAGCCACCTGCTGGAAAACGAATTGGATACGCTTTGGCGTTTTTCCTGGCGCTTAACCGGAAGTCAGGATGATGCTGCAGACCTTGTGCAGCGAACCTGCTTACGCGTATTGGAGAGAGCTGATCAGTATGAGGCGCGGGGTAAATTTCCCAGTTGGTTAATGCGCGTGGCGCATCGAATTTGGATAAATGAGATTCGCTCGCGAAGTATTCGTCAACAGAAAACATTAAGCCCTTCGAATACCGCTGTTCACATTCCAACAGCTGAGGAAAACAAAGCCATTGATGGTGAAGGTTTTCTGGAACCGGAAAGCAACGTCATGTTGCATCAGGTTCATGATGCAGTGGAAAACTTACCCGAAGCTCAACGTCTTGTCATGCTTTTAGTTAGCGTAGAAGGCTATAGCTATAAGGAAGCTGCTGAGATATTAGAAGTTCCCATTGGCACTATAATGAGCCGCCTGGCTCGTGCAAGACTCCTTATCGGAAACAGGATATTGCAATCGAATAACGATAATAAAGACGGCCACAAAGGCTCTGAGGTTCTACGATGAAATCCTACAGCGATGAAGACATATTGCGCTATGTTGACGGCGACATGGATGAACAGTCTGCGAGTCAACTGCGCAGTGACATCAACAATGATGCCGAATTAAGTCAGCGCGTAGACGCGATGCTGGCCTCTCAGCTGCCGTACTCCATGGCCTATAAGCTTAACCCTGCCCCTGAAATGCCTGAGAACCTAAGACAAACTGTATCAGTCTGGTCCGATGTGGCGCGAAACTCCTCCATGCAGCCTCAAGCAGCTAAGCCGTGGGGCATGAAAGTGGCCGCAGTTGCAGCAGCGGTTGGACTGAGTTTTGCCCTAGGATTCGGCACTGCCAATTTGCGTAGCAATGGTCAAGTTGCGGTTAACGATCCGGTGATACACGGCCAAACTACGGAAGACACCTTGTGGGTACAACGCGTCGCCGACTATCAATCGTTGTATGTCGCCCAAACAGTTAAAGACATACAGGATGGTCGTACAAAGGCTGACGAACTATTAGCCCGATCAGAAATCAAGGATGTTATGGATGCGCAAATCCCTGATCTAAGCGACTACGACTATCAATTTGTACGTGCACAACAGCTAGGCTTTCAAGGGCAACCGCTCATCCAGCTGGTCTATACAAGTCCTGGAAAAAAACCTCTCGCATTGTGTTTTATGCCGTCACAAGGAGAGGATCAGAGCACTATTACCGTTGCTCTTCATGAAGATCTGGGGAGTGCCAGCTGGCGGACAGCATCACAGCGTTTTGTCATTGTGGCTGATGAGTCTCAGGAATCGATTGAATCCATTGCCCGCCATGCGCAAAGATTGTTTCTGTAGGAATCATCTTTGCGCATGGCGTTTAGAAAAAGATCTGTTTCGGTTTAGCTTCCGGATGTAAACACTAAGGAAAAAGACACAGGTACCACGGTTGGAATATGCAAAAGTTTTGCTAACTCAGCCATTTTCGCGACACCGGCACCAAAATCATAAGCAACGGCATCCAGCATGACAGGTTGGGTCGCACTCACACTGACCTCACCATTAGCATTTGAGACCAGCACCGGAACACTCATAGTCTGCTCTTTGCCATGAAGAGAAAGTGTAACGTCTAGATCCATCATGGAGGTTCCAGCAGCCATCGCACTTTCAGGCACTTTGGCAGTGACCGTTGCATTCGGATACTGATCGGTTTCGAATACAAATTTCGCGAGGCGCTCGTTTCGAATAGGAATATTGGTTTCGATACTATCCAATGGAATACTTACTGATGCGGCTCCTGCATCGCTCACAGACCCTGTCAGTCCAGTAAACGTATGACGTTCGGCGATACTTGCACTGGCACCCGCCAGCACTTTGTAAGAGATTATCGATAATGACGAGCGCTCTGAATCAAGCGTAAGCTCAGCTGATGCAACATTCGCAACCAGAAAGGACGCTGCTAACAGCGAGGCGGATAGTATTTTTCGTATAAACATGTGGCAAGTTCTCCAAGTCAAACGCACCAAAAGCAGTGCTTAAAAAAGAGAACACATGAGCCTGCTTAATTATTCCTACACAAAATAGAATTTTTCCAAAATCCAATTAACACTGTAAGTACCACGAAGGTCAATTTTATCTAAACCGCCTCAAGCGCAATCGCGATTCCCTGTCCCACACCAATGCACATGGTGGACAAAGCAAGCTTGCCCCCGGTCTGCGACAACTCTAGTGCAGCGGTGCCGGTGATACGAGCACCCGACATTCCCAAGGGATGCCCTAGAGCAATCGCCCCACCATTTGGATTAACACGCGGGTCATTATCGGCAACACCCAGATCCCGAAGCGTCGCTAGGCCCTGGGACGCAAATGCTTCGTTCAATTCGATGACATCAAAGTTGTCCACAACCAAACCGAGTCTTTGCATAAGTTTTTTCGATGCTGGCGCCGGCCCAATACCCATAACACGAGGCTCGACACCCGCTGTTGCACCACCGAGCACACGCACAATCGGAGTTAATCCATATTTCGACGCAGCAGCAGCACTGGCCAATACCAAGGCGGCTGCACCATCATTAACACCAGACGCATTACCCGCTGTTATGGTTCCGCCTTCTCTAAACGGTGTACGTAGACCGGCGAGCGCCTCCAATGTGGTTGAACGCGGGTGCTCGTCGGCGTCAACGATTTTAGGTTCACCTTTACGCTGAGCAATGGATACCGGCGTAATTTCCTTGGCAAGCCGACCGTTTGATTGAGCAAGCGATGCCTTCTCTTGCGAACGCAAGGCGAATGCATCTTGATCTTCACGGCTAATTGAAAAATCCTCTGAAACGTTTTCAGCTGTCTCAGGCATGCTATCGACGCCGTACTGCTTTTTGAGCAATGGATTTACAAAACGCCAGCCAATGGTTGTATCGAATATCTCGGCATTCCTGGAAAAAGCCGTAGTGGCTTTGGGCATGACAAACGGTGCGCGCGACATGCTCTCGACACCGCCGGCAACGACTAGCTCTTGTTCGCCCGATTTAATGGCGCGGGCAGCAGTTATGACAGCATCCATACCAGAACCACAAAGTCGATTAAGTGTCATTCCAGGAACACTGGTGGGGTAGCCTGCTAACAGAGTAGACATGCGCGCTACATTTCGGTTGTCTTCACCGGCTTGATTCGCACAACCGAAGACCACTTCATCGATCGCCTCTAAATCTAACGAACTGTTTCTAGCCGCAA
Organism: Granulosicoccus sp.; assembly: GCA_020627685.1. Taxonomy (GTDB): domain Bacteria; phylum Pseudomonadota; class Gammaproteobacteria; order Granulosicoccales; family Granulosicoccaceae; genus Granulosicoccus. Next base: position 120,169 of record JAHDGK010000001.1, on the reverse strand, counting down.
GGGCCTGAAGCACTAGCGCACCTAGATCATCCGGCCTTACTGATGAAAGTGCACCACCGAAGCGACCAATGGGTGTTCGAATGTAATCGCAAATAAATACTTCTGTCATGATTCCAGCTCCGGAACTTCCAAATCGACAATTTCATTTTCTATATGAAGCGCTGCTCCTGTCAGGGATTGCAACTCATCAAATGAAATGTCTTTTAACTTTTCTAGTAATACGAAACGCTCATCACGCACTTGTATGACCGCCAATGATGTATAAATTTTCGTCACGCAACGTACCCCTGTTAACGGGAAACTGCAAGACTCTACGAGTTTTGGTTGACCATCCTTAGTGACGTGATCTGTAACAACGATAACCTGTTTTGCGCCATTGACTAAATCCATGGCCCCACCCACAGCCGGGACCCCCGCGTGTCCCACACGCCAGTTCGCTAAGTCGCCATTTTGTGCAACTTGATAAGCTCCTAGAATAGCCACATCTAAATGCCCGCCACGTACCAAAGAAAAGCTATCCGCGGAGTTAAATATGGCTGCCCCAGGATTCAAGCTAATAGCTTTTTTCCCAGCATTGATAAGATCCCAATCTTCTTCACCATCTACTGGTGCCTCACCAAAACCGAGCACTCCATTCTCGCTGTGGAATATCACTTCCCGTCCCGGTGGCTGAAACCGCGCAACCATCTCCGGAAAACCGATGCCTAAATTGACATACGCACCATCGTCTATATCCTGAGCGGCACGCCACGCGATTTGAGGATTAGTAAGCTTTTTATAGCTCATGCGTATTCCACACCGGCTCTAATCATGACCTCCTCTTGAACAGAATGAGACACTTCAACCAACTTATCGACATAGATACCGGGAGTAATCACCTCTGTTGCTTTAATCTCACCCGGCTCAACAATGCAAGACACTTGTGCAATGGTCATCTTGGCAGCCATGCACATTAATGGATTAAAGTTCCTAGCGGTTAAGCGGTAGGATAAGTTGCCCATGCGGTCTCCGATCTCTGCCTTCACCAGTGCAGCATCTGCTTTAAGCCAGCGTTCTAAAACATAAGCTTTGCCTTCAAACTCTTGTACCGGCTTACCATGAGCTAAGTCGGTGCCATAAGCTGTTGGGGTGTAAAACGCAGGAATGCCCGCACCGCCTGCTCTTATGCGTTCAGCAAGCGTACCTTGAGGCACTAACTCCAATTCAATTTCACCGGAAAGATAACGCTCGGTAAACGCATGCGAATCGACAGTGCGTGGAAATGAGCAGATCACCTTAGATACCATGCCAAGCTTTAGTAAAGCGGCAATGCCAATTTTACCGTTGCCCGCATTGTTGTTAACGATCGTAAGCTTCGAGGGACTCCCGGTTTCACGGAACCTATCAGCCAACGCATGTATGAGTTCTATCGGCGCACCAGAGCCTCCAAACCCTCCGATCATAAGTACTGCACCGTCAGCAATATCGGCAACGGCATCACGCAAATTGGCTGTTGTTTTATCCATAAAAAATCAGCTTGTTACTTGAGCAAGACCGGGATTTGGACAGGACCGCGAAAACCGAATCCGCGCCAAATCACTTTAGACTCATCAGGTATGGATAAATTCGGGAATCTATCGAATAACAAGGGCAACATTATTTCTCCAACAGCCTGTCTGGCTACTCTGTTTCCCTGGCACATATGCGGCCCATTACCAAACGCCTGATGACGACATTTGTCTCGGTACACATGAAAGTTTTCACCGTCCTCGTACAGCTCTTCATCGCGACAAGCACTTGCCTGTATTGTCATGACGGTATCGCCTGCGGGTATCAGACAACCGCGTATTTCAGTATCTTCTTTAACAAGTCGTGAAGATACCTGTATAGGTGCCACCCATCGAATACCTTCTTCAAACGCTTTTGCCCAATCACCGTTGCGCTTTACTTCACTAAGCTGATCCGGGTGGGTCAACAAGCCATAAACCACAGTGTTGATCGCATCTCTCGGCTCATTAATACCACCGCCGATTGCTATTTTTATATTTGCGTAAATCTGTTTTGTTTCGATCGGATTGTCTGCATTAATCATCAGCGCAAATGCAGAGTTGTTTGGCTCAGCTTTATGCCTGGCCTGCAAGCTATCCAATAGAGCATGGACTTCTTCATTCGCTTTATCAGAACGTTCAAATGGTTCATCGCGCCAGCCAAAATTACCGGCACCTTCTATGAGCGCCTGACTCCAACGTTGCATCTGTTCATCGCTTGCCTCCTCCATGCCCAACAAAACTGCGAGGCCTCTTGCAGCATAGGGGCCAGACAAAGCGGGAAATAGATCGACAACTTCGCCTTTGGGTAAACGACTGACGTACTCTTCAGCAATTTTTTGATACTGAGGCACCCAATCGTTTTCAATTACAGCAGGCTTAAAGGCTCCCGCCATGGCCATGCGTTCGCGGCGGTGATCGTTACCGTCTTTGCGCATCAGCGTTTGCGCCCAGAAAGCCCTTTGCATAGGGGTGTTTGGATCATCTGAACTGAATAACGCAGGATTGCCTTTGACATATTCGGTATCTGACGCCTTTGTTAGCATCGTTCGCCCAGTTGCTTTCACACGCAGCACGGGAGATTCTTTACGCAAGCGTTGATAGATGGGGTACGGATCCAGATTAAGCTGTTCAAGCGTAATCTCTTCATCAAGCGGGGCAAGTTCTGTCACGGTGGCTTCCCAGTTAATCGAAAGCGATCAAAATCGCCTACACACTATACCTTGCAGCCAGAATGCTAACCAGTCACCGACAATGCTGAAATTTGTTGTTGAATATCACCGATAACAGCGGTGTTTCTTGATTCACGGGGTGTATCAATATCTACAACACCCACTACTCGGGAAGGTCTTGGAGTGAACACCAATACGGTATCTGCAAGTGCGGCTGCCTCGGCAATATCGTGGGTAACCATGAGCACGGTAGTGGGACGCGCCTGCCATAGCGTCAACAAGAGCTCGCGCAAACGCTCAGCGGTTGAAGCATCCAGCGACACAAAGGGCTCGTCAAGGATTAACAACTGAGGCTCCAGAACAAAAGCCCGGGCAAGCGACACCCGCCTTGCCAAACCCAATGACAACTGATTGGGGTAAAAGCCGCGCAATTCCGCCAAACCTAATACTTCAAACAGATCGTCTAGGGATTCCTGTTGCCGCGAAGGTGGAAGAACCAAGCGAATATTTTGCTCAACCGTCCGCCAAGGTAATAATCTGGGCTCCTGAAACACCGCTGAGACAGGGCCGTCCCTTAGTAATTCAACACGCCCATTATTGTGCTTATCCAATCCCAGAATTAATCGCAGGACAGTCGTTTTCCCGCAACCGGATGGTCCGACAATACACGTGAAAGAATTAGCTGGCAGTGAAAAATTGACATGCTCGATGGCTTTTAACTGCTCACCACGGCCCATTTTAAAAATGTGATCACGGACATCGACAACCAGCGCGTTTTCACTCATGAGAGGCACGCCAGCGATTGGAATGATTATCCAGTGGTTGCAGCAGACAATACTCAACAAACAACATCACTGCGACAAAGGCTAAGGTATACGCAAGGATGGTGGCAACATCGAACAACTGAAAATAGAGGTGAATTTGAAAACCCACGCCGTTGGATCGCCCAAGCAATTCGACAATTAATACTATTTTCCAGATCAGGGAAATTCCGGATCGCGTGGCGGCAGCAAAGAAGGGTTGAAGCTGTGGAATAACGACGTGCCTAAGTCGTTTTATAAAACCAAATCGATAGACCTGGGCCATTTCTGAATATTCTGGGTTCAGAGAACGCGCACCCTCACGTAGTGTGATAACTACATTAGGAATTTTGTTAAGCGCCACCGCACCCACAGCCGCAGCTTCGTTCAAACCAAACCAGATGTAGCTCAGCACGATGATGACCAACGCGGGTATGTTGAGCAAGAGTATTAGCCACGGGTCGAGAATTCGGTTGGACAGCTTGTGCATGCCCAACCAGATTCCAATAGCGGAGCCCACAGCCATGGCCACAATGAATGCCGCCAACACCCGTAGCAACGTCATCCCTAAATGATGAAACAATTCACCCGAGCGATACTCAACTAACAACGAATTCCACACGTCGATCGGAGGTGGTAGTGCGTTGTCGTTGAGATGATTAGCCAGCAGCGCCCATAACAGAACAAACGTGGTTAGCGATGCACCCACCAATCCTATCTTTTGTAGGCGAGAACGCATCTTAAGATTTTATTGAGTACAAGATGCGTTCAGCCATTAATGCACGTATCGATTTACTGCGCACCCACCCAGTAAGTACCCTCAGCCATGGTTTGGGAATTACCCACTAGCTTTTTCCCACCTAAGTCACTGAGTAGTCCATAGATGACAGCTGCATCTGCGACTTCATCTTCAAAAGCCCTTGCTGGAATGCCTTCTCGGAATCTGTCCCGAAGGACTTGCAAAGCTGCAGGATTATCTTTGATGGCACCACTTTCAGACAAGCGGGTCCATTCCTCATCGGAAGTACCCATAATTTCTTTGGTCGCGTTTGAGGCATTAACAAAAGCCGCTGCCAAGCCATTTTCAGCCCACGCTTCATCAAAAACATAGCCAATGGCTGATACAGGCCCGGTGGAACCCAGCGCGTTGGCTGCATCTTCTGCACTGACCAAGCGAGTAAACCCGACTGACTCCAACCTTGCGCAAAAATGCCAGTAGTTCAATACGGCGTCTAGCTCTCCATCACGAGCTTTTTCTGCCAACAAAGGAGGCGCACCAAAAACGATTTCGTTTTCACCAGCCAAGTCCATATCAAAATCTTGTTTGGCCATACCCTGTAGCAACAACCAGCTTTTATCCAACGGCCCGCCAGCCACACCAATTTTCTTACCGCGAAGCTCACCTAAATTTTTCAAATCGCTTCCACCTGGAACCATGATGGCGCCCACAGAGGAACTGTACGGTGAAAAGGTAAAGTCTCGCCCCTCTGATCGCTGACGTGATACCCAAAGCCAATCGGAGACGATAATGTCAACCTCTCCACCCATCAACGCAATGCGAGTTGCGTCACCACCGGCAAACGGGACAATTTCCAGAGAAAAACCGTTTGCCTTGTCCAAGCCGTGATGCTTCATGGACTTCAGCTCCCAGTTGACCGTACCGAACTTCAGTACGCCAACCCGCACGACAGGTTCACTGGCAAAGGTATTGGTGCTCAACAGGGACAGTGCGGATACAACACCTGCAACTTTTAGAAAACGACGTAATCGAACAAACATATTAATTTCCACCTCCCAAGACTCGTTTCAGTGTACACATAATGCGATTTTTATCCATCATGGGCCTAGCTTGCACTTTGGTACCACAGCGTTTCTTTGGCACAAAAGGCATACTTATAAATATGTTTGTTAAAAACGTACTCGCTGCTCTCTTACTTTTTGGCCTTGCAGGCCTCGCTCATGCTCTGGAAGGCTACGCCGTCGATCCGGAAACCGGTTTGAGAATGGAGCGATACCGGGCCCCCGTACCTGCTGATGTACCTGGAGGCGTTACGCTTAGCAACGAAAGTGCAGCACAAATGCATGGCGCAGGCGATATCGTTTTTATTGATGTCTACCCCCCCAAAGGCTTAGGCCCTGATCCCCTCGATGGTTTCTGGGTGACAAACGAAAAACGTTCGACTATTCCAGGCGGAGTCTGGCTTCCCGAAGTCGGGAGGGGCACATTGGACGCGGAAGCGGAAGATTATTTCAAACGGAACCTTGCCAGACTGACTGAGGGAGAGCTTAGCCGCAAGGTGGCGTTCTACTGCACCGCCGATTGCTGGCAGAGCTGGAACGCATCCAGACGAGCCATTGAATGGGGCTACACGGCCGTGCATTGGTATCCACTGGGCACAGATGGCTGGCTTGAGGCTGGATTTGAATTGCAAGCTGTGCAGCCCGTGAATTTTCTGGATGACACCACACCGGGCCCAGGCTTTCCTGACTCAGCCAGCATCTACCTGATAGATCAAAAAGGTGAGGAATTTAATATAGGCACAGTGGTTTTTTCCGGCCAGGAAGGCGGAGCTTATGGTGTCGATGTAGACATTGACAGCGCCGGTTTCGAAGATCAGTTTCTCTCCATGCGACCCTTTCGGTGTCTGACAGGATCAGCGGAGTGGTTCTGCTACCTCCCCTACCCGTATGAATTGAAGAAAACCATCACAGAAGATGATTTAACGGAGTTGGAATACCAACTTTTGTTTATCTGGAAATCGCCAAAGTCATTCGGCATTGATGCTTGGAACGGCGTTTACTACAAGCTCTCTATGAATGCAGATGGCACGCTGTCCGGGAATTTACTACAAGGTGATTTAAACGTACTGGCTAACCCTCCAGAACCCTATAGTCACCCCATAGACTTAATGGAATTTATAGACGAAGGCGCCAAGAACAGGCTTTACCCTTCAATAATCATACGGCCATAATGAGCGAAATAGACGCACAGAAAACATCATCTGCTCGCGAGCAATTCCTATCGGCCAAAAATGGTTTACTCAAACATCTTGTCGGACTAGAGCCACTGGTTGACAGGCTGCTAATCGCTTTGCTTTCGAAGGGTCATATACTGATAGAAGGTCCTCCAGGTGTGGCAAAGACGCGGACTATAAAACTTTTCTCGCAAGCACTTGACGTCAGCTTTGTCCGTATACAGGCAACGCCGGATTTACTACCCGCTGATATAACCGGGACAGATATATACCAGCAACAAAGCGGCGAATTTACCTTTCTTCCTGGGCCACTGTTCAATAACATTATTTTAGTTGATGAGGTAAACAGAGCTCCACCTAAAGTGCAGAGCGCGTTACTCGAAGCCATGGGGGAACATCAGATTTCAACGGGTGGCATCACTCGAAAACTTGACGAACCCTTTTTAGTGGCGGCAACTCAGAACCCTATAGAACATGAAGGTACCTACCCCTTGCCAGAGGCGCAGCTTGATCGCTTCATGTTTTTTGTCAACATCGAACTACCCAATGTCGAACACGAAAGACAAATACTCGATCAGGTACTCAGTGAGCAATCCGGCGACGAGGACAAAACCTTCTCTGCCCAGACCTGCGATAAAAACACCGTCATTGCTGCGCGACAAGAAGTTGCTGGTGTATTTCTCTCCGAGGCGGTTCGCGACTACATCGTTAGAATTGTGGGTGCGACCCGTGGCTATGGTGCCGGCGGAATTCACACAGAAAATATTTCACAACCCGCCAGCCCCAGAGCATCAATCAATATCGCAATCGCCGCTCAGGCTGCAGCCTGGCTAGATGGACGTGATCACGTAGACCCAAACGACATTGCCTCCTTAGCGCCTGAGATTTTGTGCGGGAGAATTTCTCTAGACTACAAAGCACGAGCGAAAGGCCTGACCAATCGTTCTATCATTCAGGACATTATTAGGGCGACCCCTCGCGTGTAGTTCAGACGATGAATGCACACGATCATGAATCCGTTAACCTAACTGTAGAAACGTTACTCAACGAGCGCCACTCCATCAAAACAGGATCGACTCGGCAACCTACCGGACGCGGACTATGGCTAGGACCTTTTCGCGGTACTCGACGCGGTCAAGGCACAGATTTCGACGACCTTCGACACTATAGCGCCGGTGACGACATTCGCCATATTGACTGGAAAGCCAGCGCTCGTACAAACTCGATACACACAAGGCTATATCGCGAAGAACGCGAATTTCAAATCACTTTAATTGTTGACTTTAGAGACGCTATGTTTGCGGGTAGCACTCAGTTGCAAGCAGTGAGAGTTGGACGTCTCGCTGCTCGACTTCTATGGCAGGCCGCCGATGGCGGTTGCAAAGCGCAAATACTCATTGCAACCGATGAGGGTATTCGCCTTGGCAAATCCGGTACCAGTCACCAGTCTGCAATAGACAGCTGTGCGCTTATCGCCCGTGCTTATAAAGAGACACAGCTAAGCCTTAGTGACACTGATCTCAAACACGCAGATACATCAGACGAACTTTTAAACGATGCAGTAAGCGACTCGATTATTCCATTACCTCCATCAGAACAAGACGCGCCACAAACAGGTGTCAACCTTGACCAGGTAGCAGAGTGGTTACTACAACGAACAGAGAAATCTAAAAACATTTTCTGGCTCAGTCCTTTCAACCGTTGTGGCAGACAATTCAAAAAACACCTTTATTTGTTATCGATGCGCGGCAATCAAATCGCTATTACTGTTGACGACGAGCTCATCAATACTGGACTACCGGTTGGACGCTACGGCTATAAAGATCCTGACAACACCTCTATCCAGCCGAATCGCTCAAAGACTACGCGGCTGGCACTTCTCGGAAAGAGAGATAGCGAGCGGGTAATAGAAACCTTATTAGCGATGAAACGACAACGTCAGATTCTCCTAGAAGAATCAATGATGAGCATAGTTGGCGCTCATGAAGGTAACAATCAGGTAGTCAGCTCACTGCGCCATCATGGTTTTCTGCCATGAGTGATACAGAGGCCTTACTCAATTCGTTAAAAGATATTCAAGAGCCACTGGCTCCTGCCTCAACATCGATAGGACTTATTGCTGCAAACCTTTGCCTTGTATTGTTGATTGTTTTAGTGCTTTATCTTAGATGGAAAAGGCGCAAAGAAGGATGGCGACGAGAAGCACTTCAAATCGTTATGCAAGCGCGCAAGCTTGACGCACAGCCAGGAACACTGAAACTTGCAAAGGCACTTAGACAGTTAATGCTGCATAGAATGGATGATGGAAATGAGCTACACGGAGATGCATGGCTTGCAAAACTAGACCAGCACTTTTCAACCGAATGGTTTTCAACGGATCAAGGAAGAATCTTCGGCAGTGAGCTTTATCGTAACAACAGTCTACAACCGGACGCGTATCTATCGCTCTGCGACAAGATCGCCAAACTCATCAAAAAACTTCCCAATCGTTCTAATCAGAACTTAAGCGCTCAATGATAAACGTTGATTGGCCATGGGCACTTCTACTACTGCCACTACCTGTATTGGCCAACCTCTTGCGTTCCAGCCCAACCGACATCGGCATTCGCATACCTACTGCATTAGGTGAAGCGTTAAATGAGGTAAGTACAAGCCACAACAGAATTATTGATATTCGATGGGTACTATTGTGGGTATCGTGGATCTCATTACTCGTGGCTTTAGCACAACCCTGGCACCCCGGTGATACTGTCGTCCAACCTGTCAGTGGACGTGCCATATCACTCGTCGTTGATGTCTCGGGCAGTATGGAACGTAAAGACTTTACGCTTAACGGCGAAACACTTGACAGGCTTTCTGTGGTTAAACGAGTGGCTTCTGAGTTTATTAACAAACGCCAAGGCGACAGAATCAGCTTGGTTCTCTATGGCAAGCAGGCTTTCATCGCATCGCCGCTTACATTCGACCTCAACGCGGTCAGCAGCATTCTCGATAGCGCAGGCATTGGCATGGCAGGTAGATCTACGGCGATAGGGGATGCTATTGGCCTTTCCATACAAACACTTTCTTCAGACCCATCAACCCAAAAGGCGATTGTTTTACTCTCCGACGGAACCAATAACGCCGGTTCCGTTGAACCTGAAAGCGCGGCAAGCTTTGCAAAATCGATGGGCATAAGAATTCATACCATTGCCATGGGCAGTGAGGATAAAGAACTTAGCGGCTTCGCAGTCGCACAATCAGCAGATTTAGATGAAGACACACTCATCGCGGTAGCTCAGGAATCATCAGGTGAGTTTTTTCGTGCAAAAACCTACGATGATTTACAAGATATTTACGTCACCATTGACACACTGGAGCGTAGTGAAGTGAATGCACCTCCGGTCATACTTCGGCACGATTTACGACATTGGCCATTGTACATATTGTTGACTTGCTTATGCGTTCTGGCATACCAACAGAGAGCCAGGTCGTGAGCATCGGTGCATTGCAGTTTTTACAGCCCTTATGGCTTGCATTGGCAATAGTTTGTCTGATCGCTGCCTTCTATTTCCGGCAAACGTCATCGCACAGTGCCTGGGCGAAGATCATTGCTCCGCAGGTTTTTAACTATCTAGGTGGCCAACATCGTCGTCGGTCTCGCTGGAATCTGACACTTCTGGGGGCTGCAGTTACAGCCATAGCCTTAAGCCAACCCGTGCTCCGTCAGAGTGATGACAATACGTGGCGTCACAGCACCGGATGGGTAGTACTAGTCGATGTATCGCGCTCCATGACCCTGAACGATATTGTTCCGTCCCGACTCAGTGCGGCACGAGAAGCCCTGGCGTATCTATCGGACGCAGCAGGTGCCCGACCCATTTCACTTATTCTATATGCCGGTGATGCGTTCCTGGTTGCACCTCCGGCATTCGACAGGTCCGTATTCAATGAACACGCAGCACTATTGGAACACGGCGTGATTCCGTTAGAGGGCTCTAACCTGACAAGAGCCCTGTCATTATCGTCCTCAGTAATAGAGGGAAGCAACTTCATTCAGGCCAATGTTATCTTGCTGACCGACACCGGCGGCATAGGAAAATCCAGTATTGCCGCGGCGCAATTCCTAGCCTCAGCCGGGCACACTTTGAATTTATTGGTATTCGGTTCAGACATCAATAACACTGAAGAGTCTGAAACTGCCGTTAATATAAAAGCTGCCGAGGATTTGGCAAACTCCGGCAATGGCAAAGCAATATTCACAAACCGATTTGGCGTACTTGATTTCGATGAGCTTCAGCTTAGTGATGAAGCAGACCCTTCTACTCACAGCGACTTAGAAGCACTTATCTGGCGTTTACAGTCCCACTGGTTGTTGATTTTTATCATCCCAATCTTGCTCTCTCTCTTTCGTGAAGAGGCCAGATCATGAAACGTCCTATGAACTCAAATCAACTGAGTATCCGAAGCCGTTTCTACTGCCGCTGCATAACTTTATTTTTATTGCTGACACCTGTGGGTATTACACATGCCGACGATAACGTATTGGCCCATCGTTTATTTAACGAAGGAAAATACGCCCAGGCAGGAGAGATATTTACAGACCCGGCCTGGAAAGGTGTTGCCCTGTATCGCTCTTCACAATGGTGGCGAGCGGCAGAGGCCTTTGTGCGAGCGAACGATGCAGTGTCAGTCTTCAATCTGGGCAATAGCTATGTAAAGCTAGGCTATTACGCGTTAGCACTGGATGCCTACCTGCAAGCCTTATCCATGGATCCCACGCTCGATGATGCCTCCTACAACGCCGACATCATGCGACAGCTCTTAGCCGCCGAAGACGATAACAAAAAGCGAAGTGGCCGCAATCCCGAAGGAGATGAAATAGAAAAACTCGACACCGAGGCCGAACCGGATGAACAGGGCGATGGCCAGGGCGGCGATGAGCAAAGCGACGTGAAGGAGACTCCTACGGGTAAATCCGATGATCCCGGCGCGCAAACCATGGGGCCACAGTCAGATGCTCAATCCGGCAAGGGTGCTGAAGCCAGTAAACAACAATTACCGAATGATGAAAATCAGGACGGTGGTGGTGCAGTACAAGGTGAGAGCTCTGATACCCGCGAGGCTAACCGGCCTTCTGGTGGCTCGGAAACTGATACACCCGCAGATGAATCACAAGCCGCTGGCATGAGGGCGTCATTAGAAGCAGAACAAGCCACCACACAATGGCTTAATCGAATTTCGCATGACTCTCAACTATATCTCCAACGGCGCATCCAATTAGAGCTTAAGCGCCGTCGCACTGCAGGGCAAAGCGCCCCGGACGGAGGTAGTAACTGGTGACACTGCTCTCACGCGTACAAACGATATACACCGTATTACTGCTTGCCCTCACCCTGCATTGTTCATCCGCTCAAGCGGCTACCGTCGAACCCGGCATCACGCTAATCAGCGACAGCGAAACCATCTACCTGGGCGATAGCATAATCATTGATGTAGAGGCGGTAGGGCTACTCGAACCTCTGGATGTGAGCGCTCTGTTTAAATATGCCGATCTACTGCGAGAAACAACGGGTACTCGTATAGCCGTAATCGAAGGGCGCGTCGTAGAAGTAAAGCTTCGACGTATGGAATTTATCCCCAAAGAAGAAGGCCGGGCTTTCTTTGGGCCCTTGAGCGCAGATAGTATTCGAGGCCTCGTCACATCCAACACGCTCATTGTGGATGTGCAACCGCAAGCCGATACCCAATGGCAACCTCAAGACGACGACTTATCCATCGATATTACTTACACGTTGGATAACGGCGAAATCTTGCAATACTCTGACATAGAGGAACCAACCGCCACAACAGATGCGTTCGTCGGGCAGCACATCATCGCCGATATTAAACTTCGACATAAACACCCTATTTTTGAAGAGCAGCTGGAATTACCGTCTTTTGAAGGCTTCGATATTCTCAAAGAATTTGAAGAGCGACGGACGACCGAAGAGACAGTTCTCGATGATGGTTCAATTCAAAGCTTTCGAATTGTTGCGTGGCGGTATCACCTATTTCCACAACGCTCAGGTACACACACAGTGGATGACATTAGCTGGAGTGGTACAACCATAAAATCACGCACTCAACGCAGTGATTTTAACCGTTCACTAGAAGGCGGTGAACTGAACATAAACATTGCACAAAGCGCATCACAATGGTGGCTGCCAGCAACCCAAGTTTCTCTTGTTGATAAGTGGTCAAAAGATCCGAGGGAGCTCTCCGCAGGTGATGAAATTATTCGTACCATTACATTGTCAGCCAGCGACGTATTGGCAAATCACCTACCAGATGTCACACCCTTGGAAAGTCGTGCAATCAGCAGCACCTTGATCAATCAACAACGCAGCCAGAGCATGAATCAGGGCACTCCTGTCTCCACAGCTACATTCACTTATCGAATGGTGGCACAAAGCCCAATTCCAGTGTTTCTGGATACGGTCAGGGTTGTCTGGTTCAATACCAATACTCAAGATATAAAAGAGGCGATCATTCCGGCTCGAAGAATCAATGTGGGGCTACCCGATAGGGCCGACCTACTCGCGGACCTTGCTATTCAAGGAAACCTTTGGGACAGATTTAACCTCTGGGTACAAAGCCATTTAAGTCATTGGATCCCCTGGAATGTATCGCTAATACTATTGGGTCTCGGGGTTTTATTATTGGGGACGGGAGAATGCCTTGCACGCATTAGACAACTTCGTGATACTAAGCGTGGAACGCCTGAACGATTCCTGCCGGAGCTCTGAAGCGTATTCAAAGATTGAGTCCTGAGGCACATTTTTTGAAGGAACAACGCCGTCTTAGCGTTTTATCAGCCCTAGCCATTAGTAGTGAATAAAACTTTTTTAATAAAACGCACTCCTATAGGGTGTTATCAACATTTGTGAGTTGAATTTTATGCAAGCGATTAAACACATTTTTGCGTTCTTTGTTCTGTTAGTGGCCAGCCAAGCTGTATTTGCAGCCCCGCCTATTAACACGCTGGAACGTGAAGGGCTTTTTGGTTATGAGCACAACGGCATCGCCATTCGTGGTTATGACACCGTGGCTTATTTCACACAAAGCAAGCCTGTTGAAGGTACTGATCAGTATGCAACTGAGTGGTCAGGAGCGACATGGAAATTCTCTTCGCAAGAAAATCTGGATTTATTTCTTGCTGACCCTGAGAAGTATGCGCCGCAATATGGAGGGTACTGCGCGTACGGAGTTGCTCAGGGCAATCTGGTGAAGATCGAGCCTGAGCAATGGACCATTCTCGATGACAAGCTTTATTTGAATTACAACGCAAAGCTCAACAAAGCCTGGAAAAAAGATACGTCCGGCTACATCAACACAGCCGATAAACTTTTCGAGCAATTACTGAAAGATCAGTAAAGCCACATCGAAATGTCGATCTGATTCACCTTTGTTATCAGGTCGACATTTTGACGATCGTATTCCAATGAGCCTTTGTCACGGGTTGAATGGACAGACGGCTGCCCTTCTGCAATAAAGCCATCCCCTCAAGCTTTGGAACGGTCCGAAGCTGCTCCAAAGAGATGATCTCTTTGAACTCCTGCCTGAATTTCACATCAATCATGACCCATCGAGGATTATCTGGACTCGATTTAGGATCATAGTACTTAGCTTCAGGGTCCCACGATGTGTGGTCCGGATAGGCCTCTTTCACGACTTCCACGATGCCTACAATGCCTGGCACCTTGCAACTGGAATGATAAAAGAAGCCTAAATCACCTTTAACCATCTGATCTCGCATAAGATTGCGTGCCTGATAGTTGCGGATTCCATCCCAATGATCCTTTTTGCCTTTCATGGCTTTTAGGTCGCTGATACTAAAAGCATCCGGTTCGGACTTGAATAGCCAATAGTTCATAACCTACCGTCCCCCAAAATTTAACTTCATTGTTGGCGATAATACGGTGTGCTTCAAGATTCAAGCAAGCACGCGCCCATTGACAAGCAATAACACGGTAAGCTCCCGCAATGTCGGAATCCAACGCTATTAAGCACTTTTCAGAACTTGACCTGCCCGCACCACTCATGCGAGCCATTCAAGATGTAGGCTACGAAAACCCTACTCCTATTCAATCGCAAACCATCCCTCCCCTGGTTGAGGGTCGTGATTTGCTCGGCCATGCCCCAACCGGCACCGGGAAAACAGCCGCATTCGCTCTGCCGATCCTTGCGCGAATGGATATCAATGCCAAAGGGGTCCAAGCGCTAGTACTCGCTCCGACCAGAGAATTAGCCATTCAGGTTGCTGAAGCGTTCAGTAAATATGCAACGCATATGAAAAACCTGCGGGTACTGCCTATTTACGGCGGCCAGGATTACACCGGGCAAATTAGACAGCTCAACCGGGGCGTCAATATTGTCGTCGGAACGCCAGGACGCATCATGGACCACATGCGCCGGGGCACCTTGAAACTGGATCATCTCAAAACCTTAGTGCTCGACGAAGCTGACGAAATGCTGCGCATGGGCTTTATCGACGATGTTGAATGGATATTGGAGAAAGCGCCAAAAGAACGTCAAATGGCCCTTTTCTCAGCAACGATGCCAAGCGTAATCCGTAAAATCGCCAACAAGCATTTGTCTGAGCCTGTACATATCACCGTCGAAGGCAGTCAGAAAACAGCATCAACGATTCGACAACGCTTCTGGATGGTCAGTGGACTTCATAAGCTAGATGCGCTCACACGGATCCTGGAGGCAGAAACTTTTGATGCCATGCTGGTGTTTGTTCGAACCCGGACAGCAACCGTTGAGGTCGCTGAAAAACTTAGCGCCAGAGGCTTTGCCGCATCGGCTATGAACGGTGACATGCCGCAGAAGCAACGCGAGCAGATGGTGAACAAATTAAAGCGTGGACATCTGGATATATTGGTCGCAACGGACGTTGTCGCACGCGGTCTCGATGTTGATCGAATCAGCCACGTCATTAACTATGACATTCCCTATGATACTGAGGCCTATGTGCATCGTATCGGCAGAACCGGAAGAGCTGGACGTAGTGGTGATGCTATTTTGTTTGTCACGCAACGCGAGCGCCGATTGCTCAATTCAATTGAAAGAGCAACACAACAAAAAATCGAAGCCTTGCAATTGCCCACCGTTGAGATGGTCAATAACAAGCGTATCGCCGATTTCAAACAACGTATCAGTGACACGCTCGCCACGGGTGAGCTTTCTTATCTTCAACGATTAGCCGAAGAGTTCTCTCGAGATCACAATGTACCGCCTGAGCGTGTGGCTGCCGCTTTAGCCAAAATGTGCCTCGGTGAACAGCCTCTTCTTTTAGCAGGCAAAGCATCGGACGGCGAACCCAAAAATCGTAAAGAGCGGCAAAAGCCTAACAAGCGTGAAAGAAGCATGGATAGCGCCGACTCGCCACGAACAACACATCGAACTCCAGCAGGACGTGATGAAAGACCCGCACAACGCGAGCGCTTTGAAAAACCTGCTGATAGAAAACCAAGCACTCGCTCTGACGAGCCTACATCCGTCAACATCGACAAATCCATTAAACTTGAATCACGTGCGGCCAAACGTAAGGCTGCAGATGAAGCTGCCATTGAGATGGAACGCTTCCGGGTAGAAGTCGGTGATAAGCATGGCGTTAAACCACAGAACCTAGTCGGCGCTATCGCCAATGAAGCAGGATTAGACTCTGAGTTTATTGGTCGTATTGTTATTAACCCCGATCACAGCTTGATTGAACTGCCATCGGGCATGCCTAAGTTTTTACTGAAAGACTTAAAACGTGTTTGGGTGTGTAATGAAAGGCTGGATATATCACGCGTAAACAAAAACGGTGAACGCACGGACGAGCTTAGCGGCAAAGTACGAAAAGATAAAAGCCCGGCTAAATCAAAGAAACGCAAAGCGGCCACTGAAAGCACGACTCAGGACTTAGCTAATGAGCCCGGTGAACTCTCAGCGAAAAAACGTGAAGGCAAGAAAAAAGAACGCCATCGCAACAAGAAAAACAAAGGCAAGCGCGTAAAAAGCTAAAAAGCTCGGCGGCTATCTTGTAGCCGCCGGCTCTATGTTTTCTATAGCGTCCAAAATTTCACAGTGGCGTGAAAAGCGTGATCAATACAATACGCATATCGCCTGAGCAACAACTTCCCCCGAATAAGTAGGCACCGTACAACTGTATGTTTGCGGCCCTATGAATGCGTCCGCCTCGACAATATCAGAAGTACTGCAAGCCCCACCTGATAGATAATCGGTATACACCCGCGAACTGAACGGTGCCTCAAGCTGATATTCAGACGGGCAAGTGGCTATACACGTTTCACCGGGCCCAACATCACGGCAAGTATGTTGAACCGTTAGCGTCGAGTAATTATAAGTATACGAAATTGAACTGTCCGAGCCATCGGCTTCATAGGTAACGAATATGTACGGCTCGCCTACTTCATCATCGTTCCGGGTAACACCAAAATCACCTTGATCATTAAATGAAATGACGTGGTAATCACCCGGTAAAGACACTGTGTATTCAAGCGCACCGCGAACCGTATCGTAGTATTGATAGTCTAAATGGATGTTGTAGCCGGTTGCCCCGTCTTGTGCATCCCAGGAAAGCGTATCGCCCGTTAGGGTCAAACCTGTCACCCTAGGAAGATCAGCAGCGAATAAAGATCCCGAAAAACACAGGGCAGCTGTAGCAACAAAGCGGACTAATAGTTTCATTTCATTAACCTAGTGACCAAAACCAGAACGGCTTTAAGGTAACAAAAACTCCGGAATATCCAGAGGTACTATTACCCTGCTTTGAGAGCTTTAATACACTCAGGCCCTTCGTTACTACTCTTGTTAACGTAGTCACTAACTTGGGTGAACTGCAATACATCGTTGTTGGCCGACACCATCAACTCCGTCAATGATTCCCGATCTGTTTCCTGCAACCAGGCCATTGCCGCATTATTGGACGTCAGGATAACCGGCATCCTATCGTGGACCTCACTCATTGCTTGATTGGCGCTAGTTGTTATAACGGAAACTTCGGGCTTTTGTGTCAAGTCTGATGAATGCTTATATATGCCTGCGAAAAACATAGCGGGTTGGTTAGCAGGCGTGATGTGATACGCCGCAACCAATTTTCGATTCTTGCGTTTCCATTCATAAAAACCATTGACTGGCACCAGCACTCGTTGCCGTTCGATTAAAGGCTTCCACAAGCGGGATGTCCAGACCTTGTCGTCCCGCGAGTTTTGAATGCGCTTTGTCACCATCCCCTTCTTACCGGGCAGTGTCATTGAGACTCCCCAACTCATGGAAACCAGATTTAGATCGGACTCTAAGGTGACGACATCCAGCGTTTGCGTGGGCGCGATGTTATAGCGTGGATCTCGCGTAGGCCAGGTTTCCATACCCATAGATTCAAGCAGAAGTCTTACGCCCTCATTGTCAGAAACATTGACCCGACCACACATAGGTATACCTCGTTCGCTTAGTTATTGTTGGCTAGCTATTCATCAAGGAAACGCAAACGCAACATAGGCGACCAAATTTTAATCTAGAGCCTGTTCACTGACGATGACTAAAGGCCGCTCTCCCGCCGTTTTTTGTAATTTTTTTTCTTCTCGCCAGACACCAAAACCGGCACCACCGGAAGGTGTTGTACCCAAACCAAGTTCACCTAAACGATCAACTGCGTGTTGAGCATCAGCGTCACTGATACTGCGATATTCGACATCTGAACGAATTAGGGTATCAAAAGACAGCAACGATGCAGCTTTACAATCCAGACGACCCATATTAGAGATAGGTCCACTTGCTTCAACTAATTTGCCTGCCTTAGCACTTAATGCCAGACATTCAGCCGCCGTGGGCTCAACAATAACAATACGAGGCTGCACCTTCCATTCGTCCCTGATGATGTAGGTAATGGCAGCAGCTAAACCACCCACTCCGGCTTGCAGGTAAACATCTGTCGGCCATAAACCCGATGAAAGAAACGACTCTTTGAGCTCTCGCGCCATCACGGTATACCCTTCCATAACCCGTGAAGGTGGATAGGTATAACCAGCCCAAGAGCCATCGGCGAGCAAATGAGCACCGCTGTCCAAGACATCCTTATTCGCGATCTCCAAGCTCTCTTCATAAGTCGAACCGGAAATGCAAGCCTCAGCACCGCGTTCGCGAAGCCGTGTTGCAAAACTTGAAGGCACCTCGGATGACACATGAATTCTTGCACGAGCGCCAAAGAGTTTTGCACCCGTTGCTACAGCCATTCCATGATTACCTGCACTGGCACACACATAGGTTTGCGTAGCCGCTATGGTTTTCACATCGCTTGAATGCAAATCGGAGAGCTTCGGCCGGACGCCTGTTTCAGCCTCAACCGTGTCAGAGAGTAGCTGGGCCACCGCATAAATCCCTCCCAGCGCTTTAAACGAACCCAGGCCAAACCGGGTCGATTCGTTTTTTACGAATACAGTGGCTCCGTTGTCTTCAAGCGTGAGCAATTCAGTCGGTGTGTAGATAGGACAGAAACGAGCAAATTCCATCGCTCTATCGGCATCAGGCACAAACAACGGCTCAGCAAGCTCAGTGGGTTGAGTAGTGTCGCTCATTGTTATCTCCTGTTATAAATTAGACGCAGCAATACGTACTTTGGTTGCCCGTGTATCTTTAATGTTTAATGGGTCTGACCAGGGCAACACCTGCGAGCATCATGGCAACGGCAATCCACACAGTATAGCCGTAGCTTTCACCTAGAAATAATACCGCACCCATGATACCGGTCAGAGTCACGACATACCCAATCTGACTGGTAAAAACTGCACCAGCACGCGCGAGCAACAATAAATATCCGCTGTAAGCTACAACATGGCCCACTGCAGAACCAAAGATAGCCCAACGCGATATATCCCATGGCAACGTCAATGAGACCGCCATATCAGTCATTGTGGCAATGGGCAAAAGCAGCACGCTGCCAAGCAACGATGCACCGAATAGGGTGACAACGGGTGATAGTTTTATGGGTGCGCGAGCCGCTACAAAATTACCTTCGATGGCGTAGCACAATGGCGCGATGAGGGCGACAAGCAACCATGGTGCTTTGCTTGGGTCCGGCAAACTAGCTTCCGGAAGACCAATTAATACGAGAGCACTAACACCGAGCAAGATGCCAAAGCACCTAGCCCAGGAAAATTTCTCAATCCGTGCAAGCAACGCCACGACCAGGGACATTATTGGAACAGTCGCAATAATGATTGCCATGATGCCTGCAGGTAGATGATCAGTGGCTATAAGGCTGAATGTATTGGGTACTAGCGTGCCGATAATGGCAATGATTAAGTAATACCGTAACGCGACGATGGAATGCGCAACGCGTTCCTTTTTGAAGATCAAGTATGCTCCAAGCAACATGGATGAAATGAGCATTTGCCAAAATATTAATCCCAGAGGGTGATGGCCAGCCTCAATGGCAACTTTTGTCAGCGGAATGGTGATTCCCCAACAAAGCCCGAAAAAAACTATAGCGATGAGATTAAAGAACACGTGTGCAACATTTGCCTGAAGTTATACAAACCCGTCTACTATAGACAAAGCTCTGAGCAGACTGTTTTACACCAATTCAGCCTTTAATAGTGATCAGACAACGACAACGCTTAAAGTAAATACGATATGTCGATTTTCCGAATTTCAAAACCGTTAGCGCCTCTGCACGTCGCCCCTTCCCACGAGGCAACCTGTGTCAGCGAAGCCTTGTATGGTGAACGCGTAACCCTGTTGGAAACTCACGGCCAATGGATTTTGGCTCGCCAGCATCATGATGACTATGAAGGTTTTATTCACAGCGATGTACTAGCCCCGACTGATAATTCATACCCGGCAACAACGCATTGGGTTGCCCCGCGTAGCACTCTACTCTTTTCAAAACCTGATTTAAAAAGCCAGGTAATGCATCGGATACCGTTTGCAGCTGAACTAACACTCACCGCAATCAGCGGCTCATCATTCAGCAAGACACATTGCGGGTTTTTCGTCTGGACTGACCACTGCCTGTCTTTAGGCACACCACACCCAATGCAAGTTATCGAGCTAGCCAAATCACATTTTTTGGGAACACCTTACGTCTGGGGCGGCAGAAGTCCCGAAGGTGCAGACTGCTCCGGCTTAATACAACTTCTCGCACGCTCTCAAGGAATTCACATACCTCGGGATAGTGGTGATCAAGAGAAGGCCAATAACAACACCGTCTCAGAAAACCAACGACAACAGAGCGATATTGTCTACTGGCCTGGACACACAGGCCTACTGCTGGATTCCCAATCCGTACTGCATTCCACGGCCCATTCATTATCGTGCGTAGAAGAACCACTAAGTGACATCATCGATAGAGCAGGAACACCATCGTCGTATAAGCGATTGTTTACTTAATCGTTGAACGCGTTAGAACTTGCGCCAAGGGGTAGTTCTGAGTTTTGTTAACACGAAGTTCCGGAAGCTCTCCTCGTGAAACTAATAGATCGTGCTTCAGGCCAAACATATACGGGTACCATTCGCGCGATAACGGTGTCTTCCACCGCCAAAGACACTCTTCAATAGCCTCCAGCGCTGTTGTTGCTGAAACGGTGGGTTCCAAAGGGCTAATGCCATTGCAAACCGGGTGATAAAAGTACTCGGCAATAGATATGAACGCCGTCGGCACCTCATGCTCTAAAAGCACTTTTTTCCACGCTGACAACTCATTTGTCTCGGCCTCTCCCTCTTCCCCTGAACTAGCCATCAACGCCAGCAGAAGCGCATCCGTTTTTGGCATGCCCGTCGGGTTCAATAAAATATGTTGATCTGCGTGACGCCCAGTCCACGGTCCCACAAAGAGACGGCGTGGGCAATAATCGTTTGCATAGAGGTTGTCCCAAAGAATCAGCCTCTGGTGACAAACAGATACCGCTTCGAGGATCGATTCTACCGAGGCAATGCTTGCAACAACATCGCTACCGCAATAGAGAACAGTATGCTCACCATCCAATTCTTTGAGAAAATCAGGCAAATAGTCAGGTGCCGACTCTACTAATTCATTCGCATAGATTCTGGGAGTAACCCACAGCTGTTGACCCAGCTCATTAGACAATGCGTTCGCAAGGCTTGCATGCGCTGCACCCTCGCTCTTGAACGTGGCACACCGAGTTGCAAAGTCTTCATCTATATCATCCAACAGCAATGAGATATGGCTTGCGCCGGCATTTAAGAGACACCGGCACTTGTCTAGCAATGAGATAAAGTCCGGACCATGCGGCAAATGCTGAAAATTAAAATCCAAACCCGGAGCGACGCCGGCAACGACCTCTATTTTTTTTGCTGACGCGGTATCGGTAAACCGGGTGAAGTCTGCAAGCCAGCTAGCATCATAGGGCGCTCTCCAGTTAAGACGATGAAGAGAGTCTTCCTTGGGGGCATAGTAATAAGTATTTTGCCGGTTTCTCGCCAGTGCGTCTAATAGGTCGCATCGATCACTCCACGTCAGTAGCTTCCCGTAATAGCCTTCGGCATATCCCCTAATACGCTCTACCATTTAAACACGCTTTTCCTGACCGCAATTGCGCTCGTTAGAGTAGCCTAGCCCAGCTTAAGACGCTATAGTCGGGAAATCACACCAACCGGTAACGAAGCATGAGTGATACAGCTATTCAACAGCGCCCCTCTCTAGGCGTTTACGCAGACAAGCGAATGCTTCGTATCTTACTCTTGGGGGCCATCAGTGGTTTTCCGTGGGTACTCATTGGCAGCGCTCTGTCTTTGTGGCTGAAAGAAGACGGCATGAGCCGTAGCACCATTGGTTTCGCATCACTTATTTTCGGTGTCTACAGCATCAATTTTTTCTGGGCACCGCTGATTGATCGCATTCGTATCCCCTGGCTTACAGAGCGTGTCGGGCAACGTAAAGCCTGGATTCTGAGCTTACAGTTCATTATTTTAGTTTCCGTGCTGCTGTGGAGTAATTTGAGTCCGGCCGAAAATCTGTGGCTTGTCATCGCTGTCGGTTTGGCGATTGCGATTAGCTCCGCATCCCAGGACATCACTATCGATGCGCTTCGTATAGAGCAAATAGGAAAAAACGAGACAGGCTCAATGGCTGCGGGGGCCGCAATGGCTGTTGTCGGTTGGTGGACTGGCTATAAGCTCGGCGGCTTTATTTCATTAATGCTTGCGGACGCACTGGAGCAACGCGGATTTGAAAATTATTGGCAACTGACGTTTCAATGCCTGGCAGTGCTTATCATCATTATGAACGTACTGCTGTTGCTCATTCCCGAGGCGAGCTGGCGAGAACGGGCGAAAGCACAAGCAGATGATCAAGCCATGATCGGCTCAGCCATTGGCAGTGGCGACCGCGGATTATTCGCCTGGATTGGTACAACGATTGTTGCGCCCTTTGCCAGCTTCTTCAGACAAAACGGTATCAAGGTAGCGATAGCCATACTTGCCTTTATATTCCTTTTCAAAATCGGCGAAGCCTTCGTCGGCAAGATGTCTATTATTTTTTATAAGGAAGTCGGTTTTTCAAAGTCAGACATTGCTGTCTATTCGAAAGGACTCGGCTGGGTAGTCACGGTTGTTTTTACATTAATCGGTGGATGGTTTGCGGTTAAACAAGGCATTGTAAAAGCCTTGTTTTTTGCAGGCATTGCTATGGCTGCAACCAACTTAATGTTCTCGTTTATGGCATGGAGCAGCGAACCGTCCGCATTACTGTTTGCTGCAGCGGTTCTGATAGATGACGTTACAGCTTCTATAGCTACCGTCATATTTGTCACGTTTATTTCACTGCTTGTGGACAGAACGTATACAGCCACGCAGTATGCTTTGCTCGCCTCTCTGGGCACCGCCGGCAGAACACTACTGGCATCCTCTTCAGGGGCAATGGTAGATGCGCTTGACGGAGACTGGGGTTTGTTTTTTATTATCACCACACTGATGGTAATACCGTCACTCATCGCTCTGTGGTTTTTGCGGGATAAATTTTCTTCAATCGAAAACGACACAGCCACAGCATAATGTTATGCCGGTGGCGGTTCTAACGGGTCTAAGCCACGAGACCTGCACCAAGCAGACACATCAAAGTTTGGGCAGGTTTTTTCGGTATAGCTGAAGTCTGTATGACCGCAAATAGATGCATGGGGGTAAGCGTCCCTCCAGGCTCTGAGTACTTGCTCTAAAGATTCGTATTGCTCTGCAGTAAAGTGATCGCAACCGATTAAACAAACCCCTAAACTAATTTCATTGTGGCCGTACACATGCGCACCTTGCCAATAGTCAGGGCGTCCGTACTCAATGACCCCTTCACGGGTAATGACCCGGTGGTAGCCTATACCGTGCCAGCCAAAGCCTAAGTGCATATCGTGAATCTCACCCGCACCAATCGGCTCATCGTCCGGCGTGGCAGAACAATGCACCACCAGATACTGGATGTCCTTAGGGTTTAACATGCAGTGATCATCGCTGTTTATATTGAGTCGGGCAATAAGCGCGTGTAATACCCTCTGCTCGTTTTGCTACATGCTTTGTGGATCGACTCGTAACGCGTTTACGCCATAATCGAAACGAACCACTTTTAAGATGCTTGCGCATGATCGCTATCACTTGTTTTTCACTAACTCCATGACTGGATTCAATGGCATCAAACGGTGTGCGATCTTCCCAGGCCATCTCGATAATGCGCGAAAGCTCAGACTCAGAAAATTCGGGTGTTGCCTTGCTCATTGGGCACTCTGCACATAGAGGGTTGTTTCACGAAAGGCTAACGTTTCAAGAGTCAGGCCTAAACCGGATAATAAACGTTCGGTCGAAATGCTAGGTGAGACAGAGGTCATAATTGCAACGTCATGTTGCGTGGCTTCTGCACTTCCATAGCCCGAAACTGTGTGGCCCTGTACTCTATGAAGCTCTCTAAGGGCTTGTCTGGCGACAGCTTCTGCCGGGTCCAGCCAGTCAACCGGCCAGGGGGCCAATTTTCTCATCTCATTCACTAAAAAAGGATAGTGTGTGCAACCCAATGTAATGATATCGGTGCGCTTTCCATTCTCTTCTACAAAACACGGAGAAATTTCATCGTGCAAAACATCGGTATCAATCGCTTCACCCTGTAAGTGCTCTTCTGCCAAGCGGGCTAATTTTGTTGCACCCACCAGATTTACTTTGACATCAGATGCGTAACGCTCAATTAGCTCAAGGGTATATCGACGCTTTACCGTACCGGGAGTTGCCAACACAGAGATCATGCCCGAAGCCGTACGCTCTGATGCAGGCTTAATTGCTGGCACAATTCCAACGAACGGAATACTAAATCGTTGACGCAACGCCGGCATTATCATTGTTGAGGCGGTGTTACAGGCAATGATTGCCAAGTGCGGATTGAACCTCTCTATCAAGGTATCAAATAATCCGGTAATGCGTATCGTCAGCGCTTCTTCATCCCATTCCCCATAGGGAAACCCAGCGTCATCACCTACATAGACGAAAGACTGGTCGGGAATCAGCATGCGTGCTTCGCGCAATACGGACAACCCGCCTACACCTGAATCAAATACGAGTATGGTCATCTTTATCGCTTTTGGCGAAATTGAACTACTCGATAGGATAACGTGGTTTTAGTTAGGAATCTTATCCTTCGGCAAAATGGCAATTCCCCAAGGGTAGCGGCCCACCTTAATAGTTTTTAGAGCCTTCTTGTCCTGCACGTCTACGAGTGTCACATCGCCGGATACACCATTAGTGGTGTACAACTTATCTTCTTCAGGTGTTAAGGCCATGTGCCACACTCGGCGACCCACCAAAATATAGTCTGTCACTGTCATAGTGCTGCGGTCTATAGCGGCTATATGATTCGACGGGCCTAGTGCGATGAAAGCAGTTTTGCCATCCGATGTAAGCTCCATCCCAACCGGCTGAATACGATCTTTTGAGATACCGGGAATTTCGAAATTAATAACTTGTTTTATGACCTTGGTTTCCGTGTCAATAATAGACACTGTGCCGCCTATCTCGGATGACACCCAGAGCTCAGAATCATCCAGCGAGAATTCAGCATCTCGCGGACGCTGGTCCACTAGAGTATTTGCAATAATAGTTTGAGTTTCCGTATCAATCCAATGAGCCATGTTGGATGTTTCGGAAGTAACGATTGCGTACTTACCGTCATGGCTAACTGCCATTCCTTCCGGCTCTACGCCGACGTCGATTTGCGACACTACCTGCCTGGTTTCAATATCGACAACCGTCGCTATTGCATCATCTTCATTAGCGATGTACAGATGTCTGTTGTCGGGGTGCAATGCGAATTGTTCCGGATCTTCTCCGCTAGGTAATTCAAACTCAATAGAGTCATTGTGAACCATCATAACCTGCACGGTATCGGAGTCCGATGCACAGATAAACAATCTTGTGTAATCGTGACTTAAGGTGACGCCACGAGGGCGCTCTCCAACATCTATAGTTTTAACGACCTCATTGGTTTCGGTATCGATAACAGAAATAGAATCATCTTTTTCATTGGTGACGTATGCCCAATGTGCAGAAGCATCAGCAACCGTCAATAAAAGCCCCGCTGCACACACACTGGAGAAAAGGCCTTTTGATATTTTCGAATGGGGAAAAAGTGCTCTCATGACAAACAGGTTCCTTTACTGATTGTTATTATCAAATGACACACACTGACTTTCAGCCTTGTCATAGCCCAAAGTATCAAGCTCGGTGATAGGGTGCAAAAAACCTTCAACGGGAGCGGTGGCAACTACAGCGCGGTCATGTACGAGTTGAATAGGTTGGCGCATCTGCCCGTTCCACGATCTAAAGCTCAACGATGTTCCTTTAAAGCCTGCGAGCTCAAAGTCATCAGACAACAAGTAGCTGCGTATCGTCGTTGCATCTACTGCACCGGTGCGTGTTACTGCTTCGCCAATCGCTCTGATTGCTGCCCAGTTGCTATAGTCTCGTCCTGTCATAGAACGACGCGCGATCTTATTAAAGCGTGATTGAAGCTGAGCGGCTCCCCACTGTTCAATAACAGGAGACCATGTAACCGGCATAAGCCCCGCACTACCGGTAACCGGACGCGGCAACCACGTGTTGTACGGAATATACTGCGCAAAATCTCTGTCTTCGTCAGTCACTACAACGGCATCGTATTTTCTGGCCTGCGTAAATACCGGGACTTCATTAGAAGCATTACGTCGCATATCTGCGTTTTCTATCCAACGCTTGTCTTCTACAATTTTTAAATTGAATTTTTTTATGGACTGCCGCATGGCATCGGCCAATGCACTATCACTAGAGCCGTTGCCTTCTATTAAGAAAATCTGCTTCCAACGTTTCTTAGTGAAAAACTGCATTAACGCATCGCCGTGCATAGCACGGGAAGGTATTGTATGAAGCAGGTTAGCTTGACACTCCTCGTTTCTTAAATTCTTATCACTACTTTGAGCGTTTAAAAACAGATCGTCTTTAGCTTCGTCTAAAGACACGATAGACAACAGATCGTCTGCCGGAAGGTTAACAACGACGAGTTTTGAGCCTTCCGCCAAAACACGCTGGATCTTTTCGTCTCGTGAGGATTTTGGTTCATCAACTTCAAAGATAAGTGTTTCGAGGCTGTATTTCTGCCCAAGAAATCGTCCGGTAGTGTTGTTATCATTTATACCAAGTGTGGCCCCCATCAATCCTTCGTCTTCCGGCCAAGCTACGAGGTTCGACAGGACTGGTGGATGCTCTATTTTTTGTTCGACATAGACGATATTGACGTCGAGCTGGGGAGTCTGCGCATAAGTTTGAAACGATGCAAGCAGAAGACAACCCAAAAGCGATCCAATCAAACTGGATTTTGAACGGCTGTTTCGGTGCGCGACTGAATTTACACTAGACAGCAGTGATGTGTGTTTTCCTAAAACAGTGCTTTTTTGGCCGCAAAAGCGGGATTTAAGGGCTTTATCTTTGATTATTTTGTGCAATTTTTTATGTAAAACATAAGGTTACCGTGGTCCGACCCTTGTGTTAGCCGCCGATGAAGGACATTTCTACTTTGGGGCGGATGACGGAGACTTGGGTTCGGGTTTCTGAGTAGCGGTCGCCCCTGACTGACCAGAGCTTGGACAAGGCATCACGAACGGCATCGACATCACCACTTCGCAGTACGGATCTCATGTCATGCCCGCTGGATGCAAACAGGCAGGTGTAAATGCTTCCCGTGGCGCTGAGTCGTGCTCTGCTGCAATCACCACAGAAAGGATCAGACACTGATGAAATAATACCGATCTCGCCGCCACCGTCTAGATACTCCCATCGTTTAGCCACTTCACCGCGATAGTTTGCTTTAGCCGGAGCAATAGGCATTTCCGCATTGATCAGATCAGCGATTTCCTGGCTTGTCGTGACATGCGAAAGATCCCAGGCATTGCTGTTTCCAACGTCCATAAACTCTATAAAGCGCAGTATTTGTCCAGTGCCGTGGAAGAATCTGGCCATGGGCAAAATAGAGTGATCATTCAGTCCTTTCTTAACCACCATATTGACTTTTACAGAGTCGAACTTAGCGTCTGCCGCATGCTGAATACCATCGAGTACCGTTTGTACCGTGACATCAACATCATTGACACGCATAAAGGTCTCGTCATCCATTGCATCCAAACTGACGTTCAAACGTTGCAAGCCGGCATCACGTAAGCTTCGAGCCCTATCGCGCGTTAGCAATGATGCGTTAGTGGTCATACTGACATCTGTAATGCCAGCGACGTTTCTAATTTTTGAAATGAGCTGTTCAAGATCTCTACGCACCAGAGGTTCGCCTCCGGTTAGACGAATTTTGGTGACACCAAGTTCGGCAGACGCCTGAACCATTCGCTCAATTTCTTCGAAGGTCAGCAACTCGGATTTGGGTAAGAACTTATAGTCTTTGTTAAAGACTGTTTTCGGCATGCAATACACGCAGCGAAAATTGCAGCGATCAGTTACCGAGACACGCAAATCTTTAAGCGGTCTATCGAAACGATCACTTGCCGGCGCAACGGCCGTTTTTACATCAGTCATAGTCTGTTGGGTGCGGACACTAGCCACCCCCTCGTTGGAAGTGCAAATCAAAATGTGTTTTAAAAGCCAGCTGCTGCTCTTCAGCCACGTTGTTAAATTCAAACGAAACTTCAGAATAAGGCAGACGTAGCAAAGCAATACGTCGTTCCTGAGTTGGTCCCAGGGTAATTTTTAACGTGCCGTCATGAAGTGTTGCGTTAACCACATCGCCTTCCACATCATAACGATGCTCGCCCATTGCCTTGGGTAGCAAGCGCCAGAAATCATCATGCGTCAAGCCCATCTCTCGACTGTAAGCTATCTGCGGAAAACTCATACTAACTACCCACCCGCAACCGGTGGCCAGATAGCTAGCACATCATTCTCTTTGAGAACGTTCCTGTCATCACGATCAGCATCACAATGAAAAATACCGTTAACCAAAACGAGATGGGCTAAGTCTCGAGGTACGCGATGCTGATCAATAATATCGTTGAGAGATGCATCGTCAGCGACCTCTATTTCAACCGCATTCTTCACAGCCCCAGCGGGTAAAAGATCTTGCAGCGTCGCATAGAGTTTGAAGGTAATTTTCATGGGTTAAGTATCAGAGAACTCTCTAGGGTCCTAAGTTGACGTGTTGTTGTTGTGCACTGGCTAAATAGGCCTCAGAAATACGGTTAGGTTCCTTGAGCAATTTATCTTTCCATTCTCCTAGGTGCGCGCCAGTCTGAATCAAACCACGCATAACTCCGACGTGCTGAGTCATACCCAGGCTGCTAGCCCCCACGAGAACATCATCTTTAAACTGCAAGTTCAAATACTTGAAATTCTCCACATCTGACATCTCGCCTTCTTCTCCACCCTCGACACCCATCCACATACCGAACGAGGTCGAAATCAGGCCAACCGTGTCTAGCACGTTCATGTTCACATTACCCGGATGTGGGGTCTTGTGTCCGTGAACCATGTTCTGCGCTGCCAACTTGCCATGCTCTACCGCCGTTGGTTGAATAGCTTGCACGTAATACTCGCCCGTAGATAAATCACGCCCCTGAGCAACATCACCGGCCGCATAGACATCTGCAGCACTTGTCTGCATAAAGTCGTCGACAACGATACCCATATCGACTTCGATACCACTGCCATCTAAGAAGGCTGTATTTGACCGAACACCAGTCGCGCAAATGACCACATCAGCCGGCAGTGTCTCACCACCTTCTGTTTTAACGCTCAGTGGGTCCTCTGCTGTACCTTCTGCGATCTCAGAGACTTTGGTCGAGGTGAGAACCTTGATGCCCTTGGATACGCACCAGTCTTTGATCATGGTGCCCATTACTTCGTTAGTCATTCGAGAAACCATTCGGTTCTCCATTTCAATGACCGTCAAGTCCACCCCTCTTGCGGCCAAAGCCTCAAGAATGATGCAGCCGATAAAACCTGCCCCCATTAATATGACCTTGGAACCTGCCTCGGTTCCAGCGACAATTTTGTGTGCATCCCGCAAAGACCAGCAGTTGTGCACACCTTCAGAATCAATGCCCGGTATGGGCGGGCGGGTCGCTGTAGCACCGGTCGCGACAAGCAGTTTGTCATAGCTCAGTGTCTCTCCACCTAAAAGCGTAATGCTCTTTGATTGAGTATCTACAGAGCTGGCACGCCCTTGCTTTACCGTGATACCAAGAGACTCAAAATGATTTTCATTTTTGCGAAGGTAGGTCCCCTCAGCGGCGATATTGCCAACTAAGTAATATGGCAGCGCCATGCGTGAATAAGGTGGGACATCTTCTGCAACCAGCAGAGTCACTTGTCCGCTTGGGTCAAATTTACGCAGATGTTCTGCTGCATTTACACCTGCAGGACCCGCACCAATGATCACGTAATGCATAGCCATATCCTAAATACGTTGTTATTAAACCAATGGTCCAGTGCCACCCTTTACGCGCACCAGATCCAGATTGTCGAACCTTAAAGACAACTCGGGCGCAGTCCTGCTGCGCCCGAGGTCCATCATAATCAAGTCTAAAACGTAAGTCTGCGCCAATAACAAACGACAGACCCTAGCAAAGACTCACTAGCTAGGCAGAGCCCACTTCTGACGAGTTTCGTCAGTCATTGAGCCATCTGCTGAATAGCCTCGCAGTTGGTAGTACTCCGGTAGCATTTGATCCAGTTCGCTAACTTTTCCTTTAGCAGGACCAGAGTTTGCGCCTTCTGACAACAAACGCTTAGGCAGCGTGTCATCGGCACCGGTAATACCCGCTTTCTGGTTGAAGTCTTTCTCAAGATTCCAGATTCGCTCGCCAACTTCCATCATTCGCTCAGTGGACCAGTCGCCTTCACAAGCAGCATCTACCTGAGGTGCGATATCGTCCATCGTCCACGCAAATGTGGTGAAGACGCAAAGACCCGCAGAATCAACAGCCGCTGTTGCATCCTGGAAAGCCTTAACCAGACCCGCCTTGCCATCAGACTCCAAAGGATCTGTCTTCTCAGGAATACCGAGAATTTCAGACGCTACCGTGTATCCACGCAAGTGACAGGCGCCGCGGTTAGCAGTCGCATAGGCCAATCCCATACCTTGAATACCACGTGGGTCGTATGCCGGGAACTCTTGACCTTTAACGGTCATGGACAATTCAGGCTTACCGTACTTTTCGCACAGTCGCTTAGAGCCTAAGCCGAGATCGGCTCCGAAGCCTTCGCCTTTCGCTGTCATTTCAGCAGCCCAGCACAAGGCTTCCGCAGAACCGAATTTAAGCTCCATACCGCCCGTATGCTCAGTGGTAATTGCACCCGTTTCAAACAGCTCCATGGCCGCAGCGACCGTTGAACCGAGTGAAATTGGATCCATACCGTCTTCATTACACAGGAAGTTAACGTAAGTCAGAGCATCAATATCATCGACACCGGTGTCAGGACCCAGAGCCCAGGCTGCTTCGTACTCTAATCCACCGGAATTGATCCAGTACTCAGGCTTATCTTTGACAGAGAAGTGAGTTCGATCGATGGTAGAGATTCGGCCACAAGCGATTGTGCAAGAGTAGCAAGCACCATTGGTTGTCAGATTTGGCTTGCCGTCTGATTTACGAGGCTCGTGCATGGCTTCGCCACCCACGTTGTTAGCACCTTCAAACTGAGTTTCACTCATGTTTCGAGTTGGAAGAGCACCCACCTCGTTGATAACGTTCATGAGTACCTGTGTGCCATAAGCCGGCAGGCCTTGACCGGTAACCGCATTCTCAGCCAGTACCTTTTTGCCGTCTTTAACCGTTTGCATGAAGCGCTGAGGGTCATCAATACCACCCAAGCCCTTAGTGCCGCGGCAAACAACCGCTTTAAGGTTCTTGGACGCCATAACCGTTCCGACTCCAGAACGACCCGCAGCACGGTGTAAGTCATTAACAACAGCTGCGTAGAGATTGCCCTCTTCGGCAGAACGACCAACACACGCAATGCGAATTTGCGGATCCTGATGCTTTTGACGTAGCGCGTGATCTGTCGCCCAGCAGGATTGACCCCAGAGGTCGTCAGCAGGCATCAGAGTAGCAACATCATCTTCGATGTTCAGATACATGGGGCTGGCAGCCTTTCCTTCGAAAATGATCATGTCCCAGCCAGCAAACTTTAGCTCGGCGCCGAAAAAACCGCCGGAATTAGAACAGGCTACTGTTCCAGTTAGCGGGCTTTTGCAAACAACAGAATAGCGACCGCCAGTTGAGGCAATCGTGCCAGTCAAAGGACCGGTGGTCATGATGAGCTTGTTATCCGGGCCCAATGCGTCACACGTTGGGTCGATTTCGTCAACCAGATAGCGAGTTGCCAAGCCACGCTGGCCAAGGTACTCATTCGCCCATTCCATGTTCAGCGCTTCTTCAGCGACTGTGCCGTTGGTCAGGTTGACACGCAGTATTTTTCTAGTCCAACTCATAATTTGTCTCCTTATGCGCCAGCCGCGTTATCAGTCTTGGCAGCCCAGGCTCGCATTTTATCTAGCCCCGTTGCGTTGGCATCGACATAGGTAATGGCTTGAGTCGGGCACGCCTCGGCACACTCGGGATCACCACCACAAAGGTCGCACTTGACGACTTTGCCGGTATCGGTGTTGTAGTTGATGGTGCCGAACGGGCAAGCAATCGTACAAACCTTACAGCCCACGCAGACATCAGTGAGAACGTCTTTAGATCCGTTTGCCGGGTTTAGCACAATGGCGTCTACCGGGCATGCCTGCATGCACCAGGCTTCATCACACTGAGTGCAGGTGTATGGCACAAAACGACCTTCGTCATGGAAAGTAAAGACCTTAATCCGTGATTTAGACGGATTTACCATGCCTTCGTTGACCAGCGAGCACGCTGACTCACACTGCAGACATCCGGTGCACTTGCCCGGATCTATGTGCAGGGATTTCTGCATTCGTCTCTCTCCTCTAGTAATTGAGTAGTGGGTGAAGTAGCCCAACATGCAAATAGTGGCCGAGTAGAGCTGACCGAGCTATGGGCAATGGGTACCAATTCGTCATCTCGTTTGTGACATACAGTATGAAATGTAGGCTTCAAATGCAAATGAAGCTGCGGGCCGGAGGTACCCGCCGGACTCTACTGATACCGATGTGTCACGCTGATCGAGCCGAATGGGTCCCTTTCTCGAGTGTTCTTGTTTTCGGAGAAAAGAACGGTGAAAGCCCAACTACCCAGATTCCACCCCAGCCCCAAAGAGAGGCGCCCCTGTGTATGATCCAGCGGGACTGACAGGCTGTCGGTAAAGGTATTGCCATCTACCATAATGTCATTGGCAACATAGGCCGCTTGCACACCGGCAAAAGCGTACCAGCTCGGGGCTTTAGAGAATGCAAGAGGACTGACTTGCCGGTCCGGTAGCACGGACGCCAAGGGGTAGCTTATTTCCAGATTGTCTCCGATTCGGGCCAAAACTGTGGCGCTAAGCGAACTGCGTAAATTTCCAAAGCCAATATCTGCCAACACAATTGAGTCAAATTCAAGAGCGCGGCTTGGATCGGTTGAAAACGCTCTGACAATCTTTCCGGCTTCCACCATAAACACGGGTTCATAGTCGATCTGATTGTCCCAGCCATTGGGAATGTCCGATCCAGTCATCCGATGAATTAAGGATTGCGACTCCGCTGCCAAGGACACCGGCCCGACCATTCCGCCAACCAGGGTCAGCCTGTCGGATCGTTGTTGTCCGGCTGCATAAAATGATGCGGAAGCAAACACCAGCCCCGCATAAGGTAAATCACCGATAACCGGCTCAGAAGACTGAATATCTTCCGGTGTTTGCATCGCCTGCCCGAATACGTAAACCACCCCGCGTTTTCGTCCATCAGCACGGTTTATATAAGTGTCACCAACGAATTTATGGAGCCAACCTGGAAGATTCTCGGGGGTGAATCGATCAAATGCCGCTCGACCCAATTGGAAACCAAATGCGTTGGTCAATCCATCGTCATCACCCACAAAAATGTCGTTTTCAAACGTAAAAGACCAAGCCCGACCAGACTGGAACACCTCTTCAAACTCATCAACCGTGGACTGGACAGCGGGGGAGCTATTTAACTGCAAGGTATTGGTCGCGCGCAGCGAAAAGGACTGGGAATAACCAACCAGCGGAGCCAAACAAAGCAGTACGGCAACGAGCAAATTGAAGCACAACCGATATTGTAAAAACCATACCTGATCCCTGCATACAGCCCGCTTATGCAGTGACACTGAACCAATCAACATTCCTCAATAAACACCGACACACCTGATGCTCACAACACTACAACAGGTAGAGGGCAATTTTTGTAACAACATATTTCACGCTAGAGCAACAATCTACATTTACCCGATAAATCTGCAGCCAGCTAATTATTACCCTGCGCGTTTTAGTCGACACGCATTGAAGTTGACTGCGTTTCAAGCAATTCCGGCTACGAATGATGAAGCCGACAGTCTCACAATAAAGCAGCTGCCACTCTTGCCTTTAGCACGGGCAATACCTCTTTTTCGAACCACTCATTCCGTTTTAACCAGATATTGTTTCGCGGACTCGGATGTGGCAACGGCATTAACGACGACCCGTATTTTTCCCAGTCCTGAATAGTGGCGGTTAGCGTGCTCTGTTGGAATGGCAGGTGCCAGTTTTGCGCATATTGGCCAATCACCAGCGTCAACTCAATGTTAGGCAAAGAATTGATCAAGGCGTTTCGCCAAGTTTCGGCACAGATCGGGCGTGGTGGTAAATCCCCACTACGCCCTCTACCGGGGTAACAGAAACCCATAGGCAATATTGCCACTTGCTCTTCATTGTAGAACGTGGCCTTATCCACTCCCATCCAGTCGCGCAAACGATCACCACTGGCATCGTCAAAAGGTACGCCTGACTGATGCACTTTTAAACCAGGGGCTTGACCGGCGATAAGTAATCGGGCCTTTGGATGAGCCTGCACGACAGGACGCACTCCAGCCTCCAAATCATCCTCGCATAAGGTGCAAGCTCTTATAGATGCGAGCTGTACATTAAATGAGTTGTCGGACATGAATTGGACGTCGCTTTTTCCAATGATAAGAACAGTGTATGCAGACTAATGGTGAAAACATAACCCGTCGTACATATTATTTGATCGATCGTACAGAATCCTTCCCATTT
This sequence comes from Granulosicoccus sp., assembly GCA_020627685.1. Classification (GTDB taxonomy): domain Bacteria; phylum Pseudomonadota; class Gammaproteobacteria; order Granulosicoccales; family Granulosicoccaceae; genus Granulosicoccus. Next base: position 85,001 of record JAHDGK010000001.1, on the reverse strand, counting down.
CTAACTAGTCTTGATAGAACCGTCACCCATACATTCACGGAAATACCATGATGGACCTATTAAGCAGCGTACTCAGCCTTCTAAAAATGTCAGGGTCACTGTACTTCAGGACGTCGTTCAATTCGCCGTGGGGTGTTGAGGTTCCTTCACACAACGATGTCTGTCGGTTTCATTATGTTCATAGAGGTCAATGCTATATCCGGCTAAACACTGAAGAAAACCCTGTCTGTTTAAAACAGGGGGATCTAGTGTTGATAACCCGTGGTGCCAAACATGCATTATGCGATCCGCAAGATTCAGACATCACAAACCTGGACACCCTAGTTGAAGATGTCGGTTTCTCAGGCAAAGGGGCATTGTTAGTGGGTGACCCGGAAGCAGGCCATGAGACACAACTCATCTGTGGCCACTTTGCATTCGACCCGGGCGCGACTCATATACTACTGGAGTCATTACCCGCTCTTATCCATATAAAAGACTATGGTTCGGCTGCTCCAGACTGGCTGGACAACAGCTTAAACATGATCAGTGCGGAGTTAGGCAGTGGAAAACTTGGCGGTGATTTAATTGCGCTGAAACTATCAGAAATAATTTGCACCCAAGCCATCCGCAACTACATCGAAACAGAGGGAAAATCTCAACCGGGACTCGCAGGGTTTACAGACTCACAAATTCGCAATGCATTAATCGCATTGCATAAGAACCCTGAAGCGCACTGGTCTGTGGAAGAACTAGCGAAACTTGCAGGGATGTCGCGAACTTCGTTTTCCAATCGTTTCAACGAACTTATCGGAAACACTCCACTTAACTATTTAATCGATTGGCGAATGCAGCTTGCCAGACAACTGTTGCTTGATACAAATACAGCGATTATCGATATTGCATTAAAAACAGGCTACCAATCAGAGGCCGCCTTTGGACGAATATTTAAACGATATTTCAACATGCCTCCTGCAACTTTCAGGAGGCATGCAAATGCCATAAGCAACGAGCTTTGATAATAAGCGTTAAGCCAACTACTTAACGTTAACTTCTGCTTTCATCATAGGATGGTATCGACAAAAATAGCTGATAACTCCACTGCTCGATACTTCCATACTGACAGACGCGCCCATTTTTATTTCACCCGTATCAAATGTTGAATCATCTGCAGTCGCGGTATGCGGCGCTATATCCAAGTTTATCCACGTGATAGTGTCCCCTTTTGTCACGTCAATAGAATCAGGCACAAACTGAAATCCCGTAATTTCTACCACGTGTTCTGTAGGGGTGTCCGCACTCACGTTAGAATGGCCAAATGCTAGAACCATAATAGACAGTGTTGCCAAGCTCACCACGTATTTGCTTATCTGCGCTTTCATTGCAACTGATTAACCATCATTTGCGCGTGATGCTCGTGCACTTTGAATATTTCCAAACCTGCTTCAAAGAGTGATTTGACTTCGGCGTTGTCAATATTAGGGATAAACGTATTGCCAACCAGGTCGTTTACTGCCTTATGATAAGCAAGCTCGTTTTGCGCGTATCGACGATCAAACTCAGCACCACGCAAAGCGGTTAGTTCATCAATAATTTTTTCAGCACCAGCCAACAAGGCTTGACTTAGAAAATTATCCTGCGCAGTTGCGTTTAGTTTTTCAAGCAATGCCAATGCCTGTGCATTAACCGCTTCATGATCGCGAATCATCGTTTTTGCGAACTCACGAACATCAGGGTTCTGACTAATTGCCAACGCTAAATGTGCATATTGAATATCAATATTGTCAGCGGTATAAGCGACGTGAGCTATCTCTAGATCATTAAGCTCATCAGGAGAATTTGCCGCAAAAGCAACCCCGCTTAAAACAGGTAACGCAATGGCAAGTACAAACTGTTTAAATTTCATTACAAACTCCAAGATACATATAAATACTCTCTGCCAAAAAAAGCAGCGCGAGCACCTAATAGAACATCTGGAGAAAATAAACTATATGATCAACTCACCATCATTTTTGATCGATCATGCAAAGTGTATTCAATTTTTCGAGACGAGCGCATGAACTGTGATCATGACGAAAATAATCAATGCTGGTATTAAAAGGTAATCGAGCCAACTGTATAAAATCGAGAAACCTATCGCTGCTGATACAACACTCAGCAAGGGTGTAAAGCAGCACAATGCTGTCACTGTTGTACCCGTTAATCCGACTGCCAGCTGTTTTTTGTTCATTGCTCCCCCAAGGTGCTATTTATTTGCTGCATCTAGAACCAGAGTTGGCAAATTGGTTCCACACGACAGGCTCTTTTTCGTACACTACCAAACATCTACTTCCATATGAGTCAGCCCTAGCCCATGCCAGGACTTATTTCACTGGCTATTGCCTATGTGCTGAGCCAGTTCTACCGTTCTTTCCTTGCGGTGCTAACCCCACAGCTAACCAGCGAGTTAGGCGCGGACAAAGGCGATTTATCACTAGCCTCGGGGCTTTGGTTTATTGCATTCGGCTTAATGCAATTCATCGTGGGTGTCGGTTTAGACCGATATGGTCCAAGAAGAACAGCTGGCGTTATTTTTGGATTTGCCGGAACGGCAGGCGCCATCGTTTTCGCAACCGCTCAATCACCCACCGCCATTGTAATCGCCATGACGCTATTCGGAATTGGTTGCTCACCCGTTCTTATGGCTTCTCTATTTATTTTTGCCCAACGTTTCGAGATGCGCCAGTTCGCCATAATGACATCCTGGTTCGTGGCATTTGGCAATTTGGGTAACGTGATTGGTGCCAGCCCGATGGCTGCTGCCGTAGATGCCTATGGTTGGCGAACGGTCATGGCAGGCCTAGGTGCATTTACGTTCGTCATAGCTCTAGGCATATTTTTTCTTGTACGCGATCCGAAAGTCGATTCTCCGGCCAACTCGGGCTTGTCAGGCTATATCACCTTGTTCAAGTCGAAAGTATTGTGGGCCATCATGCTGATGACATTAGTGTGTTATGCCCCGGTTGCAGGGATACGCGGGTTGTGGACCGGTCCCTACTTAGCCGATATTTTTAATGCAGATAGTCTTCAAATAGGGTCGGTTACGCTATGGATGGCTATCGCCATGATCGTGGGTAGCGTTATGTACGGACCGTTAGATAAACTTTTCAATACACGTAAATGGGTCATCTTTACAGGTAACGCAATCGTGCTTTGCGTCCTGAGCTACTTTGTATTCGACCCTACTCCGACACTCTTTGTTGCCACAACACTCTTTGTTGTACTGGGTATCTTTGGTACCAGCTATGGTGTATTGATGGCGCACGGCCGCGCATTTCTACCCGGACATTTAGTCGGGCGCGGCGTCACTCTAATAAACTTCTGTTCAATTTTTGGTGCCGGCTTAATGCAATTCATCACCGGTCGAATAGTGGATGCTCAAGACGACACCGGCTCTCCCGCAACGTATCAAATTTTATTCGGAACTTATGCTGCGGTATTGTTGGTTGCTCTAGTGGTGTATTTAACCTCTAAAGATGCACCACCCAATTCACCGAAAACCGCTTAGTGAGCCTCTTCCCAACTATTACCAACGCCAACATCGACCTCTAAAGGTACTTTTAGTTGAACGGCCTCTGTCATTAGCCGGCTTACCTCGCTACCCACAGCGTCTAATTCCCCGGCTTTAACTTCAAGCACCAATTCATCGTGCACCTGCATAATGATTCGAGCATCAATACCATCACTGTTCAGCCAATGGTCTACGGAGATCATGGCGCGTTTAATGATATCGGCAGCAGTTCCCTGCATGGGGGCATTAATGGCAGTACGTTCTGCATAGTTTCGCATTTGCGCATTGCGGGCATTGATATCAGGCAGATATAAACGTCTACCTAACACGGTTTCAACATAACCTTGCTCTTTTGCCAATGCTCGCGTGTCATCCATATAAGCTTTTACACCCGGATAGCGCTCGAAATACAAGTTTATGTATTGCTGCGCCTCTCCACGAGGTATGTCCAGCTGTTTAGCTAAACCAAAGGCTGACATGCCATAAATAAGACCAAAATTAATCGCTTTAGCCGACCGTCGTTGATCAGGCTCGACGGCATCTAAGGGCACACCGAACACTTCTGATGCCGTGGCTTTGTGAACATCCAATGATTGTTCGAACGCGCTCACCAGTCCTGCATCTCCTGATAGATGAGCCATGATGCGTAATTCTATTTGCGAGTAATCCGCTGCTAATAAACGATAACCTGACTCAGCAATAAAGGCCTCTCGTATACGTCGACCCTCTTCGGTCCGTACTGGAATATTTTGCAAGTTAGGATCTGTACTGGACAAACGACCCGTCGATGCCACGGCCTGATTGTATGACGTATGCACACGATTGGAACCGGGATTGATCTGCAACGGCAACTTTTCAATATAGGTGGACATCAGCTTAGTTAAGCTGCGGTGCTGGAGTATTAACCTCGGTAACGGGTAGTCTATGGCTAATTGTTCAAGCACGTCTTCAGCTGTCGACGGCTGGCCCTTAGGGGTTTTTCTAATAATTGGAAACTGCTTTTCTTCAAAGAAGATTTCACCAATCTGTTTTGGAGAGCCTAAATTAAACTCGCGCCCCGCGTCTTCAAACGCTTCTGCTTTCACGCGCTCTATGGTGGTCGCGATTGTTTTCCCCTGCGTCTCAAGCATCCCGGCATCGATTCTGACGCCCGTATATTCAATACGTGACAAGACGTGTAACGATGGCAGTTCAATATCAAGATACAAAGACTTTAACGAGGGTTCTGCCGACAACTTAGGCCAGAGCGTGTTATGCAAACGTAGCGTAATGTCTGCATCCTCTGCAGCATAGTGGCTAGCAACATCTACCGCTATTTGATTGAACGTAAGCTGCTTTTTACCCTTGCCAGCTATATCTTCAAACTTAACTGTTCCAAGCCCTAAATATTTTTTTGCCAGCGAGTCCATGTCGTGGCGTGTCGCCGTACTATCGAGTACATAGGATTGCAACATGGTGTCATGCGCAACATTGGTCAGCTCAATTCCATGATTACGCAGCACGTTTATATCGTACTTAATGTGCTGCCCCACCAAATTTCGTTTTTCACCCTCAAGCAACGGCTTTAGCTTGTCCAGTACCAGCGCCCTGTCGAGTTGCTCCGGAGCACCTTCGTAATCGTGTGTCAGCGGTACATAGGCGGCTTCACCTTCGGCAATCGCGAAAGACAGCCCGACGACCTCAGCTTGCATGTAGTCCAAACTCGTCGTTTCCGTATCGAATGCAAAGATCTCTGCATTCTCCAACTTCTCGATCCAGCTCTCTAATGACGCTACGCTGGTGATGGTTTCGTAATTTCGATCAGCGGAATCAGCCGCTGACGCAGGTGTTGCCGATGGAGAATCACCACTGGCAGCCTGCTTCTGCTGAATGGGCGATAAGCCCTCAGCCAGTTCTCGGCTCCAGGTTTTGAACTCAAGCTCTTTGTACAGCTCCGCCAGGCCTTCCCTGTCCGGTTCTCCGATTTTCAGTTCCTGCAGTGGCGTTGGCAGGTCCAGGTCAAGCCGAATAGTGGCCAAATCATAAGACATGGGTAAATGGGCAATTGCATCACGAAGCTTCTCACCAATTTTGCCTTTAACCGATTCCGCATTTTCGATAACCCCATCGAGCGTCTCGTAGGCTGCTAGCCACTTGGCGGCGGTTTTGGGGCCGCAACTGGGTACCCCGGGGATATTGTCCGAGGTGTCTCCCACTAAGGTCAAGTAGTCAATGATCTGCGAAGGCTTTACACCGAACTTTTCGATAACTCCAGGAACATCCATGACGGTATTTGTCATGGTGTTGACCAAGGTGACATTTTCATCCACCAGCTGAGCCATGTCTTTATCGCCCGTGGATATGACTGTTTTCAAGCCTGCGGCTGTTGCCTGAACCGACAAGGTTCCAATGACGTCATCAGCTTCCACACCCTCAATAATGACCAGCGGAAATCCCATTTTCTCCACCACCGAGTACAAGGGCTTTATTTGCGTGCGCATGTCATCGGGCATGCTGGCGCGGTTAGCCTTATACTCTGGGTAGATATCGTCTCTGAAGGTTTTGCCGCTGGCATCGAAGACAACTACCATTATCTCTGGCTGATAATCAGTTACTAGCCGACGCAGCATGTTGACCACGCCGTAAATAGCGCCTGTGGGCTGACCTTTTGAATTGGTCAACGGCGGCATGGCGTGGAACGCACGGTACAGATAGGCAGACCCATCTACCAAGATGGCAGGCGGGGTAGTTGTGACTTCGGTTTTGGCGCTGGTCATAAGAGACACCTGACGGGGCAATGACGCTAGTGTACCCAAACCTGCGAATCTGCTTAGACTTTAATGCAAACTACATTTAGGACGAGTCAATGAGACAACTACCTACTCATAACCAAATGCGGCGGGATGCCCGGGACAAAGCGCTGACTCGCGACTCCTGGAAAATTTTCCAGATCATGGCCGAGTTCGTTGATGGTTTTCAGCAGCTCGCAGACTTAAGCCCGTCGGTCAGTATTTTTGGTTCTGCGCGCTTTAAACCGGACAACCCCTATTACAAAGCCAGTGAAGAACTGGCCCGCCTGCTTTCCGATTCCGGCTTCGCTGTCGTAAGCGGAGGCGGTCCGGGTGTCATGGAAGCTGTCAACAAAGGCGGGTTTGCCGGCAAGTCAGCCAGCGTGGGTCTGAACATCAAACTGCCACATGAACAATCCGGTAACGCTTATCAGGATATCAGCGTTAATTTCAAATATTTCTTCGCCAGAAAAGTCATGTTCGTTAAATACGCGTCGGCGTATGTAGTGATGCCCGGTGGATTTGGCACTCTGGACGAAATGGCGGAGATTCTCACGCTAGTACAAACCGGGAAATCAAAAAAGATACCGATTATTTTGTACGGTTCAGAATTCTGGGAAGGCTTGATCGAATGGTTCAAATCATCTTTGGTAGTAAACGGCACCATCAGCGCCGAAGATTTAAATTTGTTCCACGTGACTGACGACCCACAATTTGTCGTCAATACGATCTTTAATTTCTATGAAGGCGTTGACCTGGACAGCATCATCGATGAGTCGCAATTACTCATGGATTTATAGAATTCTCCAGATGCGTACGGCCTGAGAATGTTGCTCAGGCCGCTTTCACAAATTCGTTCAACTGATCGGCTACCCTGCCATACTCATCTTTTAACGATGAGACCAATTCTTTCAGATCGTCTACGTCCTTCGCTTCAGCCACCGATTGAATCTGATGACAAAGTTCGGACATCCGCTCAGCTCCCAGGTAGGCACTGCTTGAACTCAGGCTATGAGCTGCCGCGAAAGCAGTCTCTGTATCGCCTTCATTTGCGGCTAGCTGCATTTGCTCAATGACTTCCGGTGTTTTGCTAAAGAACACACCGACAACCTTAGACAAAAGATCATCTTTACCCGGGCGCTGCATAGCCCTGATCGTCTCGATAGCCTCCACATTGATGTGTGATGCGATTGGTGCGGACTCAGTGTCTTTTTCTTGAGTCGGCTTAACGCGTCCTACTGGTGCTTTGGGAGCACTGATCTCCGACTGCGCTGACACAGGGTGCAAATGTTCCTCAGGTAAAATAGGGACAGCCCCAGCTGCAAGACCCTCTTCATATCGAAGATCAGAATCACGTACGCCAGTAAACAGCATGGGAGGATCCTGATCCAGCACCTTGGGATCAAGCTTATTGATAGGATGAGCAACCCATTTATCCAGCATATGCGACAGCATGCGGGTACGTACGGGCTTACTGACATAGTCATCCATGCCGGCAGAGAGACATTTTTCGCGATCACCAGACGTTGCATTTGCCGTAAGTGCAACGACCGGTGTCGGCGCATTCAGTGCGCCATCGGTTTTGATAAGGCGGGTAGCCTCATAGCCGTCCATCAAAGGCATTTGACAGTCCATAAGGACTATATCGTATTTCTCAGACTCACCCATCTCAACGGCTGCACTACCGTCTTCGGCAAGCGTAACGTGACATCCCAAGTGTTCCAGCATCCCAACAGCGACATCTCGATTAACCATATTGTCTTCGACCAACAGCACCCTGGCGTTTTTAGGTTTGGGATTATTGATCAGTGTTTCAGCAGGCATAGCCTTTTGATTGGGCATTAATGAGGCAAGCGAATCATGCAGAACCGATTGCCTAACGGGTTTACTGACATATTTGTAGATACCCAGCTTACGCAACTCTGCAGCTTCCAGTGGAAGCGAAGCAGACGTTAATAACAACGCTTTGATATCTTTCAGATTGGGATCTGCTTGAATAAGTCTGGCAAGCTCAAGACCATCCATACCCGGCATATGCAGATCCAATACAACCGTGTCAAAACGTTGATTGTTCTCATAGGATTCACGCAAAGTCGTAAGCGCAACCTGCCCGCTTTCCGCAGTTTCTACAATCATCCCCCAACTTGTCAGCTGATGAAACAGGATGGTTCTGTTTGTATCGTTATCATCAACGACCAGTACATGTGCACCGGCTAAGGTTCTACGACGTGCTGTAGGCACCTCTTCTGCATCAACGTTTTCTAGGTCCATCGTAAAACTGAACCGTGTCCCGCCACCTAAACGACTGCGGAAAGTGATTTCACCACCCATCATTGAGACCAGCTCTTTGGTGATAGCGAGTCCCATACCGATTCCGCCATGACCACGAGTCACTGAGGTGTCTTCCTGGGTAAAAGCGCTAAACAATTGAGCTTGCATTTCAGGTGATATACCAGCACCGGTATCTTGCACATCACATTGATAAGAGGATTGTCCTTCACCGGCGTCTGATTGTGTCAGCCGCACTACAACTTCACCCTTATCTGTAAATGCAATAGCATTGGTAATTAGATTGTTAAGAATTTGCCGGATCCTATTAGGATCACCATCCATCCTTTCAGGTACATTTTCATCCACGTAGCACATCAGTTCGATATTCTTCTTATGAGCCGACGCTGCCAACGATGAACAAACGTCTTCGACGCAATCGCGAACTGAAAACCGGACGTGTTCAAGTTTCAACATCCCGGACTCTATTTTGGAAAAATCCAGAAGATCGTTGATAATTCCTAACAACGCATTTGAAGATCCAACAATAGAATTCACAAACCGCTTTTCTTTGTCCGGCAATTCACCTGCCAGAAGCAAATCAGTCATGCCCACTATGCCGTTCATTGGCGTCAGTAATTCATGACTCATGTTCGCCATAAATTCTGATTTCGCAATACTTGCGTGTTTAAGCTGCTCTTTACAATCCGCTAACTCTCGACGAACAAGGTCCAGCTGGTCTGTCGCAATCTTTAATTGCGGATCAATTGAATCTCTACGTGACGCCGTTTCACCTGGAGCAGCTTTATCCCGACTATCAGCCGCCGGACTTTCAGAATGATTCTCTGAGCTCGTGTTAAGTTCGCCCTTAATCTGATCGATTTGACTAACGATGGGGAAAGTAGAATTTCCATCTGCGTAAAAATCCTGATGTTGCTCACCTGGTTCTTTGTCGCGTACAAGAGAATCTCGACCGAGAATAATGAAAACACAGCAAACCGCAACAAAGGTCAGCGACATCATCTCCATACGTAGCGCCACCATTAAATTGGTGAGACTGTTGTACAGACTTGGATTACTGAACCAATAGATATCCCATGGCGCGGTATTGTATTTGATCGCCGCCAATCCGAAGAATGAAGCAAGCAACAATGCGAAGACAAGCCCGATCTTAAACCCAAGCTGAACCTTACGTTTCTTCAAAGCATTGTCCGGCAAATCAGTCGACTGAATTCTTGTCAGGTCTTTAGTTGAATCCACTATCCTAAAACCTCTAATACACTCAAACTGCCATATCGCTCAACGCGCGGCAGATACAGGACTAGAAAGCCCCCTCTAGCGGTGATAGCGGCTGCTTAACCGTTTCTTTAATACAAGCTCCCAATGTATTCAGGCAGCCGCAGGACAGTAATCTTGCGATCCAGTGCACACGTTACTTTCAATCTATTCACTCCATCACAATTCAAAGGCACATAGACAGCAATAACCTACAGATATGTGAGCTTGTGCCGTTTCAGATTGTGGTTATCCAGTCCTTCTTAGGATGATTCTCTACATGCCGATAAGTCCTTCAGGCATTTTGTGGAATTTCACACTAAGCGGGCATTGGATACCTTTACTTTTAGTTAATGCGATTTATACGACGCACATCAACGCGAGCAGCGCCCATGTATCTTTCAAACAGCAGTGTTGAGATCTTTGGAGAGATAGCGTAACCGTGTTCGCCAAATTCTTTAAGAATTGGCCATTGCGCCAACAGATCATTCTGGTCATGGGCTGCACCATTCTTACGGTCGGTCTCTGCGCAGCTGAATTTGTCCGCTACCAGGAAACTAAAGACTTTGGCCGGAAGATTCATGACGAAACCCAAACTCTAATAGCTACCCTATCTCAACTGTCTTTGCAGCCAATATTATTGGAGGATCGCAGAGGCTTGGATAACAACATACGCAGAGTTGTCGACAAAACACCCGAAATAGAAGCGGTAACTATTTACAACAAGCGTGGCATAACGCTAACGCAATGGCTAAAAAACGAGAACATCGATGAAGCATGGTGCCTCGATTTTTCACATGATGTCATGCTTGACGGAGAATCCATCGGACGTATTGATCTGAAGTGGAACGTCAAAAAGCAGCAGGAAGAGATTCGAGCCTATGCAGCAAAGATATACCTATACGCTGCAACCATGTCGCTTATACAAGCCTTTATAGTGGTTAGTTTGATCAACGGTCTCGTTGTTGCTCCTATCAAGAAAATTCATGATCACCTGCTCGTATTAAAGACAAACAAGGATGCCGGAAATTTAAATATTGTTGCAGCCAGAGAGTTAACCGACCTGGGCAACTCTGCCAACGAATTAGGCACTATTCTCGAATTACGTAAACAAAAAGAATTGGAATTAGAGGAAGCCTCCCGGGCGAAGTCTGAATTCCTAGCCAACATGTCGCACGAACTCCGAACACCGATGAACGGCGTGCTGGGCATGCTCTCACTACTCAAAGGCACAAAACTTGACCCGGAACAATCTGAGCAAGTAAAGATAGCAACGACCTCAGGGCGTTCCTTGTTAACTCTGATTAACGACATTCTGGATTTCTCAAAAGTAGAGGCTGGCAAGCTTGAGTTCGAATCAATAGATTTCGATTTAGAGGAACTCGTTGAAGGTTGTGCACTTGCACTGACAGAGCAAGCAAATAGTAAAAACTTGGAACTTCTATGCGATATCCAAGGGAGCCTTCAACAACACGTTACTGGCGACCCGACAAGGCTAAGGCAAGTTATTACCAATTTAATGGGCAATGCCGTTAAGTTCACCAGCGAAGGCGAGGTGAAAATCAGCGTTAATGAAATTAGCCGTCAGGGTGAAAGCTCTAAACTACTATTCACCATTTCTGATACCGGGGTCGGTATTCAAGAATCTGCTCTGGAAACCGTTTTCCAATCTTTTGCACAAGCCGATGGCTCTACAACCCGTAAGTATGGGGGCACCGGGCTCGGCTTAGCCATTAGCCGCAAGCTCATTGAAGGCATGGGCGGTGAAATAGGCGTTAAATCAGTATTGGGAGAAGGCAGCGACTTCTGGTTTGAAATTACCCTGCCGATGGCTGGCAGCACTCTTACTGAGAAAGCCCAGCTACAAGCAGTCAATGCACAAAAGGTATTGCTAATTGAGAGTAACAAAGCCAGCTCTACCCTGATCTCTAATCTTCTCTCCGAACTTTCATTAGATGTCGTCGTTGTTGACTCGGGCAAAGCTGCTCTTGAGTCACTGCGTTCAACCATGGTAGAAAGCAGCGGACCTGATCTAATTTTATTCAGCGCCAGATTAAGTGACATGCCGGGCGAGATATTCGCTCGATGTGTAGAAGCTGATCCATTGTTCGACGATATCAAGTTAGTGCCAATGGCATACGTAACCGAGCAAGTCGCAGAGCTCTACCCGCACAAAAACCCACGTATTGCAGCATCAATCACCAAACCGGTTAAACGTTCTGAGCTGGGCCACATACTTGATGAAGCAATAGCGGGCTGCAGTGAAGACCATTCAGTTGAGGACAAGCAACAAACCGCTCGCCTAAATGCCTATGCACAACTGAACGTTCTTGTTGTGGAAGACAATGCTGTCAATCAGGAAGTCGCACTAGGGATGTTAGCCAAAATTGGGTTTAACGCCGATGTGGCAGACAATGGTCAAGAAGGCCTGGACATACTCGCAAAGCAGCATTTCGACTTGATACTTATGGACTGCCAGATGCCTGTACTGGATGGTTATGAGGCAACGAAAGCGATCCGTGAGCGCGAAATTGAAAATTCACAACCCAGACTTCCAATCATCGCTTTAACGGCCAATGCCATGATTGGAGATGCGGACAAGTGTCTTGCTGCCGGCATGGATGACTACTTATCCAAACCATTTGAAGAACATGTACTTGAAGAAAAGATTGCCTTTTGGCTGTCAAAGCAAATCGCAGAACTTAGCAGTGACAATGATTCTGATGATGTTGAAGCAGCCGCGTAGAGAACAAATTAAAAATATAAGAACTTTGCAGAGACAACCATGAGCGAGCATAACGAAAATAGAAGGCGCGACGATGATTCCATTAATCACAGTGAAAACGATGTATACAAGCTAACGCCTAGCCGGCTATCGCGCCATCGTTCAAGCCTTGAACGACGCGCCTATAAAGATTTGCTCGGAGATAGACGCTCAAAAGTAAGACTCACCGCATCAGGCGAACCTCAACCGGATCGCCGTGTTGCCAATCGCGTTGCCAATGAAAGACTTAAAAAGAAAACGGGCTAAGGTATTTCACTTAGCCCTTTTCAAGCTGCTAATTAGCAGGGAGTATGTCAGGTAGGAAGGTCGTTATCACAGGGAAATTCCACAAGATAATAAGACCAACAACCTGGATAAATACAAACGGCCATATGCCTCTGTAGATATCACCCGTCGTTACATTCGGCGGGGCGACGCCTCTTAAATAAAATAAAGCAAAACCGAATGGCGGCGTTATGAATGAGGTTTGCAGATTTACAGCAATCAAAATGGTTATCCATTCTGGTGGCATAAGGGCAGGATCTGCTGCATAAATGACCGGTCCGACAATAGGAATAACGATAAAGATAATTTCTATAAAGTCGAGAACAAACCCTAAAACAAACAACACCAGCATCACAACGAGTAGTAGCTTTCTTGGATCTTCGATACTTCTCAGAACTTCTTGTATGTAGTGTTCACCACCGTAAGCTCGAATAGACAAGCTTAGGAACAACGAAGCAATAAGAATCATAAAAACCATGCTGGTCACTTTCGTTGTTTCACGTACAACCGGCGACATGACTTTCTTGCGTATCAACACGATACAGCTATACAACAAGCCAAAAACCGCGACATGGTATGCAACGATGGTGATCCAGACGGCCACCTGATTTTCAAAACTAATTTCATCAAGCGTCATTCGTAGGTCAAAGTTGCCACGCATTAGCAACATGATGACGACAGCGAAGGATGCCCACAAAATTATGCGGGTCGCACTTCTCTCACCTGAAGAAAGCCTGGCAGCCGCGAGCATAATGGCACCTGCCGCACCCAGTGACGCAGCCGGAGTAGGACTTGTAACGCCACCTAAAATTGATCCAAGCACTGACACGATCAAAATGACAGGAGGTGCTACAACCCTGAGTACATCAATTTCACTCAAGCGAGCCAGAGCAGTCCTCGCACCGATCAGTAGCAAAATGACGGGAATCGCATAGGCGATAAATCGACTACCGGAAGAGGCCTCTACGTCCAGCACCAGAACATCGACCAGCACATAACTAATAACGCCTACTATTCCAATGAATAAAGGCAACTTCAGATACTGCGGTTGAAGCACCAAGGAAAGTATCAGGACAAACAAACCGGCCGTCGCAACAAACATAGTCCCGTGCGACAGTAGACCGGTATCCCCTGCCCCTTCTTGAGCAGTCACAATGCCAAACTGCGTTAGCACGATCCACGCGGTAATTAAGGCGATGATGGGTCCCAAGACAAGAAAAAGAATGAGGCCGGTTCTATGACCATAGTGCTTGGCAACATCAAACTTATTGGGATCAGCGTCAGCTAATTTAATAGGCGGTGCAGAGTTCGGTCGGAACAGGGCGTAACCGAATGCATACAACGCGTAAAGCATGGCAAGCACAACACCGGGAATAAACGCTGCCTTAAACAATGTACCGGTGGAGAGCACCGCTGGCTCACCCAGCATCTCCATGACCGTCTGACCCATCTCCTTTGCCCGGTTCTCTTGTCCTATGGAGTACATATCCCCGACGATAGAGCCTAGCAAAACTATTACGATAGAAGGAGGAATGATCTGGCCCAGAGTTCCCGAGGTTGCAATGACACCCGTTGCCAGAGACTTGGAATACCCGGCGCGTAGCATGGTGGGCAAAGCGATAAGCCCCATAGTAACGACGGTTGCACCCACTACACCGGTACTGGCAGCGAGTAAGGTACCCACAAGAACAACAGATATAGCGAGTCCGCCCGGTAACGTACCGAAAGTTCTTGCCATGGTTGTCAGCAAGTCCTCAGCAATACGGGAACGCTCAAGCGCTATACCCATTAACACGAAGAGAGGAACAGCCAACAGAGTTTCCACGTTGCCGCCAAAGGCTCTGGAGAAAACACCGCCTGACCATGTTGATAGCGTAGAGAGGAACGCTCCATCCCAGCCTCGCGGCAATACAGGGACAATTTCAGTTGCGTCCGAACGCTCTACTAATGTGTAGAGAAGCCCGGCGTGACTCATGACAGCAATAATGCCAAAACTGACTATCGCGGAACCCGCAATGGCAAAAGCCACTGGAAAACCCGACAAGATACCAATGAACAAACACGTAAACGTGATGATCAGAGAGATTTCAATACCATTCAGCCCGAAGAACATGCGCTTATCCTCGAGTTGTGCGATCACCGACACCTGCAGGTATCAGTGAGTTAATGGAAACGGTATGCGCTCTGCGGCGTGTAATCGTATTTTGCACGCGAGCACGCTGTCTATCACTCACTTCGCGGACCGGCAGTGCCGTCGATTTATCGGTAGCGTCTGATGAAAACCTATCATGTGCATTAATCACCGAATTGTGCATTTCATGGCCGGGAAGCGGGGAATCCTGTTGAGCAAGATTGACATCAACTTTATCCGCGTCCGATTTATTCGACGCATCCAGTTGGATATCAGGAGAAGAGTGAACGACTGACTGCTCAGTGCCTGGTGCCTCGGAAGAATCTTCTGGATCTACCGCATTTGGATCAGGAGGATGAGATTCAATCGACTCGTCACCGGATAATAACGCCCACAAGTTTCTTAACATGAACGCCAGAGCTTGAATAAACAGCAGTGCAGCAAAAAACAAAATAAGTACTTTGAAAGCCCACACCCAGGTAAATTCAGCTGTACCCGACGTCTCTAATTTAACGCCACGCCAACTCGCTTTTGTCGAGAAGATATTCATAGGGCGCTGAGCAAAAATAGAATTCATCGCCAATGGCCATGAAAACCACCAAAGCAGAATGGTGGTAGGCAACATAAAAATGATGGAGCCTAGGAAATCTATAAATCGTTTCGCCCGGAATCCAAGATTTCCGTATACGAGATCAACTCGTACGTGACCGCCTTCAATAAAGGTATAAGCGGAGGCGAAAGCGATGAGTATGGCGTTGTAAAACTTAAGCTGACCTGACAACCATTGCAGCTCTGCATTGGATAGCGCCATTCCAAACGGTGAGAAAAGTAGCTCGTTGCCCTTGAACACTTGGCCCATCACGATGATCAATACCTGCTGAAACATCAGAAGCAGGACAAACCAAGCAGCAAACTGACCAACCTTGCGATTAAAGGCTTCTAAAGATAAGACCGTTGATTTTAGAAATCGACGACTAAACAGGCTAACAACAATCAGCACCAGCACAAGGCTCAGCATCATGTATAAGAACTCAACGGACTTTCCAGCCATCGTGAGCGCAATCATGCGCTCCTTGACGACTTCAATATTCGCCCATTGCCAAATAGTCCATGGCAGCATCACCAGATCTAGCAGACCGTTAGCGAGGCCTTTAAGTATCGATAGAAATGACGCCAAGCGTGCCTCCAAGGAAACGTTTCCGTTCTACAAAATAAAAAACTGCAATACTGCAGCCGGTTCGTACACACCGGCTACCGTATTGCAGTTAAGGAACAGTCAGATAATTCCGACCATCTTATCCGCGTACGCGATCTCGCTGACGTGTGTATGCACCGTCAGACAGTCCTGCCCAACGTGAAGACAGCTTCATGCTTTCCATTACAGAACCATGAACCTTCGCGAAGAACTCGTCTTCCATGTTCTCGTCCATGATTTCCTGAGAAGCACTTCCGAACGCATCCCAAACCGAATCAGGGAATTCAAGTGTCTGTACACCACCAGCAACCAAACGATCAAGCGCTTGAGAGTTGTTGGCTAAGTACTGATGTAGGTTCCAGCTGTTTGCTTCACCGGCAGCGATTTGAATCATCTTTTGGTGATGAGGCTTCAGGCTTGCGAAACGATCAGAGTTAGTTGCCAAAGTCAGGCCTGCACCTGGCTCATGGAAACCAGAGGTGTAGAAAATCTTAGTGATTTCCTGGAAACCTGCTTTTTCATCAGCCCATGGTCCAATCCACTCTGTGCCATCAATGGCGCCAGACGCCAGAGCTTGATAAACCTCAGAACCTGGGAGAGTTTGAACAGATGCACCTAAGCGACCCAACGCCTTACCACCTAAACCAGGCATTCTGAACTTCAGACCTTTGAAGTCATCAGCGCTGTTGATTTCTTTACGGAACCAACCGCCAGCCTGAGCACCGGTATTACCCGCGAGGAATGAGACTAGGCCGAATTCTTCGCCCAGCTCACGGTGCATTTCATGTCCACCCATGTGGTAGTACCAGTTGTTGAGCTCGATAGGCGTCATTCCAAAAGGTACAGCTGTGAAGAATGCAAACGCAGGATGCTGTCCGACCCAGTAGTAGTCAGCTGCGTGGTACATATCAGCCTGTCCACTGGTGACCGCGTCAAATACTGCCGGCAAGCCTGAGACGAGTTCGCCCTGTGCCTTAACTTCGATTTCCAGTGTGCCGTCAGACATGGCATTCACTGAATCTGCAACTCGCTGAGCTGCATCAAATACACCTGCTAGGCCGCGACCCCAAGCAGTAACCATAACCAGCTTCTCACGGCCCTGAGATATGGCCGGAGCTGATGTGATGAGTCCGGTGCCCGCTACAGCAGCGGCGCTTGCAGCGCCTGCACCAGTTTTCAAAAATTGACGACGTGACATAGATTAAGTCTCTTTATAAAATTTAAAGGAAATCTGATTTATTCGTGTTGAAAGCCCAATCAGTCGTGGACTTCTCCAAATGGCAACACTTGTTCGGTTTAAGAACAGCATTTATTCTTTTCCCGATGCAGGTAATGTAGCCTAATCAACAAGCTAACGTCCACATTCAAGCTCGAATAGTTCCTTCTACGCCATATTTACTGTGCGCTAGTTCAGGGTTTAAGGAAGCCTGCTAGAGAGAAAAATTCGCCCTGGAAACGGACAGCTTCAAACCAATGCGGGTTTGATCACTTTGATAACTTTTTATTAATTTCACGATTATTGAGCCCGTCCGACTGGAAGGCCGCTTTAAGCATGCCCACGTCCGATCCACTAAACACAAGATCGTAGCCTTCGGCATATAACTTTCTCGCATTGCGGGCTGGATTGGTCAATGTCGCTAGCGGTTTACCACTGGGTTTTACGGCCTTTTGAATTTTTCTAATGGCAGCCCTTGTCACTTTATTTTCCGGCTCCCCCATGTGTCCGAGGCTCCCCGCTAAGTCGTAGGGACCGATAAACAGACCGTCAATCCCGTCAATGCTGGCAAGCTCGGCAGCGACATTTACCGCCTGCTCAGTTTCAATTTGAATCAATAGTCGGAAGTGCTTTCGATGATTTTTTAGATACTGCTCGGTGTGCACGCCATAGCCTGTTGCCCGCACAATGCCTGCTGCCATACCTCGTGTACCTTTCGGTGCGTAAAAAGAGGCAAGTGCCAAAGCTTCAGCCTCTTCAACAGAATTAACCATCGGAATCATGACGCCGTCTGCGCCCATGTCCATCAGCCTTCCAATCCAGACTGCGTCCTTATCCGGTGCACGAACAAACGCTTTTGCACCAGAAAGTTGCACAGCACGAATCATCGTCAAGGTCGCTTCGAGTGATACAGCGCTGTGTTCCATATCGATCATTGCGCAGTCGTAGTCACACGCGCCGACTAGCTCACCAACGATGGGATCAAATAAATTAATCCAGCAACCACTACTCGGGAAACCTTTGACTGCACCGCCACGGTGCGTTGAGGCTGCGGATTTCTCAATTCTGGTGGTACTTTTTCGACTCACGGTAGATTCCTGTTAAGATATCAATCGCATGGGATAAATATCCCAACTAGTTCATAATTTGACGCTCAACGATCATCGCAATGGACGCGCGATAACGTGTGGAGCAGTACGGATACAATACTCAGGGGCGCTTTGGGTACCCCGCAAGCATTGGCACTTAGCGAACGAAGTATGCACGAAACCTTACAAAAAGCTGTGACTAGAGTGCTCTCGCCGTTGGTGAGACTTCTGCTGCGTCATGGCGTTTCGCATGCTGAGTTTGCCAACTGGGCAAAGCAGGCGTACGTCAATGAGGCGGAAACTCATTTTGGGATTGATGGCAAATCACCTACGGTGTCTCGTATGGCCATCGTGACCGGTATCAATAGAAAAGAAGTTAAACGTATACGTGAATTGCCTGCCGATGTGGACACAGGTGTCAGCAAACATAATCGTGCAGTTCGGGTTGTCACCGGTTGGCTGCAAGACAAAGAATTTCAAAACTCAAAAGGTCAGCCTATTGCGTTGGAATACGGTGACCCCGATGACAGCTTCAACCAACTGGTGAAACGCTACGGGGGAGATGTCCCCGCCCGGGCGATGCTCGACGAACTAGTGCGAGTGGGGACCGTTAAAAATATCGGTGGAAAAATATCTCTACAACACAATGGCTACATTCCTCACCAAAGTGAATCAGCCCTGCTGGATATTTTTGCCACAAGCGCGACCGACCTCCTAACCACTCTCGATTACAACTTAAAAGGGTCATCTCAGACAGGACGACGCTTACAAATGAGCGTTGCGTATGACGATGTGACGAGTGAAGGCCGCGACACGTTTAGAGCATTAAGCGCTGAGAAGTCACTTGAGTTACTAAAGCAATTGGATCAGTCGCTGTCCACCTATGACAAAGGGGCTAATCCACTTGCGACAGGGGAAGGTAAACATCGGGTTGGTTTGGGTGTCTATTGGATAGAAGATATTAATGAGGGGAATCAGAATGAAGACTAAGACTTATCTCAAACGTCTTCTCTTCATTAGCCTGGTCGTACTGCTCAGCGCTTGTGACGGTGGGCTGTTCGGAACCGGTGATGGCTCCAATACGATTCAAGTAGAAACCGGCGCAGACAGTAACCCACCTGATTCGAACACTCAGGATCCTGATCCTGACTCGAACCCATCAACGGACCCGACGACAGACCCAGGAGAAAATCCGGGTACGGGTGACGGCAACTCAACCCCACCAGCAACACAAACACCTGATGATTCATCGTTCGAGAATTTGCAGGCAGGTACAAATTCAACAACGCCTGGCATACATTTGATAAATGTCAGTGATCGTTCTATTAGCGTCTTTAACGAATCCAATGGATCGAATGTGTTTTCAAACCCGATCCCACCAGGGTCTGTGAGCGATGCAGCTGCTATTCAGCTGGGTGAAAACAATCTGGTTGTTACTGATACAACAAACGATACGGTCATAGCCAATATACGGCCGCTTAACGCAGGCGCATCGACGCTAACAACATTGATCGTGCGCAATACGACAGGTGAGTCACTAGACGTCGTTAAACTCAGCTCTATCTCCATTAGTTTGACACCCACGGTGGCGCAGGTTCGAGTTATACAGGCTAATTTATTGGGCGCATCTGACACGGAAGCCACATTCATGTTGCTGCCATTCGGTGAAAACCCGGGTGGATCTGCGGTGCTATTTAATAACATCAACAGTAGTAGCGCATCTGAGGCTACGTACCAGTTAGCAACTCCTGGCGGCTATCGTTTAGTGGACTCTCTGGGTCGATTTGATGCCGTGCCGCTTGACGTCAGTGCGGGTAAAATTTATACGCTAATCATACAAGAGGGTGCGACTCCTCCTATCTTGGTGCACGAGGATGACCAACTTTCGTTTTGAGATTGTTTGTGCGATGCACCTAAACTCGAACGGCCAATGCCAAGCGTCGATGTTTCCAGGCGTTCGCGTGTATCACTCCTGAGTTCTTTAGTACTTCACCTCTCGCAAAATTAATTTAGCGGCTCTATGGCCAATCATCATGCTAGGTGCATTTGTATTAGCCGATGTGATACTTGGCATTACTGAAGCATCGGCCACCCACAATCCATCAACATCACGTAATTGCAAAGTGTTGGTGACAGGCGTTCCTTGCTCCCCCATAGCTAGTGTGCCAACAGGATGATAGGCGGTCCCAGATCGAGCTCGAATATGTTCTGTTATCTCATCATCGCTACTAACTGCGGCACCCGGATAAACTTCGGGTGCCCGGCTGTCACCCATTGGAGCTTTATCGAGCAGCTCACGCAAACGTCGGAAACCACCGATCAGGATTTGAACATCTTGTTCTTCTTTAAGCACGCCCAAGTCGATGTTAGGTGCCACGCGGGGGTCAGATGACGACAAAGTCAGCGAGCCCCGGGAGACAGGTCGACAGACACCGACGTCGGCAAAGTAGCCTGAGCCAGTGGTTATAGACTTACCTTTAAACCCCATCATGTATGGAATAAAGTGCACTTGGCATTCTGGCCTGTCATCATCGTCAGTGATAGGGTTCACCCTAAAGAACGCACCAGCTTCGACAAAATTCGATGTTAACCTGCCGTTACGTTGGGTGAGCCATTGAAATGGGGATAGCGCCCACTGCAAACTCTGATTCCAAACCAGACCATATCCTGAATTGCGCCCTTCATGATGAACACCAATGACCGGATGATCCGACAGGTTCTGACCCACTTGCGGTGAATCAACTTTAATACTAATACCGAGCTCAGACAATTGAGCAGCAGGTCCGATACCAGAACGCATCAGTATTGAGGGTGACCCGATACTACCCGCGCTCAACACAATGCCACAACGAGCACTCAACGTCCTGCCATCGACCAATTCAACATGCCTTGCACGACCCTCTTCAAAAGAGATTCGGTTTACATTGGCACCCGTTATGATCTGTAGTCCATGTGAACGCATTGCTGGTCGTAAAAAAGCGTCTGCTGCAGACCAGCGTCTCCCATTTCTACTATTGGTGTCGAATAATCCCGCGCTCTCGCGATCTGGAGTAGGCGGTGCATCACTGTTGGCAAGAAAGGACTTTGCAAAGGCCACAGACAATGGATGCGGCGTTGGAATCTGTTGAGGCTGAATCAGCTTTTCTATTTCGATAAAGTCCCGTTCAACGTCATTCCAACGCCAACCCGGTTGTTGCCAATTATCAAAATCATCAGCCCGCCCTCTGAACCAAACCATTGAATTTATCGAACTGGAACCGCCAACCATGTACCCGCGATTGACGTTGAAGACTCGATTATTCGCGTTCGATTGCGACGTCGATTTAAAATTCCAGTCGCGTTTACTACCCATAGTGTGAAGTAGACCGAATGGAATTTTCACCTGCGGCACTGCATCTGTAGGACCCGCTTCGAGTACGCAAACTGAACCAATACGGGCCTTTGCTAAACCTGCAGCCACCGCGCATCCGGCTGAGCCTGCACCTATGACTATGAAATCGAATTTCACTTAACAAAGAACGGTTGAGTGTTGCATTGTTCGAGAGCTTAGCACTGACTACCTACGCCGATCAAAAAACTATCTTTCCGCTATTATCCAGATAATTAGGGATTATCCTTACTTCAACCACTCGGTAAAACGCGTCGGTCACCAGTGACAGAAGGCTATGATCCATCAACTTTACCGCGTTTTGAGGCATTCATAACCGTGCAACGTACTAAGAAGCTCATCATCATTGCTCATGCACCTTCTGAAAACACAAGCAGGATGCTTGATGCGGTTGTTAAAGGTGCTAGCAATGACGCTATCGACAATGTCGATGTCAGATTTATACCTCCACTGGACACACAGGCCGACGATATTCTGAACGCTAACGCGGTAATTATCGGCACGACCGAAAATCTCGGCTATATGGCAGGCTTAATTAAAGATGTATTCGACCGATGCTATTACCCTTGCTTAGAACACACGGAAGGGTTGCCGTTTACCTTTTATGTACGTGCAGGACACGATGGTACAGGCACACGACGAGCCATTGAAAGCATAACAACGGGTTTAAAGTGGCGCCTGGTTCAAGCGCCATTAATGTGCAAAGGGGACTTTGACGAAAACTTTATTGGTCAATGCGAAGAGCTTGGGTTAACAATGGCCGCAAGTTTAGATGCAGGCATCATCTAATTTTTTTGAGCGTAGCGAGTTAACTACTTTACGCAATTAATCGGTGACCGCATTGACAAGTTCTTACGCCGTCAAACAATTCAAGCCGGCGAAAGATTAGCGTAAGCCAACACTAACCACTTACTACCCGCATCTTCGAAGTTCACTTGCACACGCGCCTGCTTACCGCGGCCCTCTTGATCCAACACTATACCTACACCGAATTTCCCATGCCTGACCATCTGGCCAATCGATAATCCCGAATCGTATTCTTCCTGCACATAGGATTGCTCTGGCCGATATACCGGCATGCTGACCTGCATTCGCGGACGAATCTCTTCGAGTAGTTCTTGCGGAAGTTCAGTTACAAATTTCGATGGAGGATTGTATTGATCCCGCCCGTGCAAGCGACGTTGCTCAGCCATCGTCATATACAGCTTTTTCTCTGCCCGCGTGATTCCCACGTAACAAAGCCTTCGTTCTTCTTCCATACGCACAGGGTCTTCTGCTGATCGCTGATGAGGAAATAAACCCTGCTCCATTCCCGCCATGAAGACCACTGAAAATTCCAGACCTTTAGCCGAATGCAGCGTCATTAACTGCACAGCATTATCGTCGGCATCTGCCTGCCCTTCTCCTGCTTCTAAAGCGGCATGGGCAAGAAACTCATCAATGGGGTTTAGATCCGGGTCATCTGAGGCATGATGAATAAACGTACGCGCAGCGTTAGATAATTCTTCAACGTTCTCAACCCGACTCTGCCCTCGGTCGCTGGTGTCTTTCTTAAAGTGATCTACCAAACCACTGAGCTCTGTTACGGTTTGAATCTGCTGAGGCAATGCTTGATCAACCAAGCCTTCTTGTATGCTTTCCATTAAGCCAAGAAATTTTGCGACTGCCGTATTCGCACGTCCACTTAAACGTTTTTCTTTGACCAAATCGCAAGCCGCTTCCCACATAGGGATACCACGACCTCGCGCCTCGGTACGAATATCGGCAACCGTTTTATCGCCGATACCACGAGCGGGTTGATTGATGATTCGTTCAAGAGAAACATCATCGTAGGTATGAGTAGCAAGTCTTAAGTAGGCAAGCGTATCTTTAATTTCAGCACGTTCAAAAAATCGCAGACCACCGTATACCCGATAGGACACACCAGCGGCTACCAGGTATTCCTCTATAACGCGCGACTGCGCATTCGATCGATATAAAATTGCGCAGTCGCGTCGTTGCCCGCCATCGGATACATAGTCAATAATCGTTTCAACAACAAAACGAGCCTCATCGGTTTCGTTGTAGGCGTTGTAAAGAGTAATGGGGAAACCATCAGAATCTGCGGTCCACAGGTTCTTACCCAAGCGACCATGATTTTTATCAATTAACGCATTCGCAGCTTTCAAGATATTGCCGCTGGAACGATAGTTTTGCTCCAGGCGAATTAGCTCAGCACTGGGAAAGTCTTTATCAAAATTAAGGATGTTCTCGACCCGAGCGCCTCGCCAGGCGTAGATGGACTGATCATCATCACCCACAGCAAACACATGCCCTGAGTCGCCGGCCAGTAGCCGTATCCAGGCATACTGAATGGCATTGGTATCCTGAAATTCATCGATTAATAAATGCTGCAGGCGTTTTCTATAGTGCGCGAGCAACGTGGCATTGTCCCGCAGGGTCTCTAATGATCTCAGCAACAATTCCGCGAAATCGATAGCTCCGGCCCGGTCACAGGCAGCCTCATAGGCCGTGTAAATCCGGATGTACTGCTGGGTGATAGGGTCGTTTTCATCATCGATATGCTTAGGCCTGCGACCCTCGTCTTTGTGACCATTAATAAACCACTGAACCTGACGCGGAGGAAAATGTGTTTCATCAAGCTCTAATGTTCGGATCGTTCGCTTAACCAACCGCAATTGATCGTCAGAGTCGAGTATCTGGAAGGCCTGGGGTAGCCCTGCTTCTTGCCAGTGCATACGTAAAAAGCGGTGGGCAATTCCATGGAAAGTCCCTATCCACATGGGGCCGATTCCCATGCCCAGCAGCTGCTCGACTCGCAGCCGCATCTCTCGTGCCGCCTTGTTAGTAAAGGTCACCGCCATAATGCTGAAAGGCGAGACACCCTCAACCCGGTTCAGCCACGCAATACGGTGTACTAGTACGCGGGTTTTTCCACTACCAGCGCCAGCCTGCACTAATAAATGCCCGGGCGGAGAGCTAACAGCTTGGCGCTGCGCGTCGTTTAATGAGTCAAGCAGATCAGAGACATCCATCCCGCCATGGTAGCAATGCAGGGCCTTTTGCGCATCCGTATGCTGAAAATTTATCCAGTTAATATCAAGCCTGCAGAGTGAGCAATGACATTATTCAATCGCTTATAATGCAATGCATGACTACCGCAAATGACGCATTGAATCGACTAAAAGCCGGCAACCAACGATTTGTCGCTAACGTTCGAGATATATCAGCTGAGACTAATGAGTCCAGACGTGCACAGGTACTGGAATCTCAACACCCCTTTGCCATTATTCTCGGGTGCTCTGACTCTCGTGTACCGGCCGAAATTGTGTTCGATCAGGGCTTAGGCGATCTGTTTGTTGTTCGAGTAGCAGGCAATATTGTTACACCCTCATTGCTTGGTAGCGTTGAGTTTTCGGCAGTGCAACATGGCGCGCGTTTAGTCGTGGTGATGGGTCACACGAAATGTGGCGCAATACAGGCAACTGTAGGAGAGCTTAAACAACCCTCGTCTGCTCTATCGCCAAATTTGCAATCCATCGTGGATTGCATTCAACCGTCAGTGGAGAAATTGGTAGAAGAGGAAACGGATGAGTCTAAGCTCATCTCTCTGGCTACAAGAGCCAATGTGCACGCATCCGTTGCGCAGCTAACGACTAACTCTGAGGTTTTGAACGATCTGGTCTCCAATGACGGACTGCAAATAATCGGCGCAGAATATTCACTGGAGACAGGAAAAGTCGAGTTCTTTGAGGAAGCTGACGGCGATAGCCAGCACGCTTAAAGGTCAGGTGTTAAGCCGGAGCCCAAACTCCACTGAATGCAGCGAGATCTTCTTGGCTTAGACGCCCTTTGGCATAAAAGTCATCAAGAGCTGATTCATCTAATACCTGAGCTTCGCCATTAGCGTCGGAATATGTCCATTCGCCATAGATAGCCATGATAAACAGGGTCTCCAGCAAATCACCGACGCGGACGGCCTGCTCTACAGCAAACTCCTGAAGATTTTCCATCGTGAGGGGCGCTTGAAGGCTTTCGTACTGGCCTAACAGGTAGGATGAGATACCTTCGTCCCAAAGCGGGTCAACTGATTGTGTTTGCATGATGAATTACAGCTATCACTAAGAAATGGTAATAACCGTGATTGCAAACTTACTGCCAGAAGTCAGCTGTTTACCCGATTTAGCGCTATAGCTTGCGTAACTTCCGCTTTTGGGTATAACAAAAGTTAAACGTTTTTGCCTTAAAACGCTTTTCCCCTACTTTATACCCATACACAGGTTACATCCCAACGGCAAATACCGCTTGTATCCCATAACCTATCACTAATAACAATTCTCTGACGCTCGCCGTGGTAGTCAGAGTAATCAACTAGTTAGCGCAAGTAAGCACAGGCTTAAACCAGAAAAAGACGAGTGCCGTTTAATCAAAGCTTAAACCATAGGCAATAGCACAACCCTGCCCCCAAACCATAAATCTCTTGAATGTGGAAATTTATAGGAGTAGAACTTTGTGAAGGTATCTTCGATATCTAACACTCACTCTACGAATTAAAACTGGAGGGTAACAGTGACTAAAATGAAGTTGACGAAAATAGCCGCGTTGGTAGCGGGCATGGCGATATCAGCCGCGGCCACTGCAAACATCGGTGTATTTGCAACGTCTGGCAAAACAATGGACGACCACACCTTTATTGAGCAAGGTGGCCAGAAAGCCGAAAACATTAAAAAGATTCTGCAAAACGTCAAGATGCCTAGCGGCTTCAAGATTGATCTTTACGCGCTTGTCCCCGATGCAAGAGATATGGCAATGGCGCCGCAGGGAACTGTGCTTTTTGTCGGCACTCGAAAGGATAAGGTTTGGGTTGTGTCTGATCGTGATCGCGACGGTGTTGCCGATGAAGTTAAAGACTTCGCACCATCATTGAGTTTTGATGTCCCGAACGGTGTTCGCTTTAGCAAAGATGGTTTTCTATATATTGCTGAAAGAAACCATGTACGTATGTTTCCGGCCGCTGAGTTCTTCTACGAAGGTCCTGATGTTGTTGCCGTGGACATAGTTCCAAAAGGACAGCTAGTGCCCGTTGAAGAGGAAAGCTATAACCACACTGCGCGAGTTGTGGATATTGGCCCGGACAACAAACTCTATATTTCACTGGGCCAACCCTTTAACGTTGCTCCACCTGAAAAAGCTGATTTGTACGCTGAACAAGGCATCGGTGGAATTATCAGAATGGATCGCGACGGATCTAACCGGGAGGTATACACCTACGGCGTTAGAAATTCTGTCGGGCATGATTTTCATCCGGTAACCGGAGAGTTATGGTGGACAGACAATCAAGTGGACGGCATGGGTGATGATATACCTCCAGGTGAGTTAAATCGCCAGACAGCCGCGGGACAGCATTTTGGACACCCTTGGTTCGGTGGCGGCACAGTTCGAGTTTCCGACTTTGGCTATGACACTCAGGAAGTACCCGACGATATCGTTCATCCTATTGTTGAAACCACAGCACACTGTGCGGACTTAGGCATGACGTTCTATACCGGAAAGCAATTCCCTGCTAAATATAAAAACGGAATCTTTTCGGCTCAACATGGTTCCTGGAATAGAACGACACCGTGTGGTGCACGCGTCATGTTCACCTCTATTGATGCTGAAGGTAATGCAACAATGGAACCTTTCGCAGAAGGTTGGCTAAATGAAAACGGTGAATACGATGGCCGCCCAATGTCAGTCACTCAGATGAAAGACGGATCAATCCTTATTTCAGACGATTATGCCGGAGCGATTTACCGTATCTCTTACGAAGGATCATAAGTTTAGCTGTTAAACAGCCTCGGCCATTTTGGGCCGGGGCATTTTGAGAAGGAAAAACACGTTGAAAAGTTTGCTCTTGTGTCTTGGCATACTCCTAGTGAGCGCACATGGCCACTCGGCCGATTTAGCGAAAGGCCAGGCACTGTCATCCCAATGCTCCGTTTGCCACGGTAAAAACGGCATTGCAAAAGATCCCGAGTCTCCAAACCTAGCTGGACAAGGCGCTTATTACCTTGAAAAAGCAATGGTTGATTATCAAAAAGGTATGCGTCAGGATCGTCGCATGAGCATCATTGCTCAGGCACTCTCGTTAGAGGACATTAAAAATCTGGCGGCCTGGTATGCTGCATTCGAATTGACTGTTAAAGAGCCAAGCCTCTGACCAATACAATAGCGGCGCGAGCTTAAAACAACACCATAAAGGATAGCGCTTAAAAGTCTATGGAATCAGGCAGTGCAAAACGCTTGTCAGGTATAAAGCATATCTTACGTGTGGCATCGCACGCCTTGGCCAATACGATAGCGTTATTGGCTTTTAGTCTACCAGCGTACTCCGCAACCGTTGCCATCAGTAACGAGCGCTCCGGCAATCTCGTTTTCATGGACGACAATGGGAAAAATCAAGAGCTTGTTCCTATCTGCAATCGACCAAGGGGAATGGCTCAAAACAAGGCGAATAATTCGTTGTATATCGCCTGTTCAGACGACGCCAAGGTCGTTGAGTTTGATCTGACTAAACGACAAATTATACGAACTTACCAGGATGTGCCTGGCGCCATGTACTTGGTTTTCCATACCGCAAGTGAACGATTAATAGTCTCTAATGAAGGCGCTTCTAAAGCCACGGTAATTGATGTTCGCTCAGGCAACATCCTGGCTTATCTAGCGACAGGGCTGGAGCCTGACGGCATTGCATTGACCGACGATGGCAATCTGATTTTCATTGCATCAGAAAACGCAGGATTGGTCCATGTCTTCGACGGAACCGACTACTCAGCTATTGACATCATTATTACCAACCTACGCCCACGGCGCTTATCCATTCGCAATACCGAACTGTGGGTGTCATCCGAAATGGGTAGTCGCGTAGAGATATTTGATACAAACAGTTTCGAAAAGATCGATGAAATCATTTTTGCTCCTCGAGGCTTTCGTAGTGAACAACTTACCCCGGTGGATATTCTGTTTAATCAAACCGGAGACACCGCGTTCGTAGCCTTAGGCTCTGCGAACCACGTTGTTATCATTGACGCCGCCAAACGTGAAATACTTAAATACATACTGGTAGGGCGTCGTCCGTGGGGCCTTGCGTTAACCCCCGACGACAAACAGTTGTTTGTACTCAACGGGCTTTCAGATGATGTCACTTTAATTGATGTTCAAAAGATGCGCCCACTTAAAACCAGTCGTACCGGGCTCGTCCCACACTCTGTGGAGGTATTCGATTGAAGCTTCACAAATTGATACTTCTGGCATGCTGTTTTTTATCGGCTCCGGCAGTCTCCAACGACTTTGATATCACGATAATCACGTCAAGCTCGGAGGATAGAAAAAACTCCGGAAAAAGCTTTGCAGGCATTACTGTAAAACCAGATCGTCCGGTGCTTAGAGCCGTCGAACTCGCCGTGTATGAATCATCCACGCTGTTCAAAACACTAGGTATTAATGCAAATATTCATCAGCTAACGCTTGATGCGGAACGTAATTTAGATGATCAACTTAAAGAGCTTATTCCTTCAAGTTTACTTATTTTAGATTTGCCGTTGGACACTATGGAGCAGGTTGCTCAGATCACCAACAAACTAAAACTGATCGCATTCAACGTACGCCATAGCGATGCGCAGTTAAGAGATACACTATGCCTTACGCATGTGTTTCACACTATCCCTTCCGATCAAATGTATTTCGACGCCTTAGGTCAATTTCTCGTCTATCGGGGTTGGCGAAAAGTCTTAGTCATACAAGGCCCTTCAGAGAAAGATACTGAACGTGCTAAAACACTCTTGGTCAGTTTAAAGAAATTCGGTGCAACGGTAGTCGATCAGCGCATCTTCTCATTGTCACACCACCCGGATGACAGAGATGAAAACAAACCCGAATTTATAACCGGCGGGATCTCATACGATGTTGTTGCAGTCATCGACTCACAAAAAGACTACGGACGTTATTTGCAATACAGCACTCGAAGCGCAAGACCCGTTGTTGGTGATGTAGGACTCACCCCAGCAAGCTGGCATTTCTCGCTTGAGCGTTACGGCGCACCACAACTCAATGAACGCTATCGAACCTTCAAAACAGGCGAGCCTTTAAGTTCTCAAATATCAATGACCGATGCTGAGTTTGCTGCATGGAGTGCTATAAAACTGATTAGTAACAGCATCAACAGTCGGCAGAAAGGGGACGACTTGAATTTACTTGCAGTGCTGCAAGACCCCGCATCTCAGGTGGATCTTTACAAGGGGACGCGTGGCTCGATACGTCATTGGAACAATCAACTTAGACAACCCATTTTGTTATCAACGCCAGATGCAGTAATAGCGATTGCACCTATGCCAAAGTTCCTACACCCTAAACACTACGTCGACACCTTGGGCATTGACGAACCAGAGTCCCAATGTCAACTACGCTGACAAATGCTGTTAGCTATATAGGGCTAACGCTTAGCTTTAAATAAACCGAGTATTAGCAGCGCCGCTCCGAAGACACCCGCTAACCATACCCAGCTTGAAGTGGAATCTTGCCCACTGATAATTCCAGCACTACCCAACAACGCAGAGGACACCACAAGAGCGGCGCCAGTAATACTGTAGTGCAGTGATCTTCCAGATCCTGAAGCGCTGCTTTTTGATGAATATTGATTGTGCTCGAAGGAATGTCGCCCTTCACTCATCGACTGATTTTGCAGTTTCAAATAATCATGAACCAGCATCGGCATGTCAGGCATGATTTTTAGAAGCATAGGGGCTTGATCTACAAATCGTTTTATCACGGTTTGGGGATTGTTTTGCTTGACCACCCATCGTTTTAAAAACGGTTTGCCAGTAGCCCATAAGTCAAGATCGGGGTAAAGCTCTCTACCCAGCCCTTCAATATTGAGTAAGGTTTTTTGCAGTAAAACTAATTGTGGCTGCACCTCCATTTCAAATCGTCGGGCTATATGAAATAGATTTAGCAATACATCTCCAAAGGAGATTTCCGATAAGGGTTTATCGAAAATAGGTTCGCACACCGCCCGAACACCTGCTTCTAATTCGCTGACACGCGTGTGTTTGGGCACCCACCCGGAATCGATATGCAGCTGTGCTACGCGTCGATAGTCACGCTGGAAAAACGCTAAAAGATTTTCACCAATATATCGTTGATCTTCCTCGGTCAAGGATCCAACGATACCGAAATCTACAGCAATGTACTGCGGATGATCAGGATTCTCTCGCGAGACAAAAATATTTCCAGGATGCATGTCCGCATGAAAGAAATTATGATCGAACACTTGAGTATAAAAAATTTCCACCCCATGCTCTGCCAGCTTTTTCATGTCAGTGCCGTTGGCTTCCATTGCATCAATATCACGAATAGAAATACCGGAAATTCTTTCCTGCACCATGACCGTGTTGCGTGTGTACTCCCAGTAAATCTCCGGGATGTACAAGGTTTTAGAATCTTTAAAGTTGTTTCGTAAAACCACGGCGTTTGTGGCTTCTGCAACTAGGTTTAATTCATCATGGATGGTTCGCTCGTACTCCGAAACAACTTCACGCGGGCGTAAACGCTTTCCATCATGAAGTGCCAGCGCCGCCATGTCGGCCAATAGGTACATCAAGCTGATGTCCCTATCGATAGTTTTTTTAATTCCCGGCCGTAGTACCTTTGCGATCGCTTGGGTACCGTCGTGCAGTTCTACACCATGAACCTGTGCAATAGAGGCAGATGCTATCGGTGTATCATCAAAGCGTTTAAAAAGAACATCAATAGATTCATCTAACGACGATTCTATTTCAGCACGTGCCTCTTCGCTGGAAAACGGTTTGACGTTATCTTGAAGCTGCGTCAGGGCATTGCCAATATCATCCGGCAATAGGTCGCGTCTGGTTGACAGTACTTGTCCCAGTTTTACAAACACTGGCCCTAGCTCTTCGAGCGCTAAGCGTAAACGCTCACCGCGCGGAAGGCTGCGCAATTCCCGATTCATCCAACGAGTTGGAGAGAGAATAAACACATGCTGAAGAGCGGAAGCCCGGGTTTGCTCTAAAAACAGTTGCTCTAGGCCGTATTTGACTAAGACGTGTTCTATCCTGGCAAATCGAGCGAGGCGACCAATCAAGCGCCTTCTCCCTGTTGCCGCGACTCCAGTCTACTTACTCGCGCTTCTAGACGATCACCAGCAGCCCGAACCTCATCAACCTCAAGGCAGAATGCTTGTATCTCACTATTGGGTGCTAGCACCTCTGCTTCTTCTTGTAGATACTCACTGGTATTTTGTCGCATAGCAGAACGGGTGCGTTGCATCCATGAGCTAAGACTCTGACTAAAGACAGAGAGCTGATGCACCACAGTGTCGCCTAACACAGGGGATAGAAATTCTTCCCAGTCAGGATCCAGTGATGCCACAATTTCTTTTAACTCCTGACCGATACCAATATCACCCTCGACAGTCACATCACCTTGATATAAAGCATCGTTACCTGATGAAAGACTACGCAGCGCACTGAGAGTGCCTGTCAAGGTGGTATCTGCAGGTGTGTCTGTCTGACCAATAACATTGACCCGTTGATCGACAATGGACAACACCACACTCACCGTCGGCTGAGTCATGTTGATAGCGATAACCTTACCCTCCAATGAGGATAAGCGTTGACGCGTGTCAGGGTCTAGCTGCAATAGGGCTTCGATAGCACGTTCTATCGCTGCATTGACGGGTGATGGAAGTGTGCTCATGGCGTTGTCTGATATCAATCGTTTAGTGCAGGTGCCACAGCAGGCAAGTTCATGAGCTCTTAAACCTTATAGCCTTTATGCAAAGCCACGATTCCACCGGTTAAATTGTGGTAATTGGCTTTAGCGAACCCGGCATCTTCCATCATTTGTTTCAGTGTGGATTGATCGGGGTGCATGCGTATGGATTCCGCAAGGTAACGATAGCTATCTGCATCGTTAGCGACGAGCTTACCCATCATAGGCAGTGCAGTAAACGAATAGGCATCGTAGGCTTTGCTCAGTAAAGGCAAAACAGGTTTGGAAAATTCTAAGACTAACAAACGTCCGCCGGGCTTTAACACACGATTCATTGAACGAAGCGCTTTGTCTTTGTCGGTGACATTACGCAAACCAAACGCGATAGTTATGCAATCGAAAGAATCATCGGCAAATGGAAGTTCTTCGGCATTTGCCTGCGTGTAATCAACATTTCCGATTACACCATTATCAAGGAGCTTGTCGCGACCTGTGAATAGCATGGACGCGTTGATATCGGCAAGAACCACCAAACCGTGTTTGCCAACACGCTTAGAAAACTTTGCAGCTAAGTCACCAGTACCGCCGGCAAGATCCAATACAGCTTGACCGGGACGCACTCCTGATTGGTCCAGAGTAAAACGTTTCCAGACGCGATGAACCCCGAATGACATGAGATCATTCATGACATCATATTTAGAGGCTACCGAATCGAAGACCTGACCGACCATGCCTGCTTTGGCAGCCTTGTCGACGTCCTGATACCCGAAATGTGTTTTATCGTCGCTCACGTTCCACTTACCTCATAATTATGACTGTTGGATCACACTTGGAACATCTAACGACGACTTTTCCCGGCCGCTTCAAGTTTGGCCAGGTAGCCCTTCCAGTTCTCTTCATAGTGTTTACCTAATCCATACAGGTAATCCCAGGTGAAGAGCCCTGAATCGTGGCCATCATCGAAATGAATTTTTAACGCGTAATTTCCGCTGGGCTCTAAGGCAGTAATACCAACAGACTCCTTACCGTACTGAAGCACTTCCTGGCCAGGTCCGTGGCCTTGTACCTCGGCGGAAGGCGAGTTAACCCGAAGATATTCACAGGTGAGATTGCATTCAAATCCATCGTCAAACTGCAGCTCAAGTACACGGCTTTTTTGATGCAGCTTTATGTCTGTTGGTCTTGGCATGGTTGAGGATTTGTCCGCAAGTTTTAAAGAATGTAGCGACTTAAATCGACATCTTCCACGAGGTTGCCCAAATGGTTGTCGACATAATCGGCATCAATAGTCAGTGTTGTACCACTTTTATCCGATGCATCGAATGAAGCGGATTCAAGTAATCGCTCCATCACTGTGTGTAAACGTCTTGCACCGATGTTTTCTGTGCTTTCGTTCACCTGCCAGGCCACTTCGGCAATTCGCGCAATTCCACTTTCAGTAAAATCAAGCGTGACTTTCTCTGTGCCCAACAAGGCAACAGCCTGTTCTGTGAGTGAGGCATCCGGCTCACTGAGAATACGGATGAAGTCGGGGGTGGTCAGTGCATCAAGCTCTACCCGAATAGGCAATCTTCCCTGCAACTCCGGGATGAGATCTGACGGCTTTGATAAATGAAAGGCACCGCAGGCAATAAACAGGATGTGGTCTGTCTTAATCATGCCGAACTTAGTTGACACTGTGCTGCCTTCTATCAAAGGTAGAAGATCTCTCTGGACGCCATCTCGGGAGACATCAGCTCCACCTGAGCGCTCACCACCGCGAGCGACCTTATCAATCTCATCGATGAAAACAATACCGTTTTGCTCGATGTTTTCTAAGGCCTGGGTTTTAAGCTCTTCATCATTAACCAGCTTCGCAGCTTCTTCTTCAATGAGCAGCTTCATGGCATCTTTGATCGCCATCTTGCGTTTTTTTGTGCGATCTCCACCCAGGTTCTGAAACATGCCTTGCAGTTGCTGCGACATTTCTTCCATTCCTGGCGGCGCCATAATCTCTACACCTGCTGGCTGCATGCTGACATCGATTTCTATTTCTTTATCATCAAGGTCACCTTCGCGCAGCTTCTTGCGAAATTTTTGCCGTGTGCTGCTTTCGGGTGTTTCGTTCACACTGAATCCAACGGATGATGCAGGCGGTAGTAGAACATCCAGCACACGTTCCTCTGCAGCATCTTCCGCCCGATTGCGCATTTTTTGAATGGCCTGTTCTTTGACTTCCTTTAATGCCACGTCAGCCAAGTCACGAATAATGGATTCGACATCGCGGCCGACATACCCCACTTCAGTGAATTTGGTGGCCTCAACTTTAATAAACGGCGCATTCGCCAGCTTGGCCAATCGGCGGGCAATTTCGGTTTTACCCACACCGGTCGGGCCGATCATGAGGATGTTCTTGGGGGTAATTTCGCTTTTTAGCTCGGCAGGCAGCTGTTGCCGCCTCCAGCGATTACGAAGGGCAATAGCCACAGCACGCTTTGCACTGGCTTGCCCAATGATGTGCTTATCCAATTCCTGGACAATTTCACGAGGGGTCATATTTGACATAGGGTTAAACAACTATCTCTTATTTGATTATCAAGCCGTCTGAAGCTGTCTCAGGCGTCAAAATTCAGGGTTTCGATGGTCAGATTCTTATTGGTATAGATGCAGATGTCCCCGGCAGTTTCAAGACTGTAACGAACGATCTCTTCGGCCGATAATTCCGTGTGATCGAGCAACGCTCTGGCTGCAGACTTGGCAAAGTCGCCACCGGAACCAATCGCTATTAGTCCGCCCTCCGGCTCAATGACATCACCGTTGCCTGTAATGACCAAGGAAGCTGTCTCATCAGCGACTGCCAATAGGGCTTCTAATCTTCGCAGCATACGATCTGTGCGCCAGTCTTTGGCTAACTCCACTGCGGCACGCGTCAGCTGGCCTCCATGAGCCTCCAACTTGGCTTCAAATCGCTCAAATAAGGTAAAAGCATCTGCGGTCCCACCGGCAAAACCCGCGATCACTTTGTCGCGGTACAAGCGGCGAACCTTACGCGCATTGCCTTTCATGACCACATTGCCCATGCTGACTTGGCCGTCACCACCGATGACAACTTGATTGCCACGACGCACCGAGCAGATAGTGGTTCCACGGTACTGTTCCAATTCACCCACCCTCAGTTAGTAAGACCTACCAGTGTACCTCTGCTGAAGTTCTAACGGTGCCAACAATGCTTTTCGCCCGGCTGTGTTAGCCTCTCGCCATGCAATTGACTGTTCCTCAACGAACCAAAGCCGATGCTGGGAGCTTTCCGACCAACCCGGAGGGTGTTACGCAATGGCTGAAGGGTCTTCACCCTCTGGAATCTGACGCTGATGCCCGCGAAATTTACCGCGGCTTGAAGCATAGTAATCGCTTGCACAATGATGTCGATCAGCGCCGTGCTGTGCTCAGCTGCTTTGTACCCGTCGTCCGTGAATTACAGTCCCACTTAAGCGAAACACATCGCGCGCAACCTTTGCCCTTGTCACGGGAATTTACCCGCAACGCACGCTTATCCGATGCGCTTCATAGAGAAGAGGCTTTTGCTTTCAAAATATTACTCAGCGAAAGCAGCACCCCTTTAGCTGATGATGCCGGTAGAGCCATGCAGGCTTTGGCGCGTCAGGCTGAAGCTATTGTGCACGGCTATCGTCCGGTACCCGATACATTAATAAACGACGCCCACCAACTCTATGTATTGGCAGAAGCAAAAGGGTTGTTGTCGTCCAGCCAGAGCGCCGAATTACTCTCGCTGCAAGACCACTATCGCTTCATTTTGCTTTTAACGATTGCTGACTTACCTCAGCAAAGGGTCAGGCAATTGCCATTAGTTATCGATTTTTTAAAAACCTGCATCCGTGATCTCCGTATCGAAACTCAGAGGGATATTGAGAGCCTCGCAGGCTTCGACTATGCGTTTAATTTAAAGCCGGGATCACGTCCGGAACCCGCACACAGCTTAGTCAGCCGTACTCCAGAGATGGTCCGCTGGTTCAGTATCGCCCCGGTGCTCTATCGCATTGATACCCATTCTGCACGACTAGGCAATAATTCAACGACCACACTAGGCAGCGACACATTAGAACGCCAATCATTAGCCAGGCTGCACGTCGCCTTATCCAGATCAAGACAACGCCGCAGTGCACGGAAAATTACGTTCGACACACAGCGGGTTGTTTTTGGTCACAAAGAAGTATGCGCTCACTTACTCTACCAACTGGAAGATAAATCCAGCTCAGATACGTCCAACTGGAAGGTCGTAAATCGATCAGCGCAGGGCATGTGTATTCAGAATCCGCAATGCCGGGCGGGGTTGGTGCAAGTTGGAGAGCTTGTCAGCATTACCGACCCCAAGTCACCGCTAAGATCCCAAAACGATTCCAAAAAGAACAAACTGGATGCCCCTCTAGGTGTGATTCGCTGGGTACAGGCATTAGGCAACGACGGCATCAGCATGGGCGTGGAAATACTCGCCAAGAGTGTCTTGCCCGTTCGCGTTTTAAGAGACGAGCGAAATCCACTCACTCAATCGGACACACTCGCCAATCACTTGAGTGAAGACGCCGAACTGGATAAAGACATTGGCGTTGGTGAGAACGCGTTGATCATCGCCTGCAAAGTGCAAAAAGCGGTGTTGCAAACCTTGCTTACACCATCCTACCTCTATCAACCCGGTGACAAACTCACGGCATCCCAAGGTGGGCGGTCGCGAAAGATGCAACTGCGCAGTTGCTTGCAGAGTAACGGGCTGTTCAGTCAGTATTCACTGGTGGACGTGAACGAAGATTAGCGCTAGCGCCTGTCACCACCCACCTGATCATGTCGCGCCCGAGGATGTGACTCCTCATAAACTTGCGCCAAATGCTGGAAGTCCAGATGCGTGTAGATTTGCGTCGTACTGATATCGGCATGCCCAAGCAGTTCTTGCACAGCTCGCAGGTCCCCGCTGCTCTCTAGCAAATGACTAGCAAAGGAATGCCTCAACATATGTGGATAGCAGTCTCTATCAAGTCCTTGGGATTCAGCTAACTTTTTCAGTCGCATTTGAACGGTACGAGGAGCGATGCGCTTTCCACGTGAGCTTAAAAATACCGCTCGGTCATCCGCGCCCGGCAAACTGCGTCTGTAGCCTAGCCACTTATTGATGGCCTCAACCGCATGAGCGCCAACGGGTAAATCACGCACTTTGCCACCTTTACCGGTCACACGCACCTGGCCAACACTTAAATCTAAATCGGCCAAATCAATACTCACGAGTTCCGCTAAACGCAAACCAGAGGAATACATCAACTCGAACATGGCCAAATCGCGGCAAATCATCGGGTCATTCAGATTTTGCGACAGCAGGCGGCTAACCTCTTCCGGATCAAGCGTTGCCGGCAGCGCCTTTTTATCTTTGGGTGCCAGAATATCTTGCGCCGGATTGACGTCGCACTTGCCCAGGCCGATAAGGAAGTTATACATCCCTCGCAATGCCGATAATCGTCTTGCCAATGACCGGCCTGCTATTCCGTCACGATGCTGCTGCGCAACGATTGCACGAACATCGTTGCCAGTTACAGCTTTCCAGCTGTCGATACCGCGAGCCTTCGCCGATAACGCAATAGATTTTAAATCTCGGGCGTAATTACTGACCGTGTGAGGTGAACACCGACGCGCTACCCGTAAGTCCTCCAGGTAGAAATCGATGTCCGGCTCGAAGGCACTCATCGTTTTGCTGCCGGCACAAACGCACCGTAGCTGTGCAGTCGCCGACCCAGCAATTCGCCAAGCTGATTCAAAAACATCACGCCTTTGCCAGAGGAGAATCGTGATTCGTCACGGCTAGTGAGCATGACTACGCCCAGCTGACGCTCATGAAACAAAGGGATTAACGCGGCAGATGCAATATTGGAATATTCCTTACCGACAAAACATTCGAGGTGTTCGGCGCTAGGTAGACCGCAGGCTGTGTCGCCATCTTCAAACAGTTCTTCAAACAAGGCCAGGCGCTTGTCGTTGTGAGAGACGACTTGCAAACCTTCAATAGCGTTGAGCTTTCGGCGACGGGCAGCACTTGCTCGAGTCGCTGTGGCTTTTGCAGGCTTGGCAGTTTCTGCTTTCTTCGAGTTCTTTCTGGCAGCAGCTTTTATCGGCTTGGCATCAACCAGCAGCATATGAACTTCATCAGCGTTGAAGTTCGCGCACAGACTGGTTTGCGTCAATGCAACAATTTCTTCAATGGAGGGGGCCGAGATGATGTCCTGAATCAGGACATGCAGGCGTTGATGCAAATTCTCGTTATCTCGAGCGACTGCAATCAAATCGCGCAAACTGTTTTCAAGGCTTCCGCATTTGTTGCGAAGAACAGAAACTTGTTTTTCTATTAACGATACAGCGTTGCCAGAACCATGCGGTATACGTAGTCGAGGCAGTACTTCTTCATTATTGGCAAAGAACTCTGGGTTCGTTGTCAGGAATCTGAGTACGGCTTCATCGGTGAGCACAGTGCTCAGATCAGTTTGTTCGGGTTGCATTGTTCTCTACATTCTCGTGTGTCCCTCAAAGACTGTAGAACATGGTCCCGTCATTTCAATTGACTTATTTTTATTTAGCCAACTAACTCTCAAATCTCCGCCGGGTAAGGTCACAGTGGCGGTATTGTCAAGTAAGCCCTGATGATGGCCTATAGCAACGGCTGCACAGGCGCCAGTACCACACGCACGTGTCTCACCCACACCTCGTTCAAAAACTCGTAAAAGAATGTGTTGTCGATTAATTATTTGCATGAAGCCGACATTAACGCGATTTGGAAAACGTTCATGGGACTCTATTAAAGGGCCCAAACGCTCTACTTCTGCTTGTTCGATATCATCTACCTGCAACAACACATGCGGATTACCGATACTCGCCGAACCTACTTGATAGGTCTCACCATCAACGTCAAGCGCATAGTACAAAGATTCTTCTTTGGCAACAAAAGGTATGTTCTCTGGCTTGAAATCTATTAAGCCCATACGCACGGTGACATCACCGTTGCTTTGTAGATCAAGCGTAATTAAACCTGCCTGCGTTTGTACGTTTATGGATCGGCTAGTGGTTAACCCTTTGTCGACCACAAAGCGCGCAAAACACCGAGCACCATTACCGCAGTGTTCAACTTCGTCACCGTCGGCATTATAAATTTGGTAATCAAATTCAGCACCGGAAACGGATGGCGGGTTTACCACCAATAGCTGATCGAATCCGACTCCCGTATGGCGATCGGATAAAAAACGAATTTGCTCACGCGTTAGGGACACGCTTTGCGAGACATTGTCTATGACAATGAAATCGTTACCCAAACCATGCATCTTGGTGAAATCGAAGCCACTCATGGCAGCAGTGATTCCCGCGCAAATAGCTCATCGACGTTTTCTCTGGCGCAAACCAGATGTGATTTATCACCGTCCACCATAACCTCAGCGACGCGCGGGCGAGTATTGTAGTTCGAGCTCATAACTGAGGCGTAGGCGCCCGCTGAACGCACGCACAGGAGATCATTCTCTGCAATGGCCAGCTCTCGCTGCTTACCTAAAAAATCAGCCGACTCGCAAATAGGTCCGACAACATCGTAAGTTTCAGTGGTGCGATCGAGTGTTTCAACGGGTTCGATTGCCTGCCAGGCACTGTACAAAGCCGGACGTATCAGATCATTCATGGCGGCATCAACAACGGCAAAGTGCCGGTCTTCGTTGCTTTTCAAATACTCAACCTGCGTCACTAAGACGCCAGCCGGCCCGACAATGTAGCGCCCAGGTTCTACCAGGATCTCTAAATCTCTTTCACCAATCGCCTCTCGGATACACGTCGCCCAAGCCGCGACATCGAGGGATGATTCCTCTTCGCTGTACTGGATACCCTGACCACCACCGACATCGATATGTGACAGCACAATGCCCTCTTCGGCCAACTTATCAACCATCTCTATCAATAGCTTCACTGCATCAGCATACGGCTCAAGCTTGGTTAACTGCGAACCAATGTGACAATCGATGCCATGCACTTCTATGGACTCAAGCTCGGCTGCGCGCCTGTAGGTCGTCATCGCCTCATCCATACCGATTCCGAACTTATTTTCTTTAAGTCCAGTTGAGATATACGGGTGCGTCTGAGCATCAACATCAGGGTTTATACGCAGCGAAATATTGGCTTTGGAGCCATGCGCTGAGGCAACTGTGGCGAGTCGCTCAAGCTCTGAGGGTGATTCAACGTTGAAGCAGCGAATGCCAGCGTCTAACCCTGCCTCCATTTCCCTAGCTGTTTTACCAACGCCTGAGAACACTATTTTTTCCGGGCGACCACCGGCAGCAAGCACACGCTTTAATTCCCCTTCGGAGACGATGTCGAATCCGGAACCTAAACGGGCAAGTGCATCTAGTACGGCCAGATTACTGTTGGCTTTTACCGCATAGCAAATCAGGTGTGGGTGGCCCGCTAAGCTTTTAGAAAATTCCTGCCATGCAGATTCAATAGCACCCCGGTTGTAAACGTACAGAGGCGTGCCGTACTCTTCCGCCAGCGCGGTAAGGCTAAGCTGGTCGCTCATTAATGAGCCGTTGTCCCGATAAAAAGCTGTCATGGTTAAATCGATTATTAATGTTTGTTATTGCGCTACTGAATCGCTGTCTTTCTTATCCTTTTTCGAATCGTCTGAGTCATCTTCATCACTTTCATTCTCAGGCGATACCGCAGCATTGTTCTGCAATGTCTGCTCTAAGCGGATGAGATCTTGTTCAGTCACTTCGTCAGGCACAAGGTAAAGGTCACCCTTGTTTCCACACGCTGTGAGTAACACTGCTAGCACCAAACCTAACGGTAGTGCCATTGTTCGAAGCTTCAATGTCATAGCAGTCGTCTCGTGGGTGGGGCTATGGAGTATACTCGCACCTCGCCCAAGCCATGTATGAGCAGTACCTATCATGTCCCAAAAACTGCTCGATTGCATCGAAATTACTACCGCTGAACCGGTTGAGTACACGGTAATCTGGCTTCACGGCCTCGGCGCGAGCGGTCATGACTTCGAGCCGATTGTGCCCGAGCTTAAACTCCTGCAACGTCCAGGTATCCGGTTCCTGTTCCCACACGCTCCTATTCGCCCCATAACGATCAACGGAGGTGCGGCTATGCGGGGTTGGTACGACATTACCTCGCTGGACTTCGGCAGCCGTGAGCAAGACTATGAAGGTACAAGGGAATCTGCCGCGATGGTTGACGATCTCATCGACAATGAAATTGCTCAGGGCATCCCTGCCAGCAACATTATCCTGGCTGGATTTTCTCAAGGAGGTGCTATAGCTTTGTACGCAGGTCTGACAGGTAAACACAAATTGGCAGGCATCATGGCCTTGTCCACGTATATGCCCATTCAAGATGAAGCACTACCGGCCATCACCGACGCACATCTAGGCGTTCCGGTATTTATGGCGCATGGTCAAATGGATGATGTTATCCAGATTCAGCATGCTCAGCAGTCCAGACAAGCACTTGAAGCCAAGGGTGTTGCCCTTGAATGGCACGACTATGCGATGCCGCATAGCGTCAGTTCAGAAGAGATCGTAGACATTGCAGACTGGCTTAAACGTTTAGTAGGAATGTAAGCCTATTTTTTAAGCGGTTTAGCACCGTGCGGACTGTAAAAAGGCGCTACAAACTCGGTGCAAAAAGCACGAAAAGATACCCGGCTTTAGACACAAGCTCCATTTTGTCAGCACTTTGGTAGGTGACGATAAGCGAGGTTGCGAACAGCGCTATGGCGATGCTCAAAATCGCGTAATTCTGATGATCGAAGAACAGCAACGCCAGGATGGGAATGATCATGCCTGCTACTGCAATCGGCCTGCCCCAGCTGCCTAAGATAGTCGCAAGGCTCGGGGTTTTTGCCAGCAAGCGATCTGTTTTTTCGTCACGTATATCAAGCAGTAACTCCCGCCCGATAAAGAACATGAGACACAGAACATAACAAACTGTCTCTACGTCCGATGCTTTCAAAAACACCACCACGGTCATCGCTGACCAAATCGGCATGGCGAAGCCTGGATACCAACGTTTAAGAAACAGCGAATAAAGAGCCGATACACAGAGCCCGGTTATCAATATTAGTTTTTCATGCAAAGACGATATGAACACCACTTGAGCACAGAAGAGCAACGCGAGAATTGTGCACCCGATGGCAGCGAACTTGAGCGATAGGGCCCCTGATGGGAGCGGACGATTTGGATGGGCCTCAATATCATTACCCAATACATAATCGAATATATCGTTGAAGGAGTAAGAGAAGGCCAGTAACAATAAGAATGCAACGCTGTACCCTAAGTTCTCACTGAAAACGAACAGTATCAGAGCGCTGGCAAGACTTTGGAATCCCCGGATCGATCGGAAAAATGGAATTAGGCTACTCATAAAGCAACTGTCTTCGTTACGGCACATCTGCCACTAATCTACTCCTTCGAACGCGTTTCTGGAACTCCGATAGGTAATTTGACCGGAATCTTGTATTCATGAGAACGAGTTGGACGGGCAGAATGATTCTCGGCTAAGGAGGCAAACCTGGCAGCACAGGAGTCGATATGAGGCGCTCCATAGCAGCG
The DNA here is from genome assembly GCA_020627685.1 of Granulosicoccus sp. Classification (GTDB taxonomy): domain Bacteria; phylum Pseudomonadota; class Gammaproteobacteria; order Granulosicoccales; family Granulosicoccaceae; genus Granulosicoccus. The sequence continues at coordinate 41,699 of JAHDGK010000001.1, read as the reverse complement.
CACTAACTGCCTCTTAAATTCACTTGCTCAGCACCAAATTCACTAAATTTCAACCATTAGTAGGCAAAATTCCCGAAAGTCGCTAGGATTGTAATGTTGTCGATGTAACCTAAGAGTTGTTACCCATGGGAAAAGTGAGTTGGCGTGCGAAAGCCGCCTGTAATATATTTCCGGCGATCCTCCCAGGGCTCGTGACTTAATGACAGATATCAAGTCATGGCTATCTGACCTCGGTCTGAGCAAATACCACAAGTCTTTTGAAGAGCTTGAGGTTGATATGGATGTCCTTGCAGATCTCACAGAGCGTGACCTGATTGAGCTAGGCATTCCTCTCGGCCCCAGGAAAAAACTCACCAAGGCTATTGCGGCATTAAACGAACAATCGTCAGATGCATCACCTCAGCCGATTGAAGCACCTCATGATCGCCGCCAGTTGACGGTCATGTTTTGCGACTTGGTGGGTTCAACCGCCTTGTCCGAACAATTCGATCCGGAAGATCTCAGCGAGATCATTCGGGTCTTCCGTGAAACCTGCGAAAGCGCTATTGCCAAATATTCAGGTACCACGGCCAGATTTCTCGGCGACGGGATATTAGTGTATTTCGGGTATCCCGTTGCGCACGAGAACTCCCCCGAACAAGCGGCAAGAGCCGGGTTGGAAATCGTTGATGAGTTGGCAAAGGTGCGAGTTTTCGATCTTCCCCTACCCGTTCGAATTGGCATTGCTACAGGCCCTGTCGTCGTGGGAGAAGTCATCGGCGAGGGCAGCGCCATGGAGTTGTCTGTCTACGGTGAGACGCCAAACCTTGCAGCCCGTCTGCAGTCCTTGGCAGAACCCAATACCGTCATTATCAGCGATCAGACAAAACAACTCACCGGAGGAACATTCGAATGTGTTGACCTCGGAGAGCATGCTTTAAAAGGCTTTACAGACCCTGTGCGGGCGTGGCAACCAGTTCGCGTTCAGTCTGACGAAAGGCGGTTCGAAGCTAGACACGGGCGTGCGTCAGTAACGTCGATCGTTGGCCGCGAGAGAGAACTCAGCGTACTGCAAACAGGCTGGCAGCAAGCGTGTTCCGGCAAAGGGCAAATTGTGAGTATGAGTGGTGAACCGGGAATCGGGAAATCACGACTTATCCAGGCTGTACGTGATCAGGTGGCTGACCAGCCACACGCAACCATGCGCTTTTTCTGTACTCAGTTCAATCAGTACAGTGCGTTTTTTCCTGTTATTGCTCATATCGAAAGCAGCGCGAAGTTCGAACGAGGCGACGATAGTGATACCAAACTCGACAAGCTTGAAGTGATGCTAAAAAGTCTGGGCCAGGATGTATCCGTATCCCTGCCACTGCTAGCAAATCTTTTATCGATACGCTCCGATGAGCGTCTGCCCAAACTCAATCTAACGCCTGGGATACTGAAAGAGACAATAATGAGCGCGCTGCTTGATCACTTTTTGAGTGTGGCGAGCGAAAAACCGTTGTTGATGTTGTTTGAGGATTTGCATTGGATTGATCCATCATCATTGGAATTGCTGGAACGCCTCGTCGATAAAATCCCGCAGGCCCACATTCTGGTCGTTGTAACCAGCAGACCTGAATTTACCGCACCTTGGCAAAATCACGCCTCCAATTTGAGCCTCAATCTTGGAAGGCTTGATGCGGATGACATCATGCAATTGATCCATTCGATTGCACCTGGGAAAGAACTACCGCGCCCCATTCTCGACGCCATTGTTTCAAAATCTGACGGTACACCACTGTTTATCGAAGAATTGACAAAGACAATGCTCGATTCTAAGTTTCTTGTTGATACTGGCGAGCGATATGTTCTTTCCGGTGCACTGCCTTCCGTCGCTGTACCGAACACGCTCAAAGACTCTCTTGCAGCTCGACTGAATCATACGGTTGCCGCCAAAGAGACAGCCCAAATCGGGTCAGTTATCGGCAGAGTTTTTCACTACGACTTACTGGCAGCCATTTCGCGACTAACGAGTTCTGCACTTCAGGTCGCTCTGGATGAACTGTGCCATGCAGCATTAATAATCCCACATGGTCATCCGCCGGAATCTCATTACACCTTTAAGCACGCACTGGTTCAGGATGCTGCATACGACAGTCTGCTTCGAAAAAATTGCCAATCAATACACGGGAAAATTGCAGCCTTCCTTAACGAACATTTTCCAGATACCGCCCAAAGCGAGCCTGAGTTACTGGCTCACCATTTTACCGGCGCAAAGAATCTTTCTGAGGCCATAAAGTACTGGCAAATGGCTGCCAAAAACTCTGCTGAGCAATCTGCCTATATTGAATCGGTGAACCATTGCAGGCAAGCGCTGGCATTACTATCTGATGCACCCGATACGGTAGAGAACAAACAATTCGAGCTTCATACCAGACTCTTAATGGGTGTTGGCCTGGTGGCTACGATGGGTTACGCCGCTGACGACATCAGTGAAAACTATGCACGGGCACAGCAAATTTGCAATGAGCTTGAAGACACACCACAGCTCATACCAACCCTGTATGGCTTATGGGTGTTTCACCTATTGCGCGGCAACCGCGACGAAAGCATGAATTTAGCTACTCAGCTTTCCCGCTACTCCTCTGACCCGTCGCAACCTATCGTAACCAGTTCAGCCTTGGCAATTAATGCATTTTGGTCTGGAGACAGACTATCTGCCAGGGACAAACTCAATGATGCGGCACAACGGTTTTCTGTTGAGAAGCACGAAAAACTAGCGCAGGCGTTTGGCGATGATGCCGATTTGTTACCTCACTTTTACGGCTATTGGAATCTCTGGGTTTGTGGCTATCCGGATAAGGCACTGGCATTACTAAAAGAAACTAACGCGCATATTGAAAAGCTGGGCACACCCTATGTGGTAGCAACCTCCATGCTGTTCAACATGATATTGATGCAAGCAATACGCGATTTACCCGCGTTAACGAAAAGTGCCGATACATTTAGAAATCACTCATCTGAACAAGGCTATCCGTTTTTTGTCAGCACAGCCACGGCGGGTTTGGGCTCGGCGAAAGTTAAGAACGGACAACATCAGGAAGGTATCGAACTGATCAAACAAGGTGTTGCAGGCTTTCGGCTGACCGGTGCGCGCTTGTCCGTATCCTACTATCTGCATTTACTGGCAGAGGCTCATCTTTTTTGCGGTGATCAGTCCGCTGGGCTTGAAGTGGTTGATGAAGCAATAGAGCTAACCAATACGCTGTTGGACGATTTATTTGCTCCTGAGCTGTACCGCCTAAAAGGCGAGCTATTACTCCTGAGCGACAACAATACTGAAGCTGCTGAAAAGTGCTTCCAACAATCCCTCGACTTAGCTAGGCAGAACAATGCAAAAATGTTCGAGCTTCGCACTGCTATGAGCCGGGTCCGTCTCCATCGTGAGATGAATGGTGAAAATTATCATACGGCTATTGCCAGACTATCCGATGTTTTTGGACGCTTTACTGAAGGCCACAGCATTGCAGATTTACAAGACGCAAAATCATTGCTTGATGAGGCAGTGCAACCAGAACTTAGTTAGCTAAACAGTGAGTCCTTAGCTAGGCGTGGCTAAATCCTCTAGATGAACGCCCTCTAAAGCAGTGACATCGTTTATTCCATAGAGCTGTGCAGGTGTTTGATAGCCTGCAGACCACTCTCCGGACAGTATCTTTGACACCACTAATAGAGTCGACTGGGCGGTAAAGGAATAAGCTTCTTTGGTGGTTAAACGACTTCTTGCAACGCGGCCAGATGCATCCTCCACTTCGGCCACGATCACCCTACTTTCAGATGCTCTTTGACGCTCACTCGGGCCTTGAGGAAGGAAAGATAATTGAGCGTTTAAGATAGGCCGTGATAACGGTAACTGCATAAGCCATCCGGCACTTTTGGCATACAGTATTAAACTCCGCTCCATCGGACCTGTCTCAAAATAGGTTTCGATGTTGGGTATGGCCGTGGAACGATGCGCTGTAAAAACATCCGGCCAACTCACCACCACCGCGTCTTTAAGTCCTTGGCCAAAATCAAACTGTCGCTCTAGACTGCCTATTCCTACAGAACAAAGTGATCCCTTGCGACGAATTTTTATACCACCGTCAAAGAGCTCCATCATGGTTTTGGCCGAACCCCGTGAAAATAAAGTAGTGCGGGACACCGCCAGCCTTAGATACTGTGCCTTGGGCAGGCGGGACGCAACGTGAGCCGCCAGGCAATCACTCGCTAACACGACAAAGCCTACTCCAGGCATAACCATAATGTTTGAACGTTTAGCGTTAGCATCTTTTTGATACAACGATTCAAAGACAGGAATTTCCCCGGCAACATCGATGTAATGTGTATTGTTACGTAAGCAAGCGGATATCAAATGCTCAGCGGTAGATGCAAAGGGCCCTGCTGCATTGACAACAACAGCCACCCCTTTCAACACATCATCTAGCTCATTCGATCGTTCCAATTGACCAACGCGGTACTCCAATCCCATTGACTTCGACATAGCTGAAAGAGCCGCAGCATTACGGCCGGCCAATACCGGTTTGATGCCTCGTGCGATCGCAAGTTTTGCGATCAGATTACCGGTATAACCGGTTGCCCCATAAATCAGAAAATCGTTCAATGTATATCCCGAAGCCGTTGTTCAAGCACGTCAGCAACGTTTGGCGGTTGCCAATCTCCGGCGGCATCAGGTCTATGATTGATGCCAAGCTGCTCGGACATATCCGACGCAATGCCTCGCCAACGGTCTAGATTGCGAATAATTCGATTCCAATCGACTTTATAGTGAGACCAATCGACAAGCATCTGCAGCCCAGTCGAGATACTTTTCCATTCCTCACTCGTCCACTCACTAGGTTTTTTTGACAACTCGGGGCCAAACCAATCTGGTAGGCACTCCTTTGCTTTCTCCATATACGTATCAGGGTCAGCCGGTATTTTTTCGTTGGAGTAGCCCTCTTTATCCCCTTGTTGCACCAGACTCCAAACATCGTCCCATAACTGCCAAGCCAATCCCTTGCGCTTATTTTCAACATCATTGCGTTCATCGGATGACAGCGGCCAAAAATCTCCATTACGCTCATGACGAAGGAATATATCGTCGTCGACCGTTGGGCCTAAGGATTCAACATGAACCACAAAATCTGCGCTCGGACTATCCGTCCGTTTTGCCTCCGGTCGCCCCCACTGCCTGCTTAAAATGGAGTCCAATATTGTCGCAGGAGATACCTGTCCTAGATACTTACCTAAGGTGCTGACGGAAACTTTGCGTGATTCAGGCCCTTTTTGATAACTTTCGAGGAACCCTGTTAAGTCATCGACATGAACCCGGTCGATATGATTAAGCGTTGAGGGATTAGCCATTACAGATCGAGCTCGTTTGCGCGAACAAATCTGCAGACTCGTGATATCACCTTTCGCCTCACGTTGAAGCAAGTCCTGAATCCATGCATCACGCTCTTGTAAGGCAACACCTTCCATGGTGCAAATACTCTCTGACCAGCGCCCATCTTTCTGTTCAAAATAACGGATCTGAGCGGCGTCATCAGCAACGGCCTCAGAAATTTCAGCACTTTGCACGGAGCACCAACCCGTTAACTGTTCCGGTGTCTCTTGTTCAGTCCAGCAAGTATCAGCCACTCTTTCAAACAAGGTTTGACCTAAGTGCTCTGTTATATCTGCTCTAAACCAGAACGGTCTAATAGCTTCAAACACTTCCGTGTTGTTCTCGTGATCGACATGTTTGACTTTTAATCCGAGGATGTCACTGATGGGTTGTGTCGGATATCGATGAATCCAGACATTTAGCTGCTCATCTATTTCATGAACTTCATAAAGTCGATCTATAGTTTTACGCCCTTGAACAAGCGCCTGGTAGCACGCCTCTTCAGGTTTCCAAGCATCCCGAAATTGTTTCAACGTGACATTATTAATGGCAAGCTTGCCGGTCATCACTTCCAATGCGAGTGCTCTTACATGCCTGAACGCATCGCTCTGACTTATCTGTTCAGAGCGAATACCTCTCTCTTCATATTTTCTTTTTAAGTCACGGACTCGTTCTGCACCCCATTTGCGAGCCAGATGTCCCCATCCCTTTTTATCATCCGCCTGCAACACAGGGTCTGAACTGACATTAAGCAGCATCTCATGTGAAGCCCCTGCATCAACACCCAATTCCGGAAGCACTAAGGCTGAGGTGATCAATAAATGTTGGCCAGCTTCAGGCCCACCCGTATTCATCCAGGTATGCGGTGGGCTACCCACGTCAGAGCGCAACGTCGGTACTCCGTGCACTTCGCTGCTGGATATGGCGACTGAGGCATCGTCGACATAAGAGAAAGGTGCCACCAATGCTGTGGAAACCAGCTTCTCCTCATCTCTTTTTGCTCTACCCTCTGCGGTATTCAAGTCATAGTCATCATCGTCGTACCACTCATACTGTTTTACAGGTACGACGAAATTGACTTCCCGACTTGCAAATAGAGGCTGGCTTCGTTCTTCAGATATTCGTTTAGTGTAGTTATAAGCTACGAGGTAAGCATAGGCTCCCCATGCCTCAAACCGGGAATGCCCTTCAACATCCAGGTACTCACACGCAAACGTTTTAAGTTTCGCTTCATCTGCCAACAGTGGCAAAACCCTTACCGTTGTTTGTGGCAATACAAAAGGACCGCTGATTTCCTGGACTGCAGCACCTCTAGCGGTGTTATAGCTATTGCTACCAGAATGTAAATCAGGGCGTTCTGCTTTGACTCTAGCCTTGCTCTTTGGCTCTTCACATGTCGATGTGTCTTGTGAATCTTCTGCTACGACATCTGTTGTTGAATCATCATCGACTTGGGTTTCAGGCTCTTTCGGAGGCCCTGCATTAATTATTTTTCTAAGGTCTCCCGCGAAAAGCCAATCGCTCGATTGGGATCTCCAAGTAATCGTTCGGCCTCGACTGTAATCCATATCGACTTTTAACCAGAACGGAAGAACAGGCCTGAGTGAAACCACATCACCATGCTCAGTCGTTCGAGTTTCATCAACCAAGAGCCCTAAGTCTTCCACGACAGGCTGCTGACTCAACTGGCTGATATCGATTCTATAACCTCCATCTATCTGACCGAATGCCAAATTCTGCTGACCCAGGCAACCGCCACCGTTCAAATTGCGAAAAATCATTTTGGAGTTGGTGAGTGCTTGGTAACACGCAGTAGAAGGCTTGGACGCATCGCGAAACTGTTTTAAGTTCACTGTGTTCATCGACATCTGCGGATACAGTGCAGCCATCATTTTCTGTGCTGTTGAAGACCAGCTTTTGGTATCCGACCAGTTTGATTGCAGCCCTAACTTCGATAGCTCGCCTAGCATATCTGCGCTCATCGGCCCTGAAGATGTGTTGAAATTTTTGAGCCCATCTATGGCCATGTTGCCGAACATGCGGTACATATCCATTCCCGCCTTTGCCATGTTGAGTCCCATAGCAGGCATATTGGTGAGCGGGTCTAACATGCCAGACAGGTTTAAAGGGACATCCAGGAAATTCGGACTAGGATTTTTATGAACCGATAAGAAGGTCGAGCTATTACGCTTATTTCCATGTTCACTTGATGTAGGCAGTTGTATATCGAAAACGCGTTGGCAACCATGAGGATCACTCACCCACTGACTCACAGAGGGGTCGATATGCGCGAGTACTTTAGGCCAGCCATAAACCTCTCTGCCCGTGGTCATAGAAAGTTCGTTGTCCACGAAAATAAACGGACAGTTTGCAGCCCAATCGTGGAATACCCATTCGCCCTGCTTCTTTGCCATCCAACGCAGCGGAACGCAAAACGCGACCTCTACCTGTGATACCCAGCCCATGTTCGCAGCTTCAATGGACATCTTGCCGTAGTCCAGCACCTGAAGATAAACGTATGGCAGAAACGCTTCGAACCGAACGTTGTCCGCGTCCAAGTTTAAATAACCATCAATGAAGCGTTGAAGCTGTGTCAAATCTGCCCTAAGGGGAAAGACGGACACAGTCATGTCACTAAATGAAAACGGTGGCGTGAACTGAAGGCTGCTCGCGGAACCCCGCGCATTATTAAACTTAGGATTTCTCATATGTCCTCCTCTTGACGAACATCCTCGGATGGAGATGTCCGCTAACAGCGATCACTCAGGCCAACTCGAAACACTAATTGGAACTGAATGTAATTAAGAGTAAGTACTCACGTTCGTTCAAATACCCACGTGACAAGCCCTTCGATAAAATCTTTATCACGAGAGGGTGGCAGGTTTGAAAATATCATTTTGTATTCATGCATGGCCGCACCAGCCATTCCATGAGCTATTTCCCTAGCGTAGTCGATACTTCCGTATTCATCCATCAATCTGCGCACCCATTGAATCTGAGCCACACTACGTTGCTCTCTTGGCGTATCCAAGAGCTGATACAAAAGTTCGCGCTGCTCATCTGAGGCATTTTCCATCAGATGTAAAAGCATAAGTGTTCTTTTACCTTCCTGGATATCCCCGTTAAGCTCCTTGCCGTATCGCTCATCTCCAACCAGATTAAGTAGGTCGTCCTGTATTTGAAAGGCAGCGCCCAGAAAAAAGCCAAAGCGAATCAAGCTCTCTAGATCCGCGGTATCGCGGCTGCCGATCAACGCACCAATTCGCAATGGAAAAATCGTCGCGAGCCAGCAGGTTTTTTTCAGCACCATGACCAGGTAGTCTTCGTCGTTGAGATCAACGCAGTTTTCTCGCCGCCAGCCTAGCTCCATGGCCTGACCTTCAGCAGTTTCAAGAGCCATTCGTATTGTCTCTTCGAGAATACGTGTAGAGAGTTTCGATCCCAACGTTTCTGTATTAGTGATCAACGGAAGCAAGCTTAGTAGCGACAGCGTGTCACCTGCATTAATGGCCAACGGCACTCCATGAATTTTGTGCAGGGTCGGTTTGCCGCGACGCTCATCACTTTCATCTTCAATGTCGTCGTGAATGAGTAACGCGTTGTGCAATAACTCGATGGAGACGGCTGTTGCCAATGCGTCTTCTAGACTTGCTCCAAATGCGCGCGCTGTGGCTATGCAAAGACTGGGGCGCATCATCTTGCCAGAGCGTTGCGGGTAATCCGCCAAGATGTCATACAAAAAACGCTTAGGTTCTCTGTCTGGCAAATACTTCGCTAACTCTGTCTGAGTTATTGCCCCATACTCCTTGAGCATTTCAGGGATCAGCGAAGATGTTGCAGCTTCATACATTAAGTGATTTCAACAATCCCTGTGAGACAACAATAATGAGTTAGTCGGCGATGGTGATGCTGAGCGTTCCACAGTGATTCTTGTCAACAGGATCGTAAATGACACCACTGTAGTGACCCGCCGGTTGCTCATCGGAGATATCCACATTTAGTTTTAATCGGGAGTTGGAATCTCGTTCGAGTGTGACGCCTGTGATAGGCGGCTTATCGATGTCGTGCTCGTAGAGTCTGTCTATGATGAGAGTGCCATCAGCCGACTGCACGTTAACGTTTATTTCTACAGGGCGCGTTGAAGAGACACTACAGGCTACATTGATACCGTTTGCATCTTGGGTACGAGAGGTATTTGCACCAGTCTCACCCACTGAACCGTTAGAGAAAACACGAGTGAAGGATTCCATCAGACCCTGAACACCCTGGTTCATGCCGTTGCCTGACATAAAGTCTTTAGACCCCATGCCGGACATTTCAGAGGTCACTGAATCGATTATTTTGCTGTAAAACTGAATGCTGTCTTCGGAATACTTTTGGATATTCTTGGCTAAGTCCTGAACATCTCCGTTCATAACGCCCGCACTGTAACTACCTGTGCCTAGTTTTTCCGCGAAGCGCTGCCCTTGCAGAATTTGGTCTTCTATAACCTTGTATCCCAGTTTCACGCCGCGATCGACGTTCTCTGACCATACATTGTCAGATGTCGATGACGAACCGTTCGTATCACCACCAACAGGCTGGCCAAACATGTTGGCAAAGCCCCGATCTGGATTCTGGCGTTTTGGAGCCTCTCTTTTTATTCTTTCGCCATTTTCCACAAAATACCCCTCTATCAAAAATAGCCTTCGCCGCTCCAGTATACCTTCAGTCTCAGGGATAAGTTTGTTTACGTTACCCCTTGGACAAAGACTTCGCGCTATTTTGTAAGCATTGTCTACTAGGCAGTTTATGGGTGGTCAAATCCGACAATATCCTCCAATGCCGGGCTGGCGGATAAAGCATGTGCTGCCAGCCTTCCAGACATTACAGCAGCCTCTACACAACCCGCGTTATGGCTGCACGCGGTCCAATCCCCGGCAATCGTCAGATTGTCGTAACTCATATCCAATGGGGAAATCCGATATTTAGAGGTCCCGGGCAATGACAATATGTATCGATCGGAGGAATTAACGTTAGCTTTCCAAAATTGCGAGTCAAACCCCGATTCATCGGTCGGTGGAGCAGACTCCAACGGGTTATCACTATCGATTAGGATTTCCCAGCGAAATTTGCCGTCAGCGTTCGTCGCTTTCGGCCAGAATTCCCGAATATGGTTATTCAAAAAATGAGTAGAGTTGTCTCGGACTTCATCGAAACGGTGCTTGGGGTAAACCGGATCATCGAGCGCAACCGTTCCATCGGGCTCAGGTAGTACGCTGCAAAAATACGCAATGCTACCGGGAGTCTCTGGCCAGTCTTCCATCGGTGTCAGATGCGTCATATCTGCCCAGGTGTCAAAGGGTGTGATGAAGCCAGATAAATTAATGGGTGGACTATCCCAACCCAACGATGCCATATCCTCTCTCATCCACAACTGCATGGCTTGGGTCGACACGGTACCGACATGCTTAACCATATCTTGCCACCGTTTATCTCGCTTAATAATATCTCCGCATATATGAGGTACAGCACCCAAGCCTACCGCGAGTACAACAAAATCGAAGTCTTCTTGAACCTTCAGTGATTTCTTTGTGATGTATCGACTGTCCCAATCAGATTCAAAATCTCTGTGTTCGCTTTTTAGCATCTCGCCATCGACCAATTGATCGAATAGGGGGTCAGATGGCCATACGGGGAGGTTTTTTAATTGAACTAAAGGATCATAAGCCTGCTGATCTTTTATCAGAGCCTGCACACTAAACTGCAGTTCTTCTACATAGGGTGTCTCACCGGGCTTAAGCGTTGATTCATCAACCAGTGCGATATTGTCGAGTCGGTGAAAAAACTCGAACGTCACGCCTCTCTGTTTCAATACTTCATAAAACGGCGCGAAAACAACATCTCCCATGCCGGCTGTCATTTTCCAGAAAATGGATCCCCGTGATGAAAAGAACATACGAACTGCACCGCGTAATGCTTGTCCTGCAGACATTTGCGGCTTGCTGGTATCACCACCTTCATAGGCAAAAAGCAGATCGTAGATGCCGCGCATAAACGCTGAATTCACCGATGACTCGGATGCTCCATTCAGAACAAGCCATTCACGCCAATCATAGTCATCTATAGCGTCAAATCCATCCGGATGAGTTGTAAGATCAAAGCTTATAGCGCCTTGAATGCAAGCCATAATGATATCGGCCATTTCCCACAACCTGCGCGAATCATCGTCGGTGGAAATAATTTTCTCTATGAGTGGATGAGCGTTTTTTCGAATTAAGTCCAGTAACTGTTGCACCAGTTGATTAGGCAACATCGGCAAACGGCCAATAGCCAGACCCAGCAACTGAATGGCTTCGAGTAAACCGGCTAAAGAGACAACACCGCCAACTTTTAAAAGTCGACCAATCGTTTCCAGCAATACTTGTGGTGCCGTGGCATTCTCCGCTGAAAAAGGTTGGTGCGATGATGGCGAAAACGGCTGATTTTGGCGAGACGACAAAGAGGAGAAAATGACGCCAAGCAACTCCGTAGATCTTTGCAGGTAGCTAGACACCGAAAACGGATTGTGCTCGCTTAAGGGGTCTCCGGGTATGGCATCATCTGATGGGAAATCCGCCGTCCAAGGTCGCCATTTTCCATCTGAACATAAATCGGCGATACCCACGAACGGGTCTCTGGTAAAGGCGTCCTCGAACGTGGCAATGCTATGGGTAGCCGGGTCTCTATCTAATTCCGCATAACACTCACGCAACAGCTGGAAGGCGTTTTCGTAAAAGCCCATCCAAAGGTGCAGTCCATGCTCTTCTATTCGCCCGCAAGCCCCTCGCCCTGAGGCTCCTTTGCCACCGAGACGCCAGCCAAGTTGATAGACAGTGACGTGGTATTTTCCAGCGTGTTCCGGTCTCGATAGTTCGTAGGCCGCTGTAATACCCGCGCATCCACCACCAATAATAGCCACTTCAATCGGGGTGCTTTCACTCTGAGTCATAGTATCTACTGACATGGGAAAAGTTAAAATCTAAGAGAAACGAAGACCTACTTCACCAAACAATAGCATTTTTAACTCACGCGCAAGGAGCGCGATAAACGAACGGACCGATTTCGATAACTTACGACTTAGTTCATACCCTCCAGTCGGTCGATAATGATGAATTAAAGAAAGGATTTCTTTACAAATAAGAGGCGAATTAAAACCTATACGTTATACGTCGCCGCCAAACGGGCTTTAGCCCGACTAACTGCCTCTTTCACGGCAGCGGGAGCTGTACCGCCAATATGATTTCGCGCACTCACAGAACCTTCTAATGTCAGTACATCAAAAACATCTTCGGTAATGTCTTCACTAAAACCCTGTAATACTTCAAGAGACATATCTGCAAGGTCCAGATCATTGGCGACACCATGCGCAACCGCCGCACCTACCACTTCATGTGCATCACGAAACGCTAGCCCTTTTCTCACTAAGTAATCCGCTAAATCCGTAGCAGTTGAGAAACCGGATTTCGCTGCAGTCAACATCTCTTCCTTTCGTACTTCTACTGCCGGAAGCATATCGGCGAATGCTCTTAGACATCCCATGAGCGTATCGACTGAATCAAACAGGGGTTCTTTATCTTCCTGATTGTCTTTGTTGTAGGCAAGTGGCTGACTTTTCATGAGCGTTAGCATGGATATCAGGTTGCCATTCGCCCTGCCCGTTTTACCCCGCACCAACTCAGGCACATCCGGGTTTTTTTTCTGCGGCATGATTGATGATCCCGTGCAGAACCTATCGGGTAATTCAATAAAGCGAAATTGCGCCGACATCCACAGCACCAGTTCTTCCGCTATGCGCGATAAATGCATTAAGCAAATGGCGGTATTCGAGCAAAACTCTATAGCGAAATCCCTATCACTCACTGCATCCAATGAATTTTCGCAGATGCTCTGAAACCCCAGTATTTCTTGTGTTATCTCACGCTGGATAGGATACGAGGTACCAGCAAGTGCGGCTGATCCTAAAGGCATGCTGTTAATGCGTTTGCGAGTGTCAGACAGCCTATCTAAGTCTCGCAACAACATTTCAAACCATGCCATCACGTGGTGACCGAAAGTTACCGGTTGCGCTGTTTGTAAATGCGTAAAGCCGGGCATGATGGTGTCAGCGTGCTTCTCAGCCAACACCAGTAGCCCTTCCAGCAAGCGGCGATATTCAGCAGCTGCTGCATCAGAGGCATCTCGTAAATAGAGGCGGATGTCGGTAGCCACCTGATCGTTTCTAGACCGCCCCGTATGAAGTCGTTTTCCAGCATCACCGATGCGCTGTGTGAGTGCCGATTCAATGTTCATGTGCACATCTTCCAGTGCGACTGACCATTCGAAGTCACCAGCGTCGATAGCTTTCTCTATATCGTTCAAGCCTTGATGAATAGAGTCGCAATCTGCTTCACTCAGCACACCGCTTTTCATGAGCATGGTGGCATGCGCTCGAGATCCGGCTATATCTTGACGATACATGCGCTTGTCAAAGGTGACAGAAGCCGTGAACGCCTGTACAAATTGATCAGTAGATTCTGAAAAGCGACCACCCCATAAAGTATTGGTGTCGCTTTTATCATTCGAAGATGGGGAGTCTGATTGGGTCATTATCTGTATGAACTTGGGGCTAACAATGTCTCTAGGTCAACATTGTTGCATAAACTCATTCAAGCGCCCTTCCCAATAAGGATTTTGGAGCCTGCGGGTGGGAAAATATCTTGATCCGCGATTTCCAATCCGTACCTACAGACGCTAATAACAGAAATTTTTAGGCTCCAACAACTGTTTTCGGATATTTTCTCAAATACAGCTAGGGCGTAACCTTCTATCATTCTAACTATGAGGCAGCCAGCACCCACTATCCTGATCACCCGTCCTGAAGGCCAGCATCGATCTCTAGTGGCCGCTTGTGAAAGCTTAGGGTTCAACACCAGGCACCTACCCTGTCTCACCATTACACCCAACGACAACAAAACTGAGCTGGAGCATAAAAGCAGAATCGCTGACGTTATCTTGTTCACAAGCAGAAATGCGGTGATTCACGCGCACAAGCAACTGCCATTACCGTGGCTGAATAAGTCTGTCCATGCTATTGGTTCATCCACAGCACGCTCTTTGTCCGAATTCAAACAGACCATTGAATTCAATCCAGAGCCTCCTTTCAACAGTGAGGCCTACGTCCATCAACTTTCATCAAAACCTGCGCAGAAAATCCTTATCGTAAAAGGTGTTGGTGGTCGAGACCTTATAGCCTCTGCGCTTACGTCAAAAGGTTGGGAGGTAGAGACGGTTGACGTCTATGGCCGTAGCCTCCCCGTACTCTCTCCGGAAGAGATTTCCAGCGCCTTCCGAACTCCCTCCCCTCAAGTCATTAGCATCACCAGTAACGAAACCTTAGAAAATCTTGTCACGATGGCTAAAGATCATTGGGATCTCATCAAAGATCTACCCCTCGTCGTCAATAGCCAGCGCTGTCAGGACCTAGCCAACTCGCTGGGCTTCACTCAACAAGCCCTTGTCGCAAACCAGGCTGGTGACGAAGGTCAGCTTGAGCTTTTTAGGCAATGGTTGGAAACCCACTAAACGCACCATTAAAAAACTGTCGTCAAAGTGTAAAACCCGGGGGCACTATAAATTCTGTGCACTACACTCAATAGTCGCCAAACCGCTGTTTGAGAATCTACTGGATTCACCGTGGTTGGGTTTACCTAGGCAACTATCAACGGGTTTAAGGAATACAGATTCAGGTGAACGAGACGAGTGCTGAACAATGCGCAGATGCGGAAGCGCGTCAGTCAGTTGACAACATACAGTATCGTTTCCTAGAGCGAATTGGTGACAGAGTTGCCAGCGGCCTTTCTATGCGCGAGCTTAGCGAGGAGCTCATCATTGAAGCCTTAACCGTGAGTGGCGCAAACTATGGTTGCGTACTCAGACTGGATACGGATGGTGCATTGTCTCTCAATGCCGCAGTGTCCTACGCCGGTGAAGATACGTTCAACCGTCAGTACGACACGTTGCTGAACCGACAGCCTGACTCGCTGATGAGCGAAGTTATTAAGAACATGAAGGCGACCTTCAGCAACAATGCCAGACGAATGCTGAGTGCCAATCTACCGAGCTGTCATCCCAGAGTGCATTCATTTGCGCTACTTCCCATGCGCGAAAAGTCATTGGTGACATCCTTGCTGTTTATTGCAAATGCTCACCATACGTTCGATCTGGTTATGGTGAATCGTTTGCAGTCGATGCTCGATGCGTTTATTCGTATTCATCTTAACAGTATCGTTAACCAAGGCATTAACAACGTCATTGCAGATATCGGCCAAACCAGTCGACAGCTAGCCACTTTGCTTGACACTACATTTGACGGTGTCGTAACGCTGGATGAATTCGCAACGGTAACTGCATTTAATCCAGCTAGCGAACGACTCTTTGGTCTGAGCGCTGATGTCGCTTTAGGCTCATCGTTCAATACGTTTTTACCATCAGATGTTTTGACAAACATTCTGGATCAGGCAGATATCTTCAGTAGCTCAAATCAAGGTAGCGAAACAAGACCGCTAAGACTTAAAGATGTTTTGGCCTGCCGCGCCAGTGGCCAGGAATTCCCCGTGGAAATCGCTGTGTTTCACACGCGTGTCGGCAGGGACGTCTACTCAACGCTTGTCATCCATGATGTTACGGATCGTGTTGAGTCCATTCGCGAACTGCAAGACACCGTCGTGCAGTACGAAACTCTCAAGCGTTTAGCACCGGTAGGCATACTCAAGCTCAACCGGGACTGGACTTGTGATTATGCTAACGCCGCTTGGTGCGACCTTTGTGGGCATTCAATGGAGCAGACGCTTGGCAGTGGCTGGGTAGATGCGTTTCATGAAGATGACAGAAGCCAGACACTTCTGGATATGCACAACACCTTAAGAAAACGCGAAACCTACAACAGCATTGTGCGCTTAAACCTATCGAGCAATGAGGTTCGCTACGTCAGTGTCAATGCAACCACCCTCATGGACGAATTAGATCTCAATACCGGTTGCTTGATGGTCATTAACGACATCACCGATCAGCACTTAGCCGAAAGACGTCTAAAGCAAATTGCGCACGAAGATGAACTGACCAGTTTACCAAATAGGTCCAGTTTTCTAAGGCATTTAAATCGTTGTGTAGAAACGAGAAGACCTGATTCTATTGTATCCCTGCTCTTTATTGGTTTAGACGGCTTTAAAGCGGTAAACGATACTTGGGGTCACAACGCTGGTGATGAGTTACTTCAACAGGTCGCTAGCCGACTGCGTCAAGTTGTGCGAGACGAAGATAGTGTTTCCCGTTTAAGCGGTGATCAGTTTGCCGTTGTATTAAATACGTTAACGGACACCACCGAGGCGCACTTGGTAGCGCAGAATCTCATCTCAACACTTAAAGATCCATTCTTGCTAACCATGGATGAGATTACTATCTCTGCGAGTATTGGTATAGCAAACTTAAGCAGTTCCACTCCCTCCATGGAAGAGGATGCGAACGCGCTGATCAAACAAGCAGATGTCGCACTGTATCGCGCAAAATCTTCCGGACGATCAAGGCATGTCGTCTATACGCCTAAATTAGATCAAGGCCAGAAAAATAAATCTGCACTGTTAACCAGCCTACGAAGAGCTGTCGATAAGCACGATTTTGAACTGTACTATCAACCCCAAGTGCTTATAAAAGAGCAACGACTACTCGGTTTTGAAGCACTTTTACGATGGCCACAAGAGAACGGCGAGCAGATCAGCCCCGCAGTCTTTATCGATGTCCTGGAAGAAACGGGACTCATTGGTGAGCTCGGAGAATGGGCTATCAGCCAAGCCTGTGGTCAACATAGAATCTGGCTGAAGAAAGGTCTTATCAGCCCTGCGACAACGATGTCGGTAAATGTGTCTGTCAGACAATTAGGGATGCCAGGATTTGCCGACAGAGTAGAAGCCATTCTCAACAGGCACAGCATGCGTCCCGACAGTTTGGTGCTGGAGATTACAGAATCTGCCATGGTTGAAACCATTGAGACAGATATCATTCACCACCTTAAACATCTGGGTGTACAAATATCCTTGGATGATTTCGGTACAGGCTATTCCTCTTTAGCGTATTTAAGCCAGCTACCGCTCGATCATCTGAAAATTGATCGCTCGTTTATCGCCGATATCGCGCGATACCCTCACGCAGTATCGATCGTTAAAAGTATTATCGCATTGGCTAACACCTTAGGGATTCGTGTTATCGCTGAAGGTGTTGAGGATGCAGGCGTATTCCCTTTGTTGTTAGAGCAAGGGTGCGAAAGCTACCAGGGATATTATTTTTCGAAGCCGCTACCAGCGCGTGAAATGGCCAAGCAACTGGCCGACATAGATCCGGTAAAGCTTAGCCATTACGCCAACTTTATAGACTTAGCCGAAGAAGCCTGCGCCTGATAGTTACAGGCCCAGTTTTGGCCAGAGCTCATCGACGCGTTCCTTTACCGAATCTGACATTTGAATGGGCTCACCCCATTCACGATTCGTTTCACCCGGAAGCTTATTCGTCGCATCCATACCCATCTTGGAACCCAACCCAGACACCGGTGATGCGAAGTCTAAGTAATCGATAGGTGTGCTTTCTATAAGGGTGGTATCCCGACTTGGGTCCATGCGCGTGGTAATCGCCCAAATAACATCTTCCCAGGAGCGCGCATTGACATCGTCATCAACAACGATGACAAACTTGGTATACATGAACTGCCGCAGAAACGACCACACGCCCATCATGACGCGCTTAGCATGACCCGGATACTGCTTTTTCATACTCACCACGGCCATTCGATAAGAGCAGCCTTCTGGCGGTAAGTAGAAATCTGTTATCTCAGGAAACTGCTTTTGCAGAATGGGCACGAACACTTCATTCAATGCAACACCCAAAATAGCCGGCTCATCAGGCGGTCTACCGGTGTAAGTAGAATGATAGATAGGATCTTTACGGTGTGTCACTTTCTCAATAGTAAACACCGGAAACTCATCCACCTCGTTGTAATAACCGGTGTGATCTCCAAACGGTCCTTCAGGCGCCATCTCTCCTGGATGCAAAAAACCTTCAAGTACGAATTCTGCTGATGCCGGTACTTGTAAGTCCGAAAGCTTAGCTGTTGCTAATAAGGTTCTTTCCCCTCGCAGTAGTCCTGCAAAGGCATGCTCAGACAAGGTATCCGGCACAGGCGTTACTGCGCCTAAAATAGTTGCCGGATCAGCACCGAGAACTACCGATACCGGAAAGGGTTCGCCCGGATGCGTTTGTTGCCATTCACGAAAATCCAACGCCCCGCCTCTATGACTTAACCAACGCATGATGGTTTTATTCTTACCTATCACTTGCATGCGATAGATACCCATGTTCTGGCGTTTCTTATGCGGACCCTTCGTAATCACCAGTCCCCAAGTTATTAGCGGCCCTGCATCACCAGGCCAACATGTCTGAACAGGTAGGCGAGAAAGATCAACGGTGTCCCACTCTTCTTGCTGACAAGCCGCCGAGCGGGTTGTCTTTGGCGCCATATCCAGCACCTTTTTAAATATCGGCAAGGTGTTCCACGCATCTTTCAAACCCTTTGGAGGATCGGGTTCTTTTAAAAACGCGAGTAGCTTGCCCACTTCTCGCAACGCTTCTACTGAGTCCTCACCCATGCCAAACGCTACGCGCTCCGGCGTACCAAATAAGTTACCCAACAACGGGACATCACTACCTATCGGGTTTTCAAAAAGGATTGCCGGGCCACCGCTTCTCAACGTGCGATCGCAAATCTCTGTGATCTCTAAATTGGGATCGACGGGTTCGCTAATGCGTACCAGCTCCCCTTTTGATTCCAGTCCTTCAATAAAATCTCGAAGATCACGATATTTCATAAGTTAGCGTATCGCCTGCTATGCCGCTAAGCCGGAATGACGAAGCAAAGCATCCACCTTGGGCTCTCTACCTCTAAATGCTTTGAAAGAACTCATGGCATCTCGCGATCCACCCACTTCCAACACCTGGGTAAGGAAGTCACGGCCTACGTCTTCGTTAAAGATGCCCTCTTCTTCAAAACGAGAAAATGCATCTGCAGACAATACTTCAGCCCATTTATAACTAAAATAGCCCGCGCTATAACCACCGGCAAATATGTGCGAGAAGCTCGTCTGGAATCGGTTGAATGAAGGCGCATCTACAGCGGCAACTTTTTCCCTGATAGCATTGAGTGTGGCTTGTACGTCCGGTGCTTTTTCCGGAGTCGCATCAAGGTGCAGTTGCATATCAAACAAGGAAAATTCCAACTGACGTACCAATTGCATGGCCGACTGAAAATTACGGGCATTACGCATTTTTTCCAGCAATTCATCGGGCAGCGCATCACCGGTTTGATAGTGGCCGCTAATAAGATCGATAGATTCGCGCTCCCAGCACCAGTTTTCTAAAAACTGACTAGGCAATTCGACCGCATCCCACTCAACACCATTAATACCCGATACACCCGCCGTCTCTACTTGCGTCAGCATATGATGCAGCCCATGACCAAACTCATGGAACAAGGTCGTGACCTCCATATGAGTTAACAGCGCAGGGTCATCACCCACAGGTGGTGTCAGGTTGCACGTTAAATAAGCAATGGGTTGTTGCACGCTCTCGCCGACACGTTGCCGTGTTGCGCACACATCCATCCAAGCGCCACCGCGCTTGTTTTCTCGCGCATAGTTATCTAAGTAAAATTCACCTCGCGCCCTGCCCTGTGAATCTTTAATACCGTATAGCCTGACATCCGGATGGTAAACATCGACGTCTTCGATAGGCTCAATGCTTAAGCCGAATAATTTACCCACCACAGCAAACATACCGGGTATGGCTTTATCGGCCGGAAAGTAAGGTTTTAGTTCTTCGTCTGACACATCGTGCAATTGTTTTTTCAAACGATCACTGACATACGCGACATCCCAGGCAGCGACATCATCCATCCCTAAAGATTCTTGTGCGAATGTTTTAAGCTCTTGAAATTCAGCGCGAGCAACAGGCACCGCTTTATCCGCTAGATTATTCAAAAAGTCCAATACCTGCTGCGGAGATTCCACCATCTTAGGAACCACCGATAGATCGGCATAGCTATCGAACCCAAGTAGTTGTGCTTTTTCAGCCCTCAAGGTTAGGATTTGTTCTATTTTTTCGCTGTTATCGAACTGCTTTGCAAAAGGACCTTGGTCTGATGCTCGAGTTGCGAACGCGGTGTACATCTCCTCTCGTAATGCACGATCGTTCGCGAACATCATGACAGCCATATAACTTGGAAATTCCAAGTTCAACAGATAGCCGCTTTTACCTTTTGTCTCAGCTCGCTGTCGTGCGGCAGCAATAGCGGACGATGGCATTCCATCCAGTGCTTGTTCGGTTTCAACACACTTTTCCCAGGCGTTGGTAGCGTCAAGCACATTGTCAGAAAATTCAGTTTTTAAACGCGATAGCTCGAGCGCTATTTCTCCGAAGCGGGTTTTAGCGGTATCGTCTAGTGATACCCCACCTAATTCGAAATCTCTTAAGTCTTGATCTATCTGTGCTTGTTGTTCGGGTAACAAGGAGGCGAAAGCTTCGGAATTTTTTAATGCCAGCGTGGCGTTGTATAACGCAGAGTTCTGACCCAGGGCGGTGTAGTAGCTACTCAGTTTTGGTAAGCATTGCTTGTTAACTTCCCGAAGCTCATCATTGTTCATCACAGAATTTAAGTGACTGACTGGAGACCAAAAGAGGCTGAGCGCATTGTGTACCTCTCCCAATGGCTGCATCAACGTTTCCCACGTGGGTGCGTCCACTGTTGCAACTTCATCAACGACTTTCTGGCATTCAGCTAAAAGTGCATCCAACTGTTTTTCAATCAACTCAACTTGCAAGGACGAAAAATCAGGACGTTTAATTAGTAGTTCAGACATGCGTTCGACTTACTCTGTGTGACAAACTGTATACGTAGTTGCTGCAAAAACTGTTCACTATTAGGAACTTAACGCCATCGCGGAGTACTTTCACGCACGCCTTGGCTCTTTTTCCGACAGCCCGTTTCATTTTAGCGGAATAAACGATTTTCGCCGCCGGGCCACAGTTTGATTTGCCGAAAAACAACTGGCTCGTTGCTGCGAGTTTCCGGAATTCTGCATTTCACGCCACCCACTGGTCGTTTCGTCGCAAATAACAAGATTTCGTTCCGTGCCTGCCGTAATTTGAACATGCACCTTACGCAAACAACGTCGGAGAAAGATATGAAACACCTAACACTAAAAGCCGCACTAACATGCAGCACATTGGTTTTTGCAAGTATTTCCTCAGCTGCCACCCTTACGCTTAATTTGGAAAATATCCAAGTCAACAACGGGGAGATTCGAATCGCTGTATTCAACAGTGCGCAGACGTTTACAAAAAAAGCGTCTCACGTAATGGGCGTTGCATCGCTAAAGGAATCCGTCTCTGTCACCTTCGACAATATTCCAGTGGGTGAATACGCGGTAATGCTCTTCCAGGACGCTAACGGAAATGAAGATCTGGATACCAATCTTTTGGGAATACCCAACGAACCCTGGGGCGCCTCTCTAAACGGCACACGGGTTTTCGGCGCACCTAAATGGGCAGACGTAATGTTTGAAGTGCCAGAGGACGGCACGCAAATCACCGTATCCATGAACTAGTCACCGGGAGACTCACTGTGAATAGACGACAGTTACTGAAGTCCTTAGGTTTACTGGGTTTGAATGCGGGAATAGCTAGCAACACCGCTGCATTTGCATCAGAGCTTGTTAAGCTTTCCAAAACTAACGCTCCTTTATCTCCAGAACTGGCATTCAGCAGCAGCTTTTTGTCTATTCCTGAATCCTACGAACCTACGCGGGTTAAGTTTGACCGGGCGCTGCCCTCAGACCTTAGAGGTACTTTATTTAGAAACGGTCCTGCAAAAATGCAGCGAGGCGATACTCAGTACCATCATTGGTTCGATGGAGACGGCATGGTGCACTCGTTCGATTTACACGGCAGTGAGTTAGTGCACCGGGCAAAAATGGTACAAACGACGAAACTGATCGAAGAGAAATCAGCAGGTCGATTTCTAAGAGATGGATTTGGCACACATTTGAGCGATGCCCTACCCGTTCTGAAACCGGACGATCTCAATGTAGCCAACATTTCTGTACTGCCACTGGGCGAGGAGGTGTTAGCGTTATGGGAGGCAGGTTCCGCTTGGCGTCTGGATGCAAAAACACTAGATACCTTAGGCAGGAAGGTTTTTTCGCCAGAGACCGACGGTGTTTCATTTTCGGCTCATCCTCGAATGGACCCGGACGGCCACTTATGGAACTTCGGTTACCTATCTGGAGCCGGGAAGCTTGTGATTTACGACATGTCCGCCACGGGTGAGCTTAATCGAACCCAGGTCATCGACGCGACACACACGAACATGGTCCATGATTTCGCAGTAACCGAACGCTTTATTGTTTTTGTACTGATGCCCATAACCTTCGAAGGTAGGCACGATGTCTCATTCGCTGACATGCTAGGTTGGGACGAAGACGGATCTGTGGAAATTTTGCTAGTCGACAAAGCCACTCTCAACGTGCAGCATCGCTTCGAGCTCCCTCCATTTTTTGCTTTCCACTTCGGCAATGCCTGGGAGGATGGCAAACAGCTTCGCATCGAAGTGGCGACTTCAGAACCCTGGAAGGAATTCAACACGTCGGTTAAAAATGCAGTTGCTGGCAAGCTGCCCACGCGAGCTGAAATTGAGAGTCGTGATCTGGCGAAGGCGCAGGAAATTATTCTTGATTTGGACACAAAAACTGCCCGTTCCGAAACCTTACCGTTCTCGCGAGCCGAATTCCCAAGCTTTGACCCGCGATTTGCCGGCTACAGAACCCAGTCCTTATCGATGTTAACGAGAACTCAAGATTTACCCGATGCTGTTTTCGGTTTTAACCAAATATCCAGATTCGATCGCAAACAGGATTCAGTCGCCAATTGGACCTATGGGAACAACTTCATCGCCGAAGAGCACGTTTTCGTACCCAAAACAGGCGCTAAGGAAGGAAGCGGATGGCTGGTAGGCACCGCTTTCGATTGGGAAAATTCGAAAACAACACTGTCTGTGTTCAATGCGGAAGCTGTACAAGACGGACCGATATCAACGTGTAACCTCCCCTATCACTTGCCACTGGGCTTTCATGGAAAATTTGTTAAAGCGGCTTAGTCGAAGAATGACAGGCAATACGCCCAAGTCGCGAATATCCTCACTGCACCCCGTGATGGTTGTCGTGATTAATATTTTCATCTGCTCGTTGCTCGCGCTATTTCTGTGGCTGATGATCAGCGAACTTAACCGAGAATCATACTGGACGGTTTGGACCTACTCACAGTGTATTGGACAAACCTTATGCATCATGATGCTGAGTTGGTCCTACTTCTTATCCCGACGGCCACCCATCGCTTTGCCCATTCGCGCAACAGCGTTTATGGCTATTGTTTTAACAGGCTATGTATTGGGTCGTTCCTTAGCCGGCTGGATACTCGGACACCCTGTTAGCGTTATTCCCACAGAATCTGTATTTCTAGGCTCCCTGATGCTCTCTGTGATTATGGCGGTGGGCTCAACCTGGTATTACAGCACCCGTGAAAATATCGCTCGACTACAACTGCAAGCCAGCGAAGCGCAGCTATCGATGCTCAAAGCGCAGATAGAACCGCACATGTTGTTCAACACGCTGGCTAATCTACGCGTGTTAATCACCAAAAATCCTACCGATGCGCAACACCTTCTAGATCAACTTATAGAATTTCTAAGAGCGACACTGGATGGCTCTAGGAATGCTGAAGGTACGGTCGAAGACGAGTTCAAAATATTAGAGAACTACCTGGCATTGATGAAAATTCGGTTTGGTGAAAGACTGAATTATCATCTGCACATGCCACCTTCAGTCGGCGATTTCAAACTACCGTCTCTGTTGTTACAGCCTCTGGTTGAGAACGCAATCAAACATGGTATTGAGCCCTATGACGGCATCGCTCACTTAGACGTTAATGCTGTTTTGTTAGACAAAGAGCTGTTGCTGAGTGTGAAAAATACGGGTGTTCCCATGAAAAGCTCTGACGACGGCGGCGGATTCGGATTGAAAAGCGTTCGTGAAAGGTTAAATGAAACCTACCGAACCGGAGCATCCATCACCTTCGAATCCCCGTTGAGCGGTGATAATGGCGGCACATTGGTCACTATTAACGTACCGGTGAGCCATGACTGATATTTCACCGCTTTCACCGTCTGTCCTACTGGCAGACGACGAGCCTCTGTTGCTAGAAGCATTAGAAGATGAGCTTAAAAGCTTGTGGCCAGAGGTTGATGTGGTCAGCCGTAGTCAGTCCGGTACTCAGGCTATACGCGAGATACAAACCCGGAAAATTGATATCGCGTTTCTTGATATACAGATGCCCGGTGCCAACGGCTTAGAAGTGGTTCAGACCATCGTTGAAGATTGGCCAGAGGTGTCTGACCCTGAGTATTACCCCTTGCCTCTTTTCGTGTTTGTCACCGCCTTTACAGAACACGCCATTGAAGCATTTGAACTGGCAGCTGTGGACTACGTGGTTAAACCGGTCACTGCCAAAAGAATGGTAGACACCGTTGAGCGTCTAAAACTTCAGATGGGCTCTCGCGTACTCGCTCAGGCACCGGAGGCCATAAACGATAAGATCGTCAAATTATTGACCACAACATCTGAAGAACCGGGTGAGAAGATTCAAACCATCCGGGCCACTGTCGGCGATCAGGTCTACCTAATTCCAGTGGAAGACGTGATCCTGTTTGAAGCATCGGATAAATACATTGAAGTGCACACAGCCAACAGGTCCGTTGTTATTCGCGAATCATTGCGAGCACTTCTGCCCCAGTTGGATGACGCAACATTTACTCAAATTCACCGCAAATCGATAGTGAACCTTAAGTGGGTGGAGGCTGCCACCAAGGATCCGGATGGCAAGGTCCGGTTGGAACTCAATAACTCAGAGCGGCGACCCATCGTGAGCCGCCTATACCGGCATCTGTTTCAGGGTCGCTAACCGGTCTGTGTCGACCCTATACGTCGAGGTTCGCCACTGACAAAGCGTTGCGCTCGATAAACTCACGTCTGGGTTCAACTTGATCACCCATCAGCGTGTCAAAGACTTCATCGGCTGCAATGGCATCTTCGATACTCACCTGCAACATGCGACGCGCTTCTGGATCCATGGTTGTTTCCCACAGCTGCTCCGGGTTCATTTCGCCCAGGCCCTTATAGCGTTGGATAGTGAGACCACGCTTAGACTCATTGATCAACCAATCCATAGCTTCTTTAAACGTTGCTACCGGCATCTCTCGCTCACCGCGGGCGACGTAGGCACCCTCACCTAGCATATCTACCAGTTTGTCCGCCAGT
Organism: Granulosicoccus sp.; assembly: GCA_020627685.1. GTDB lineage: Bacteria > Pseudomonadota > Gammaproteobacteria > Granulosicoccales > Granulosicoccaceae > Granulosicoccus. The sequence continues at coordinate 15,845 of JAHDGK010000001.1, read as the reverse complement.
TTTGCCAGGCTTCGGTAATCCGGTGATTTAAAGAAACCGGGATCCAAGAGTATTTCCTTGTCATTACCATGGACTCGTCGAACCAGTCTGATACCGTGCTGACCTTCGAATTCAGTTGCTGAAGCCGCGTATTGCGAGGTTTCGGACAGAGACTCGTTCAGTGTCCCGATCAGTGCCTGCGCATAGGTCCCGACCTTCTCTGAACTCGCCAAGTCTTCTTCTGCCAGCGGTGCCTGATTGATCATCGCTTCCAGAACATCTCGGTTGAAACGTCTTTCCATGCGATTCATCAATAGCCCGATACGCATGTATTCCTGCGCTAACGATTCAAAACCGGTTTCACTGATGGTCGGAGCATCGCTGTTAACGTGCAAACGAGCACCATCAAGCGCTAATTGAAGCAGATAGGCATTCAGCTCAGCGTCGTCCTTAACGTAGCGTTCCTGCTTGCCCTTCTTCACTTTGTACAGAGGCGGCTGCGCTATGTAGATATGACCACGACGAATAAGCTCTGGCATTTGACGGTAGAAAAACGTCAGCAGCAATGTACGGATATGCGAACCATCCACGTCGGCATCCGTCATGATGACGATGTAGTGATAGCGCAGCTTGTCCGGGTCAAATTCATCGCGCCCTATGCCGCAGCCAAGAGCCGTTATTAGGGTTCCGACCTCCGCACTTTGCAGCATTTTGTCGAAGCGGGCCTTCTCAACATTTAATATTTTGCCTTTTAGCGGCAGAATTGCCTGCCTGCGACGATCTCTACCCTGTTTCGCCGATCCACCGGCTGAGTCCCCTTCCACCAAATAGATTTCTGACTTGGCTGGATCTTTTTCCTGGCAATCAGCCAGTTTACCTGGCAGACCTGCAATGTCCAAAGCACCCTTGCGGCGAGTCATCTCACGCGCCTTTCGCGCAGCTTCCCGCGCTCTGGCAGCGTCAATAATTTTGGCGGTTATCTCACGGGCTTCGGTTGGGTTTTCTTGCAGGAAGTCATGCATGAATTCACCGAGCACAGATTCAACAATGCCCTTCACTTCCGACGACACAAGCTTATCTTTCGTCTGGGAAGAGAATTTAGGATCAGGCACTTTCACCGACAATACCGCAGTTAGCCCTTCTCTCGCGTCATCACCCGTCGCCGATACTTTAGCCTTCGCACTTGCACCATTACTTTCCATGTATTGGTTAAGTGTTCGGGTCATTGCCGATCTGAACCCGGCTAAGTGAGTTCCACCATCGCGCTGCGGAATGTTGTTGGTGAAACAGAAAATATTTTCCTGGTAACTGTCCGTCCACTGCAGAGCAACTTCTACGGCTACATCGTCCTTACTGCCGAGCGTGTGGATAACCGTAGAGTGAACCGCTGACTTCTTCCGGTTGAGATGATCAACAAAAGCCCTGATGCCACCCTCGTATTCAAAGGTATCAGTTTGATCCGTACGCTTATCCGTCAGGATAATTCTGACGCCGCTGTTCAGGAAAGACAGTTCGCGAAGGCGTTTCGATAAAATGTCGTATACGAAGTTGATGTTAGAAAAAGTATCCGCACTGGGTTTGAAATGAATCATTGACCCGGTTTTATCGGTTTTCTCCCCTACTTTAAGCTCGGTTACCGGCTTACTGTCCCGGTACTCCTGGGTATGGACATGTCCATCACGGTGGATGGTCAGCGTAAGCCACTCACTGAGGGCGTTGACCACCGATACACCTACCCCGTGTAATCCACCGGATACCTTGTAGGAATTGTCGTCAAATTTCC